>CP051137.1:2030734-2707645 GCA_050916065.1 Lacibacter sp.
ATCCTGTTTAACAAAGAACCTCTATCAAATCATAAAATAAGAGTATGGCATAAAATGCCGGACGGTGTTACGGATTCTTCCTACACCAGTGATGAAAATGGTATCATCAGTTTTACAGTGGAACCCAAGGGTGAATGGATGGTGAGTTGTGTAAACATGATTCACCTGGAAGATGACCCCAAAGCTCAATGGCAAAGTTACTGGGGCAGTTGTACCTGGGGTTATACAGGAAAGAATGTGGCAAGTGTTTGGGCGAGATGATTTGATTAGAACAAATAAAGTAACTAAGTCCGGTTGGGGTGGGCCGGTGAAGCCATCTGAACCAACACCTGCACATTGCTGAGAAAAGCTGAGCAAAGATTTACAGCGGAAGGGCTCCGGGATGGAAGCGGAAAGCCCGGATCCGCCCCTCCTAAGGGCGGGAGGACTTGCAGCGTACAGCCCGGCAATAGCTGGTATTAGCATCTGAGGTGAGAGCCCCAAAAACCGTATAAACAAATAAACCAATCAACCTTCAACCCTTATCTTTGCGCCACAAAAAAGCAATCCATATGAGCATTCTGGTTAATAAAAATTCCAAAGTAATTGTACAGGGTTTTACGGGTACGGAAGGTACTTTTCATGCTACACAGATGATTGAGTACGGTACCAACGTGGTGGGTGGTGTTACGCCCGGCAAAGGCGGCACTACGCATTTGAACAAACCTGTATTTAATACGGTGGAAGATGCGGTAAAACAGGCGGGTGCCAATGTGAGCATCATTTTTGTACCGCCGGCTTTTGCTGCCGATGCTATTATGGAAGCAGCCAATGCAGGTATTGAACTGGTGGTTTGTATTACGGAAGGCATTCCGGTACAGGATATGGTGAAGGCAAAAAATTATTTAGCTGGTACCAAAACAAGACTGATCGGACCTAACTGTCCGGGTGTGATAACAGCGGGAGAATGCAAAGTGGGTATTATGCCCGGCTTTGTGTTTAAGCAGGGCCGTGTAGGTATTGTGAGCAAGAGTGGTACATTAACTTACGAAGCGGCTGACCAGGTGGCAAAAGCCGGATTAGGTGTTTCAACGGCAGTAGGTATTGGCGGTGATCCCATCATTGGCACTACTACTAAAGAGGTGCTGGAATTATTTATGAATGATGATAATACAGATGCAGTGGTGATGATTGGAGAAATTGGCGGTGGTATGGAAGCAGAAGCAGCAAGATGGTATAAAGAAAATGCAAAGAAACCGGTGGTTGGTTTTATTGCCGGACAAACAGCGCCTCCCGGCCGCCGTATGGGTCATGCCGGTGCTATTATTGGTGGTGCAGAAGATACAGCTGCTGCTAAAATGAAAATCATGAGTGAGTGCGGTATTCATGTTGTTGCCAGCCCGGCAGATATTGGAAAAACAATGGCAGCAGTGCTGAAGAAATAAATCAAAATGCTTCTTCAAAAGACATCACCTTAAAATTAAAATGGTGACGCCTTTTTGATAAATAAGAATCCCGCCTTACAGCGGGATTTTTTTGTATAGGTTGTTTTTGCTGAATATTATTAATCCCTGTAGTTCATGATGAACTGGGAAAGTTCTGTTTTACTGTTTCCGAAACTGAATACATCATTCACCACATAATAATTGTTACGGTCAGTTGTGTAGCGGTAAGCAAACTTGGCCAGCTCCAGTTTGTTTTGTTCAAAACTCATTTGCTGCATCAACTCTCTTACCTGTGTACTGCTTACATAATTGTTGGGTAGTGTTGAACGAATCATATTGAGTTTATTATCATCAAACCCTTCCCGCTGAATCATTTGCTTAAATTGCTGAAAGCTGTTGTTATCCATGGCCTGGTCACGGCGACCATTATTCCAGCCGCCACCATTGTTCCAACCTCCGTTGTTATTCCATCCGCCATTGTTCCGGTCATCATCCCAGCGGTTGTCAATGGTTTGTTCGTCTACAAACACTCTTCCGAAACGGTTGATGAGAATATCTGTATGCATACCCTGCCGTAAGTTGATGTTTACATTATAGATAAGATCACCATTGCGGTTATTGCCCCTGCCCCATCCCCTGTCATCACGGTCACGGCTGTTACGGTTCATGGAATAAATCTGTACACGGTGCATGCCGGGGTTGAGATAGCTGATGCGGATCTCATTGTTTTGATCCTGGATCCATTGCCCGTCGATCATCACACGTACGGGACGATTGGTTAAACTCGTTACACTAAAGCGGGTTTGATTCCAGTTACGGTTGTTGTTAGGACCCCACTGTGCAAATGCAGCAGCAGTTGTAAGTAACAATGCAATAAGGGTAAACATTCGTTTCATATAACCTCCTTTATTTTTTACATAGATGACAAACCAAATGCCGTAAGCAGCATGCAATCAATTAAAGATTCGTTAAAGAGCTTACCGCAGCACCTGTATTGGAAGGAAGCATTCTTTCTTTGAGCAATCGGTTATGCAATCAAAACCGGAATTGCATCACAGGATCACAGAATTAAAATTTATCTACCTTACATTAAAATAAAACACATGCCCTTCAAACGAATCATTCTTGCTAACATTTTACTTTTTGCTTTTATTACTATGCAGGCACAACCAACATTCAATTACAACGCCGCCTGGAAAAAGGTGGATGAGCTCATGACTAAAAAAGGACTCACTGCCTCAGCCATCAAACAGGTACAAACTATTTATACCGCTGCCCAAAAAGAAAAAAATGATGCACAACTCATCAAAGCACTCATCTTCCGCATCAACCTGCAACAACAAAAAGAAGAAGATGCAGATCTGCTTTCCATTCAGCAATTAGAAAAAGAAATCCGCATTGCAAAAGAACCGGCTAAAAGTATTCTCACCAATCTCTTAGCTGAAACTTATTGGCAATACCTGCAAAACAACCGCTGGAAATTTTACAACAGAACCAACACGGTGCAGTTTCAAAAAAATGATATCAGCACCTGGACTGTTGATGACCTCCATCAACGCATTGCAACCTTGTACCTGCAATCGTTAACACAGGAAAAACTTTTAAAGCAAACCAGGCTGGATAAGCTGGACCCTATCCTTGAAAAAGGAAATGTACGACACCTGCGCCCTACTCTTTTTGATCTGCTGGCACACCGTGCACTGGATTATTTTGAAAATGATGAACGCACCATCAGCAAGCCGGCTGATGCATTTGAACTCAACAGTGCTTCTGCCTTTGATCCCGCAGCTGATTTCATCAACCGCAAATTTCCAACAGCTGATTCATCATCACTTCACCACAAAGCGTTGTTACTGTACCAGCAACTCATCCGCTTTCACTTAAACGATCAAAAACCGGATGCACTGATTGATGTGGATCTGAGACGGATTGAATTTGTGAACCGTTTCTCCACGCATGAAAACAAAGATGAACAGTACCGTCTTGCTCTCAACCATTTAATAAAGCAATACAACAACCAGCCTGTTATTTCACAAGCGGTGTATTTATTGGCAAAGGATTATACTGATTTTGCAGCAACCTATGACTTCACCCAACACAAAACAGAAGATGATCTCAACCCACGCTGGTATTACAAAAAAGCATTAGAACTCTGCAACACTGTTATCAACCAAAAAGAAAAAACAGAAGGAAAAGTCAATTGCAACAATCTCATCCGTGAAATCAAGAACAAAGAAGTAACACTCCAAACGGAAAAAGTAAATCTTCCCAATCAACCTTTCCGTTCACTCCTCACCTACAGGAACACACCTGTACTATATTTCCGCATCATACCTGTTACAAAAACACCGGACGAAGAAACAGAACGGGAGAATTATTGGGAAGCGGCTTACTGGAACAAACTGGCAAAACTGAAACCTGTACAACAGTTTCAGTACAACATGCCGGCAACAGAAGATTACCAGGTACATAAAGCCGAGATCAAAATACCTTCATTGCCCGTGGGCACATATCTCATCATAGCCAGTGCCAATGAAGAGTTTACCACCGCCGAAAATATTTTAAGTGCACAGTATGTACATGTAAGTGCACTCGCATGGATTTATAACGGCCAGGATTTTTTTGTGCTGAACAGGGAAACAGGCAAACCCATTCAACAGGCGAATGTGCAGATATGGAAACAGGCTTACAACTATAACGACAGTAAGTATGAATTAACGAAAGGTGCATTATACAAGACGAATGCAAACGGCTATTTCCGTTTTGCAGGTGATAAAACCAGTGAACAATACCGGTTGGATGTAAGCTATGAAAAAGACCGCTTGTTCCTCGATGATGGTTTTTACAATTACAACTGGCGTGGTGAAGAAACCATTCAGGATGAATTGAAAAACAGGAAAGCTTTTCTCTTCAGCGATCGTTCTATTTACCGTCCGGGACAAACGGTGTACTTCAAAGGCATTGTAATCACCAATGATGCTCCAACCGGCAAACCAAAAGTTGTAAGCAATTACAAAACCACATTGTACCTGTACGATGCCAACTACCAGAAAATTGATTCCATCAAAGTAAGCACCAATGAATTTGGTTCTTATACCGGAAACTTTCAGTTACCACAAGGTGGTTTGAACGGACAGTTTTTCATCAAAGATGAAACCATCCAAAGCCAACTTTATTTTTCAGTAGAAGAATACAAGCGTCCGAAGTTTTATGTGGAGTATCCGGTATTGAAAGGAACGTATAAAGTGGGTGATGAGATAAAAGTCACAGGAAATGCCAAAGCATACGCAGGAAATAATATTGACAATGCCAATGTAAAATACCGTGTGGTGCGGGAGCCGAGATTACTTTATCCATGGTTGTGCTGGAAATGGGGATGGCCTCCAACAGAGTCGCAGGAAATTGCGCATGGTGAAACAACCACGAAAGCTGATGGAAGTTTTGAAATTATCTTCACCGCCATTCCAGATAAAAAAGTACGGAAAGAATTAGAGCCGGTATTTGATTACAAAGTAATTGCTGATGTAACAGACCTCAACGGTGAAACAAGAACAGGCGAAACAACAGTAAGCATCGGTTATAAATCTTTGTTCCTTGAAATTGATCTGCCACTTGGTGAAACCATGATGGCTGACAGTTTGAAACAGATCAGCATCAGCACTAAAAACAGCATGGGTGCCTTTGAAAAAGCAAATGTAACAGTGAGCTTTTATCAATTAGAAACACCGAAGCGCCTGATCCGTGACCGTTACTGGGAACAACCCGATCAGTTCTTGATGAATGAGCAGGAGTACATCAGCAACTTCCCTTATGATGAATACAAGGATGAAACCAAAAAAGAAAACTGGAAACGGGGAGAGAAAGTTTTTGAACGTACTGACTCGAGTTTAGAAAGTGGAAAATTTAATATCGAAAATAAAAAATTTGCGCCGGGCTGGTACGCTATAGAAGCGATTACCAAAGACAAGAATGATAAAGAAGTAAAAAACATTGCTTTTATCCAGCTAACAGAAGCAAATGAACAACCGGCAGTTCCCACCTATGTTTGGGATGCAGCAAGAACAACTACGAAAGAACCTGGACAAACAGCCTCTTATCGTTTCGGCAGCAGTGCCAATGATTTGTTTGTAATTGAACAGCAGGAAAAAGAATTCAGCAAAGAGCCGGTGTATGCTTTTTTCAACATTAGTAATCAGCAAAAAGAGTTCACACATACCGTTACAGAAAATAACCGTGGTGGTTTTGGCTCTGTGTTCTCCTTTGTAAAACACAACCGTTTTTACAATACCACGAGGTTTGTGAATGTGCCGTACAGCAATAAAGAACTAAAGATCACATTCGAAACCTACCGTAATAAAACTTTACCCGGCAGTGCCGAAGAATGGAAAGTAACCATCAGCGGCAGCAAAGGAGAAAAAGCAGCAGCAGAATTATTAACGAGTATGTATGATGCATCGCTGGATCAGTTTAAACCACATGGATGGTACAAACCAAACTTGTATGGCAGTAATAGTTTGAGGAATAACTGGATGAAGGGAGGGTTTGGTTCTATTCCAACATTTGGACAGGAATTTGAGTCATCTAAATATGAAACTTATGAAAAACAGTACGATGAGTTATTGAGTTTAGATGGGTTTACATATGGCAATATGAAACCATTACAAGGCAGGGCTCCTGGCATTCAAATGAAAGCAGCAGCAGACTCAAAACTTGAAGAAGTAGTTGTAACATCTGCTGCAGGCGAGCCCGGAGCGGCTACCAATCTTAAAATAAGAGGAAACACATCACTAACCGGCAATCTTGATGCATTGATTGTTATTGATGGTGTTATTATGACGATGGAAGAATATCAACGCTTAAACCCCGGTGATATCCTTGAAGTAAATGTTTTAAAAGGTGATGCTGCTACATCCATCTATGGCTCCCGTGCATCCAACGGTGTGATTCTTATAAAAACAAAAAAAGGAGCGCCCGTTCAAGAACCGGTTAAAGTAAGAAAGAACTTTTCCGAAACTGCTTTCTTCTTTCCCCAGTTGCAAACAGATTCTAATGGAAATGTAATTGTAAAATTCACCATGCCGGAATCACTTACGAAATGGAAATGGCAATTACTCAGTCATACCAAAGATGCTTCATTTGGCATCGCACAACAGGAAATTGTTACGCAAAAAGAGTTGATGGTACAACCCTTTGCTCCCCGCTTTTTGCGGGAAGGCGACCGCTTTTTATTCACTGCCAAGATCACCAACTTAACCGATAAGGAAATTACCGGCAACAGTCAACTCCAGTTTTTAAATGCTTCTACCTTACAACCGGTAGATGCATGGTTTCAAAACCTGACACCGTTTCAGTATTTCACTGTAGCAGCAGGACAAAGCACCGTGGTGAGTTTTCAAAGCGAAGTGCCTTACAATTTCAATGAGGCCATTACGTACAGGATTGTTGCAAAAGCCAACGATAAAAGTGATGGCGAAGAGATGACCCTGCCTGTTCTCACCAACCGCATGCTGGTAACAGAGTCGCTCCCGCTGAATATGCGTGGAGATGGCACAAAGAATTTTTCTTTTACGAAACTATTAAACAGTAATTCACCCACATTACAGCATCACCGTTTTACCGTAGAATTTACCAGCAATCCTGTTTGGTATGCTGTGCAGGCCCTGCCTTATATGATGGAGTATCCGTATGAATGTGCGGAACAAACATGGAACCGTTTTTATGCCAATGCACTGGCATATCATATTGTTTCCAAAATGCCACGCATCAAAGCGGTGATGGAACAATGGAAAACAAAAGACACTTCCGCATTATTAAGTAATCTTCAAAAGAATGAAGAATTAAAAGCCGTATTGCTGGCAGAAACGCCCTGGGTATTACAGGCAAAGAATGAAGAACAGCAAAAGAAAAACATTGCATTGTTGTTTGATATGGTAAGGATGAGCAAAGAGCTGGAAAAAGCATTGAACCAACTGCTGCAGATGCAAAGCACTAATGGTGGTTTTGTGTGGTTCAAAGGCGGACCGGATGACCGCTACATCACCCAATACATTGTTACGGGGATCGGTCATTTACAAAAGCTAAATGCATTGCCGGCAGCATCAGAAAAAACCATCAATACTATCCTGGCAAAAGCCATTCCTTATTTAGATAACAAACTCAAAGAAGATCACGAGTGGTTGAAAAAACAAAAAGTAAAACTCAATCAAAACAATATCAGCTATACACAAATACAGTATTTGTACATGCGGAGTATGCTGCAACAGTTGCCGCAAACCAGGGGCACCGAAGCAGCCTTTACCTATTACAGTGCACAGGGCAAACAATACTGGTTGCAGCAAAGCCGCTACATGCAGGGCATGCTGGCATTAACCTTACACCGCAATAAAGATGCAGCAACAGCCAATGCCATTGTAAAGTCGTTAAGAGAAAACGCATTGATGCATGAAGAGATGGGTATGTACTGGAAAGAATTCAACAGCGGTTATTACTGGTACCAGGCACCGGTGGAAGCACAGGCATTGATGATTGAAGTATTTCATGAAGCAGCGAAAGATGCAAAAGCAGTAAGCGATCTGCAAACATGGCTGCTCAAACAAAAACAGGTACAAAACTGGAAAACCACCATTGCCACTGCTGAAGCCTGTTATGCATTGCTGCTGCAGGGAACCAATGTATTGGAGCAGGAAACATTCGTGGAAGTAAAAGCAGGTATGCACACATTCTCTTCTGCCACTGAAAAAACAGAAGCCGGTACCGGATATTTTAAAAGAAGCGTGGATGGAAGTTTGCTAACACCACAAATGGGAAACATCACGGTAAAAATCATAAATAACAAAACACAAGAACCAAAAAATAATTCCCAATTACCTTCCTGGAGTGCTGCCTACTGGCAATACTTTGAAAACCTGGATAAAATTACCTCTGCTGAAACACCTTTGAAGTTGCAGAAGAAATATTTTGTAGAGCGTAATACTGCTAAAGGGCCTGTATTAACTCCTGTTGAAGAAGGAACTGAATTAAAAGTGGGTGATAAACTCAAAGTTCGTATTGAGTTACGGGTTGACAGAAACATGGAATATGTACACATGAAAGATATGCGTGCCAGTTGTATGGAACCGGTGAATGTGCTCAGCACTTACAAATGGCAGGATGGTTTGGGTTATTATGAAAGCACCAAAGATGCCAGCACCAATTTCTTTTTTGACCGCTTACCCAAAGGCACCTATGTGTTTGAATATCCGCTCTTCATTACCCATGCCGGTACCTACAGTGCAGGCATCACCACCATACAAAGTATGTATGCGCCGGAGTTTACCAGTCATAGTGAAGGGGTGCGGGTGAGGGTGAAGGAGTGATCCAATTCGGGTGTAGTCATTTTTACGACTGCACCCGAATATTAAAAAACGTATTGTACTAACAACAATACAAAATGTTGAACATTAACTCATTGATTTTCAAAAACGTTTTTTAAATTAGCAGTACGTATAATAACATAAATACACGTGTTATGTGCAACCCTATTTGAGCGACACTGCAAATATTGAGCAGACATAAAACAATACCTTTGAAGGTAGACAAACCATAGAATGACAAAAGAAAAATTATTTGGTCAGCTTGACTTTAAAACTTTAGCGGCAAACCCAGACTTTAAAGAAGACAGTGTTAGAGAAGTAATAATCTTACCAATTATTAAGGAACTTGGTTATACTCAAACCAATATTGTTCGTAGCAAAACACTTCAGCACCCATTCTTAAAAATTGGAAGCAAAAAACGACCAGTAAACCTTGTGCCTGACTATGCACTAAAAGTTGAAAACAATTTCGCTTGGGTATTAGATGCAAAAGCTCCAGACCAAAAAATAGTAAATGATGATAATGTTGAGCAGGTATATTGCTATGCAACACACCCTGAAATAAGAAGCAATTACTTTACACTATGTAATGGTTTAGAATTTTCAGTTTTTAGAACAGCGGACACAGACAAGCCAATTCTTTTTTTTGAAATAGAAAACATTGAAGCTCATTGGCAGGACTTAAAGTTATTACTTGCACCAACAAGTTTTCAAGTTGGTAAGAATTTTGTTTACGAACCTCAAGCTGTTTATAAAACAGGCTTTGATTATAACAATAGACCCCTATTAGAAGAAATACCTGTAAAGAAACGTGCCGCAAGACGCCATTTTGGGGTTCACGGTTATTTTACTAAACAAACTTGGAATGTTGTTGCCGAATACATAAAGAATTTTAGCAAGCCTGGTGATTTAGTTCTTGACCCATTTGGCGGTAGCGGAATTACAGCAATTGAAGCACTGATGAATAACAGAAGTGCAATCAATATTGATTTAAACCCAATGGCTGTTTTTTTGGTTCAATCTTTAATAGCACCAGTAAAACAATCTGAATTAGCACAAGCTTTTAATGAAGTGAAGGAAGAGTATTTAAAAAAAGAACCAAAAACAGAAGAGGAAATAAAGAAAGCATTAAAGAAGTATCAAGGTCCGAAGCCGCTTCCTTTACCTAAAGGTTCTGATGTAGAAACAGTTGACCAATTATTTAGCAACAAGCAAACCGCACAATTAGGTCTTCTCAAATCAATTATTAAAAAACAGGAAAACGAGAACATACGAAATTCGTTGCTGCTTATGTTTTCGGGTATTGTAACGAAAGCTAATTTAACTTATCACACAGGTAATACAGCAACAAGAGATGGTCAAGGTAATGCAAGTGCATTTCAATATTATAGATATAGAATTGCACCAGACCCAAAAGATGTTGACATAATGAAATATTTTGAACTCCGTTTTCAAAAAATCAGGGAAGCAAAAAAGGAAATGGAATATTTTATTAATGACAAAACCATTTCAAAAGCACAAATTGTAAAAGGTACAGCGACTAATTTAAAATTCATTCCTAAAGAAACAGTTGACTATATTTATACTGACCCACCATACGGAAAGAAAATTCCTTATTTGGACTTATCTGCAATGTGGAATGCTTGGCTTGATTTGGAAGTAACCGAGCAAGATTTTAAAGACGAAGCAATAGAAGGTGGAGAACACGACAAAAGCAAAGATGAATACAATGAACTAATGGCACAGAGCATTAAAGAAATGTATCGTGTACTAAAATATGACCGTTGGCTTTCTTTTGTCTTTGCACACAAAGACCCTGAATTTTGGCACTTAATTATTGACACAGCAGAAAGTTGTGGGTTTGAGTATGCTGGTGCTGTTGCCCAAAAAAACGGTCAGACAAGTTTTAAGAAACGTCAAAATCCTTTTACAGTTTTATCAGGACAATTAATCATTAATTTCCGTAAGGTTCGCAATCCAAGAGCAATAATGAAAGCCAACTTGGGGTTAGACATTGCAGAAATTGTTATGCAGACAATTGAAGGAATTATTGCGAAATATAACGGAGCGACTTTGGAACAAATTAATGACGAACTTATCATTAAGGGATTAGAGCTTGGCTTCTTAGACTTACTCAAAAAAGAATATACCGACTTGACACCTATTCTGCTTGACAAGTTTGATTATGATGAAACGACAGAACAATTTACAATTAGGAAAGACACAAAGTTTGCAACTCACATTGATGTACGGCTTCGTATCAAATATTATCTTATCAGCTATTTGAGACGAATGGAGAGAGAAAATAAAAATCCACACTTTGACGAAATTGTATTAGCAATACTGCCCCTACTTAAAAACGGTACGACACCCGAAAGTCAAACTATTTTAAGCGTATTGGAGGACATAGCTCAACGTGTTGGACAGGACAGCTGGCAACTTAAACGAGTAGGACAAACAACGCTATTTGACTAATGACGAGAAGGGCATACACATAACATTGGTATTGCCAATAGTGGGGCTTGACATTGGAGCAATCAGCAGCGGTAATTCTGCTGTACTGCGGTTCGGGGCTTTCCGCCCCTGTTGGTCTTCCCCCTAGCTCATAAAAGAACCAATGATGAATAAAAGCACACCGCCCTTTTCCGCCCTTGTTGGTCTTCTCCTTAGCTCATAAAAGAGCGAATGATGAATAAAAGCACACCGCCCTCGTTCGGTGTTATCACCAACGAGGGATTCACGAGCACTCAGCACAGAAAACTGTAAATTGTACTAACTAATTTGTATGGTACAAACAGAACACCACCCTCAATTCTTCACTGCCACTATTTTAGAATGGAAGCCGTTACTTGCAGATCATACCTGTAAAGAAATACTGCTCGATAGCCTTCGGTTCCTGGTAAAAGAACAAAGAGTAATCGTAAATTCTTTTGTAATTATGAACAATCATATGCACCTGATATGGCAGGCTGTTAATGGGTTTACCCCGCAACAGGTGCAGCATAGTTTCCTGAAATTTACCGCACAACAAATCAAATTTCATTTACAACAACACAATCCCGTTTTACTGGAATCATTTCTTGTGAATGCTGCTGACCGGCAGTACCAGATTTGGGAACGCAATCCTCTCAGTATTGATTTGTATTCGGAAGAGGTCTATCTTCAAAAGGTGGACTATATCCATAACAATCCTGTAGCTGCAGGTTTGTGTGAGCAGCCGGAGGAGTATTATTACTCCTCAGCTAAATTTTATGAAACATTAATTGATGAATTTGGTATGATAACACATTGGAGAAAGTGGATGTAAATATACAGTGTGCAGGTGTCGTTGGTGATAACACCGAACGACGGCCGGCAATCTACAATTGTTTACTTTTAAATATGGCTAAGCTGTGTGCAACACCAACAAAGGCACGAATGAACCAATGATGAATAAAAAGCACACCGCCCTCGTTCAGTGACTGTTCGACGGCCGGCAATCTGCAATTGTTTACTTTTGAATATCGTTAAACTGTGTACTAAACCAACAAAGGCACAAATACTTTAACGTTGCTGCACCCCGTAAAGTAACACACCTTAACAATTCAAACGCTTACAAAATTGACCTCTAACATTCGCCGACAATTGACTTTATTCCCGGAGCCTGCTGATGTGCTGATCATTGAGCAAATAAGACAGGAATTTAATCCCCGGCAATTTGAATTAATAAAGGCGCACGTTACGTTGTGCAGGGAAGATGAACTAGAAAACCTGGAACAGGTACTATCAAACCTGCTTATGCTGGTGCAGACACAGGAAAAATTTTATATTGAGTTTGGCAAGGTTGCAAGATTTGACAACGGGAAAGGACTTTTTCTTCCGGCAACAAATGACAACATACAGTTTGAAAATTTACGCAGACAGGTTTTAAACGGGCTTATTGATCATCCCAGAAAACAAGAAGCGCATATCACTTTAATGCATCCGAGAAATTCAACCTGTACAGACCATATTTTTGAACTGGTTGAAAAAATAAATTTACCGGCAAAGCTGGAGTTTAAACAAATAAGCCTGATTGAACAGGAAAACGGCGGACCATGGAAAACTTTAAAAACTTTTGAATTTAAAAATTGAAGTTGAAGACCAACATTGTACTGCGGATGCAGGAATCTTGTCACTTACTCCCTGTTTCTCCTCCTCCCCTTTTTCTTCTTTTTCTCCGGTTGGTAAATCTGTTTGGCCTTTAACACCAACTGGATAAACTCATTACGCAGATAATGCTGTTCATTGGTAAAACCGGTGAGCATGTTTACCAATCCATCCCACTGTTTGGAGGGCAGGTAAGCAGATTGTTTGAGTAATAAACCCAGCCAGGTAAGCGCTACAGCAAAACGGTCGTCTACAGCAGCTGCAGTTAGCGGATAATAAGAACTGTAAAACGGAATATGCTCCTGTGTTTTTTCTTTTTGTCCGTACACGGTATAAACAAAATCAGCAGCTGCAACCGGCGCATTAAGTGATGTGATATTAACAGCAGGTTCAATTTCAAACACTGCCGTAAATGTATGACCGCTGCCTATTTCGCCTCCTTCAATGGTAACGGTACTGTCGGCCAGCACTTCTTTGCGGTTATCAAAACCAATCAAACGGTATTGTTTTACCAGTGCTGCATCAAAACGCAGGTTCATAAAAGCATCACCGGCACTTACAAAAAAAGTCTGCATACATTCTGTTACCAGCACTTTTTCTGCTTCCATCACATTATCAATGTAAGCAAAATTACCATTGCCCTTTTTGGCCAGCGCTTCCAGTTTGGAATCTTTATAATTACCCACACCCACACCCAGGCAGGTGAGGTACACACCACTCTGTTGTTTTTGCGCCACTAACTGTATCAACGCATCTTCTGTAATTTCTCCCACATTAAAATCACCATCGGTAGCAAGAATGATGCGGTTATTACCCCCTTTAAGCACCCGTGGCTGAATGTAATTGTAAGCAGTTTTCAAAGCTGAGCCGCCCGGCGTTTCACCACCTGCCTGCAAACTGTCAATCACCCCTAACATTTTTTGCTGTTCACTGCCACCGGTGGGCGGAAGCACCACACGGATGCTGCCTCCGTAAGTAATGATGGAAAGTGTATCAACAGGCCTTAGGTTTTTTACCATGAGGCGAAAGGCGGTTTGCAGCAAGGGCAAACGGTTCGGCATTTCCATAGAGCCACTTACATCCACCACCAATACAATATTCGCCGGCGGTGCTGAATCATAGAGCATTCGTCTGGACTGTACACGTAACAGCAACAGTTTATGATTGGTATTCCACGGGCAATCAGTAAGTATGGATTGATAACCGAAGGTTTTACCCGGCTCGGGTTCTGTATAAGGCAATGGAAAATAGTTAAGCATTTCTTCAATACGTACCGCATCAGGAGGCACCATACTGTTCATATTGATGAAGCGGCGGATATTGCTGTACGATGCTTTATCTACACTCAATGCAAAACCTGTTTCAGGATAGATTGCTGTTTCATTAAATTCATTTTCTACCAACGCTGTATATGTTTCACCACCGGTGGGCCAGTCAGCCACTTTTACATCCCGTTTGTTGAGTGTAACAGAAAGCCTCTTTTTTTTCTGAAGCGTGGTGGTGAGTGGTGAAACTTTTAAGATGATGTGATTGAATTCATTTCCCCTGAGGTAAACGGTTTGTGTTTCATAACCGTTGAGACTGATGACGGCACTATCTTTTAAAACGGAAGAAGGAATACCAAAACTACCGGCAGAACCGCTGTAATAAAAATTGTTGGTAGAGCGGATATGAATTTGTGCATACGGCAGGGGTTGATTGGAAGCATCTTTAACATCACCCCTGAAATAATACTGACCTTTTGCAGCCGTGAAGCAGGCAAGAAACAATATGACCAATAATCGTTTTTGCATCTGTTTACGTTTACATTCAACACCTGCGGTGTGAATTATGTTACCAGACAGCATAGTGCCGCTTCATTGATGTGCAAAGAGGCCTTTGATTCTGCAGTACCTATATCAACGATTGTTGTTGTTTGCGCTCACTGCTCCAAACATTCATGGCAAAAGAAACAACAATGGAAGAACTATTCAGCCGCATCCGTAAGCTGGTAAATTTCTTTGATATTACGTCCCAGCCCGTCATAATCCAAACCATAACCCAGCAAAAATTTATTAGGCACTGAAAAACCAAGATAATGAATGGGAATGGGATAAAGTGTTGCTTCCGGCTTGTGCAGCAGGGCAGCAATCTTTAAGGTAAGCGGCTGCTGGTTTTGCAACTGCGGTAAAAACTCATGCAGGGTTTTACCGGTATCAATAATATCTTCCAGTACAATCACATGACGGCCTGTTAAATCTGTATCCAGCCCGATTGCCGTAATCACCTGGCCGGTGGATTTGGTTCCTTTATAAGAAGCCAGTTTGATAAAACAGATTTCTGCATCAATGGTAATATGTTTAAAAATATCAGCAGCAAACATAAAAGAGCCGTTAAGGATGGCAATGAAGAGCGGCTTCTTTCCGTGGTAGTCTGCATCTAATTGCTGTGCCAGCTCACCGATGCGTTTTGAAATTTCTGCTTCCGAAATGTAAGGAACAAAATGTTTGTCGTGCACTTTGAGTACCGCCATGATGATTATTTATTAATGATGAGTTCCATTCCTTCTTTCAAACCGGCAGAAGTAAGGCTGTTCCATTGCTGGAGTTCAGTAATACTTACTTCATACTTTTTTGAAATACTGTACAATGTTTCTTTGGGCTGAACGATATGAATGATTTTTTCAGGAAGATTCACAGGCGTTGTTTCAGGTGTTACCTGTGCTGTTACATTTTTGGTTACTGCTAAACGGGGCGCTGCAGCTGCAGGAGTTTGCAGGTGTAATTGTTCGCCCACAGCAGGAACCTGGCCCGGCGTTAAAAGATTTAATTGCAGCAATGCTTCCATACGGATGCCTTGTGCCTGTGCTATTTCATACAATGTTTCACCTTCTGCCACAGTGTGAAAAGCAGCAGCACCGGTTCTGCGTTTGCGTTGCAGGTACACTAATTGATCATTGGGTACTGCTTCCATCTCCTGCAAATCATTAAAATCAAACAACCATTTGAGCGGTACATTGAATTGCTGGGCAATACTTAAAAACGGAGTGCCCTTGGTTACAAATGTTACTCTTGTTTCATTGATCTTAAACTCACCTGATGGATAGGTTACTGTTTGTTTTTTTACAACAGGCGCTGCCACAGGTTCTGTTTTTACTTCAGCCACCACCGGTTTGGATTCTTTAATCACAGGTGCAGGAACATTTACCACTTCCTGTTTAGCAGCTGTGTTTTTGGCGGTACTCATCACCTGCTTTTTTGTTACGGGTGATTGCGGTAATGGTTCAGCTTTGGGTTCTTCTTTTTTTACTGTTACAGTTTCTGTTTGCGGTTTTGTTTCAATAACCGGCGTTGATTCTTTAAGCACGGGAGCAGGTTCCTGTTTCACCACATTTGCTTCATCTTCTTTCTTCTTGCCCAGTGCAATGAGTGAGTATTCGTTGAGGTTATAAGTTTCAATATACTTGATGAGCATTTCAGGATAACGTGGATTGGTAGCATAACCTGCTTTCTTTAATCCATGTGCCCATGCTTTATAATCAGCAGGATCCAGTTTAAAGAGAAATGAATAATGCTTACGGGTAAGCAGGAAGTTAGAGTGATCAACATAAGATTCTTCAGCACTTCCATACTTGCGGAAACATTCACCGGGTGCATCATCATCATGACTCACAGAAGGACCCGTCCATGTTTCTTTACACTTAATCCCAAAATGATTGTTGGATTTTTTTACCAGTTTGCTGTTTCCGTTTTCTGTTTCCACAATACCCTGCGCCAGTGTAATGGAAGCCGGCACGCCGGTGCGGATCATTTCACGGATGGCAATTTCCTTGTAGGTATTGATGTACTCTTCAATGGTGATGGTTTGTGCCAACCCTTGCATTGAAACGCAAACTGCCAATAATAAAAAAGCATTTTTCAACTTCATAGAATATTTTATTTTTTTCTGATGAGAAACAGCCCGTCTCTCAAAGTCAACATGATTTTTTCAACACGTTCATCAGCAGCTACCAATTCATTAAAAGACTGTACTGCTTTCGGATTTTTTCCTTTTACTTCCTCCTTCAGCACTTCGCCGTGAAAGAGCACATTATCTGCCAGCAGCAATCCGCCTGTTCTCAAACGTGGCAGAATGAGTTGATAGTATGCTGCATAGCCGGTTTTATCAGCATCGAGGAACACAAGATCCCACCTTTCCTCCAGCTGCGGAATAATTTCAATGGCATTACCCACATGCAGTTGAATCTGCTGTGCAAGACCCGCCTGTTCAAAATGCCGGCGTGCAATGGATGCATCTTCTTCCCGCAGTTCAATGGTGTGCAACACACCATCGGGTGCTAATCCTTTTGCCAGGCAAATGGTACTATAGCCCACCATCGTTCCTATTTCCAGGATGCGGCGTGGTTGCAACAATTTGCTGATGATTTCAAGGAACTGTCCCTGGAGATGACCGCTGAGCATATGCGGTTGTGCATGTGAAGCGTTGGTGGTTGCTTCAATCTGCTTCAGTATGGAATCTGCAGCAGTGGAATACTTTGATGCATAAGCTTCTGCCAACGGATGAATCAACTCCAAAGAAAATGTTTTGGCAAAGATAACCCGTAAATACCAAAAGGGGAAGCAAGGCCTGTATTAAAGAAAGCTTATTCTGCCATGGCCCCGTCTTTGGGTTTATACGAAATCATCCACAAGCCGAGAAAAGTAAGCACACCGTTGATGATAAGCAGCTCAATACCGATTTTGAATCCTCCAAAGACAGTTTGTGAAAATGATTTTAAGGATTGAGCATTATCAGCAGAGAGATTGAGCTTATTGGCAAACCATTCAGCATTGTTGATGAGATCCAGGCCGATGACCAGCAAAGGTGCTGCAATGCAGACCAGCAAGCTCATTTTGTCATTGATCTGGCGTTTGGTTAAAATACCAAAGGCAAATAATCCCAGCAAAGGACCATAGGTATAACCCGCCACTTTTAAGATCACATCAATAATACTTTTATCGTTGATCCATTTAAAAATCATGACACATATAAAGAACACAACTGTTAAAGTAAGATGTACCGTTAAACGGGTGCGTTTCTTTTGTGCTTCATCCAGGTCTGTTCTGCGTTTTAAACCGAGGATGTCAATACAGAAAGAGGAAGTAAGTGCTGTTAAGGCACCATCAGCACTGGGGAACAATGCTGAAATGAGACCGATGATAAAAATAACACCAATACCGGCAGACAGATAATTGCCCAGCGCAATAGCCGGAAACAGATCATCGCCCTTCACCTGCAAACCGTTCGCATCCGCAAAGAGATACAGCAACCCACCCATGAGTAAGAATAGAAAATTAACTGCCAGTAATACGAAGGCCAGCGTCATTACATTTTTTTGAGAACCGGCCAGTGTTCGTACGCTGATGTTTTTCTGCATCATCTCCTGGTCAAGACCCGTCATGGCAATGGTGATAAAAGCACCGCCTAAAATCTGTTTTACAAAAAAGCCCGATGCATTCACATCAGTATTGAAAATACGGGTCATTTCTTTTTCGCTCATCGCACTCAATGTTTGCGAAAGACTCATATCCATTTTATTCATGATGGCAATGATGCATACTACCAACCCAATGAGCATACAGCTTGTTTGCAAAGTATCAGTATAAACAATCGTTTTTACACCACCTTCAAATGTGTAGAGCAGAATTAAAACAAGTATTACCAATGCTGTGGCCCAGAAGGGAACGCCCATGGAGTCCAATATAAAAATCTGCAGGATGTTCACTACGAGATACAATCTTGCAGTTGCACCCAGCGTACGTGAAAGAATAAAATAAGTGGCGCCGGTTTTATAACTCGTGGTACCGAACCGGTGTTCCAGGTAATTATAAATACTGGTGAGGTTCATTTTATAATACAGCGGCAGCAATACATAGGCAATCACGAGATAGCCGAGGAAATAACCAATCACCACCTGGTAATAATTCAAACCGGCGCTGCCCACTGTACCCGGTACACTTACAAACGTAACACCGCTGAGTGAAGTACCAATCATACCAAATGCCACCAGCATCCAGTTGCTGCTGCGGTTACCGATAAAAAATGATTCGTTGTTAGAGTTGCGGGAAGTGTACCAGGCCACTGCCAGCAGCAATAAAAAATATCCGATTACAAATGAAAAGAGTAATGTAGCAGACATGATGAAGGGTTGGTTGAGAAATGAAGATAAAGAAATAATATTTCCAGATGAGGTTTCCTTACTTTGCATTTATTTTTTTCACATGAGTTTTTCAGCACTGGCCGTGTTTTGCGGCTCCAAACCAGGTAATGATCCTTTATATACACAGCAGGCACAACAGTTAGGACACTTGTTGGCACAGCATCATATTACAATGGTATATGGTGGTGGCGGCAAGGGGCTGATGGGCGCTGTTGCTGATGCCGTGATGGAAGGAAAAGGAAAAGTGATTGGTGTGATTCCTGAAATATTACTGGAATGGGAAGCGCAGCATAAAGGAATTACGGAGTTGATTGTTGTGCCGGATATGCACGTACGCAAACGAAAAATGTATGAACTCTGTGATGCTGCCATTATTTTACCGGGCGGCAACGGTACCCTGGATGAACTGTTTGAAATGCTCACCTGGAATACACTCAACATACATGATAAAAAAATCTTTGTATTAAACACCAATGGCTATTACCAACATCTTGTGGAGCATATGCATATGATGTACAAACAAGGATTTTTATATGAACAGCCTGAATTAAGAATTACCGTTGTCAATAAGCCTGAAGAAATCTTTTAACGCTCCCGTTCCTGTTTAGGTCTGAAATAAAACAGGAAGCCTGTACGGAAAACCGGGAGCAATGTATTATTAACCTGATCTACATAAGGAGAGTTGGGATCTTTTAATACATCCACCATAATACTAGTATAAAACTGCGAGCCGCCGATAAAACGGTTGCCCCACCCTGCACCTACTAACAAACTGGGCGCTTCATATCTGAAATAACGTTTTACACCACCCTGTACCAATGATTCTTTAATAAAGTTGTATTCAAACTGTGAAGTAATAAAAAAACGATTGGCAATCCAGCCACGCATGTAAGGACCACCACCCAATGCAGTAAAACGTGAGGACACACCGGGAGCCACGTTTTGTGTAATGTAATTGAAATTAGTAGCAAAACCTACATCCAGAAACTTACCAACGCTGTAACCGGTTTCAGGATTTAAACCCAGCATCCAGCCCTGGAAAAAACCAACGTTCACACCGGAGCCGATGTACCAGTTTTCCCTTTTCAATCCTTTACGTTCTTCCTCATTCTGCTGAGCTTTTGCAGTAAGAAGAGTGGTTGCACAAAAAAAGAAGAGTAATATCTGTTTCATCTGTGTTTGGTTAATATAAAGTGGTCAACTGTTGCACACATATGCTCCATCACAGATGCAAAGAAACAGAAATCAGTCCGCAAGTAAAAAAGAGGATTGATGAACCTTTGTTAAAAACGTGGACATAAACTCTGGCGGCGCATATTCTTATCACCAAAGTACTCACTGTAATAACCATTCCTGAGCAATGAAAATTCCATAGCGCCGTTGGAACCATTAAAGGTGCGCAGGCTGCTCATGGTAGCATCATACGTAAACGTAAAGCGGAGATTATTCATTTCAAATCCAATCATAGCAATGGCAGCATCATTCCAGCGATAATACGCACCACCAAAAATTACTTTACTGCCATCACCCATAAGATTGTAAGCTGCATTACCGCCCATCACCAGTTCACTTGCTCTTGCCTGGTTGCTGTAATAGGCATTGGGGTTGATGATCCAGTCATCATTCAATTTAAAGCTGCCGTTTAAAAAACCAATGTAACGACGGGGCACTTCGTTACCGCTATTGCTGAAAAAAGTTTCTTTAGGTTGATTGATGTGATGCACAGACACACCTGCATTCACATACGCATTCTCGGTAGGAAAATAAGCATAATTCATCCCCACCTGTAAATCAAGATAAGAAGTGGTGGAATTGGTAAGAAATGTTTCACCTGTGGGATTACCGGCATCAAATACTTTTCCGTTCCATTGGTTATCAAAAGTGAACTTGGTTATATCAATCCGTTTGCTGGCATAGCCCACATTGAAACCGGCAGAGATCAAACTGCTGAGCCCTACCATTTGATGATACGCTACACTGGCATAAGCTTTATTACTGCGCAGGTTACCACGTCCTGCTGCATCATTTAAGATAACAGCACCTAAGCCCACCCATCCGTTTTCAATTTTATTACGAAACACCTGGAAATCGGCAAACACACTGGCCGTTTTAAACGGAACAGGTATCGATGTCCATTGAGAACGGTAATGAATTCCTACACGGTAATCTGCTTCAGGAATAAAACCTGTATTAGCAGGATTGGTGGTGAGTGGCGAATTCATGAATTGGGAAAAATGCAAATCCTGTGCCCCTGCATTGATGCAAAGCGCCATCAGCAACCAACCTGTACAACCATATCTCAAAATCTTTCCCATTTTATTAAATTAATAATGATCGTTCAATTCATTTGTTTTTGTTCATACTTATGAACTGTTTACCGTATCAAGGTTACATCACCTTTCTTCCGCACTTTTTCGCCGTTAAAATATTCAATATCCAAGGTCCATGCATAAGCATCCATCGGCTGAGGAGCACCTTTAAAAGTTCCATCCCAGGCAATGTTTTGCGAACGTGATTCAAACACCATCAACCCCTGTCGGTTATAAACACGCAAGGTCATTTTTGAAATACCAAAACCACGCACCTGGAACACATCATTCACTCCATCACCATTGGGTGTAAAGGCTGTGGGCAAATCATTTACAATATTAATGATGGATTCCACCGGAATACATACTGAATCAAAACAGCCCGCCGCATTAAACACCGTTTGACAAACATTATTTGCCGGGTTAGGCGCTATGTATTGATGAATAGGATCTCTTTGTGTAGAACTGTTGCCATCACCAAACGTCCATAACCATCTTACCACATCATTGGAAGCGGTACTGGTAAAACGGGTAGGTGTATTTTCCTGTGATGGATTAGGATTATAGAAAAAGCCGGGCACCGGTTTTGGATTTGCCACAAAGGTCCGTTCCGTAGAATCTACGAGGTTACAGGTATTGTTGTTGAATACATATTGTTTGATGGTGTAAGTACCGGGTGTATTGTAAACAAAGTTGGGTCTTGAAGCTGTTGATGTTTGACCGTCGCTGCTTACCCATAAATAAGTGATAGCTCCGGCAGAAGTATCTGTTACATTCACCGTATCCGGCACACATAAATTATCTACTCTGAAACCGGCACGCACATTATCAATCACAGAAAAATTTACAAGATCCCTTGATTCTCCTGAATTACAGAAATTAGTATCAATCAACACTAAACGAACATTGTAAGTACCCGGCGCCGGAAATGTATGGGTAATAGGATTAGGCGCAAATGCAGGCACCGTATCGCTACGGCTGCCATCACCCCATATCCAGGCAAATGATCTTGGTCCGAAGTTGGGAATGGAAGTAAGTTTGTCGCTGGTATTGGTAAAATCAAAAGTTAAACTGTTACAACCCCTGCGTGCATAATCAAAATCAATATCTACACTGTCAGTGGTTACACGGATACGCATGGTAGCACTATCAACTTCATTGCAGGAATTTTTATCAATGCCATATACTTTCACATCAAAAAAACCTGCGGTAGTGTAAGTATGTTGAATAGGATTTTGTGTGGTTGTATCAGATCTTGTACCATCACCCCAAACCCATACGTATTGTTTGGCAAGACGAACCGTATCAATAAACTCAACCGTTGCCGGTAAACAGAAATTCAACTGCCTTGCGCCTACTGCTCTGAGTGCAACATCTACACCCGCCAGATCAAACCGAAGTTTTACCATGCCGAGATTACAGGCCCCGATTGTAGTAGCAGGATTTACATTACCATAAACTCCTGCTGTTATAGGAAAAGGTGCCTGTAAAGGCTGACCGGAGGGAACACTTTTACAGTTAGCACATACAGCCTGGTAAATAACACCCTGTGCATCAAACCTGCTGGTACCACCATCCACATGATCCCAACCACCATCGCCACCTCTTTGCCCGAAGAAACTGCCGTAAAGTTGTGATTGTGCGTTTTTAGCCAACACAAAAAAGTAAAAATCACTTCCATCTGTTTGAGGCTGCAATGCATCAGGTGTAACCGGCATACCACTTGTGCCAGAGGTTGGATAAGGACGATTTGCTAAAGTATTAGCACCACCGCCCCAACCGGAAACATAAACATTCTCACAATTATCTACAAGGAAGGCCACGGGTGAAATATTAGGGGCAACGGAGCCTGAAGTACCAAACGTAGTACGGTAAACGTAAGCAGAAAGATCCGGCTCCAGTTTAGCAATAAACTGCCTGGCGTTGTTTACCGCATAAGGTGCATTAAGCACACTCATAAAACCGGTGGTAGTACCGGTGATGTAAGGAAACCCACGTTGATCAAACTGAATACCGAACACAATATCCACCTGGTCAGGATTAGGTTGATTATTTACTGAAGTAAAGCTACCGATATAAGTAGATCGAACTAATGAAACAGAATTGCTATTATCAATAAGATTAGTTACAAAGCCATCTGCTTCACCTCCTGCATATGTATTTTGTATGCGTGGCCCCGGTGCATTTACGCCGGGGAAATTATTACTGCCCGTTCCACCGGCCACATAAATCTGTTGATTGATGGGATGGTGTGTTAAAACAAATGCCGCATCATTTCCACTGCCACCGAGGTAGGTACTCCAGATAAGAGCCGTACAGGTAGAGTTTAGTTTGAACACAACGCCATCCTGTGCTCCTCCGTTGGTTGTTTGAAAACCACCTCTTGAAGGAAAGTTCGTACTGTTAGTACAGGAAGCGACGAATATGTTATTGTTGTTATCAAGAATTACTTCACTACGTCCATCATCACCATAACTTCTGAGCAGAGACTCTGCTCCATTACCACGGTCGGAAGAAATATTAACACCATCATCGGCACTTCCGGCAAGAATCATACTGCCGATAATTTGAGTACCTGTGGCATTGATCTTGGTAACAAAAATATCATAGCCGCCACGTGTGCCTTCTACTCTTCCGTTGTTAAGTGGAAAATCTCCTGAATTGGTTCTGCCGGCAATCACCAGGTTACCCTGGGCATCAGCAATTAAACTATGTGGCTGCTCTATACCTGAACCACCAAGATAAGTAGCATACACACGGGCATTACCATTAGGTGTTAAACGCATAATAGCAATATCAGGAGGCAACCCATTGGAACCGCCGCCGCCTGTAGGCTGTATTACACCTGGAGTAACCGGAAACCCGGTAGGAGAAGCAATACCTGCACCAAAAAAACTTCCGTCAGGACCCGGAGTTGCGGTAAAGCCCCAGTTGGCATTTGCAGAACGACTGAATGAAGAAAATACCAAGGAGGGATCAATAACAAGTGTAGTGGATTTGTTATAACTCTTTACATCAAAACTTACCACATTACCATTGAGTTTATAGCGGCAATTGATGAATTCTCTTTTTCCCTGTGCAAACTGGTAAGTGTAGGGTTTTTGCTCCACGGCATCACCTACTGAAGTTCCTACAATCAATTCACTGTTTTTGATAGATAAAGAAACAGCACCATCATACTTCATCTGAATTTTTGAAACATCAGCACCGGGATTAACGATTAAATCATATTTGAGTTTATCATCCTGCACGTAATAACGGAGATCTACATTGGGATAAATATTCTTGTACGTAATAGCCTGGTATTGTTTTACACCGGTAGCCCATTTAGAAGGATCATTACCGATGAAATAGTTTTCATGACCCGTTACCGGTTTTTCGCTGATGACCTGTGTATTGAAATTAGCTCCCAAAAATTTTACACGGTAAGCATGTTGACGCATGGAGCGGGGCATTCCGTTTTCACCTTTAGAAGTGCGATGGGAGGATGTATCCAATGCATGACCATGATAATATTCAGCCGCATTGAGATAATCCTGCGGGTGCTGCATTAAAATTGTATAGCCATCTTTTGAAAGAAAAAAGGCACCGTTACCGGCGTCTGTTTTATAGAGGACCTGTTTATCCCACTGTCCTTTGTTTTCAGTAAATAAAAGCTGGGCTTTTGTAAACAAGGGCAGGCTAAGTGCTAACAGGAAATAGATTTTTCTCTTCATGTAAATTTTTTCCAATCGTTGCTTCTTGTAAGTTACTTATTATAACGGAGAGGGTAAAGCTTTATTTTCATCAGGCCACCTTACTCCATTCAGTTTTACCTTTTTTTAACTGCAGGTAATTCTTTAACCGCAAATTTTCTGCCGAACTCAGATCCGGATCTTTTTCCAGCAGCTCCCTGCATATATACGAAGCTGCTTCCAGCAATGGTTTATCTTTTACAATACTCGCCAGTTTAAAATCCAGCATCCCACTCTGGCGGGTACCTTCAATATCTCCCGGCCCTCTCAGTTCCAGGTCTTTTTCCGCTATCAGAAAACCATCATTTGTTGCCGTCATAATCTTTAACCGCTCCCGCCCGTCCTGTGTTAATTGCTTACCCGTTAAAAGAATGCAAAAACTTTGTTCGCTGCCTCTGCCCACCCTTCCACGGAGCTGGTGCAACTGTGATAAACCAAAACGCTGGGCACTTTCAATCACCATAACACTCGCATTCGGCACATCCACTCCCACTTCAATTACCGTAGTTGAAACCATGATTTGTGTATCACCGGTTTTAAAACGCATCATGTTTGTTTCCTTCACTTCAGGTTTCTGTTTGCCATGCACCATGCTGATGTAATACTGTGGTTCCGGGAAAAATGCTTTCACTTCTTCATAGCCCTTCATCAGGTTTTCAAAATCCAGCTTACTGCTTTCTTCAATCAATGGATAAATAAAATAAGCCTGTCTTCCTTTAGCAATCTCCTGTTTTACAAAGTCCATTACTGCCGGTCTTGCCTGCTCATAACGGTGTACCGTAGTAACGGGTTTGCGGCCGGGAGGCAATTCATCCATCACACTATAATCCAGATCGCCGTAAGCCGTCATGGCCATGGTACGTGGAATAGGTGTTGCCGTCATCACAAGGATATGCGGTTGCAGTGCGCCTTTTAATTTCAACTCGGCCCGCTGTGCCACACCAAAACGATGCTGCTCATCAATAATGGATAAACCCAGTTGTTTGAATTGTACTTTATCCTCAATCAACGCATGGGTACCAATGATGATAGGCATAGTGCCTTGGCTCAGTTCTTTTAACAACACCTCCCGTTCTTTTTTGGACGTAGAGCCCGTAAGCAAGCCCACTTTTACTTCCATCTTTTGCAAGAGCTTTGAAATACTGTTGTAATGCTGTTGCGCCAGTATTTCAGTAGGCGCCATCAAACAGCTCTGGTAACCGTTATCGGCCGCCAGTAACATGGTTAAGAGGGCTACCATCGTTTTTCCGCTGCCTACGTCTCCCTGCAACAACCGGTTCATTTGATGACCACGGGCCGTATCCTGCCTTATTTCTTTCAATACCCGTTTTTGCGCTCCTGTTAATTCAAAAGGCAGGTGCTCGTTGTAAAAGGTATTGAACAGGTCTCCCACTTTATCAAACACAATCCCTTTACTGAAACGATGACGGTTACTCTTGATCATAGCCATACGTAACTGGGCCAGGAACAATTCTTCAAACTTCAAACGGTTTAAAGCGGCTTCATAAGTACCTGCATCCGGCGGAAAATGTACCTGCAGGTAGGCTTTGTAACGATGCGGCAGTTGCAGCTTTTGCACAACCGCATCCGGAAGTATTTCAGGAATATCTTTTTCATGAATTTGCGGAAGCAGAGCTGCTGTTAATTTGCCAATGGTTCTGCCATTAAGACCTTTGGCTTTTAGTTTTTCAGTGGTGGGATAGATGGGCTCAAGCACATTCTTTCCTTCTGCATTGCCGGGTGTAAGCACATCAATCTCCGGATGGGTGATCTGTGGCTTGCTCATAAAAAACGTGGGCTTGCCAAAGACGAGATAATCACTTCCAATCACCAATCGTTTCTCCACCCAGTTGATGCCCTGGAACCAAACTAATTCCATCACACCTGTTGCATCTTTGAGATGGGCCACTAAGCGCTTGCCACGATTGGCACCAATGACTTCCATATCAATTAACCGTCCTTTCACCTGTACAAAATCCTGCTGGTAGTTGATGGAAGCAATAGCATCCACTTTTGTTTTATCCAGATGACGATAAGGAAAATGCTCCAGCAGATCACCAAAGGTGAAAATGCCGAGTTCTTTTTTTAATAAGTCGGCACGCAAAGGACCAACGCCTTTGAGGTATTCGATGGGAGATTGAAGTATGGAGGGGCCCGCATTCATCTGGGCGTGAAATTATTGAATGCCTTCAACTTTTGAAGAAGTTGTTTTAGCAAAATACCCTCCCAACGGTATAGGAACGTCCTCACTTCAAAACTAATATTGTGAGGTAAACGCAACAACCCACATGAAATATCTGCTGCCGGTTTTATTCCTCTTCATCATGCAGGCAACTGTACAGGCACAAAGCAAACGGGCATTGATTGTGGCGATCTCTAAATACAAACCCGGCACGGGCTGGAATGACCTTGCCAGCGCCAATGATATTCCGCTCATTAAAGAAGCATTACTCAAACAGGGGTTTAAAGAAGCAGACATTGTGGTGATGAAAGATGCAGCCTGTACCAAAGAAGGTATACTCAACGGCATCCAGAAACATCTTATAGAAAAATCTGCTCCCGGCGACATCTGTGTGTTTCACTTCAGCGGTCATGGCGAACAGGTGTATGATACCAATGGCGATGAAGACGATGGATACGATGAAGCATTGGTGCCTTATGATGCACCTATGGAATACCAGCCCGGCGTGGATAAACATTTGCGTGATGATGATTTCGGAACCAAACTCCAGGACTTACGGTTAAAGCTGGGCGAAAACGGTGAACTCATCGTGATTGTGGATGCCTGCCACAGCGGCTCCTCTACCCGTGGCAACAAAGGAAACATGCGTGGTACGGATAAAAAATATCAGCCATCAGGATACAAAGCACCGGTGGCCAAAACCAATAAGATCAATGAAAACATTTTCGGTTTGGGTGATCGTAAAGCAGGTATGGCCAAAATGATTTCTCTGTTTGCTTCTTCCTCCAGTGAGTTGAACAGTCAATATGAAAAAGATGGTGTGGAGTACGGCAGTTTAAGTATGGCTTTTTTTAAAACAGTAACTGCTGCCACCAAACAAATGAGTTACCAGGCTGTGTTTGACCAGATCAAACTGGAGATGAAACGGTTTGGTTTAAGTCAGCACCCCGAAGCAGAAGGTGAAATGGATAAAGAAATCTTCGGCGGTAAGATGTTAACCAAACTGGATTACTTCACGCCGGAAGAAGTAAAGAACAATAACATCACCATCAAAACAGGAACGGTATTCAATGTGTTTGATGGAACCACCGTAAAACTCTATCCGCCGGATACAAGAGATACAGTGGGTGTAACACCCATCACCACCGGAACCATTATTAAAGCAGGTGAGTTTAGCTCTACTGTTCAGTTAAAGGATGTTAAAGATGAAGAACTGATTGCAAAGGCCTGGGTGTTTTTAGATGAAGTGAATTTCGGCAACCTGCAGATTGGTGTGCAGGTACAAAGCACACAATCAAAGTTGAGTGAAGTACTTAAAACAATTAAAGAAATTAAAACCGTTACTGCTGATGCTGATGTAATGGTGGAAGAAACAAACGGTCAATTCATTTTTAAAAACAACAAAGGGGAGTTTTTGAAACTGAATGCTGAGATGGAAACAGTACCGTTGAAAGATACACTGCAGTATCGTCTCAAACATTATGCCTGGAGCAAATACTTTATGAACCTGCATAAAGTAGATACCAACATACGGGTTACGTTTAAAATGATCCCGGTAAAAGTGACCAAACGGAATGAACGTGGTGCTGTAAGCGAAACAATGGATGTGGATATCAACACCGTAAAAGATAAAAACGGGAACATCACATTTAAGGTGGATGATTACTATGTACTGGAGTTTACCAACAGCGGACAGGAACGATGCTATTACACCGTAGTGGAAATACAACCTGACTATGTGGTGAACAGCATTTTTCCCAGCTACCGTATTAATGATAATGCAACCGGCAACTTCATTGAGCCCGATAAAACATTACGAAGCACGAGAGTATTCCGTGTAGGTCCACCTTATGGTGAAAACAGGTTACTCATCATCACCAGCCGGGAGCCATTGGATTTCCGTCCTTTCTTAAAAAAGAAAGATCCCAATACTTCTAAAACAAGAGGCAGCGGTGATGATGGAAGTGTGGAAATGGATGTAATGAATACTTTTTACATCAACTATACCATTGTACCGAAACAATAAACTCAGGTTGACAGGTAATCAACCAAAGAAAATTTTAAACTCTAATTTTTAAACCAAACAAAAAACAATCAAAATGAAAAAGCTCGTAATGATGTCACTCGCTGTAATTGGTTTTACTATGATGTTTCATACAAAAGCTGCAGCGCAGGCACCCCAAAAGAAAAAAGTAGTAGTAGAAGCACAACCTGTAACTGAAAAGAAAGACCTGCCCGGTCCTGATGGCACACCCCGTCAAAAGAAAACACGTGGTTACTGCTATGTGTATTTCGACAACTTCACCGGTAACTATGTAGATGTTTGGGTAGAAGGAATTTACCAGGGCCGTCTTTCTCCTTATGCAACTTCTGTTCGCATTGATGTTTGGGTACCCGGCAACTGGACCAAATGGTATGCACAAACAACAGATGGTGCTTTGTACTGGAGCAACAGCAGCTATTGCAACGACAGCCGTGTGTTTACACTGAACTTAAAGCGTTAACTTTAAACGTATCGCTTTGCAAAGGGTATAAGCGTTGATTATACCCTTTGCTTTTTTATAACCCTTACAACGGCTGCTGCATGAAAAGTGTAAAACGCTTTTTTACAGAGTACCTGGCACTCAACTGTTTCATCTTTGTGTGTGTATGGCTGCTTTCACTCCTTGTATTGAATGTATCATTTTTTGATCCCTTTGCAGAGGCCTTCCGTGATTTCACAATTACAGATCTCTATTATAATAAACTCAAAGATCAGAACCAGATTTATAAGGGCCCGGTTATTTTAATCAATGCTGAAAACAAAAACCGGAAAGAGCTGGCCTTTTTACTACAGGCCATTCAACAGGCAGAACCTAAAGTAGTAGCGCTTGATATTTTATTTACAGACCGAAAAGGGGATGATGATACCATGCTGCACAACCTCTTTCAGCAATACAACAACTTTGTACTGCCTTCCTACCCGGACTTTGAAGAACCGGAACAAAGTATTTACAACCATCCCTACTTCACCAATGAAAAAAACAACTATGTAAATTTTGAGGGTGATGATAAAGAAACATCCACCATCCGTTATTACTATCCGTTTAACAAAGAACAACAGGCCTTTACAACTTCCATCCTTCAAAAATTCAATAAGTCTCTTTATGACCAACTAATAAGTAAGAAAGGACAACGGGTGGAAATTCATTACTTCGGTAATCTTGCCAATTTCACCTACTTCAACTTTGATGAAGTGATACAGCCTGATTTTGATGCGGCTGCCCTCAAAGGAAAAATTGTACTGGTAGGTTATCTTGGTCTACCAGGTAATAATATGAGCAATAAAATTGATGAAGACATGATTTTTACGCCACTCAATGCAAAACTGAGCGGCCGTAGCTACCCTGATATGTATGGCTGTGTGGCACACGCTAACATCCTGCGGATGGTTATTGAAAAAGATTATATTAAAGTTATTTCCCCCTTCACCGGATTTATTATTTCCTTTCTGTTCATCTGGCTTATGTTACCATTGTTCTGCGGATTATTTTTCAAAGGTGATGTGTGGTTTAACGGGTTGGGTACCGGCGTGCAACTCATTGGAAGTATTTTGCTGGTGTATATTACTATATTAGTTTACAGGCATTTAAACACCAAGTTTGATCCGGGTCTGCTCATGGCCTGCTTTGTATTGCTGCCAACGTTTATTAATTTGTATGAAGTATTACTGTTGTTTCTTAAATACAAATTGAGGTTACCTGTACAATCAAGATTTTTAAAGAAGGATCCCAATGATTAAAATCTCTTACTTGTTATTTACTGTACTGTTCCTGTTTGCTGTCATAAATGCAAACAGCCAGTTACTGGTATATCATGTAAGCAAACAGGTACACTGGACACATGATGGCAAAAAAGATATTGCAAAACGGGGTGTGTTTCTTCAACCGGGGCACCAGATTACTATAACACCGCAGGCCAATGTAATGTTCGTGCAAAAAGATGGCAAGTCGATGTTACTGAACAAATCAGGCAACTACACCTTCAACCAGGTTCAATTGCTGATACAGAAAACAAAAACAGAAAGTATTTCTAAAAACTTTTTTGCGTATGTATTTGAAAAGTTTTTATCAGGTGAGGGTGAAGAGAAACAAAGGGTGGCTGCTGTAGTTTACCGTGGAAAAACAGTGATGCTGTCACCTGCTGACAGTAGTATTGTCTTCTCAAAACCAGTACTTTCCTGGAAACCTGAATCAGTTTCTATTCCCTACAGGTTAGAGATAAAAAGTAATAATGAAATATTTGATACGGTTCTGCGTAAGACCACTTCGCTCCAATTACCGATTCGCTTCTTTACAAACCTGCCACAACTGGTAACATGGACTTGTTATCCGGCAGACAGTAAGCAGAAACCGCCGCCCTTTCTCCTTTTAATTCCTAAGAAAGAAGATATTATTGAAATCAGGAATCAATTAAACGTACTGGAGAAAGAATTTGGGAAGAATCAACTGATATTAAAAACCATGAAACAGGATTTATTGATACATTGGATCAACAGGTATCATTTAAAATAAAGAGCAGCATTTACACTATTTAATATAAACTTTTCCTGTAGCTAACCGTTTCCCGCTTTTATCAGAAAGCTCTACAAGATAAATACCTGTACCACGTGCTCTCAAATCAACCGGCATCTGGGTATAAGGAACTGATACACTATAAAGTTGCTCATACACTTTAGTGCCACGGGCATCAAACACACGGATGTAATTTTTTGTACCCGTTCCCTGCGGGTTGTTGTAACGCACCTGGAACTGTCCCTGGTTAGGATTAGGGTAAAAGAATAGTTTAGAAGTAGCAGAATCAAGAACAGGAACCAGTGCTGATTCACCAACACAACCTACTGCATTAGTTACTACAGCTTTATAGGTTCCTACTTGATCAACATTTACTGAAATAGTATTGGTTTTATTGGATAGAAGTGCGCCATTTCTTAGCCAAACAATACTGCCACCTGCAGGTACAACAGATGCAGTAATAGTTGTTTCCAGGCCGGGAAAAAGTTTTGTGTAAGGAGCTGTGCTTAAGGTAACAACCGGCAGAGGATTCACAGTAAGTAAAGCAGCGTTGGAGGTATCTGATGTTTTACAAAAACCATTTACTATACAGCGATATTGATATTTGTTTTGAAGCATTGATACTTTTTCTAGCATAAGTCGGTTTGTTGTAACACCTGTTATAGATCGCCATGTCTTAGCGGAATCAGCACTGTACTGCCACTGGTAGCTTAAGGCTTCACCGGTTGCATTTATTGAAAACACAGCAGTACTTCCGCTGCAAACAGTAAGTGGCAGCGGTTGTTTACGCACTGATGGCTCAATATTTTTAGATTGTAACACATCAACAATGTAATTGCTCAATGCAGTATTGCCTGCAATTGTTAAATGAATTCCATCATCAGTAAACTCCGGCTTTAAATTCCACAGATTGCCGGAACTGCCGCCGGGTCTGAATTGACCTAATACTGTATCTGCATTTACAATAACAGCGTTATAATTAAGAGCAAATGCAGAAAGCTGATCATTCCAGTTATCTCTCATTTGTAATTGTTCATTGGTGCCAACAGTCCAGGGTAAGATTCTTATGATTACGGGTTTAATATTATTACTACGGCATAGTTCCAGCATCGTTTTATAATTACTTATAAATTGCTCTGCCGTATTACCGGCGCCAAGATCATTAACACCACACTCTATAACTGCATAGCAAGGTTTTAACTGAACCACATCTTTTTCAAAGCGTGCCGCCACCTCATTGCTGGTTTCCCCTCCTATTCCCATATTCTGATAAGTCCATTTTTTCAAAGCAGATACTTTATAGGGAATGGTGGAAGAGGGATTATCAAAAGAGTTGAAAGGAGATATATAAGCAATATGATTATTAAAACCGCTTATAATTGAGTTGCCAATAAATACAGCATCAGGTGTTTTCATGTAACAAACAATCGGCAGGTAACTGTTCATACGTGGATAAGCACTCCAATCATAACCATTAAAAGGCATCTCAGAGTTCATTTGAAATTTTATACCTGCAATACCGGGTACTGATTTTAAAAATGGAGCACCTGCTGATGATGCTTCGTAACCCCAGCCGATAAAATCTCCTTCTTGTGCAGTAACAGGTGAATCCAGTTTAATATAATTAATCATACCGCCTTTTAACTTCAAAAAAATATTCTCCTTTCCAATCAAATCATAAGTGAGTCCGTTCTTTCGCCAAACAAAAAACCAGAAAGACTGAAGCCGTACAGGCAAATGATTAACGTATAATTGAACATGAGATATGATACCATTCTGCCGCACCCTGCTTCTGTTTTGCGTATTCAAGGCCCACATATACTGTGCGCTGCCATAATCAGCACCCGAAGAATTAATGCCATCGTAACCAGTAACAGGCGATACATCATCAGCATCTGTATTCATTTCAGATTCTTGAATAAGCTCACTGTTATTTAGAATTTCGAAACCCTTGAAGTAAAATCTTGATTCACCTGTTTTATTATTTAAAAATTTACCTGCTGTTACCTTGCCGGGCTGTATCTCATTTGTTCGATACAACTCCTTTTTGAAATGAGTATTTTGTGAAGTAGTTGACCCGAAAGAAAAAATCAACAAAAATGATAAGATGATGTTCCGCATAGTGAATGATAAAGTTAACAAAGATAAAATTAGCTAAATTCCCCAATTATCATTGCTCGGTTTGAATTCCACAAAAAATTAAAGAACCTGAAATTAAAAAGCCGCTGCATAATGCAGCGGCTTCTACTATTTAAAGATCATTTACCATTTAATATACACTTTTCCGGTAGCTATACGTTTTCCGCTTTTATCAGAAAGCTCTACAAGATAAATACCTGAACCACGTGCCCGCAAATCAACCAGCATCTGCGTATATGGAGCTGATACACTATAAAGTTGCTCATATACTTTTGTACCACGGGCATCAAACACACGGATGTAATTTTGAGTACCTGTTCCCTGCGGATTGTTGTAACGTACCTGGAACTGTCCCTGGTTTGGATTGGGATAAAAGAAAATTTTAGAAGTAGATGAATCCAGGATATTTAACACAACAGATTCGCCCACACATCCACCAACACCGGTAACTGTAGCTTTATAGGCACCCAGATTATCTACGTTTACTGTAACCGTATTTGTTGTGTTTGGAATTGTTACACCATTACGTTGCCAAACGATGCTTCCGCCTGCAGGAACAACAGTTGCCGTAACGGTAGTTTGTAACCCCGGAAAGAGCCTGGTATAGGGAGCGGCATTTAATGTAACTACTGGCAATGGATTAACGGTAAGTAAAGCAGCATTGGATGTAACAGCAGGACAAACATTATTGGAAACAATAACCCTGTAACGGTAATTATTAAAATTGGTACCCGGTACATTCACATTATAACTTGTTGCATTGGGTGCATTTGTGATATTACTGAAGCTGGCACCACCATCAGTACTACGTTGCCATGTAAAGTTATTACCGGTTCCGCTGGCATTTACAGCAAACACAATATCGCCTGTATTACATAGAGCCACATCAGAAGGTTGAGTATTAATAACAACCGGTGCTGTAACATTTAACACGGCTGCACTGGATGTAACAGCAGGTGTACAGGCGCCACTTATAATACAACGATACCGGTGATTATTTTGTGCCGTTGTAACATTACTTACCAAAAGTTGATTATTAACTGCACCATTTACGTTTACCCAGTTCGTACCACCATCGGTACTGATTTGCCACTGATAGGTCAATACATCACCTGAAACATTAACAGAAAAAGTATTAGCTGTTCCGCTACAGATATTTACTGATACAGGTTGTGTATTAATAGAAGGCGGCACCTGTACTGTAAGCGTTGCTGCTGTACTCGTAACAGTATTACACCCACCTGTAATAACACAACGGTAGCGGTAGTTTGTAAGCGAAGCGCTTACATTGTTTAGAGATAGAGTAGCCGCATTAGCACCTGTAATATTATTAAAGCTTCCGCCGCCATCTGTGCTTAACTGCCATTGGTAAGAAACAATACTGCCGGTTGCTGCTATTGTAAATGAAGTGTTGTTTCCGGAACATATTGTAACATCTGCAGGTTGATTACTGATGGCTACTGCGTTGGAAACAGAAAGTACACCGGCATTACTTGTAACAGCAGGTGTACAGGCTCCGCTGACAATACAACGATAACGATAATTGTTTTGTGCAAGTGTTGCTCCGCTTACGGTATAGCTTGCATTTTGTGCGCCGGTGATATCATTGTAACTATTTCCGCCGTCCGTACTCAACTGCCATTGATAAATTAAAGCAGTGCCTGTGGCGCCGACAGTAAATGTGGCATTAGCACCTGCACAAATATTGGCATTAGACGGCTGTGAACTAATTCCCGGTGCTGTTTGAACGGTAAGCACCGCAACAGCTGTATTGGTTGTATTACATTGCCCGGTGTATACACAACGATACCGGTTATTATTTTGAGCAGTTGTAACATTGTTCAGGGTCAATGCAGTTGCTGTTTGACCGGAAATATTATTCCAGCTTGTACCACCATCTGAACTTACCTGCCATTGTTGTGAAAATGCGCCCGTTGCAGCCGAAGTAAATGTTACATTATTACCACTGCAGATGGATTGTGAAACAGGTTCAGTTGTTATAACAGGTCCGGCACCCGGCTGTATAGTAAAACGAATCACCCTTGTTTTGGTAATACTACCTGAAACACCCTGGATGGTAATATCATAATTACCAAATGCCAGTGTATTAGTATTGGTAAGCGTTACATCTGTACTGTTGCCCGGTATTACAGGATTTGTACTGAACACAACGGTACAACCGGGAGGTACGCCTGCTGTTGCATTGAGGTTAACAGGTGTGTTATATCCTAATAAAGAAGTAGTGCCGAGTGTAATACTTGCTGATGCGGCAGTTCCGCAGTTGACTAAGGCAGGAGCAGGCGTATTAAAATTAAAATCAGGAGTTGCTGCTATAATTGTAATGTTGGCATTATTGATATCAAAGAAAACATTACCAAGAGCTCTTACCCTTATACGTACCTGTGTACCGGGGTTGTTTGGAATTGAAACATCTTCACTTCCATCATTGGGTGTTGATGCCGCCAGTACAATCGGAAAAGTTTGACCACCATCAACAGAAAGTTCAATAGCAACGTTGGCACAATTCACCGGAGGTGCCGTTGTATTATTTACGCTCCAGGTAATGGTTTGAGTGCTGCCGCTGTTCCAGGATATACCTGCTGCGTTTTGTGAGGTAATCAAAAAAGGACCGGAGGAATTGGTAATGGTTAATACCATATTATCACTGTTATTATTTCCCCCGCCACTGCGGTTATCTCTCACTGTAAATCGGAAATTAAGTGTGCGGTTTACTGATGGAAGCTGTTCCCACCTCCAGCCATTGACACCACTCAATATGTATTGTAATTGAGGAAAAGTTCGGCTTGTTGTATTTGTAGGGAGGAAAGAACGGAACTGAGGACCGGCAGTTGCGGTAGCGCTTGGCACAGTTGAAAAACCTGTTTGCCTGCGATCATTCTGTTCCCAGCAAAAACTCAACACATCACTAAGGTTAGCATCTGTTCCGCTACCGGTTAAAGTAAAGGGAGTTGAAATCGGAATGGTATAATCAGAACCTGCATCAGCCGTAGGCACTGCATTACCTGTATTGGTTATTACAGCACAACCATTACCATTACCGTTGCGGGTGTAGTTTGTGATTTGCTGAATATTAATAGCATGAAAATAATCATCGCTGTGCGGCTGCACATCAGTAGTAGCGCCGGTTATACCTGCATATCCCATAATGGTAGAACCACTGCCCGGCTCTACCTGTGCGATGGTATTTTCATTACTGAAGGTAAATGTATGATTACCTCCAAACTGGTGACCGATTTCATGTGTTAGATAATCCACCACAAACCAATCGAAATTATTGAGATTGTTATAAGAAGTAAAGGCACTCCCTTTAGAACCGGATACACATACACAACCAATACAGCCTGCATTACCATTATCAGCTGCCCTATGTACAAGATGACCGATATCATAATTGGCATCGCCTATAACATTATCAATGGTAACCTGTGTAGTTCCATTAAGGTTTCCACTCCAGGGATCAGTTGCAGGGTCGAGATAGATAATTAAATCATTATTGGGTACTAATACCATTCTTATTCCAAAGTCACGTTCATAAATACCATTAGTACGGGTCATGGCATTATTTAATGCCACGAGCACTTTTGCTTTTCGTTCTGCGTCGGAGGTTTCTGTACCATTTAACCAAAACTGTGAAAACTCACCGGTAGCAGCCATCGCCATACGATAAGTGCGAAGCGTACCGTCATTTGCATTTTCTGCACCGGCGGCATTATCTGTTTGATTTGCCGATCTGTTATCTGCAGTTAAACATTTGAATTCGGATTTGTAGTTGTACATATCCGGTCTGGCATAAACGATGTATTGATTGTTTTTACGATCCAGTAAATCAATATAAAAAGTAGGACGATCGGTTGAAAGTACCATAGCCTGAAACTCACCCATACCCATACTGAACCTTATGATAGAATTGGGACGATCCACTCCTTTTCCGGTGAACGAATAAATACCCGGATATTTAGCTGATAATGCAGCATCCATAACAGGGCTCTGTACAATAGTGTATCGCTCCATAACTCCCTCAGCATTTGGAATGCTGATGATTTGAGTGGAACGGGCTGCACTCACAGCAGTCTCCATGGGTGCACGTTCCAATATATTTTTCATGAGTAATGCCTGTAATTCAAAAGCTTTAAAAGAAGCAGGCTTTAATTTGTTTTGAAACAGGGAGTTAGAAAGTGCATTTTCAGAAATCGGTTTCCAGGCGTTTTCCTGGGCTTTCAGCATATAGGTTAACAATAAAACTGAAAACAGTAGTAAAAGTTTTCTCATAATAAGAAGCAGCTTGGTTTAGAGGATTCAAGATATTGAAAAATGCCGAAGTATGAGAAGGAATGCAGATAAAAAATACGCCTGTTTAAGAAATACATTCAGCAGCAATAAGATGCGATCAACGGATAAATTACTTTCCGATACAAATTGCCAGCTACAAAGATAAAGCCTTCATAACAAATGATTTCAAAACATTAAGGTATTTTATGGCAACAATAGGGCAACAAAACCTATAATATCAAAAGAAAGTGTAGTGCAAAGAAAGGAAAATATGTTGTTGTGTAATATCGTATTTAAATTAACAATGCCACATTAAAGGAACAAAATATAGTACTTACCTCGTTGTTCTTAACTCAAAATTTTAATGTCATTTATTTATTGAAATCGAATTGAGTTTCCTTTCATCAATAGCTAAATCAAAAATATTAGTAAATATTTTCTAAGTTTTTGTAATTAGTCTTTGAGTTATATATGTATCCTTGCAGGGTTAAGCACAAATATTTCTGTAATGCAACTAAAAACAGCCATTATGGGTTTTGGAAACCCTTGCCGGTCGGATGATGCCGTTGGTGTTTATGTCATTGATGAATTAAAGAAAAAATTCAGCAACAGGACTGATATTTCGCTATTAGATATGGGCACTGGTGCATTTGAAGTATTATTTAAATTGAAAGGACACCAAAAAATAATTTTAGTAGATGCTGTATTAAATAGCGGTGAACCCGATGGCACCGTATTTAAAGTACCTGCATCAGAGATTAATACTGCACCACAAGATGACCCAATGGTGTTTTTACACAGTATTAAATGGGATCAAGCATTGAGCTATGCAAAAAAAATATTACAAGACGAATATCCTGAAGATATTAGTGTGTACCTAATTGCAATTACCGACACCAGATTGGAAATGAATATGAGCGATGTGGTAAAAGCAGGTGGCGACAAAACCATTGACCATATTGCTAACGACATTTTACAACTTGCTTAAACTATGCATTTAAAAAACGGACATTTAATAATAGACAATGCTATCATCCAACAATTGTGGGGCGACATCACTCATTTGAATTGGGTTTTTTATAAAAATAAAAATAGTATAATGTTTTGTTCTGTAGAAGATGAACTTTTTAAAAAATTGCACAAAACAACACTTAGCATGCTCAAGCTTAAAAATGCAAATGGCGATAGAAGCCTATCGTTACAAGAATTAATCATTGATAATGATTTAGACAATACAGACAGAGCATTAGCATATATTGCTGACGATGGAATGAAAATTTTAAATGTAACTATCCTTTAGCATGAACATCTATAATATCGTATTTACAGATTATACCGGCAGCTCAATGGATTTGACCTTGTTACAACAAGCCAATTGGTTGCAAACAGCCAAGGTTAGTTATGCTTTGTATGAAAGAAAAAACCTTTGGCATATACGATTATGTTTTATAGATGCCAACAATGCCTATCGCATTATTTGTCGCTATATCAACGATAGCTATTATACCAAACAAAAAGCCGAAGTATATGCGGCCAATTTTTTAAGAGCTGCCCTTAAAGGCAATTATAACACAACAAATACATCATCAATTAATATTAATTATAATTAAAATATGTTTCATTTAAAAACAATACAAGAACAATTTGTAAAAGAATGTATACAATCGGTAGATAGATTGGAAGAACTTTTTACCATAAACCAAGAAAATGAAGCCGATATAGAAATAAATGAAAGTATTGTGTGCTTGCCTGATTGGAAAAATATACAACCACCAATATTAATTCCAGAAGCCATTACTAGTAAAGAAAACCTTTTAGGTATTTTATTTGCTAAGCTGAGCAATTACGAAAATGCCTATCCTTTATTAGCAGAAAATCAAGCCATATTACAGGCAGTAGATAAGCTCAATCGTCTGCAAAATGGTATCGCAATAGATCAACTTGAATCTGAGATTAATTATTTTAACCTGCATAATAACGCCATCATTCAGCACTATGGCTATGTAGAAAATGCGGAATATGAGAATTTAGAAGCCACTTATCAAGAAGCCATTAATACAGCACCCAATTATAATTATAAAGCATTTACTACTTATCATTATGCACAGTGGCTGTTAGATTTTGGTCAAATAAACAAAGCCGATGAAGTATTAAAAGGTATAAATCAAGAATCATTAAGTCCTTTATCGGCATCACAAATAACATACTCTTTGTGTCAAGCACAAATAAAGCAATTGACTGCACCTTATGATGAAAATTTGTTGGAAACAGCTAAGGCAAATTTATGGAAGTGTTTGCAATATTTTGAAGAACACAATTTTAAAGTAGAAGCCGCAATGGTATGGAACGATGCGGCACATATTGCAGCAATATCTAATAGTTTTGCAGAAGCATTAGGATACAGTACCAAGGCCATTGCCATATACGAAGAGGAGCAATTGCAACATTTTAAAGCTCAAGCTCAACTCACACAAGCCAATTTATTATTGATGTGGGCTCAAAATGGTTCACCACAGTTTTATAAGCAGGCTATTGACCAATATAAAAATGCATTGGCAGTTTATACCAGAACAGATGCACCTGATGTATTTGCAAATATCCATCACCAATTAGGAATTATTTATGCCGAAATACCGGAGGAAATAAAAAAGAAAAGTGTTTGGGCCGCTGTATCGGTGTCTTCATTTACAGAAGCCATGCAATATTTTACCAAGGCTGATTATCCTTACGAGTATGCCAGTATTTGTCACAGTCAAGGAAACGCTTTTACAAAATACCCTATCGCCATTCATTCTGATAACTACGAAAAAGCATTGGCTTGGTATAACGAAGCACTTGAAATTCGTACGGCACAAAATTATCCATTAGAGAGAGTGCTTACACTTTGTAATTATTTAGAAGCAAGTTGGTTTGTAGGCAATAAAGAAGCCTTTGACGAAGATAGATATAATGATATGCTCAAAGTTGCCAATGAAATTCTATCGCTCACTACTGATGAAAGCATTATAGAACATACGAAGGCAGATATAGAAAAATTACATCAAATTAAAAAAGAAGCCATCGCATAATATGCACGAAATATCTTTAGTACGAAATATTTTTAACACTTTGCAGGACGAGTTTCCTGATAAGTTTGACAGCATTCAAACTATTTATCTTAACGCAGGTGAGCTAAGCAATGTGCAACCCTTGCTAATGGAAAGTGCCTTTGCAGCAGTGTTAGAAGATGAGCCAAAATACAGGCATACTAAATTGCAAGTAAATGTGCTGCCTATTATTGTGCAGTGCGATGTATGTAATACACAAAGCACCGTAAAACAATATAAATTTATTTGTAGTAATTGTGGCAGTGCCTGTAAAAAAATAATACAAGGCGATGAGCTATTAATTAGTAAAGTAGAATTTTCAGATGCTCAATAATAATAATTAAGAATTAAAAAATAAAAGTAAATGAATACAGTACAACCAAAAAGCAACAGAATGCCAGTAGGCAGTGTGCAATGCGAAAACACTTCTTTAAACCTTTTGAAGGCAAATGATTTTGTAGCCAAAGCAATCAGAGACAAATTGGCACCACATAATATATTAGTGCTTAACATTTGCTCGTCGCCAGGCAGTGGCAAAACTACTTTGTTACAGGAAACAGGCAAACGCCTTGCAGGAGAATTGAAAGTGGGTGTATTAGTGGGCGACCCAGAAACAGAAAGAGACGCCATCCGTATTAGAGAAGCAGGAATTGACTGCCTGCAAATAGTTACAGGCGGTATGTGCCATATAGAAGCTCAAATGATTCTTCAGGCATTGGATCATTTCAACTTTGAAGGCTTAGATGTTTTAATCATTGAAAACGTAGGCAACTTAGTGTGTCCAGCAGCTTTTGATTTAGGTGAAGATTATAGAGTAACGCTGATTGCTTGCACCGAAGGTGATGATAAGCCCAAAAAATATCCACGTATGTTTTTAACAAGCGAATTAATGGTAGTGAGCAAGGCTGATTTGTTGCCTTATGTGCCCTTTAGTGTAGAGGCAGTTACCAAAGATGCCAGAGAAATAAATCCAACTATTGATGTAATTACTATTAGCAGTTTAAAGGCTGAGGGTATAGAGGATTGGTGCAATTGGTTGCGTAAGAAAGTTTCTGAGAAAAAAGCAGTAACAGTATAAAATAATTTGGAACAAACATTTCATATATTAATTCAAGGCATAGTGCAAGGTGTAGGCTTTAGGCCTATGCTGTATCATTATGCTATGCAAAATGAAATGAAGGGTAATATTTGCAATAGTAGCGATGGTTTGCATTTTTATTTTAATGCTACTACTGAAAAGGCTACTACAGTTTTAGAATTTATTTTGTCTAATAGGCCCCCATTAGCTACCATAACCAATGCAACATTAACTAATATTGCTGATGAAAAATTTAATAGTCTAAAAATTGTTACATCAAACACAAACAGCGTCAACAGCAATTCTGTATTGCTTACACCAGATTATGCGGTTTGCCATGAGTGTATAAACGATGTAAACGACAAAAAAAACAGAAGATATAGATATCCATTTACTACTTGTGCTATATGTGGTCCACGTTTTTCTATTATCAATGAACTACCCTACGAAAGGCATCATACCACCATGCAGCCATATACAATGTGCAAGAATTGTGAAGCAGAATATAATGATGTACACAATCGTAGGTTTTATGCACAAACCATTTCTTGCAATGAGTGTGGCATACAAATGCAGTTATTTAATGCGAATAATGAAATAGAGGCCAATGGCAATGAAGATGTATTGTTGGCTATCAACAAAGCTCTGCAAAGTGGCAAAACTATTGCCATTAAAGGGATTGGCGGGTTTTTGTTAATATGCGATGCTACTAATCAACAAGCCATAAAATCACTTCGCCAACGAAAACACAGACCTGCAAAGCCTTTTGCAATTATGTGTAAAAACACAACACAAGCAAATGAATTTGCTTTTTTATCAGCACCTGAAATAGAAAATTTAAATTCTGTTGTAGCACCCATAGTTTTAGCAAAAGCAAAACAAAGTGATTTAGCCTTGCAACACATTTCGCCCAACTTAAATACCATTGGTATTATGTTGGCTTATACGCCTTTATTTCAAATAATATTGGAAGATTTTGGTAAGCCAATAGTAGCCACAAGTGCCAACCTTAGCGGTTCGCCAATTGTATTTACAAACGAGCAAGCATTACAATCACTCAATGCTTTTGCAGATTATATTGTAATTAACGATAGAGATATTTTACTACCACAAGATGATAGTGTGATGCGTTTTTCGCCAAAGTATCAGCAAAAAATAATTATTCGCCGATCAAGAGGCTTGGCACCAAATTATTTTTCCAAAAGTAATTTTAATGAAGATGTTTTAAGCACCGGAGCTATGTTAAAAAGCAGTTTTGCATTTACGGCAAATAACAATGTTTATATCAGCCAATTTTTAGGTAATACTGAAAGTTACGATGCTCAACAAATGTATCAACACAGTTTGCAGCATCTCTTACAAGTAACTGATACAAAGCCTACGAAGACCATAGCGGATATGCACCCACAATTTTTTAGCCATCAGCTTGCAAAAGAATGGGACAGCAATGCACAAGAAATACAGCACCACGAAGCACATTTAATGGCAGTTTTGGCAGAGAACAATTTGCTCAATCACAACAATGTCTTGGGTGTAATTTGGGATGGCATAGGTTGGGGAGATAATCATACAATACTAGGGGGCGAATTTTACACCTATAATGCAGGAACTATATCGGACCACTTTTATTTTGATTTCTTCAATTATACACTTGCAGATAAGATGGCTACAGAGCCCCGAATTGCTGCATTAGCTATTTGTGCCAATATTGATGAAGCTAAAGTTATTTTACAAGAAAAATTTACCACCACCGAGTGGCAATATTTTAATAATGTTTTGAAGCAACCACAAAAGCTGCAATGTTCTTCAGTAGGGCGTTTGTTTGATGCAGTGGGTTCTTTGCTTGGCCTGATTGATATACAAAGCTATGAAGGACAAACAGCAATGTTATTAGAGCAGTTGGCTCAAACTTATTTCGATAAAAACGGTTATGACTTTCCAACTTCTTATTTTAAAAATAAAGCAATCAGCAGTTTCATATCAACCCAAGAATTGATATTGGGTATTGTACAAGACGTGCTCAATAAAGAAGAAATATCTTTTATTGCAGCTAAGTTTCACTACAGTTTAATTGATCTTGTTAAAGAAATTGCAGAAGAAAACAACAGTACTAGCATTGCTTGTAGTGGGGGTGTTTTTCAAAATGCCGTTTTAGTAGATTTAATGATACATTATTTGGGAAAAAATTATTCAGTTTATTTTCATCAACAATTATCACCCAACGATGAAAATATATCTTTTGGGCAATTGATACATCAACAACAGCAAATAAAAATTAATCATCATAAAAAAGAAAAAATAATATGTGTTTAGCAATTCCGGGAAAAATAGAAAGTATCAGCACCATTCATGATGGATTGGTACGAATGGCAAAAGTGTCCTTTGGAGGTATCATCAAAGAGGCAAGTTTAGAAATGTTACCATCGGCCGATGTTGGTGACTATGTACTGGTACATGTAGGTGTAGCCATAAGTAAAATAGACGAAGAAGAAGCAGCCAAAAGTTTTGAGTTTCTCAAAGAGATTGGCGAAATAGACGAGCTTATTGAACATACCCAAGTGGATAACAATAGAAACCAAAATATAAATTAAGTAATATGAAATATTTAAGTGAATACAGAGATGCAGATGTTGTAAATAAATATCTGGATGAACTTCATGAAATAACAACTAAGCCCTGGACAATAATGGAAGTGTGTGGTGGGCAAACCCATAGCTTAGTGAAAAATGGCATCATTGGCTTGTTGCCAAAAAACATTACAATGGTGCACGGTCCTGGTTGTCCGGTATGCGTTACACCATTGCAGCTAATTGATAAAGCAGTATATTTGGCAGAAGTACAAAAAGTAATTTTGTGCAGCTATGGCGATATGTTACGAGTGCCTGGCAGTAAAAAAAGTTTACTGGAAGCTAAAGCCAATGGGGCTGATGTAAGAATACTGTATTCACCTTTGGAAGCGGTAAAATTAGCAAGCGAAAATCCTGATAAAGAAGTTGTATTTTTTGCAGTTGGGTTTGAAACTACAGCACCAGCCAACGCCCTGAGTGTATTGCATGCACAAAGGCAAGGCATTACAAATTATTCTATTCTTACTAGCCATGTGCTTGTGCCACCGGCCATTGATGCCCTTGCAAGTGATGAAGCCAATGTGGTACAGGGTTTTTTAGCAGCAGGTCATGTATGCACCATTATGGGTATTAGTGAATACTATCCATTAGTAGAAAAATACAAAATGCCTATTGTGGTTACGGGCTTTGAACCTGTAGATTTAATGCAAGGTATTACCATGCTTATTAAGCAATTAGAAAACGGTGAATATAAATTGCAGAATCAGTACAGTCGTGTGGTGCAGCCCGAAGGAAATAAAGATGCCAGAAGTGTAATTGAGCAAGTATTTGAAGTAAGAGAAAGAGAATGGAGAGGTATTGGCACTATACCTATTAGTGGTTACGAAGTAAAACCGGAGATGAAAAATTTTGATGCCAATGTAAAGTTCAATATTCAAATTGAAGCACAACCCAATAATAATGAATGTATAGCTGGCGAAATATTAAGGGGCATTAAAAAACCAATGGAGTGTCCACAGTTTGGTAAAAAATGTACGCCTTTACACCCTATTGGTGCACCGATGGTAAGCAGTGAAGGGGCTTGTGCGGCATATTATCATTTTGCAAATATCAATGCAGAACACGAAACTGTATAAAAATAATTTATATAAAGTAATGAGCAATTCAATTAGCTTTTCATCACTCAGTTGCCCAATGCCCAAATTTGATTTTGATACCATTAATATGGGGCATGGTAGTGGTGGTATATTAACGCATCAACTATTGAATAGTGGTGTTTTTTCTATCTTACAAAATGACATGCTCAATCAAAAACACGATGGAGCAATTTTTACAGCCAATGGAAAGTTGGCTTTTAGTACAGATAGTTATGTAATCCATCCATTATTTTTCCCTGGTGGAAATATTGGGGAATTAGCTGTAAATGGCACTGTAAATGATTTGGCAATGTGTGGAGCTATGGCAAAATACTTATCGCTTTCATTTATTATTGAAGAAGGGCTTGCCATGAAAGAATTTTGGGAAATATTAGTAAGTATCAAAAAAGCTTGCGACAAAGCCAATGTGCAAGTAGTAACAGGCGATACAAAAGTGGTGGAAAAAGGCAAAGGTGATAAAATTTTTATCAATACTTCTGGCATAGGAATCATGCATCCACATGCCAATATTGCACTATCCAATATTAAAGAAGGCGATGCTGTTATACTGAGTGGCTATATTGCAGACCATGGTGTATGCATCATGAGTAAGAGAGAAGGATTAGAATTTGAAACTGATGTAAAAAGCGATACGGTTAATCTGAATTTTACCATAGAGCATTTATTAAATGAATTTGGTAACGAAATACATTTCTTAAGAGATGCCACAAGAGGTGGTGTAGCCAGTGTGTTAAACGAAATAGCCAAAGATGGCAACTTAGGCGTAGATATTTTGGAAAAAGAAATACCTGTAAAACCTCAAGTGAGTGGTGCTTGCGAAATGCTAGGTCTCGACCCATTGTATGTAGCCAACGAGGGGAAATTTATGATGGTTGTAGATGCTGCAAAGACTCAAGATGTATTGAACGCATTAAGAAAAGATACCAATGGCACTGATGCCACCATTATTGGCCATATTACAAAAGAGCATATTGGGCAAGTAATATTGCAAAGCCGTATTGGTGGAAAAAGAGTGGTGAATATGTTGCCGGGAGAGCAATTACCCAGGATATGCTAGATTAGAAATTACAAAAGCAAATAATGAAGTTAGTTCATACTTTTTATGGCGAAGAAAGTAATGCAATGCTTGCACCTCGTGGTGTATGTTTGAGCAATGATATTTTAGCTGTAAGTGATACCGGACAAAATAGGGTTTTGATTTGGAATAATATTTTTGACTATAAGCATAAAAAAGCAACAGTAAAACTAGAAGCCAGCACTGAACAACAACTGCAAAAAGGAACTTGCAACGCCAACAGTTTGCAGTATCCAAGTGGCATATGGACAAATGGAGAAATATTAATTATTGCAGATGCATGGAACCACCGTGTGCTTATTTGGAAAACATTTCCAACAAAAAATAACCAAGCCGCCGATGTAGTCATTGGGCAACCCAATTTCGATAACAACCAACCTAACATAACTGGTTTGGGTAATCTGCCTACTGCACAATCGCTTTACTGGCCTTATGGAGTATACAGTAACGGTACTGAATTATGGATAGCCGATACGGGCAATAGGAGAGTATTGTATTTTTCAGAAATACCTGCAACAAATTTTGCAGTAGCCAATGCAGTAATTGGACAAGCGACGTTCAACGAAAAAGATTACGACCCTGCAAATGCCGTATGGCCATACAGTGTTAAGATAAGTAATAAAGGAGAAATGCTTATTGCAGATACGCAATATTATAGAGTACTATATTGGAATAACTGGAAAGATTCATTAACAGTACCTGCCAAAATAATTTTTGGACAAGCAGATATGCAAAGCAACGGACAAAATCAGTACCAACTAAAACCAAATGCAAAAACACTAAATTGGTGTTACGATGTTTGCTTTTGGAATAATGGTATAGCTATAGCAGATACGGGCAATAGTCGTGTGGTAATACACAACCAAATTCCAACAGAAAATAATGCACTTGCTAATTTTCAATTGGGACAGCCCAATTTTGAAACCCATGGCGAAACTTCACTAAGCTTTACCTCAAAAATTGAAAATGAAATGTATTGGCCATTTGCCGTAAATACCGACAATAATGTTTTGGTATTAGCAGATACCGGTAATCACAGGATATTAATTTACAAAAATTTAGAATGACAGCAGCATTAATTTTATCAGCCTTAGGTATTGGTTTTGCTCACAGTTTTGAAACTGACCATTTATTAGCAGTGAGTAATATTGTAAGCAGTCGCAACAAGTTAATTAAAGCCATAAAAGACGGTTTATTTTGGGGGCTTGGGCATACAAGCACCATATTAATAGTTTCAATATTTTTTTTAACATTAAAGTACCAGGTCAACGAAAAAATTTTTTCATACTTTGAAGCTATTGTGGGTGTTATGCTTGTTCTCCTTGGTACATATAGATTAATTCAGTTAGCAAAATCGTACAGAATGCCAATTGCTGAAATACTTCCCCATACACATGCACATCATGCTGATACACATAGTCATACCCATATTGTTGCCAGGCCTGAATTAGAAATGAAAGGCTTTGCTCACTTATCATCTTATTTTATAGGAACTGTGCATGGCTTAGCCGGCAGTGGTTCCGTTATTATTGGTGTATTAGCAACTATGGAAAGTATTTTTTCAGGCTATATGTATTTATTAGTATTTGGTATAGGCAGTATTGGTGGCATGATATTAGCAGCAACTACTTTTGGCCTACCTTTTACACAGAAGTTGATTAGCAATAAAATTTTTCAGGCAATTTTAATTGTAGCTTCTTCATTGCTTTCTATTTATTTTGGAATTAAAATAATTTTTGAACATATATGACAGCAAAAGAACTAGTGATTGACTGTTTACGCTATTATAGTATTGAAATAGTAAATGTCGATGATAATATCATTACTATCGGAAGAAATTATAAGATTGAAGTAGAAGCAAATGGACTTTATAAACTAATGAGCGATGGACAAGTAATAGCCCCTTTCGACGATGTAGATGAACTATGCAGATTTGTTTTATTGTAAAATAAAAAATCATTGATGGTAGAAGTATATTTAATAGCATTGAATAGTAGCGAAAGTTCGCCTGGCAATTTTGTAGTGGTATTAGAAGAGATTATCAGCAAAAAACGTATGGCTATTACTATTGGTGGTTATGAAGCACAAGCTATTGCCATTTCTTTAGAACGAATGCAACTGCCCCGACCAATGCTTCACGATATCTTTAAAAATACTATTGCCGAACTTGGTGGTACATTAATACAAGTACATATTTATGCCATCGTGAACCAAATGTATCATGCTTATTTGATTATAAAGACCAAAGAAGCCAATGAAATTAAAATAGATGCAAGAGCAAGTGATGCATTAGCAATGGCTGTTAGGTATGATTGTCCAATATATGTAGATACTGAGGTATTTGAAAAATCTGTAATTACCGAAGTTAACTCTAATATAAACAGTATTCGTGGTTCTTTGGCCGACTATAGCTTAGAAGAACTAAAGTTGCTCCTACAAAATATTTTAGCTAAAGAAGATTACGAAAGTGCTGGCAGAATAAGAGATATGATTAAAAAGCGAAAGGAAAATTTATGAATCACCACTTCATATAATGTGTCACTATTGTCCGACTAAAAATTAGCCAAAATGACTTGAAACCCTTATCTGGTAAGCATTACAAGCTAATTTGAAGATGTTTCAAAAACCAGGGTAGTTGCCCATGTTCTTAAACCGGCTACAACTCAATACTGGCAAGGGTTTGGTAGAAAAAGTTACAGTTTTAGCCAGACAACAATGATAATGTGTATAATTTATAATCAAATCTAATTGACAACGTTTTTGTATAATAATTACTTCATTTTTTACCTTTGAAAATAAAAAATAAGTATTGAAGTCAACAAAGCAACATATATTAAACAATGCCTTAAAACTCTTTAATAACAAAGGTGTAGTAAATGTTAGACTACAACATATTGCCGATGAAGCATTTGTTAGTATTGGACATTTGGCGTATCACTTCAAAAATAAGGATGCAATTGTAGGTGCTTTGTACGATGACCTGCAACAGCAACAGCAACAATTACTAAACGAACACAGAACAGTACCGCTTTTTACTGATATAGATGCTTTTTTAAGAGCCTATTATGCGCTACAGAATAAGTATATTTTTTTCTATTTAGATAGCTTAGAAATTACAAGGGCATATGCCGATATCGCAAAAAAACATACTCAACACATTCAATGGCAGCGTACCCTTCTTAATGTAATGCTGCAATTTAATATTTCTAGAGGTTCGCTAATCCCTATAAAAGAAACCGGCGTTACTCAACTCAGTACCAACCTACGTATGCAACTGGATAATTGGCGATATGCCAACAAAGTGGAAGGTGTACAAAATGATACGGTAGAATCTTTTTTAAATGCAATATGGGCATCAATCTCTCCCTACTTTACGCCAATGGGCATAGCTGAATATAAAATGTTGGTTACGGAGCCACAATAAGTCTATTTTTTTAGTAGTCATAAATTGTCGTAAAATTGTAGAACTTTTAAATATGAGAGTATTTGTGCATATTGACGACGCTGCCTATTTGGCGATGCTTGGGCATATTGAACGCAGTGCACAAACTGATACTGCAGGCTTGCAAAGTGATATTAGTTTTTATAATGAAGACTTCTGGTTGCAAGATTCTGCAGTTATAGAAAATATAGAATACCGTAATGGCGAATGGAACGTATTTTTAGTTTTTGCTCACCAAGCTAAATTATTAAAACTAATAAAAAGGAAAATAAAGAATTACAGTTGCCCCAAAAAAGCACAACTAACCGCTTATTATATGCGAAAGTTGGCGGCTAAAGATCAAAGAGGAACGATTATTGTAAAAACTGATAATCTCACTATAAATTTTAGCTAATGCGGTCTACTAAAGAGAATATTATATCTGTAAGCAAACAATTGTTTCACGAATTTGGCATTGCAAATACCCGTTTACAGCAAATAGCAGATGCTGCTGAAATTAGCGTAGGCAACTTGGTCTACCACTATAAAAATAAAGATGCTATAGTAGAAGCAGTATATAATAACTTATTTACAGAGCTGACTGCAATTTTAAGTCAATACGCATTTAATTACGAACTACATGGTTTTGACAGACTATTTAGTGCTATGTACCGTTTTTATGACGCTAATAAGCTTGCTTTTAATAACCAATGGGAGATACACCGAAACTATACACAAATACAGCAAGAGTGGCTTACGACTTCAAACAAAATAACGCTACAAATAAAAAAAAGACTGGAATATTGTGCTGCCAATGATTTAATTAATGATGAAAGTGGAAAAACCAATTTTGATACATTGTCTCAATCCATTTCATTAGTTATGCATAATTGGATGCCACAGCAGTGTCTTCGGGGGAAAGTACATACAGAGCTACTGTATAAGAGAGCATTATGGGGCATTATATTGCCACTATTAACCCAAAAAGGGAAAACAGCTCTCGAAAGTAAAATTGGATAATTAAAAATAGAAGAAAATTTCTATTTTAGAAAATAATTACTAAATTACGTCAGGAAATACCCCAATTTCGTAATAAAATCTTTAAAAACGATTGCTTATGGCTAATGTACTATGGTTACAGGGTGGTGCCTGCAGTGGCAACACAATGTCCTTTCTTAACGCAGAAGAGCCCACTGTAGTGGAGCTTATTGTTGATTTTGGTGTAAACATTTTGTGGCATCCTTCAGTTGGGTTAGAAATTGGCGCACAGGTGGAGCATCTACTAAAAGATATCATTGCGGGTAAAGTGCAAATGGACATTTTAGTTTATGAAGGTTCAATTATTGAGGGGCCAAATGGCACAGGTACTATGAACTATTTTTGCGACCGGCCAATGAAGGATTGGGTGAAGGAACTAAGTGCAGTTGCTGGCTATGTGGTAGCAATAGGTGATTGTGCTACCTACGGCGGTATTCCAGCAGTACCGCCTAACCCAAGTGAAAGCACCGGTATGCAATTCCATAAAAAACAAAAAGGTGGATTTTTAGGAGCTAATTATGTTAGTAAAGGGGGCTTGCCTGTAATTAATATTCCGGGTTGCCCTGCACACCCTGATTGGATTACACAAATATTAGTAGCCATAGCTACAGGCCGTATTAAAGATGTATTAATAGACGAATACCACAGGCCAAAAACATTTTTTACCGACTTTGTACAAACAGGTTGCCCCAATGCAATAAGTTTTGCGCAAAAAGTAGATGGTGGATTTGGCAAAAGAGGCGGTTGTTTGTTTTACGAGGTAGGTTGCCGTGGACCAATGACCAGAGCAAGCTGCAATCGTATATTGTGGAATAGAACCAGCAGTAAAACCAGAGCCAATCATCCCTGCTTAGGCTGTACAGAACCAGGATTCCCTCATCATGATTTGGCAAAAGGAAGTGTATTTAAAACAATGAAATATCTTGGATTCTTACCTAAAGATGTGCCAACAGGTGTTTCCAAGCTGGGTTATTACACCAGAGCTGGTGTAGAAAAAGTGATGGGAAAAGTGGAAAAAGTATTTGGTGTAGATCAAGAGCATTTTGAAACAAGTAAATAAATTTATTTTAAAAAAAAGATTACAAATATGTCAACAATAAAAGAATTAAATATATCACCAGTTGGTCGTGTGGAAGGCGACTTAGATGTGAAAGTTTATATAGAAAATGGTGTAGTTACCAGAGCGCATACACAGGCTGCTATGTTCCGTGGCTTTGAGAAAATAATGGAAGGTAAAGACCCTCAGAGTGGGTTGATTGTAACACCTCGTATTTGCGGTATTTGCGGTGGTTCTCATTTGTATTGTGCAAGTAGTGCATTAGATACCATTTATAAAACCAAATTGCCACCTAATGCACTTTTATTGAGAGCTCTGGGCCAAGCTGCTGAAACCATACAAAGTATACCTCGCTGGTTTTATGCCATCTTCGCTACAGATATGGCCAATAAAAAATTTGCCAACAAAAAATTATATGACGAAGTAGTAAAAAGATTTGCTGCATATGTGGGCACATCATTTCAAAGTGGTGTTACTGCAAGCGGAAGGCCTGTTGAAGTGTATGCTTTATTTGGTGGACAATGGCCGCACAGTAGTTATATGGTACCTGGTGGCGTAATGTGTGCCCCTACCTTAAAGGACATTACCAGAGCCCACGCCATAATGAATCAATTTAGAAACGATTGGTTAGAAACCACTTGGCTGGGCTGTAGTATTGAGCGATACCGCAAAGTACAAAGCTGGGATGACCTTATGGCTTGGGTAGATGAAAACGATAGTCAACGCAATAGTGATTTAGGCTTATTTATTAGAGCTTCATTAGAGTTTGGCTTAGATAAATTTGGCCAAGGTTGCGGAAATTATGTGGCTTATGGTACTTATTTGCATAAGGATAAATATAATAACCCTACTGTAGAAGGCAGAAACGATGCATTGATAAGCCCAAGTGGATTTTACAATCATCACACTAAGAAGTATAGTCCTTTCAATCATTTGGATATTAAAGAACATGTAACACATAGCTGGTATGCTGACCAGGGCGGCGCTTTACACCCTTGGGAAGAACCACTACCTACACCTGTTACTTCTCAAAATTTAGAGCACACAAATTTCAATGAAAAATATAGCTGGGCTAAAGCACCTCGTTATACAGGTCTTGCAGCAGAAGCTGGTCCATTAAGCCGTTGTTTAATGTATGCAAATCCTGCTAATTTACCTCACCAAACTAAGGATTTCCTTATTAAAGATGCTATGGACAAAATGGGTCCAAGTGTTTTCTTAAGAACTTTAGCAAGAGTTCACGAAGCACCAATTCTATATCAATTAATTGACCAATGGTTAAAAGAAATTGATTTGGATGGTGAATTTTACATCAAGCCAGAGGAAAAAGATGGTAAAGGTTTTGGAGCTACAGAGGCTGCCCGTGGTGCATTAGCACATTGGGTAGAAATTAAAGACGGTGTAATTAAAAACTACCAAGTGATGGCACCTACTACATGGAATGTTGGACCAAACGACGATGGCGGTAAGAGCGGGCCAATTGAAGCGGCATTAGAAGGTATTGAGATAGAAGATGCAAATGATCCTGTAGAAGTAGGTATGGTGGCTCGAAGCTTTGACAGTTGCCTGGTATGTACCGTACATGCTCACGACGCCAAAACTGGCAAGGAGTTATCGAAGTTTAAGCTTTAAGATATCTATAAGATAGTTTTATTTTAAAAAGAACTGCCTCATGTTAAATCTTGAGGCAGTTTTTTGTTTAAACGTATTGCAAAATATTATTTTATACAATACCTTGATTCTTTTAGGAATAACTACTTTCCGATACAGAAGATACAAGTTCCTGATATATCAAGGGTTTCAGCCGATTGGGCAACAAATAGCCAACAACATTAGCTAAACCAAGTGCAAACGCTGCACAAACAAGAGAAGAAAAATTATTGAGTATAGAGAGTGCAAGTCCGCATCATAGCGTCTGCGAATTTAAGCATTACGGCTTACCGTAACTGCCGGGCAACAGTGTCCTGTTGTAATCCCATGTACTGGCAGAACTCTTCAACAGTAACAACCTGGTGTTGTTGCTTCTTGAGATGATCTTTAATCTTCTTAATAAGATTTCTACCATACCTATCGCTTCTTCCTGTGATGATCTGAATGTCCTTCGGATAAATACACAGTCTGTTCATTAATCAAATAACTTTTTCATACACTATCCATACTTCGGGTATGGCTTTGATATGAGTAATCCATAGGAAAGATAATCATTTTTTGAAGGCGGTAAAATGGTGTTAGTTGGAATAATGTGGCATAAACGGAACGGATGACCTTGCACATTTGTTGGGGCTTTATTGTCAATCTATTTTTGTTTTCAAATGCTTATAACACAGCAACAAATTGAAACAAATTATTAACCCAATAAATTTTTTACAATGGCTAAGCAAAAAGGAATTATCAAATTAGACGGTACTATCGGAGGTATTACTTTCTACAAATCAACTTTGGATGGATATCTGGCAAGAGAAAAAGGCGGAGTATCTGCTGACAAAATTGCCAATGATCCTGCATTTCAAAGGACCCGTGAAAACGGTGAAGAGTTTGGCAGAGCCGGAAAAGCTGGAAAGCTTTTGCGTAATGCAATCCGTGCAATGTTGCAAAACGCTTCTGACAGCCGGATGGTAGGCCGCCTCACTCAGAAAATGGTTGAAGTGATCCAGGAAGATCTTACCAATCCCCGTGGTCAACGTAATGTGATTGATGGCGAGGCGGAATTGCTGGAAGGATTTGAGTTTAACATCAGTGGTAAACTCGGAACTACTTTGTACGCACCTTTCACTGGAACCATTGACAGGGTGGCCGGTACACTTACCGCAAATATTCCTGCATTCGTTCCCATCAACATGCTTGCAGCTCCAGGTGGTTCTACCCATTTCAAAATTGTTTCTGCCGGTGCAGAGGTTGATTTTGAAAATGAAACCTTTGTAATGGATGCACAGGCAACTGCTGTGTTACCCTGGGATTCTGCCGCAACTGCAGTAATCACCCTTGTAAACACTGTTACTGCTAACAGTACACACCCTTTGTTTCTTGCATTAGGAATTGAGTTTTATCAGGAAGTAAACGGACAAATGTATTCATTAAAAAATGGTGCATACAATGCCCTGGCACTTGTGAAAGTAAGCGGTATCTAATCATATTTTTTAACCTCAAAATTTCAAGCCATGTTAAGCGGAATCTTGGATTTCATTACCTCAGTAGTAAATTTATTCTGAGCTAATTTTTGAAATTACCTGAACATCTTTGTTCATTCTTCAGTTCAAAAAATGGCCCTGCCGCAAGGCAGGGCTTTTTGTTTAGTATTCACCAGGCAACATAAGGCAGCCATCCACCAGCCAAAGCGTTGCAAGATCATAAGGGAAATCACTGAAGGGGATTTCCTGACTTGTTACTTTGTTGTAGTTCCCATCTGTTGCAAGAATAGTAAAGACATTGTCCTTTACTCTCTTTAAATCCCACACCTGGAAGCGTTCAAGGTTAATATCCTTGTGGCATTGGTGGCTTATGATTAAATCTATCAGCCAGTAAGCATCGCAGCCTTCTGCCAACTCCTTTACACCATCTGTGTAAAGAATCAGGGAAGGTTTGTGACAAAAGAAATTTTCTGAACCGTTGTGAGAGCCGAAGAAGTGATTTGCATTTTTCATTGTAATAAAATTTATTTTAAAAGAAAAAAGGAAAAAAAAGAAAGCATCTACATCAGGCGGCGTGGCTAAAAAAACAAGGAGGAACGGAATAAATGATGGCTTTGTGCGGCTGGGCTGTGTTTATGCCGTAGTTCCTTGTTTTTTTTAAAGCATGGGGCTGTGCCAGCCGACTAACTTGCTGCACTTTTTTGATTCTTTAGAAATAACTTTAGTGTATGACATTTCAGGAATTAGAAAAGGCATTGATAAAAGGAAAGAGAATCCCTCAACCAATCACTAAGGGGAATACAATTGAAAGTAAGGAAGGATATTATTCTATCTGGATTACCAATACAAAAAAACTACCTCCAGCATTTCACAATGAATTAGTAAGAAAGAAGACAAATCTTCTTTACATCGGAATAGCCAGCGGTTCTCTTTTAAAAAGATTGTATTTGCAGGAACTCCAACATAGAAACCCTGCTACATTTTTCAGAAGTATAGGTGTAGTATTAGGATATAGACCGGAACCTGGGAGCCTCGCAGGTAAAAAAAATCAGAACAATTACAAATTCAACAAAGAAAATACAATAGCAATAGTTGAATGGATAAACCATAATCTTGAAATAGCTTTTCACTATTGCCCTACTGCCGATTCAACGATTGAAATAAATCTCATTAAGAAATACGGACCACTTCTTAACTGGACCCATAATCCAGAACCCTTCATGCCTTTGAAAAAACTGAAAGATGAATGCCGGTTAATAGCCAGAAATTAAATTTGAAAACAAGGAAGATCCGTTTAATGTGCCGGTTTGTTACAGTACGGATATGTACCAAAGATGCACCGGCTAAACTTACCTATAGATCAGTAATGCTTTCTTGGAAGCGATAGCAAATGTGTCAAGCCTGCCGGTAAAAGCGCCTGCGGCAAAAAAGAAGCATAGCCGTGCCGCACACTTGTCGGCACTGTGGTGTTGGCGAGCCGTTAGATGGCCGCCGGAGAGAATGAGGAACGAATGAACGGAGGCGGACAGCGAGCCCCCACAAAGGGGCTGGCAGTAAAGCCATGAGGAACGAATGGCGATGCCAGCTCCATAGGAAGCCGCCGTAGTAAATTTCCCGTCAGGGTACGGAGGCGGCTGAACTATGCAAGTGAACCTTAGCGATGCTTTGCGAAATGGAGGTACGACATGAGCAATTAGCAGGCGCAAGGTGAACGCAGCCTTAAGTGGGGCTGCCGGCGAGCAAAATAAAAGAGGGCAGCGGGTGGACTGAACGCTACTGAAGTGAATGAATGACGTAGTGAAGCGGAATGGAACCCGGTGAGTATTGTAGGGATGGCTTGCGGAAAGGCAGGTGCATTCCCAAGTGTATTGCTTTTTGTGTGTGGCTTGGGATGCCCTGCCTTGGAGCAAATGGTTGAGTTGCGAACGTGGTGTAATGAAGCGGAACGAAGGAAGAAATGAACGAAGTGGCGTGAAGAACACAGTAGCTGCCGTGAGGAATGAGGAGGAACTGCAAGCAGCATGACAAACTGCGTAGCGAAGCGGAGCACCCGAAGGGCATTGCAGGTGCAGCAATACCATAAAAGTTTATAAAAAGATTTTTTGCTGCTGCTGCAATGGTTTGGCATGATTGCTTGCTGACGACGAATGACGAACACCTATTTACCGGCGAAGCGTGGGCTTTGTGCGGTGGAAAAAGAAGCGATGGTTGGCAGCTTCCCGGTCTGGATTTGTGGGTGGCTCCGGGATGCTGCCGTTGGGGCAATCGGAGCAGGATGTTGAATGCCGGAAGGCTACCGACTGAATGAGTGAGTGCAGCGGAGGGACGGAGCAAACGAACGAAATGAAGAAGGTGGCCGTAGGCAGTACGGAATCATTCCAGTTTCCTTATCAGTGAATCAAAACAAAAAAAAGCCCCGAAGGGCTAAAACTAAGGAAGCATTGCTAACCAACGCTTAGAACCTGGAGGCGGATAACGATAACGACCAATTACAACGCCATAACTAACATAAATATGCCAACCATTAGCAGCGCAAACCCAAACCTGACAAGAAGCAGTGTAACAGAATAAATGATACATAACATAAAATTTTAAAAATGATAAAATAAATATGTAGCATCACTACGGCCTAAGACAAAACAAAAACCAAATAAAAACCATAGTACTACTGTTCAAAATCTTTGCTGAAGTCTTATTTTTATTTTTTTACAGATAAACTTTCTATCAACGAGCTGTAAGTAAAAAATAAAAATAAGAGAGAGGGTGAGATATAGTTTAGCCGACTTGTTTAGCCTGGTTTATTTGATTTTTTTTTGGCTGGCCGTAACTTTGTGTAATATTTGTTTTTGATTTTCCACCCGAAGCCCACAGTAATAAAATCTAAAAGATAGCACTAGTTAGGACCACGCCAGAAGGCTTTCGGAATTTAAAAATGGGATGTTGCAGCCCAGGTGCGTTGGTTTCGGCAGTTCTTGCCTGGTCGTTAGTGAGTGACTATGCAACTGCTGCGACCCGGGTAAGTACTGCCGGGTGTGCAAATTGGAAAGGGATGTTGTAAGCCGGAAGGCGGCCTACGGAAGTGCAAGGCGGAAGAACGAAGCTGCTTTATGGTTATGTAGGCTTTATTGGAAATAAAAAGGATAAAAGAATTAAGACTTATGCCAAAATATACCTGATAACCAGAAATCAGTTCAATTATCTCTTCGCTAATGAAAATGGACGGGATAATGTTACTATAGATTATGAAACTTTACATAAAGAGGGGAAGCTGGATTTAAACCATGGTTTTTAAAATAGGTTGGTCCTATTGGAAAATTCATTAGAAGGTTTATCAAATAATGTTATCGTAGACAGCATACAAATTACTAAAGAAGAAAGCGACAGTCTGCATGGCAGACAATCCTCAAAAAACTGGTATCAATATGACCGTAGGGTAGTGTTTCTATTTGGAGGAGGGGCTTCTACAAATTGCATTTTCTGTGCAGCAATTCCTATGCAATGGCAACCCTTTTATACTAACTGTGGTGATGAATTTCTTTTTGTCCTTTTAAGGTTAGTAACCCATTTAAAAAATGCTTGAAAACTTCTTCGGTTACCTGTTTTGTATTATACTTACCCGATGGAAATATTGATGTATTTGAAATAACGGACAGCGATTCTAAAAAGAACTTAACAATGACATCGACATCAAAATCCTTTCTGAATAATTCTTGTTGGATACCGCATTCAATATTTTGTTTAAGCATATTATAGAGATACCCGTTCTTATATTCATTGAGTTTGTAAAATGTGGCAGGTTGATATTTTTGCAGGTCATGTACAAACCTGTTGTCTATCTTTCTATATAACCCTTCCATTTCAGCCATTGTTAGTATCAGTCAGGGAATTAGTTTTTCATTTTTATACTTTTCATCGCCAAACAACAGCATGTTCCTTGCTATTTCTCCATCAATAACGGCTTCTACCAAAGCGTTTTTATTAGGATAATGTAAGTAGATTGTTTTTTTGCTTATGCCTGCACGTGTTGCTATATCATCCATGGTTACGCTATGAATACCATAATGTATAAAAAGTTCGCAGGCCATAATATTAATTCTTTCAGGAACTTCCAAGTTGCGATTGTATATTTTTGATTTTTAAAATGTAGAGCAAAAATTTCTTCTTTTTTGAAAATTGTCAGGAGCCTCTCCCCAAAAAAAACTTACCCATCCCCCATATGGGTTGCAATTAAAATAGTTTGTATACAAATTATTTTACAGTTAATAAATCCACTTGTTATTTTTATTAATAAAGGTTGTGTACCAAATTTCCCTAATGTAAATACTTATTCATGGGTATAACTAAAACCGGAATAGTTGAATGGCGTATAACATATTCAGCCGTACTGCCCATTACAATCTGTAAAATACCAGTTCTGCCATGTGTCCCCATAACAATAACTGACACCTCATTTTCTATAGCTTGTTTAATTATTTCACTGCCGGGGTTGCCCAAAACTGCAATTGTTTCAATTTGTATTTTCTTAAATTGCTCTTTTATTTTGTTTTGCTCGTTTGTCACATATTTTAAATCCTCTTCCCAATGCGTTGTTGCTTCAATTACTAATTCAGGCATTATAAAATTGAGCTTGTTGTCAATTACAGTAAGCAATATTATTGGACCTGAGATCAATTCGGCAAGCCGGATTCCTTTTTCAATAATCTTATCTTTCCCATCCCCCATATGGGTTGCAATTAAAATAGTTTGCATACAAATTATTTTACAGTTAATTAATCCACTTGTTATTTTTATTAATAAAGGTTGTTTACCAAATTTCCCTAATGTAAATACTTATTCATGGGTATAACCAAAACCGGAATAGGAGAATGTCGTATGATATATTCCGCGGTGCTGCCCAATACCATGTGTGATAACCCGGTGCGTCCGTGAGTACCTATTACAATTATTGAAGCTTTGCTTTCTATAGCATATTCAATAATATCTTCCTTGGGGTCGCCAATAAATACAACCACTTTTATGTTTAATTCAGGATGATTATCTTTTATTTCTTCCATTGCTCTTTCAGCCATGTCTTTCCTGGCATCCCATTGGTTGCTGAAGTTCATACCAATATCTGCAGGAATATAATCAATATTTTTGTTGATTATAACTACAAGCTCTACTTCAGCTATGAGGTTTTTAGCCAAAACCAACCCTGCATTTATGATAACATCTTTTTCTTTACTTAAATCTGTTGTGATTAATATTTTATTCATGTACTGGTATTAAAAATTGGTTGATAAATAAATTGCATTTAATGATGTGGCACTTTCTTAATTGAATTAATAATCATATTTTTTACTGCTGTTTTTCTTCTCTGCATATAATCTGTCATATAACTGTCGTTAACGTCAAACAGTTGAGCCAGCAGCGGCCTTGCAACCATCGGGAAAATACAAAGCGAAAAAATATTCATAAATAGCAGAACGGGCTCAATTTTCCTGATTGTTTTGTTATTAATATTCCTTTGTATTTCCCGGATGAATAATTTTATTTTTTCTTTTTGTTGTAGCCAGATTTCTATTTTTAGCCGACTGGTGTCTTTTTCTATTTCATCAAAAATGAAAATAGATAGATAGGGATTTGCAATTTGTATTTCAATCAGTTCGTCACATAGCATTTTTATTTTACTAAAAATATCCAGGTCATCCAGTTTTAGATAATCAGCAGGTGGAAAGAGTTTCTCCAGTGCATTTTCAAACACTAATGAAAACAGGTTTTCTTTGCTGCTATAATAGTAATATAGCATTGCAGGATTGACATTGGCTTCTGTTGCTATATTACGGGCTCTTGCACCAGCGAGGCCCTTGGTTACAAAAATCTTTGTAGCAGCAGCAAGTATTCTTTCTTCGGCAGATGATTTTATTTTTTTATGTTTCATCATGAATTATTAATTTTCGTTGAAGAAATTTAATATCCTTTTACTCCAAATGTATTTCGATTTTTTCACCGCTGTGCTTTTTATCATTCTTAATCAGCAGGATGATGGGGATACATACCAGTATAGTTAACCCTACGGTCCAAAATACATTGTCGTAACTGATAATAGCCTGCTGCTTAAACAAAGACAGATCCATTACTTTATACGCCATTTGCTGTGCATCCTCTTTAAAATATCCTTGCGAAATAAAGTTTTGGGAAATCAGGCTTGCCCTGTCCTGGAAATTTTCGTTATAAATATTATAATGCTGCAGCAGGTAATTATCATTGGCTGCATTTCGGTGCGTAAGAAATACATTCATAACAGCAATACCAACAGCACCACCTAACTGGCGCATCATATTACTTAACCCTGCTCCCTGGGAAAGGTCCGACCCTTTTAAACCCTGAACGGCAAGTACCATTACAGGAGACATCATAAAACCAATACCAAACCCACGCAAAATAAAAGGCCAAAAGAAGTTACCTGTAGATGAGTCCGGAGCTGAAAAACTCATTAAGGTTGAAAAAGCAAAAATCATAATTCCCCCCGTTATCATAATTGCTTTAGGGTTTAATCCTTTGGAAAGCAATCTTCCGACAATGGCCATGGAAATAGCAGAGGCTAAGGCCCCGGAAATTAAAAAATTGCCGGTCATGGTTGCAGTCCAGCCCAAACCAATTTGTGCAAACAGGGGGAAAACAAAAACAGTGGCCAGTAAGATTAATCCAACAATAAAATTTAACATAGAGCCCAAGGCCAGGTTCCAGCTTTTTAGCAAACGTAAGTTTACAGCAGGGTAGGCAAAAACCCATTCTCTCCAAATAAATCCAACAAATGCGATTATACTGACTATTGTTAGCAATAAGATTTCCTTACTCTCGAACCAATCATTTTTTGTGCCTTCTTCTAATATATATTGCAGGCTGCCGACGGCAACAATTAAGAGAAATATTCCGGCCCAATCAATTTTTGCAGGCCTTTTTGCCCCCATACGATCCTTAACAAAACTCCAGGAAAGATAGGCAGCCATGATACCAATAGGGATATTGATGAAAAAAATCCAATGCCAGGAATAATTATCTGTGAGAAACCCACCTAATGTTGGCCCGAAAGTAGGGCCGAGAATTACCCCCATTCCAAAAATAGCATTGGCGGTATTTATTTTTTCCGGTGGAAAAGCCTCAACAATTATCGTTTGTCCAATCGTAAGTAATGCTCCTCCTCCAATACCCTGGATAAACCTCCAGATCACCAATGTAACTAAAGAGTCGGCAGTGCCGCAAAAAAAGGAGGCCACTGTAAATATCAAAATGGAAATCGTAAAATAGTTCCTTCGGCCAAATAAATCACTCATCATACCCGCCAATGGAATCATGATAACATTAGAAACAGCATAGGCGGTAACAGCCCAGGCAATTTCAGTGGTGGTTGCTCCTATACTTCCGCTGATCTCCCTTAATGAAACATTCACAATAGAGGTATCAATCAATTGCAGTAATGCGGCACTGATTGCAGTAATTACTAAAATTGCCCTTTCTGCACCTACAGGGTATTGAATTAGTTCTTTTGCTTGCATACTTATTTTATTTCTACATCAACAAATGCACTTAGACCGGGAGTCAGAAAATAATCTTTAACGTCTGCCTTGTCCAATTTAATTCTAACAGCAACCCGCTGGGTAACTTTTACAAAATTCCCAGTTGCATTATCCGGTGGCAATAATGAAAATTTAGCACCGGTTGCACCACCTATGGATTCCACCGTACCAGTAAGTTTTAATTTATCATAGGCATCCAGCTTTATCGAAACTTTTTGCCCCACCCTTATTTTATTTAACTGGGTCTCTTTAAAGTTTGCTACCACCCATAAATTATTATTTTCAACGGCTGAGCACAATGGTTGCCCATATTGCACTAATTGGCCAACTTCTACATTTTTTTTAGACACTATGCCAGCAAAGGGGGCTACAATTACCGTGTTTTTAAGCTGGGTTTCAGCCAATTCCAATTCTGCCAGCCGCTGTTGTACCAGCGCACCGGCAACGCTTATTTGTCCCTGCTGGGCCTGGGCACTTGATTGAGTACTTGATGCCTGAGTAGTGGCTCCCTGAAACTGTCTTTGAGCCATCTCGTACAAAGCTTTGGCACTTTGATTTTCAGCATTGGCGGCATCCAGTTGCTGTTGAGTTGCAGCGCCGTCAGCAAACATTTTTTCAATACGGCTCAATTCCTTTTGTGATTTGGTTAAACGGGCCTGTGCTGCATTAATATTTGACTGCAGGGCTGATGAATTAATGGAAGATGCTGATGCATTTTGTTGTGCCGCCTGTGCAGATGACCTGGAAATACCTGTTTGTGATTCAGCACTTTGCAACATAGCCCTGGCCTGCAATACTTTTGCTTTATAATCTTTATCATCAATAATTACCAATGTATCCCCTTGCTTTACCATTTGATTGTCAGTAAAACGAACTTCCATTACAAAACCAGATACTGCACTTCTTACAGATGTGATGGTGGCATCCAGTTGTGCATTGTCGGTAGTTTCATGATGTTTGCCATGAAGCCATGCTCTTATGCCGAAGAAACCTGCAACCAATACCACTAATCCCAGTACGATGAACCTTACCTTATTGCTTTTTTTCTTTTTAATTACTTCTTTTTCCATTTTTAACTGATTATGTTTTTAATAATTTTAGTTACCCGTTAATATGTTGTACTGAGTTTTAGCAATAGCCTGTTGCACTTTATGCAGAACAAGGTTTAACTCTGCTGAGTTCTGTGCATTAAGCTCTGTTAAATATTCTGTAGAGGTGATAGCTCCGTTTTCCAACTGGCTTGCCACAGACTTCATAATTTCTTTCCGTTTAATCACAATTTCCCGATCCTTAGAAATGATAGTTTCATACTTATTAATTTCTGTTTCCTTTTGTGTTAAAGCTGTCTGCAAATTCAGGTTAAATGTTTCCTTCTGCCTATCTACAATCTGTTTATTAATCTCAATGGTTTTTTCCCTGCTTTTTTGAATTACAGTATTATTAATATTCCAGCTTATACCGACCCCTGCTAATCCATAAAGTCTTAAATCAGTATTCAGAAAATTATAGCCGGGCCGACCATAAAAGCCCTGACTGAAAACAAAAAGCTTTGGTTTATTTTCTTTTTTTAAAACTTCCTTTTGTAAACTAAGAATATCTTTCTGCGATTGGAATGCCAGAAATTCAGGCCGGTTTATAGCCTTTTGCAATGTATCAGTTGCAGGTAGTTGAAAAATGTTATCAGGGTTTATTACAGAACCGGTCAATATTGAAAGCTCCTGAGTGAGGCTCAGTACTGCAGCATCAATATCCGAAATTCTTTGTTCGGCTGTTAATATTTCAGATTCAAAAACCAATTGATTGCTTTTAAGAATAGCCCCATTGGTTACCCCTACAGCTACCTTTTTTCGCTGAGCCTCAAGGTCAGCTATACGGATTAATAAAATCCTTTTGTTTTCCTGTTGTAATAAAATATTTCCGAAAACATTTGTAACCCTTTCCCGTATACGTTGAAGCTCAACATCGAGTTGATTAATTCCAAGGTTAGTTCTTGCCTGTTCTAATTGTTTTTTTGTCTTAACAACAGCAAATTCAGTTAGTGGAAACCGAAGATCTATCCCTATATTATAATTATCCTTTGGTAATATGGGAAAGCCTGAACCGGGAATATTGAATTTGGATACTTCACTCTGATAAGTAGCCTGACCTGTTACATTTACCTGGGGATACAAACTCATATCAAAAATTCTTTCATTTTGATTACCGAGTGCCTTTACATATTCCTTTTGACTGGTAGCAGGATAATTCTGTTCTGCTTTTTGAATCAGGTCCTGTAATGTAATAGCTTGCTGTGCGTGGCAGGTTATGAAACAACTTACAATTCCGATGATTAATAGAAAGCTTTTATACATATAATACTTTATTTTTTAATTGCGTTAATAAAGAAGTCAGCTGCTGCTTTAGCATACCCCTGCATCAATTCAGCATATTGCTTATCCGATAAGCGGAGTGACTTTTTAAACATTTGACTATTCATTGCAGGGAAACAGCAAATAGATTGTAGTATAATGTACAGCACCCTTACATCTGCCTGTTTGATTTTCTTTTCCTTAAGCATCTGTTCAAAATAGGCTACAAAACGGTTAGGCGATTTTGAGTGCTTAATTCTCGCTGTTAGTAAATCGGGATTACGGTTTATTTCCCTGATGATAAATAATAGGTTCTCCTTTTGATTAAATATCATAAAGTTTTTGGTAAACCGCAATACCTTTTCTTCCCAACTCAGGCGGTCATCTGCCCATGTATTTACCAATGGCATATATTCATCAATGGCTTTATCAAAAATCTTTTTAAAGAGGTTGTCTTTATTGCGGAAATAATAATGTAATGAGGCTTTACTGATTCCGGCTACATCTGCAATTTTTTGCATTCGGGTACCATTGTACCCCTTTTGTTCAAATTCCTTACGGGCAGCATTCAGGATTTTAAGTTCTGATTCCGAAGATATTATCATGTTTGATTAAATGGTTTGACCATTTGGTCAAAAGCAAATGTAATATGTTTTTCTGAATCCTAAAAAATAAACTAAATTCCGCCAATTATCTTATAATAGCCCCCCATTAATCTTCTCGGTGCTCTCATTTTTATTAACCAGTTAAATAATAAAATTCCAAAAATACAACAGAGAATACCTGCCAAAACATCAAGAACATAATGGTGCCCTGTATATACTGCGGCAAACCAAATTCCTACTGTGATAACAGCAAAAAATATATTTAGAAGCCCCATTTTATTTCGCAAGCCGTAATATAAAACAAGTAAAGGATACGAAGCATGTAGAGACGGCATAGCTGCAAAAACATTTGAGCTTTTTGAATATATTGATTCAAATATCTTAGTATTAAGAATAAAATCAAATCTTGCCAAGCCAGCAGGATTACCGGGAGTTAAAGGAAAAAATGAACTGCCAAATTTTTGAAAATACCAAGGTGGCGCTGCTGGAAATGAGTAATACACAACAAACCCAAGTAGATTTATCAAAAGAAATGTAAGTGAAAAATCTAAAAATTGCTGCCTATTTTTAATAAATAGATAGGCAGCAAACGTAAGTGGAACAGGCACCCAGCATAAATAAAAAAAACCACTTAGCAGGTCAAGGAGTTTACCTGAATGCAAGTTCCAAAATTCATTTGGTGTTAATAGCAGGCTACCGGACTTAATACCAAATGCATTTTTCTCCCAATAGTATAAATCCTCAATGTGCACAGTATTAAATTTATAATTGGGAAATGTTTTCATGTAGTCAAATATTATCCAATAAATAATGAAAATTGAAAAGCCCAATATCAATTTACGGGTGAAATGATTACCGAAATAAAGGAAACAAAAAAGAGAAGCTAATATTAACTGATCCGGTTTAAACCCAATTAATAACCAGGATAAGGCGAGATAGCCGGAAACAAGGAAAGTAATGATAAAAATACGGGCAGCAGAAAATCTCTGAAAGTTATATTTTTCAATGGCCATATTTTATTTTTTTCTGAATCCTGATTTAAATACAATATCCCATAGTGCTGAACTTACACCATAGCCTTTAGAAGGATCAGAGTAATGATGTAGAATATGATGTTGCTTAATTTTTTTTAACAAATGGTTTTTAAAATTGTGATGATGAATTGCATAATGCATCATATCATAAATTAAATAACCAAGAATAAAACCGCTAAAGAATGAATATAATTTCAGTGAGCTGTTAAAAATAGCGAAGAATAAAAAATAAAAAAGTATTGCCAATGGTATGCTTGCTGAAGGGGGCATAACCAATCTTTTTGCATCTTTTGGATAATCATGATGCACTCCATGAAATATAAAATGCAACCGCTTACCCCATTTCGCTTTTGGCTCAAGGTGAAATATAAACCGATGAAGGAAATACTCGGCAGCACTCCAAACAATCACCCCAAATATCAAGAAGATTAAGTATTGCTCAATGGCAATCCCTTTCTTAAATGCAATAAATGAAAAATAAAAAACAACAGGTATATAAATAAATAAAGGAACCGAAAAATGAACTTTTGATAATGCCTCCAAAATATCATTCTTAAACATCCTGGTAGACTTTGATGAATTGGATATATATTTCTTTTTCATACAAGGAATAAATTTTTATTTCAGATTAATTCTTTCCCTTACTTCTTTGTTAGTTAAGGGATTGTTTCCCTTTATTTCCACATACTCAACGTTAGGGCTCCAAAGAGAGCCTCCGTTTATATGTAAGTATATCCTCTTTAGAATAATAAAGCTCCCGTTAACTAATTTATAAAATACCCGCCAGGTATTCTCTGAATCTCTTTCCAAGCGTATTTTCTGTTTTTTATATGACACAAAATTTAACTCATAAATACCATCTTTAATTTTTTTGGAATCAATTCCATAAGCAAATGTCCTTTGAATATAATTTAATCCGGCCCGCTGCCCCTTTTCGGTAAATCTTATCCAGTAAACATGTACAGGATTTTCTTCATCAACCTTGCCGTTTTTAACATTCAGTTCTACAACAATTGTATTTCCATTTGGTTGTCTTTGCAAATAAAACAGATCATACTTATTTTTTGGAGGAACAGGAAAAGTATCACATGGAGAAGTTATTTGTGCTAAAAGACAAGTTGGAATAATAATTAAACCTGTTATTATGAAATATCTGATATATGAATCATGAATCATTTCAAATTTATTTTTTTGCTAAATATTTTTTAGCGTCAAAAAGCCTTTTTATTGCGGTTATGTTTGTTAAAACCGCCATAATTGTAATGGGGAGTGTGAATATGGACATAGTTTCAAAAACATGAAAAGGTATGGCATTTATATATACCTTATAGTTTCCACCAATGAAATGAGCAGTTATTCCGCAAGCTAAAGCACTTACTCCTGTTAATACAACTCTTTCGGGTCTTTGCATTAATCCACCTTTATTTTCAATACCCAAACCTTCGCTCCGTGCACGGGTATAACTAACCATCATAGAACCTATCAGAGCAATGAACGCAAATAATGAACTTAAGAAATAGTGATGAGCTACCAAATAGTAACATACCCCCAAAAACATAACCAACTCACTATAGCGGTCTAAAACAGAATCGAATAGGGCACCGAATGCTGAACCCATGTTTCCTAACCTCGCAACCTGACCATCCAGCATATCAAAAAGACCAGCAAAAAGTATTAAACCACCTGCCCATCCTACATAAGAAAGGTCACCCCGATTGCCTTCTTCCCCTCCGATTATGAAAATAATAGCAACACAAACATTTAAAAAAAAACCAAAGATTGTTACTCCGTTTGGTGTAACACCTAGCTTAATCAATAGCCTTACAAAAGGATTTATAACGGAATAAATTAATTGTTGCAACCGCTCTCTCATATTTAGTAGTTTAGTATTTAATTACCATTTAAAAATCGAACCTGATTTTAGCCCTAATACCAAATTTTGAAATGTTTGGATTATTCAAATAAGTAGCCCGAATCACAAAATCAACCCTTATCAGTTTGAATATATTTGCTAGTCCGATACTCCATTCTATATAGGGTGTATTGTCAAACGAAAAAGTGGTTTGCTGTCCAGCACTGTCTTCAGGAAATCTAAGTAACTTGTTATTTTTAGTAGGATCGTTCTCATTTCTTATCCCACCGTATAAAATTTTAAAACTAGCTACTTCCCTCAACTTTAGCTTTTTCAAAAATGGTACTTTATTAAGAAGGAAGCCGTTGAGATAAAAATCAATGTTAGATGCTATAAACTTGTCGCTAACAAACTCCATAAAATTCATTAGATTATAGGAATTGATCTGGTACGCATAGGTTTGGTTCGCCCTGTGTATGGTGAGTAAGGGGTAGGAAAGCTTTCCAAATATATACCCACCTTCAAGAGTCATATCTGCATAGCCCAATTGAGAGAGATAAAATCTTTTATCAGTTCTTAAGGTAATATTCTGATAGTTGTATTCTCCATTCATAAGTCCTTTGATGCCTTGTATGAACCTTAATTTGAAAACTGGGTACTTATTGATAATGGGTATCCGGTAATTTTTACCCTGGTAAAATTGTTCATTTGGCGCCCACCTCAATTCTGCAGAAATTTCCGAAGTAGTTATATTATGAATTAATGTATTGTCAGAAATCTTCTTATATACAATATCCCCTGCTGGTGTTTGCTTCCAGTTCTTAAAAATGAAAGAATAAGAAATGTTTTTGCCAAATTCACGAGTATATTCAATTTTTAAATAATTATTGTATAGCCATTTGTTATTATTCCCTCTTTTAAATGATAAGAAGAGATTATCTTCCTGTGAAAAAAGAAGTTCCTGGCCCGGAATTTTAGTATCATACTGGTAACTTACCCGTAAATAATTCAGCGGGAATGAATAAATTGATTTATGATTGAAAGAGTATGTTCCACCCACAAGATATTTTAGTTTTTCATCTTTAAAACCATATGCTACATAATGATCAAAGTATAAATTGCTACTGAATTTTGGAGTTGTTCTTCCTCCAACTCTTAGTTTAAATCCTTCGACAGGATTAAAACTGTAAAATGTATTTGTATTGCCTAACTCCCATTTGCCAAAGCCTATATAACCGGAAAAAAGAAAAGTGAATATATCTCCTACCTTTTTAAAAGATTTCATATTTCTTAAACTGTCTATGTTATAATATGCTTTAGCTTCTACAGTCGATAGTGGTGTATGTCTGTTAGCTACCCAAAAGCTATCAGTATTTGCAAAAGGGTTCTCACGAATCACCAAATCTTTATTATTATAAACACTGTCAGCAGCAGGTTTATTTATCAGAAAATTTTTAAGCATAACTGTTCGTTCTCCCAAAATACCCCCCGATGAACTTTTGGTAAGTGCAAACTCTGCGATCATTGTGCTGTTTATTACATGATAGCGACCATCAAATGCCTTTTCAAAATCCTGGCTTATTCTTAGTTCCCTGGTCCAATTCAGGTTGGCATTTTTACTTATGGTCATATCAATCTTTTGCACACTGTAATTACCATCCAAAGTGATAAACATGGTGCCACGAAAAATCAAGTCATTAGGATTTTTAGGAGTGAAATAAAGTCTTATAAGCTTGGTTTTATTTATTTCGACTGTGTCCCTTATATAATACCTATAAAATGCTGGCCCCATATCTGCTATGGGGCTTAAAAATTGGGAAGCCAGGATATTAATGTTATTGTCATAAATATTTATATCGGCATATAACATATTCAGATATTGATTAATCCCATTGTTGTCGAGAAAATCTCCATAATTGACTTTTTTCTCTCCTAAAAAAACTGTTTTATCACGTTGAGGAAATCTACTCAAATATCTTTCTGACAGCTTTTCTGATATGTATATTGGTAATAAAGATTTACCCGATAACGTAGAAGTATCTACATTTTCTAAAACGAATTTATAATTTCTGAATAACCTGTTCTTCATCATCTTTTCAGGTTTATTAGTCAGCGAAAGCGCCATTTTTTCGTATTGCTGATATTGTACAAAATCATACGATGTTATCCTATTTTTTTTTTTATTTTCAATAACCAGATCTATTAACTCCACTGCGGGATTATTCCTGTTACTATATTTTCCTCTTCGCCTAGTTTTGACAACTACTTCAGTTAATTGCCCTGCTGGCTCCAGTTCTATATTTACAATTTGTTGTTGCTGCGGTAGAATTTCCTTTGATACCTTTCTGTATCCTGTATAGGAAAATATAAGCGTTGTAAGATTTTTTCTCTGTGTTTCAATTGAATAACTACCATCTTCACCAGTCATTACGCCTTTCCCACCCTCAAAATAAACACTCGCAAATGATAGGGGCTTCATAGTAGTTGCATCTTTTACAATTCCTTTTACAACAGTAGTTTGTGCAAAACAAACGTTTGCCCATAATAATACCTGGAATGTAAACACGGTTAGATATTTATATCTGATCCTTTCCCTTTGTTTCATTATTCTATCGTTTTAAAAACATAATGCTTTTGCAAAGGATAATTATAAGCTAGAGCAACCATTAATGAGGTTACTACTTTTGCAATTATATAATTGGTGCCCAATTTTGTAAACAGGTACATACCCGATGCATTCAATACGAGATTTCCACACCAAACAAGTAAATATTTTAATCCCTGCATATACCCATTAGCAGATTTAGATACAAAAACCCAATGCCGCCCTATTAAAAAATTAATTACACCCCCGCAAGTAGTTCCAATAATACCCCCGATGACTGGATTGGTACTGAATAGTTGCACAGCAATAATTGTAATCAAATAATCACTAACTGATGCAATAAGGGATGATATATTGGCTTTTAAAAAAGTAAACATTTTAAATAAAATTCAGTATGATGCCTATCCTAATTATAATCAGGGAATAAATTCCGGCAACAACATCATCCGCCATTACACCCCACCCGCCTGGTAATAACTCTGCTTTTTTTATACCAAACGGTTTCGCAATATCAAAAAAACGAAAAAGAACTAATGCTACCAGAATAAATATTTGTTTAGTAGGGATAAATATTAAAACAAGCATCATTCCTGCTACTTCGTCAATAACAATTTTATTGCTGTCTTTCCCCCAAATTTTTTCCATTTTATTTCCGCTCCAAACCCCTAAGGATAAAATAATGACTAAGCTTAAAAGCTTTACCCAAAGTGGTAAGGCGGGGATAAAATACCATGCAAAACAAAAAGCTACTGATGCGGCTGTTCCTGCTCCTTTTTTAATATATCCTATACCACATACAGTAGCTATTGCATTTGAAAGGTTAATCATAGTTCTTCAATAAGTTCCTGGTAATAGTCCAATCCAAGATGAGTAATTAAATCTTCACCCATCATGTGTCTTAATGTATTTTGAAGTTTCATTAATTGTTTAAAAATATCATGTTCCGGTGGCAGTCCAGGTAAAGTTTGAGGTGACTTTAAATAAAATGAAAGCCATTCCTGAATACCACTCATACCTGCCCGTTTAGCTAAATCCATAAATAAAGCAAGATCTAACACGATAGGGGCTGCTAAGATTGAATCACGGCATAAAAAATTTATTTTGATCTGCATTGGATAGCCCAACCAACCAAAAATGTCAATATTGTCCCAGCTTTCTTTACTATCGCCGCGGGGTGGATAATAATTAATCCGAACCTTATGGTACATGTCTCCATATAAAACAGGATTTGATTCCGGTTGGAAAATCTGATCTAAAACACTCAATTTTGAAACTTCCTTTGTTTTAAAATTTTCTGGCGCATCCAGAACTTTTCCATCTCTGTTCCCGAGTATGTTCGTGGAAAACCAACCGCTTACTCCTAATGCCCTTGCCTGCAAACCAGGAGCAAGAATTGTTTTCATGAGTGTTTGTCCTGTTTTAAAATCTTTACCTGCTATCGGGGTATTGGTTTGCTTTGCTAATTCCATCAAAGCCGGAATATCAACTGTTAAATTAGGGGCTCCATTTGCAAATGGTATTCCTAATTTTAAAGCTGCATAAGCATATATCATACTTGGGGCAATGGCTTCATCATTATTTTTCAGGCCTATTTCAAATAACTCCAGGCTCTGGTGAACAGCAGAAGTCTCAATATATTTTTCTGTTGAAGCACACCAAACCATTACAATCCTGCTGCAATTATTGATTTTTTTAAAATCCCTGATATCATCCATTAACAATTGAGCCAAGTGGAATTTACTCGCAGCTTGTTTTATATTATTACCATCAAGGTTTTTTACGTACTCTTTATCAAAAACAGCAGGCATTGGTTTTATTTGCTCCAATTCGGATTTAAGTTGCTGCAATTGATTTATTTCTAAAACCTTTGCTGTCATTGCAGCTTCATAAACGTTGTCTTCATAAATATCCCAACCACCAAATACAATGTCGGCCAGATTTGCTAACGGAACAAAATCCTTTATTTTGGGGAAACGGTTTTCTGTACGTTTTCCCAGGCGTATGTTACTCATTTGCGTTAGTGAGCCAATAGGCTCAGCCATCCCTTTTCTTACAGCTTCTACACCTGCAATAACAGTAGTAGCAACGGCTCCCAGACCAGGCATTAGGATACCTAATTTCCCTTCTGCTGGTAATACTTGTTCTTTCATTTTTATTAATTTAATGTTATGTGTAAATTGCTTTATAGCCATTTATTCTGCCTGTACCAATCCACACTTTCTTTCAGGCCTTTATCAAGGTCATACTTTGGCACAAAGCCTAATTCATTTTTTGCCTTTTTTATATCGCATGCCCAATTATTAGCCAAGAGTTCATTTAACTTTTCTCTATTTAAAACAGAAGTCTTATTAAACATTCTCATAGAATATTCCAAAATAAATGCAGTTATTTTAACTACATTTTTTGACAAATGAAACTTTATTGTTTTTTGGTTCAGATATTGCTTTAAATAAATAGCAAGGTCATATCGGGTATAATTATTGCCATCAGTAATATTATAAACTCCTTTTCGGTCGCTAAATAAGGCTGCAATGGCAAGATTTGCTACATCCTTTACATAAATAAAACTCAATCGCTGATTTTGCTTACCTAAGTAAATTTCAACACCTCTTTTTATGGCTTTAAACATTATAAAAATGTCTTTATCCCGTGGTCCATATACAGCAGTGGGCCGTAAGATTATTAAAGGCAAAGTCAATTGTTGAAGCATACCTTCAGCCAATAATTTACTTTTCCCATAAGATGTTACCGGGTTTTCCGGCGTTAGTTCATTTATGTTGTTCGAATATTTATCTAGTGGCCCAACAGCCGCAAGACTACTAATAAAAACAAATTTTTTTATACTTGCCTGGGGTGTTTGTGCAGCCTTACCCAAGGTTAATGAATATTGCGCATTTACCATGTTATATTCCTCTTCATTCTTACCTTTAGTAAGACCTGCTGCATGAATTATATAATCATATTGCCCAGCAATAATTTCATTTCGTAATTTGAATAAATTGGTAAAATCAGGATATGCAAAAGTAATAGGCAAGTTTTTAAGGTGATCTATATTGCTGCCTATCCTGACAGCCGCATATACATCTAAATTATTCGCCAGGGCTGCTTCAATTAAATGAAAGCCCAGAAAACCGCTGGCACCTGTTATTAAGACTTTTTCTTTCATATTGCCTTTTCGTAAAGCCGGTATTTTTTATATATCCGTCCATTAATACTTTGAATACCCTTATTCATCAGGTAATTATTTTCAAGTACCCATGAAGCCTCACCGCCCACCATATTTTTTTCGGCAGCACTTTTTATGATGGATGCGTAAAAACAAGCTTCTATTCCCAACTTCTTATAGCCATCAATGACGCCTAATGCCAAAACCCTTACTTGATTTATTTTTTTCTTACCGAATAACAATTTGAAAATACCTGTCAGAAGCAACCTGCCTCTCTTGATTTTTTTTAAAACCTGGTTTATATCTGGTATAGCCAGGGCGAAACCAACAATCTTAGAATCATGTTCAGCGATAAGACAAAACGTTGGATCAAGTATTAATTTTAGATCTTTGGCTAAATATTTAAATTCTTTGTCTGTCATAGGCACAAAGCCCATATTTTTATCCCAGGCTGCATTATATACTTCTCTAAGTTTTATCGCTTCGTTCCCAAAATCCTTCAGGTTGATCTGCCGGATAATTATGTTTTTCCGGGAAAGCCTTTTTAGCAAGGCCTCCTGTAATTGCAAAGACCTTGTATTTACTTTTTTTGTATCTAAGTAGTAAGCCAACAGGTCGGTTTTTTTTATAAAGCCAATGGATTCCAGTAATTCACTGTAATATGGCTTATTATACGTCATCATAGCTACCGGTGGCATCTCAAACCCCTCTACAAGTATTCCACACGGATCATTGGTGGAAGGATTAACTGGTCCGATAATATTTGTTACACCTTTAGATTTTAACCAGGTTATAGCTGCATCAAATAATTTTGAAACAATTTCAGAATCATCCACACAATCAAAAAACCCAAAAAAACCGTGTTTAGTATTATTAATTTGATTGTGATTTTTATTTAATATTGCAGCAATCCTACCCATTATATTAAGGTTCTCATAAACCAAGAACAATTGGATTTCAGAATGTTCATGAAAAGGATGTTTGCCGGGGGTTAATATATCCCTTTGCGCAATGAAAAGTTCAGGGACATAATGTTCATCATTTTTATAATGAGTATGGGGGAAATCAATAAACTTACGTAGCAGGCTTTTTTTTGTTACAGGTACAATATAGGTCATGCTCTTTCGGTTTGGAAAATCTTCAAATCTAGTTGACCGGCTATTTTTATTATTTTATCTATAGCAAAATCTATCTGTTCAATGGAATGTGTAGCCATTAAAGAAAAACGGATCAGCGAATTCTCATTTTTTACGGCAGGTGAAACAACAGGGTTCACAAAAACCCCTTCATTCATGAGTTTTTTTGCCATCAAAAATGTTTTTTCATTGTCTCTTATATAAATTGGAATGATGGGGGTTTCAGTAAGGCCAATGTCAAAGCCATCGTTTTTAAAGCGATTGATAGCATATTGTGTATTCTCCCAAAGCCTTTCTATCAGGCCAGTATTTTCGTTTAGGATTTTTATTGCTGCTAACGCACTTGCTGCAGAAGCAGGGGATATGCTTGCACTAAACATAAGTGTTCTTGCATGATGTTTCAGGTATTCAATAACATTTTTGTCAGCAGCAACAAAGCCCCCAATAGAAGCCAACGATTTACTAAAAGTGCCCATTATTAAATCAACTTCGTTGGTTACATTAAAATAGGCCGCGGTTCCCCGGCCTTGGGGTCCAAGCACTCCTAAAGAGTGAGCATCATCTATAAATACTGCGGCATTGTATTTATTTGCTAATTGGGTTATTTGTGGAAGTAATGCTATATCACCCTCCATGCTAAAAACCCCATCAGTGGCAATTAATTTAAATGATTCTATTGGAACGTTGCGAAGTAATTTTTCAAGACTGGAAATGTCTGAATGATCATATTTGAAAGTTTTGGCAAAGGATAACCGGGCTCCGTCTATTATGCAAGCATGATTGTGCTCGTCCAGAAACAGGTAATCGCCACGGCCGCCTAATGCTGAAATGACACCCAGGTTTACCTGGTAGCCGGTGCTAAATACAAGAGCTGCTTCTTTCCCAACAAAATCTGCCAGTGATTCTTCCAATTCAAGATGCAGATCCAGTGTTCCGTTGAGAAACCTTGATCCGGCACAACCACTACCATATTTATCTATCGCCTTTTTGGCACATTCTTTAATATAAGCGTGGTTTGTAAGCCCAAGATAACTGTTTGAGCCAAACATAAGAGCCTTCTTACCACTAATGATCACTTCTGTATCCTGGTCAGATTCAAGTGGCCTGAAGAAAGGATATAAACCAGCAGCTTTTAGTTTTTCTACAATTGTAAAGGAGTTTACTTTTTTACTTAATGCCTTATTGTTCATTTTTTCAGCTTTATAAATGTTGCAAATGGAAGCCCCAACTTATTTATACCAACTCATTATTGATTGCATTTTGCCTGAATTTTTAATATTGCAGATATGCATTTTTCCTGCTCATCCTTTGTAATTCCGTCATTAAGCTGTGTATCCAGTTCTAAAAATTTTTCGTGCATTTTTTTTATTATTTCCCAACCTTTTTCTGTTAATTCTATTACGTTCTTTCTTCTGTCGTTTAACATGGCCACTCTTTTTAAGAATTTCTTTTCTTCAAGAATATCAATTATCCGTAATACGGCAGATTTGGTTTTATTAATCAATTCAGCAATATCCTGTTGGATCATTTTTTTTTCACTGTTTTTGGAGATAAAATATAAGACCCCCATTTGCTCAAAAGTTATTTCTGAATTTAGAGTAGCAAATCCATTATTAATATTTTTCAAAAGCATTTTACCTGTATAAATAATCATAAAGCCCAGTGTATCGGGCATTTCATTACAATTCATAGCTGAACAGTTGATGAGTGAACTATTGTAAAATTAGTATTAAATGTTAAGAAAAAAATATTTTTTTCTTAGCATTTAGAATACAAGAAAAATTTATTAATTAGACTATTGAAAAACCCACGCAAATTGACCCACTGTAAAATGAGATAAACAATCAAATGTTTTTGTAGGATAATAAGCGGAAGTTTTCACAAAAAAAACCGATATCACCTATGTCCAACAAACACATTGATATGTATAAAACAGAATTATTAAGACTGTATGCGTCACAGGCAGAGCCAGCAAGTTTATCAGCAACAGCAGCAGTATTGCACGTAATACGCTTAAAAAATATCTCCTGCAATTTGTTTCATTAAGGTTGACGATGATATATTGAAGCGATGAGTGATGCCGGACTGGCAAGCGCATTTTTGATTGAAAAGCCTAAAACAGAGAATCATCGCATTATGGATCTGGAATTATTACTGCCGGCCCTTGCTGAAAGACTAAAGAAAAGGGGCGTTACCAAAAGAATAGAGCAATATTGGAAAAAACTCACGTTAATTTATTTCATTATTCTTTTCCTGTGGTATAACCCCCATTTCCGCAATTCTTCAATCACTTTTTCTAAGGACCGCCCGTAAGGAGTAATGCTGTATTCAACGGTAACAGGAATAGTATCATAAACAGTACGCTTAACCAAATCATTTGCTTCTAATTCTTTTAGCTCTTTAGAAAGCATCTTTGCGGCAATGCCGTCAATTTCTCCCTGCAACTCTTTAAACCTGTAATCCTTCATAGATAAAGCCAGTAGTATAATAATTTTCCATTTCCCGCTCAATACATTCAGGGCATCACGCAATGGCAGCATATATTGGGTACACTCTTCTTTTTTAACGGGTTGCTTTTTTACTGTTACCATATTATGGAATTAAAGGTTATTATTATGCAGGCCGGTTTCCTAAAGTAAACCGGTTACAAAAATAAACCATTTTAGGTTTAGCTTTGTTTTATTAAAAATATATTATGATTTTAGTTACAGGAGCAAATGGTCATTTAGGTTCATCCACTATCGGGTTTTTATTGAAAAAAAATCCAGAAACCGCCATCAGGGCACTTGTTCGCAGCGAAGAAAAAGGGGTTGCTCTTAAAGCCAAAGGAGTAGATATTGCTATTGGAGATTACTTTAACTATGATTCGCTGCTGATGGCCATGCAAGGGGTTAACACGCTTTTATTTGTTTCTGCCAGTTCTGTAACCGGGCGCTATCAACAGCACGAAAATGTAATAAAAGCTGCCAAAGCAAGTGGAATAAAGCATATCGTTTATACCAGTATTTTAAAATCCTCACCTGAATCAAAATTCACGTCTGGTATTGATCATGTAAAAACAGAAGCGGATATTAAAGCATCAGGTATTGCATATACAATCATGGGCAATACCTATTATTGCGATTTTTTACCGATGCTGCTTGGTAATTTCAGGGAAACCGGCACCATATATTACAGTGCAGGAAACGCAAAAATAAATTTTGCTTCAAGAAACGATATGGCAGAAGCCAATGCTGTGGTACTTTCCAATCCATCTGCCCACCGAAACAAGGTTTATAATATTACAGCATCAGCGGCTTATACATTTAAAGATATTGCAGCTATGCTTTCAGATATAACCGGGCAACCGGTTGGTTATATTGATATTTCTCCTGAAGATTTAAAAAAAGGTATGCTACAGCACAGCTTGCCCGAAGATGTTGCCGAAATGATGACGAGTATTGCCGCTTCAATGAAGGCCGGCGAATTTGATTATGCAGACAATACTTTAGAAAATTTGATAGGGCATAAACCACTTGAGCTGAAAGATTTTCTACAGGCTGTTTATTCAATGCCAACAAATAAAAACAATTAAAAATAAAGACTATGAACTTAAAAGAAAAAATCGAGGACCTGAATCAAATGATTCTTTCCGGGCTGCAAATGGATGCTTTCGATAAATATTATCACGAAGACGTGGTAATGCAGGAGAACTCTAAACCGCCTACTATTGGCAAGGTTGCCAATAGGGAAAGAGAAATACAAACTATGCAAATGGTTGATGCTTTCCATGGCGCTGAAGTGAAAGCGGTTGCAGTTGGCGAAAATGTAACAATGGTAGAATGGGAAATGGAGGTTACTTATAAAGGTGCCCCCCGCATGAAAATTTGCCAGGTGGCAGTGCAAAGATGGAAGGATGGGCAGATTATTAATGAGCGCTTTTATTATTCATCAAACTAAATAAAATGGAAAATAAATATATCCCTGGTGTATGTAATATGGGGCGTGAAGAAATAAAAAGGCGAAAGACAGGAGGATGGACAGGATTAATTTTAACCCTTGTTGCCATAATGCTGCTTTGGATGCTGGATGCACCTAAAGCATGGCGTCTGCTGGTTTTTGTTCCAGCAGTGGCGGGGGCAACCGGCTTCATTCAGGCATATAACAAGTTCTGTGTTTATTTCGGATTGGGGCACTTATTCAATTTTGAAGATGTGGGCAAAACCGATAGCATTGAGCAGAAAGAGTTCAGAACAAAGGACAGAGCAAGAGCCTGGCAATTGCTGTCCTATGCTTTGGGCGCAGGATTGATTATTACAGTAACCGTTTATTTTCTGCTTTGATTTTAGAGCAGAAAATCATGAGCGAAAGAATATTCGAATCAATGACCATGCTGAGGAATCTTTTCATTGAATAACCCCAATTGTAAACACTAAAAACTAAATCAATTATGTTATCAAGAAATAGAAAAATTGCAGGATGGGTACTTGCCGGTTTAATTGCAGCAATGCTTTTATTCAGTAGCTACGCAAAATTTATGATGCCAGAAATGGCTGCCAATTTTGAAAGATGGGGCCTTGGCAATTGGCGGATAATAGTTGCCTGTGGAGAAATTATTGCTACACTTCTTTTCTTATTTCCACGTACTAATATCTATGGGGTACTTTTATTAAGTGCACACATGGGTGGCGCTATAATAGTACACATGTCTCATGCCGAACCTTTTATTATCCAATTGGCAATATTGGTTCTAGTTTGGGTTACAGGATTTGTAAGAAATCCATTTATTTTGGCTACGCTTAAATAAATTGCATTACCGGAGTTTTATGAAAGAGAAAGAACAAAATAACAATTTCCAGTTGCTGAAATATGCCATTGAAAATTTAATGCCCGCCAATAAAATACTCGGCCTGAAGATTGTTGATATGGAGGAGGGATATGTTTCTATTCATGTTCCCTTCAAAGAAGAGTTTATAGGTGATTTTATACAGGGCAGATGGCATGGAGGTATCCTCGCTGCCATTGCCGATACCGCAGGAGGAATAGCCGGAGCAACAACATTACATTCTGAAAAAGACAGGCTGAATACAGTTGATATGCGGTTAGATTATTTACATGCTGCCGTTAAAGCTGATATATATGCAAAAGCAAGAATAATAAAAAACGGGAAGACGATTATTAAAGTGGATGTAGAATTATTTCAAAATGAAAAAGAAGAACCAGTAGCTCTTGCAAGATGTGTTTATAGTGTGCAGAGAAATGAAATATAAGTATTTCAAAGCAGGTAATCAGCAATTGTATGCAACGCAAAGATTTTTTAAAAATATTAGCGTTAACCCCATTAGCCACTCAAACAATGAAATTACAGGCATTATCAACTATTACATCTTCTTTTGCAGCATCCGATAAAATGCCGGTGTTGTTTACTTCGCATGGCAACCCGATGGATATTCCATTAGGGCTAAATGCTAATCCATTTTTAACTTCATTGGCACAGGTGGGTGAAAAAGTGAGGAAAGAAAATGAAATAAAAGCCATATTGGTAATTTCGGCTCATTGGTGTACCAAAGGCACGTTGGTAAACGTGACTGCTGCACCCGAAACTATTTATGATTATTACGGCTTTCCGCCGGAATATTATACTCAAAAATATCCTGCACCAGGTTCACCCGAAACCGCAAAAGAAGTAAGTAAACTCATTCCAACAGTTCAGCCAACAACCGAATGGGGGTTAGACCACGGCGCATGGCCCATGCTGAAACATATGTTTCCAAAAGCAGATGTGCCGGTATTTGAAATGAGTATTGATTATTACCAATCGGCACAATATCATTTTGATTTAGCAAAACAATTAAAACCCTTGCGTGAAAAAGGCATTTTGATTATTGGTAGTGGGGCTGTCGTGCATAATTTGCAGGAAGCAGGCAAACGATTTTTTAAAGGCAACATGACACCCTATGGATGGGATATTGAATTTGACCAATGGATAAAACAACAATTAGATAAGCGGGATATACAAAGTATAGTGCATTACAAAAAACAAAAGTTAGGTATGATGGCTGCTCCTACACCAGACCATTATGTGCCTTTGATATACAGTTTAGCCATGATGGATGAAAGTGAAAATATAGAACACAGCTTTGAAGAAGTATTACCTGCATTTAGCAACAGGTGTTTTAGAATTGGGTAAAATTGTTTTTAAAACTATACTGAGATGAACGAAGTTATATTTGAATTACCAGTAAGAGAAGGCGTAAAGCCAACTACAACGCCATCAAATCCACACATACAAATTAATCAACAACCGGTTGATAGAAAAATTATAGACGACTTAATGCATTGGGCATTTACTGATTTATCAAATATATCAAAGGAACCCAGTAAGATTTCTATCCCCGGCGCACAGGCAATCTGCCTTGCAGAAGATAAAATGTGCAGCCATTGTAATGCCTTTATGGTTGAAAACGAATTTGCCCATTTTCATCCTGCACCTGATGGAAGTATGCACCTGGGATTACCGGTTGAAGATGCCAGGTATGTAATTGAAAAAGGTTGGGGCGAATTGCACCCTGTTGTTTATAAAGGGTGGCTTCCGCCAAATTTTATTATGCTCTATGCGCCGAGAAATGAAGATGAGATTTTGATTGCCAAAAAAATTATTTTACGTTCTTATCAATTTGCTACTGGTGAATTGACAGAGTAACTGTTTTTTTATTCTGTTGATACCCAGCTCCACAAATAACACAGCTAAAACGATATTGCGAAAAAAATAATGGTTGATATAAAAATGCATTACATTTGCAGACTATAATACGAATTTGGTCTAATTGTAATAATTATGGAACGGAATGAAATTGTTAATCAGTCAATAATTGACGCAGCTAAAAAGCTCATTCAGCAGTATGGTTTTAGCAAAACCACTATGGAGGATATTGCCAAAGCGGCTGGCAAAGGGAAAAGCACCCTTTACCATTATTATACCTGTAAGGATGAAATATTTGATGAAGTAATCAGCCAGGAGATAGACGATTTTTTTACAGGGGTAAAAAAGGCTGTGGACAAAGCGAAGGGCCCTATTGAAAAATTGAAAACATACATAGTTGTAAAAATAAAAACGCTAAAGCAAAGGCTTAATTTATACCGGTTTGCTTTTGAAACAGCTTCACCATCCATTGATATAAACAAGGAGTTTTCGAAACTCAGAGAAAGGTACGATCATGAGGAAACAATGTTGATTGCTTCAATATTAAAACAGGGAGTTGAAAATAAATTGTTTAGGTTTTCAGATAAAAATGACATTGATGTATTGGCCGAACTTTTGGTGACCTGTGTACGGGGAGTGGAAATGGAAGTGATCACCAAAAACAAATATACTACACTGGCCAACAAGGCCGATATGCTGGTATCTATTATAGCCAAAGGATTAAGTTGATGTTCCGGTAACATAAATTATTTACAATCATGCTTTTCAGAAAGCATTTTTTTTGACAGGATTATAGACTAAAATACCAATTTGTTCGAAACGTAATCTAAACTGAGTATAAAAAATGAAAAAAAATAAGTACGGCTTCATCCTTTTGGCAATAGCATTAGCCGGGTGTTCTGAGCGGAAAAACAACCAGCAAAAGCAAAATCTAAGTACAGCTTTCAATGTACAAGTGGAGAAAGTAAGCATATATGGAGGTGACTATTCAGTAAGCTATTCAGGAATGGTGGAGGCCAGGCAAAACACGCCACTCAGCTTTGCTACGATGGGAACAGTTACTCAAATTTTTGTTGAGGAAGGGCAGTATGTCCGCAAAGGCCAATTACTGGCAAAACTCAATTCTTCTACTTCCGAAAATACTTACCAGTTGGCGCTTCAAAAGCAACAACAGGCAGAAGATGCATATAACAGACTTAAGCCCATGAAAGAAAATGGCACATATCCCGAAATAAAATGGGTGGAAATAGAAACAGGATTAAACCAGGCTAAAGCAGCAACCGCTATTGCAAAAAAAGGAATAGCAGATGGTAACCTATATGCGGTGGCAGATGGAGTAATTGGTAAAAAAAACATTATGACCGGAGTAAATGTTTTGCCCGGTATGACCGCTTTTGATTTATTAGATATACAAAAAGTATATGTAAAAATACCTGTGCCCGAAAATGAAATCAGTTCATTCAAAAAAGGAACATTGGCAACGATACATATAGCAGCCATTTCGCTAACCATGTCCGGAACTGTACAGGAAATTGGTGTTTCTGCGGATATGCTGTCACATACCTATCCGGTGAAAATAGAATTACAAAACTCAAAGGGCAATATCAAACCAGGTATGGTTTGCGCTGTATCCATTTCTTCCGAAGCAAACGCATCCGGTCTTCTTGTTTCAAACAAAGCCCTGCAAAATGATGTGCAGGGTAATCAATTTTTATATGTTATTGATAATAATACAGCACAAAAAAGAGAAGTAAAAACCATCGCATTAATTGGGCAACAGGTATTAGTGGCCGGAAACCTAAAAGAGGGAGACGAAGTAATTGTATCGGGGCAAAACAAATTGCAACCCGGATCATCCATCAATATCATCCGCTAATACTATGAAAAGAACAAAAGTTAATGTTATAGAATTGGCAATGAGGCATAAGCAAATTGCCATCATAATTACCACTATGCTGGTGCTGTTCGGAGCCTTTGCATTATGGGTAATGCCAAGAAATGAATTTCCTGAATTTACCATCAGACAAGGTTTAATAATAGGGGTTTATCCCGGTGCCACTTCTGAGCAGGTAGAAGACCAATTAGCTACCAAAGTTGAAAATTTCCTTTATGGCTTTAAAGAAGTAAAAAGAGAAAAAACCTATTCCATTTCAAAAGAAGGAATGCTTATTGTTTTTGTAGAAGTGAATGATAATGTAAAAGACCCGGATGGTTTTTGGGATAAAATAAAATTTGGACTTAGCGAATTAAAGATGCAATTGCCACCACAGGTAGTGGCGTTAATTGCCAATAACGATTTTGGTTCAACATCTGCTATTTTACTTACTGTCCAATCTGATAGTAAAACATATAAGGAATTAGAAAAGGAGCTTAAAATTATAGAGACTGAACTTCGTAAAATAAAAGCCGTATCCAAAGTAAAACATTTCGGATTACAGCCGGAACAGATAACCATTTACCTTGATAATGATAAGCTGGCTTACTATGGGGTACGTCCGTTTTCGGTACTTGCGGCCTTGCAATTGGAAGGAGCCGTTTATTATGGGGGAGAACTGGATAATTCCCAACTGATCACTCCCATTCATATTCCTGCCAATTTTAAATCTGAAGAAGATATAAAAAATCAAATTGTTTATGCCGATCCAAGAGGCAATATCATCCGTGTAAAAGATATTGCAAAGGTTGTAAGGGAGTACAAAGAACCTGATGCTTACATTAAAAATAACGGAGCAAACAGCCTGCTGGTTTCCCTGGAAATGCAAACGGGGTATAACATTGTTGATTTTGGTAAAGAAGTGGATAAAGCGCTTATCCATATTAAAACCCAAATTCCACCGGATATTAATTTAGATAAGATTGCGGATATGCCTGCTGCAGTTGATTATTCTATTGTTCATTTTCTTAAGGAATTTTTTATTGCAATTATTGCGGTTATTCTGGTAACCATGTTATTCCTGCCTTTCAGGGTAGCAGCAGTCGCTGGTGTTACTATACCTATTTCCATCTTTATAACCATCGGCGTATTGTACCTGCTGGGAATTGAACTGCATACCGTTTCATTGGCAGGCCTTATTGTGGTGTTGGGTATGGTTGTGGACAATGCGATTGTAGTTATAGACAGCCATGTAGAAAAACTTGACAACGGTGATACTCCCTGGAACGCAGCATGGAAAAGCGCTACAGAACTTTTTGTTCCTGTGTTAACGGCCACATTTGCCATCATTGCCACTTATGTGCCACTTGTATTTTTCCTTTCGGGGATGACAGGTGATTTCGTAGGATCTTTACCCATTACAATAGGAGTAGCATTATTAACTTCCCTTTTGATCGCTTTTTTGCTGGTACCTTATATGAATTATGTGTTCATTAAAAAGGGTGTCAAAAAAGATGAAAAAAAATCAACAAGGAAATCTCCTTTGGATTGGTTACAGAAAGGGTACGATTATACACTTGAACGGGTATTTCGTTTTCCCAGGACTACCATCATTACAGGTATTTTAATTACAGTATCAGGTGGGTTAATCTTTGCATTTATTCCCCGCCAGTTATTTCCAAAAGTAGAAAGAAACCAATTTGCAGTAGAAATTTACCTGCCTGAGGGCTATACGCTGCAACAAACAGCAGCGGTGGCCGATTCTATGGAGCAAATGCTGATGCACGACAAACGGGTATTGAATGTGGCATCATTCACAGGTACCAGTTCACCCCGTTTTCACACTACATATGCACCTAACTTCCCAGCAAAAAATTATGCCCAATTAGTTGTTAATACCAAAACTTCGGAAGACGCCGTTGCTTTGCTGGGAGAATATGAAAAAACAAAAAGAGATGCATTCCCCAATGCGTATGTGCGTATGAAGCAATTGGATTTATTAAGTACGATTGCACCAATAGAGGTAAGAATTTCGGGTAATAACATAGATTCTATAAAAGCCATTGCAGACAATGTAAAAGCCATCATGAAAAAAAATGAGGCTGTGATTTGGGCAAGAACCGATTATTTAAACCCGCGACAGGGCGTAACTGTAAATGTAAATAATGAACTCGCCAATAGAATTGGATTAACAAAAGGCATCATCGCTACTTCCATAGCAGCTGGCTTTTCCGGGTTTCCCGTAGGCACTATTTGGGAAGGAGATTATCCGGTTGAAGTGAAAATTCTTAATCCTGTTGATAAAAGAAATGGTTATGATGATATCGGAAATCAAAATGTAACCTCGCCGTTGTTAAATGCGACAGTCCCGGTTCGCCAGGTAGCTACTACTACAAATGATTGGAGCGAAGGACAAATTATTCGCAGAAATGGGATAAAAACCATTACCGTAAGAGCCGATGTAAATAGAGACATACTTCCATACAAAGTATTGGCAGAACTCAAAGAGGATATCAAAAAAATAAAAACCAGCCCAGCAGTTAATATCACTTACGGTGGCGAAGAAGAAAGCGAAGTAGAAAATTATGTCCCAATGAGCAAGGCCCTGCTTGCAGGTATTTTGTTGATATTCTTCATTCTGTTGTTCCAGTTCAGAAAACCAAAACTGGTATTCCTGGTAATGATGACTATGCCACTGAGTTTACCGGGTGCTGCTTTAGGATTATTAATAACAGGTTATCCCTTTGGGCTTACTTCTTTTCTTGGTATAATGAGCCTGCTGGGTATTGTAGTACGTAATGGTATCATTCTTATTGACTATGCCGAGGAAATACGCCATAAACATGAAATGAAATTATCAGAAGCAGCTATTGCTGCCGGCAAACGCAGAATGCGACCGATATTCCTAACTTCTTTTGCCGCTGCCATGGGTGTGGTACCTATGATTGTGAGTGGCTCTACACTGTGGGGGCCTTTAGGTGCTGTAGTTTGCTTTGGACTTATTGTATCTATGATACTCACCTTGTATGTATTACCCGTTGTGTATTATCAATCACTTAAAAAAACTCATGCTTAAAATTTCTTAAATGAATAAAATAATCATCATTGGTATTGCGCTGATTTTTTCTGTAACCGGGTATAGCCAAACTATACTTAGCCTGCAACAAAGTAAAAATTTAGCCATTAAAAATAATATGGCCATTAAAAACAGCATTCTTGAAATTAATGCAGCACAGGAAACAAAAAAAAATGCCTTTACCAATTATTTTCCTAAAGTGAGCGGAACAGCATTTGGAATGTATGCCATAGACCCGTTATTAAAGATGGATCTGAAAGGTGGAAACCTACCCGTGTATGATGGCAACCCGGCAAACCTGCCCAATGCTACACAGTTTGCTTATTTCCCGGATGCGTCTATTGGCATTTTAAAAAAAATGGGACTGGGACTGTTGAATGTTACACAGCCGGTTTATGCTGGCGGAAAAATTAAAACCGGGAACAAACTGGCTGCACTAAATATAGAAGTAAAAGAAAAACAACAAAAGCTGGCTGAAAACGAAGTATTACTCAAAACAGAACAGCAATACTGGCAACTGGTTACTTTACAGGAGAAAAAAAAGACTCTCAATAAATATGAAGATTTATTAAGGGCTATTGCCAAACAAGTGAACGATGCTTTTAAAGCAGGGTTGATTATTAAGAATGATGTACTAAAAGTGCAGCTAAAACAAAGCGAATTGCAGATTAATAAAATAAAATTGCAAAATGGCAAGAAACTGGCTTTGATGCAGTTTTGCCAAACGATTGGCATTGATTACGATTCCACGTTGACTTTACAGGATGATTTACAAGTAATCGAAAACCCTTATACTTTTTATGTTGTCAGCGATTCGGTTTTGAAAAACAGAACGGAATACCGTTTATTAGAACAATCTGTAGAGGCAGCCCGTTTGCAAACGGAAATGAAAAAGGGTGATTATCTGCCACAGGTAGCTGTAGGAGTTGCAGGTTATTATAACAACAGCCTTACCAGGGATGTAAATGCTACAACCAACGGCCTTGCTTATGCAACAGTATCTATACCTATCTCCGATTGGTGGGGAGGTAAGCATGCCATTAAAGAACAAAAAATAAAAGAACAAATAACCAAAAATACTTTTGAAGACAGGAAGGGCTTGTTAAAACTTCAGATGGAAAAAGCATGGACCGATGTAACTGAAGCCTATCAGCAAATAATGATTATGGAACAAACAACAAATCAGGCGGATGAAAATCTGAAAGTAAACCGGGACAGTTATAATAATGGTATAGTTACCATTTCTGATTTACTGGAAGCCCTGGCATTGCAAACAGAAACCGCCGACAAACTTACCGAAGCAAAAACAAATTATAAACTGGCCATTACTGTTTATTTGCAGGTAACCGGCAGGATAAATAACAACTAAAATAAATATGGAACCAACTGAAATCTATAAAATCAATTACGACCCTGGTGTTGATGCTGTAATATGTATATGGAATGGTTATGCAACCAGTACCCAATTTCGGGAAAGCACTGAATTGTTATTAGAAACCTTAGTAAAAAATAAAACTTCCAGAGTTTTGGTAGATTTAAAAGATATGGTACTCATTGGTAAGGACGACCAGGACTGGATGGATAAAACTTATATACCAAAAGCAACTGCGCTAGGCATGAAAATAGTTGCATGTGTACAACCTATTCATTACTTTAATAAAATTGCAGTAGAAAGTATAGTTTATAGTTTTAACAAAACGCCGGTAAAGGTTAATTATTTTCAGCAATACGAAGATGCTATAAACTGGCTTAAAAGCATTTAGGGTTACCGTAGCCTCGTATTGGTAATGACTTATTATTTATTATAACCTGGTAAAAATTGCTCAATATGAAAAGCAGAAAACCCTAAAACATGTATGAACAAAGCTTCAGCACAAAAAGTATCATTAGTATTATCAAGCGGTGGTTCAAGAGGGCTTGCACATATTGGGGTAATTAATGAATTGGAAAGGCAAGGGTTTAAAATATCTTCTGTTGCAGGATCTTCTATAGGTTCTGTTATTGGCGGACTTCATGCTATGGGTAAATTACAGGAATATACCGACTGGGTAAAACCAATGAACAGGCAGATAATTTGGGGGCTTATGGATTTTGCACTTTCATCTTCCGGGTTATCAAAAGGAGAGAAAGTATTTAACAAAATGAAAGCATTTATCCCCGACATGAACATTGAAGAAATGAATATCCCTTTTGTGGCAGTGGCAACCGATCTGTTAAATGAGAAGGAAGTGATTTTTAATTCGGGCAGTTATTATGATGCCATCAGGGCATCGGTATCCATCCCGGGCATTTTTACCCCTGTTATGAATAAGGGCGTAATGTTGGTTGATGGAGGCGTGTTAAGCCCGGTTCCAATTGAGCATGTGAAACGTTTGAATGATGATATACTTGTTGTTGTAAATTTGTATGGGGATAAAAAAGTTGAATCAGAAAAAGCAAGTCTGTCAAATAATGACCAGACCACAAAATTAAATGCCTTAATGAAATATATAACCAAATCAGGAATTTCAGAAAAAAAAGGAGGTTTAGGTTATTATGCTATGTTAACTGCAACCAGTGCTGCTATGATACATAAAATCGCAAAGCAAAATATTGAAAAGCACAGACCGGATATCTTAATTAATATACCTGCTGATTCAGCAAATACATTCGATTTTCATAAAGCAGAAGAACTGATAAAAATAGGCGAGCTGGCTGCGAAAGAAACAATTTCAAAATATTATAATTCATAAACTTTAAAAACCGTAGTATGTCTATACACTCAAAATGCAGTAAGGGTTCATAGGTAGCTATTGAAATAAGGTATAAATAATTAACATGAACAGGATTTTGCGTTTGGGGTTACAATTTATTTGAAAAGTAATTTATGATGCTTTACATACATCATTCAAACAAGTAGATATTGCTAATATTTTTCAGGCTGACCAGTAATATAAGATTTAGTGATTTGACATAAGACATTAATCAATGATATGGTTTAACAAGATTTTTTATTTAAATTGAAGTATGGAGATTGATTATGGAAACAAAATACTAAATGCTGCCAGCGAACTTTTTAAAAGCCAGGGTATTGTAAGTGTAACAATGGATGATATTGCCCATAAAGTGGGAGCTTCAAAAAGAACAATCTATCAAACTTTTAGGAGTAAGGATGAAATAATATCAGCTATAGCAACAATTTTTTTTGAAAACCAAAAAAAGAGCTACGAAGAAATTAGAAATGCCGGCAATGCCATTGAAGAATTATTAATGCTATTAAAACATTTCCAGGATTTATTTGAAACGCTACATCCCCGTATTTTGTATGAGATACAAAAATATTATCCTGATATATGGACCATGACCTTGCAACATAAGAATGATAATTTACTGGAAAGAGTTAAACAAAATTTAATGCGGGGAATAAGAGAGAAACTTTACCGTGCCGATATTGATATAGAATTTACAGCCAAGCTCAGGTTAGAACAAATTGAACTGGCCTATAATCCTTTTCATTTCCCACAATCAAAGTACCCGCCAAATAAAGTAACAGAACAACTTGTATCTCTTTATGTTTTTGGATTAGTTACAACCGAAGCCCATAAGAAATACCTTAAGAAATTTCATTTTAATTATTAATGTAGCGTTATTGATTACTTCATGAAAAGCTGATTTACATTTTGGACTCAGGTTTTATAAAAACCAAAGATTCTCTTTTCCAAAGTCCGGCAGCTTGTCATGATGAAAATGAGGATAAATCTCTGCCACCATTTCCGGGTATTTGATAGTAACCGGTAAACTCTGCTGGTTTGTGCTTTTCCAATACATGCGGCTGAACTGATATACCTGGTCTATCAACTGTTCTACTAAATTCATATCATCCAGCATTCCGTCAACCGTACATGACAATGCAATTTTTACAGGGAAGTGATATTCTTTTTGTGCAGGTTTTGAATTGACATCATACCGGGTGTTATTAAACAAAAGATATTCAGTCCAGCCAACTTTTACAATAGTACCACTGTAAGGCATTAGATTATCTGCATCTGCTGTATCAAATCCTAATAACTCTTTGCTTTCGGTTTTGTTGATGGTAACCACAATTACCGGAATGTTTAAGCCTAATGTGTGCAGGGTTTGCATGATGGGCTGCAGTTCCTTTTTACCAATGTCTTTATAAAAATGTATGATAAGCCTTGAAGCGGTGTAATTAACTGCAATGAATTTTGCCACTGCTTCTCTTATGGAACCAGCCAAGCTAATGGTATCATCGCCTTTAAAACAATCAAAGCCTTTAAACATGCCTTCGTTGTTGAAACAAAAGGCTGAACCCACAAACCTTGTTTTTCGGGTAACCGAATAGAATGCACCTACACCAACAATCAATTCGTTGTTTGTTGGACGGTTAAGCCTCCACGGCACACCGCCCAATTTTGCCAGCATGGCAATTTCTATATGCGGTAAGAAAGTATTGAAGTACGAATTTGGTTTGCCATTTTTGTACAGGTGTTCGCTTTTTATTACCTGTGAAAGCACATCTTCGTACAACAGTATTTCTTTGATCTTGTAATAGATGTTTTTCCGTTCTTCATCTTTCTCCAACTTTGGTACAGGATTTACAAACAATGCCAGGTAACGGGTATCTGGCTGCCACTCTGCATTCTTAATGGCATTGCGTACTGTTGTTACTGCATTTTCTACGCTGTCAAATTCTATGTTCTTTGTAATATCCAGTTCAAAGGGAACTTTGATATAGTCCTGCATTTTTGGAAACGGGAACCTGTCGTCTTTGTAACCACTGTTTAAATACTTATACAACTCTGTTACTGCACCTGCCTTATCTGATGCCTGGTAAATGAAAAAAAATTTGAAGTTGCTTGGTTTGGTGGGCAACTGGTAAGGGCCTTTGAATTTAAAATCCTTTTTTGGCTCTTTACCCGTTTTGCCTCCGGCATACATCAAATCGTTAGATGTTGAACTGATAACCCTATACTGCTTTGCATCCGGTTGATAAAAACCTTCGTTACTTATTGGAATGATTTTCCTGAAAGCCTCAACAGCCAGGTATTGGTTGTAAAAGTCCTGCAATGTATTGAGGTATCTTGGATAGCGGTTGCTGAGATTTGGCACATCGTGGGCTATATCCAATTGTGGCTTTATTTCATTGCTTAATACCGGGAAGCATTTTTCAGGTATATTGATCACAGACTGTGGCCTGTATTTCCATTTGTACAATACGCCGTTGCACACTATCCAGTTGTACAGGTTGGTATTGAAATTGTAAATTTCTGATACCGGTTTGGCAAATACTTTTGTAGTGCCATCATAAGACAGTACCAACTCCGGGCCGGTGGTAACCCTGCCGTGCTGTACTTTTAAAGTAAACTGGTTATATACATTGTATTTGGCAGTGCTTTTTTCTTTGTTGTGAAACCATACTTCTGTTTCGCTGGTAAAATTCTGGTGCATTATATCAGCAATGCCTGTAAAATACTCTCTTATAAGATGGCGGTAATAGTGACTGGCAAACCGGTGAGATTTGGATAGATCAATATCCAAAATTATTGCGCCCTCTTTTGGTGGTTGAAAATCGGTGTACAGCTTTTCCAGTTCCAACAATTCTAACGCTGTAAACTTATCATCTAAAAGCCCCTCCAAATCCCCTTTAAAGATTGGGTAATAATCATCCTTCCTTTCCCGGTAAAAGGCAAAGGTTTTTTTACCGGATGCGGGGGTAAAGGGGATGATGTTCAGGATTAGGTTTTGCTGCATTACTATTCTTTCTTTTTAGGCTTATCAGATTTAGTTTTATCAGTTATTTTTTTAATTTCTTTATCAAAATCACTTTCAAAATTCCGGTCTTGCACCACCCGGAATTTTTCATATTCCTTTTCTGCCAGTTTTACGGCCACATCGTGGCGTACTTTACCGGCATCTTTTAATATCTGGTATTCGTTGAATTGCAGAAAGGCATCTAACCTTTGTATCCAGTCTGCCATTTTCATAGGTATTTGTCTTGCTGCCTGGTTCTCTGCATAGTCTAAATACATACTCACAATTCTTTCAAGGTCTTTTATTTCTTTTTCTATCAGGTAGTTTTTTGCAATGCCTATATCGCCTTTTAATACTTTGCCGCCGGGGGCATTTTTAAATGCTTGCAAGCCCATATTTGGTTTTGCGGCATTGGCTCTTTCTGCAATTATCTGGGCGGCTGTTTTGCCGGATATAGCATAGTGCAATTTATTTTGTACTGTTTTAAAAAAGGTTTGGGTTATCTCTGCATCTTTATTGTAATCAATACTGCACTGCTCGTATATGTCAGTAATTTTTAGATAAAAGCGGCGTTCGCTTACCCGTATTTCCCGGATGCGTTCTAAAAGTTCATCAAAGTAATCTTTGCCAAAGCGTTTGCCCTGCTTCAGACGTTCATCATCCAACACAAAACCTTTAATAATAAACTCCCGCAGTAGTTTGGTAGCCCAAATGCGGAACTGGGTAGCCTGAAAGCTGTTTACCCGGTAACCAACGGCTATAATAGCATCAAGATTGTAAAAATCAATATCCCTGGAAACATCCCTGTTGCCTTCTTTTTGAACTACTCGAATTTTTCGAGTAGTTGAATCTTCCTGCAATTCAGCAGTTTTATAGATTTCTTTCAGGTGGTAGGTAATGGTATTGCTCTCTACACCAAAAAGTGCACTCATTCTTTTTTGGGTAAGCCAAAAGGTTTCATCATTAAAGATGACTTCAATTTTTACATCGCCATCAGGAGAGTTGTAAAAAATGATGTCGGAATATTGTGGGCTGTTATCCATTGTTAGTTTTGATATTAAAATTAAACGCTTGCAAATCGTCTTTGAAGATTGGGTAATAATCTTCTTTTCTTCCCCGGTAAAAGGCAAAGGCTTTTTTACCGGATGCCGGGGTAAAAGGGATGATGTTGAGGATAAGGTTTTGCTCCATCTATTATATCCAATTTAAAATTTCAAATACTATTGCTGTACTTTTCGTAATCATACAGAACCTTCAATTATTTTTATTTCATCGGTAGTTAAATCATAGAGTTTATAAACAAGGTTATCAATTTCTGTTTCCAATGCTGCTGTATCAACTCCGTTCTTTTTCCCTTCAATTATTTTGTTAACAAAATTTTCGATTAGCTTTTTGTTTTCGTTCTTAAAAACAAGCGGCAATTGTTCAATGTATTTTGGCTTTATATTATAATCAATATATGTATTAGCAAAGAACCAATTAATTAATTTGCTATTTAAAATACCAAGTAAATATTTTAAGGAATTACCTTTTTCGCTGATAATAAAAGAGTAATTGTTTAGTGGAAAATATACACCCTCTTCATCTAAAGCACATACTAACCGAATAGGCATACTTAATTTCCTTATGTATTGAATTAATATTTTTGGTTGTTCATAATTTACTTTTCCCAGACCCGGCAAGTGTTTCCCCACATTTAAATAATCACCTTTCCATTCAATATTATATTTCCTAATGTTATTTGCAGTTGAAGCACATTTCTTCCAGTTTCCAATATTATTCGGTACTTTAGTTAAGTTCGCTTTATTGTCACCTGTTTTAATCCCATAGACTGTCTTAAACAGGCTCTGTAATTTTGGATAGTTACCAATTTTTGAAAGCAATTTTGATTTTTCAGAATTAAGTTGAAGATTGAATACATGGTTTCTATTGTTAAGAAAATCATCTTTCAGAATTTGCCCAATAGCAAAATCCTTATAGTTCAATAAATCATATTCTGTTTTTGTGCTTAATGCTTTATAAAGATTTATTTTGTCAGAATCAGAACCCTTTTGTATTTGAAATATCGCTGGGACAATATCCGGGGCATCAGCGAATACTTGCTTTTCTAATTCCATTAAAGTTTTTACATCATATTTAAGTACCGTCATTCTAATTGAAGCAAATTTGTCTAAGTAATACCATGTATTAGAAGTTATGTATGACAAAATCCCTTTTCTGTTAATTAAATTGTTTAATGCTAACTCAATGAAAAAGCAATAAATTTCAAGCTCCCCACTATTTGTAGAAAATTTTTGTTTAAAATAATTTTTTAACTCTGTATTAAACTCTACTCCATATGGCGGATTCCCAATCACCACATCAAATCCAATAAAATCACCTTTTTCATTCAGTACCTCCGGAAACTCAAACCTCCATTCAAATGAATTACTGAAAATCGGATTCTTAATGTATGCTTCAAGTTCTTTATTCAGTTTCGCAATTTCTTTATCTAATCTTTCCTTGTCTTTCTTTTGTGCAGTAGTAAGATTTTCGCTAAAGAGTTTTTCATTTACATATTTCTTTAAAAACTCGTCAGTAAGTTTTATCAGCTTAATTTTTGTGGGGTTGCGGTCGGTAATTTTTGAAAGAAAGCCACGTTTCAAATCGTTCATCAATTGCTGTATGCCTCTTTTCTTATCCTTATCCACTTCATGTTTATATTCTGCCACCCAACTTTTGTATTCCAAAATCTTTTTTTCAAAATAAGGCGTTGCTGATTTTAGGTCTTCGGTAATGCTGAACCTGCTAATTAAACTATTACCACATTTAATATTGATGTCAATGTTTGGCAAGGTCTTCAACTCGTTACCAATACGGCCACTGTTTTGGGGTTGTTCTTCTGGTATTATGTAATAAGCATTTTTAAGCAGTTCTATCCAAAGCCGCAGGCGGCATATCTGCACACTCTTTGGATTAATGTCAACCCCAAACAGGCAGTTTTCAATAATGGTTTGCTTTTCGTGAAAGAGTGTTTTTTGTACAGCCTGTTTCCAGGGTTGTATATAATGCTGGTTATTTTTATCCGGCTCAATGATGTACTGAAATATATCCCCCTGGGCATCGGTAATAATCAGTTCATCATTTTCTAATGTGATTTCAATTTCAGAAAGCCTTGTGCCTTGCTCACTGATTAATATTCCTAATTCATCTTTTATAGCAATCAGTTCATTTAATGCAGATACAAGAAAGTGGCCACTGCCAACGGCAGGGTCGCAAATGGTGAGTGAGTTAACCTGTTCGTTATACTCTTTCAGTTTTTTGGCACTGCGGTCTTCACTTATATAATTGTACAGGTCCCCGAATGTTTCTGCTTTCCAGTTGTATTTATCTTTAAACTTGTTTACCACAGCCTGCCGTATGCTCTGGCGGCACATATACATAGTAATAAAACCGGGAGTGAAAATAGACCCGTCTTTATATCCGTTTATCTTTTCAAAAATTAATCCGAGTACCGAAGCATTAATAAGGGTTTTACTTTCTTCCTGTATTTCTTCGCTGCCTTCACTTGCAAAATCATAGGCATCAAGAAACTCAAAAAAATATTGCAATGTGTTTAGTCTTGCAGCTTTCGCTTTATTTTTATCATTACGTAATACAGTAGAAGAAATTAAATCCAGTTCTGCCGTGCCATCCAGCATGTTTATTTTAATGGTGGCTTCTTCCATTTCGCTGAACTCAAACAGTGAACTGTTTAAATACGGGATGTGGCTGAATTTTTTTTGTACTTTTTCTATGCGTTCTTCATACCGCCTTGCCAGCACCTGAAAAAAAAGTTTATACACTTCATCATACTGCGGCAGGTTTTCAAAGTTGAGAAAGCGGTAATGATTATTTCCTTTATGATATTTGAGCAACTGTGCCTCCAGCAGTTTTAAAAACAGAATACGGTTTACCCATGTAATGCAAAGTTCAAGACCCACACTGAAAAGCTGGTCGTCTTTGGTTTCACCATAGCTTTTCAGGTCGTGTATTTTGTGCAGGCAATCCTCTGTATCAAGAATGGCAATCGTATTTTCTAATAGTGCCCCTTCGTTTCGCTGGCCTTCTTTTTTTCTGCGGATGATTTTCTTACTGCCTTCTTTTACTTCTTCCAGCCCGATAATGTGCAGTAGTTCTGCATAGAAACCTTTATCAAGACTGTTGCTGTCGTTGGCAAAAGGCAGCTTCAGCAGGTGTGTTGGTGATATTACTTTGAAAAGGGCAATGAGTTTATTGTCGTCTTCTTTAATTGTGTTGCGGAGTGGTTTATCAAAGTCCCGTATATCAAACCAGGTGAAAGGAATTTCTTCATCAAGATTTTCTAAAAATGGTTTGGCAATTTCTTTATAAAACAAGTCCGTATTGCTGCTCACTTTTTGACCTGCCGCCCATTCTTTGTATTGCTTTATCAGTTGTGTGTTCCTATGAAAGAGACGTTCAAATACGGAAGCATCAAAGATGAACCATTCATAAATGTTGGTGATAACCACCTGGCGGATGTCGTTATTCTTATGTTCAATACGCTCCCTGAGATAGTAGAGCATCAGCTCATGAAACGCTTTTGCATTTAGATTGGCTTTGGTTACCATGTCCACTGTATTCAGCGGACGTTTGACTTCAAATAAAACACCGGCAGGTGTTGCGGCATCCTTGCCGGTATGCACAACAAAGTCGGTGCGTCCTTTTGTGGCTACATGGAACGTGGGATTATAGAATGTATCCCGCAAAAAGTTCATCAGGTGAATTTTGACATTCTCTTCCGATTCCTTCTCATCAATCTGGCCCAGCAGAGTGATGAGGTTCTTTTTGAATATCTCCATCTCAGGCCGCTTTGGCTTGATGAGGCGATATGCTTTATTGAGAGCCTGTTTAAGATTTATTTCTTTTGGCGTCATGCAGTTGGTTGAATTTATTTCACTCTTATTCGTAATAATTTTGTTTGATCCTTATTTATGCCCTTGCAAATTTTATTAAAGGTTGAATATCTCCCTTGTCGGCTGCTTTTATTGCATTAAGATAAGCCATTCGGGTATCGCCCTGCTTTACCAAACCTGCCTTGCCGGCAGGCGGGTTGGCTGCGCCCCATGTATAAACAGGTTGCTTAAATATTTTTTCTATCACAATATCGGCCATTAACCGGCTATGCCTTCCATTGCCGTTGGGAAAACAATGAATGCTAACCAACCGGTGTTTGAAACGGATGGTGAGTTCATCGGCGCTGTACGTGTTATTGGCATACCAAAACTTTACATCATCCAGCAAATACCTTAGTTCTGTTGGTATCTGCCATTTATCTACCCCAATGTTTTTATTTGTTTTACGAAACTCACCAGCCCATGCCCAAACATTACTATACATACGCTTATGCAATGCCCGGAGAAAATCTTCTGTAAACACGGCATCGGCTTTAAAAGAACGGCTTAATGTCCATAATACAGCCTGCTCAATATTCTGCTGTTCAAATTCATCCAGTTCGCCACGGGTAGCGATGGTTTTTATGAGCAAGCCTTCCTTCTCGTCCTCATCAAGCGGTGTTTGCCCGTCTATATAATCTAAATCTAATCCCATAAAGTTTTAGGCATTTCGTTTTTAATGATGGTTGCCCTCTCTTCAATTGCTTTTTCAATACGCTGTTTGCTGTTCTCCTGGTCTTCCAGCTTCATGCTGTTGGAAGTACGCTGCACAATCTGCGTAGCCAGTTCTTTTGCTTTCCGGTCTATCAGTGCCTCCAAAGATCCATCGTTGGGCACAAAGCCATATATCAATTGCATATCGAGGGCCCTTGCCGCCTCCCGCAATGCCTTTATAGAAATGGAGCCGTCTTTTTCCCGGCGTTCAATATCCTGCACACTTTGTTTGGTAATAGATAGCCGTTTGCCCAACTGCAACATGCTCATACCAATAGCGTTACGGATGGCTTTTATCCATCCGGTTGGCGGCGGCGCTACCTTTTGCAAACTGGCGAAAGCCAGCATTTTGCTGTTAAGCTGTTGTATCTGTAATGACTTTTTGCTCATGATAGTAAAGTTATACTTTGACTAAACAAGAGCAAATGTAAGGATATAATATGACAAATAAAAGAAAAATGTAAGCCTGTGGGCTGACTTATCAACAGGGAAGTAAAGGGATGCTGTGACTATTAGCTGCAAAGCTTGCAAAGTTTGCAAACTCCGCAATCTTATATTTTACGGTAATGCCCTGCCTTCAGCTTTTCCAACGCCTTACCAGTGGCATTGTGGAGAATATCATCTACGGTACGGGCAGCCAGGGTAAAGAGCTTACCAGTTTCCACGGCCTGCTGCCGGGTAAACTCCTGTGGCAAGGCATCAAAGAATTTGCGTTTGCTGTCGCCGGTTTTAAAATGGGTGGTCTCACTTTGTTTGGGCAGGTTGTTAAACATTAAAATACTGTGCTGTAAATAGATTTCAGCCAACTGCAAAGCAGTTGTAAAATCTTCATCGGTGCAAACCAATGTGCTTGCAGCTTCGCCGTTTTGATGCCGATATTCATATATTTCTCCGGTGGTGGCATCGAATGAGCCAACATTGTAGTTGTTATTTTGGTGGCTCATTTCAAATTTGCGAAGGGCAGTAAACTGCATTGCCATACGGTACAGGATCAGGCCCAATCGCTTTACAATACTGGCGGCTTCCTCGGCTGTGAACATGGTTACTTCGTTTAGCCATGCCTCGCAGGTTTGGTTTAGCTGCTGCCATTGTGGGATTGTTAACTCTACAATGGTTTCTTCCCTTTGCAGAAAGAGGACCATTTTAAAAACAGATAACGATAGTGATCTAAAATGCTCTGTGAGGTTTATGTTGTTGGCATTGGGTGATACATCTTTCCATTTTTGCTCTACCTTAAAAGCATAGAACATGAAACGGCTGAATAAGCCATCTTCGGAAGATGCTATTAAGCCGGTAACCTGGTTTGGTGTACCAGATAAGGCGATAGACAAGCTGGGGGCATTTACTTCTGTAAATTCATTGTTGCCCTTACGGGAACTGGATAGCCTTTCGTGGTGAAAGGATTTGCGAAGCATATCGGAATAGGAACCCCACTCCTGTTTGAAAACATTACCCAGGGTGTCGGCTTCGGTTTCGCAAATGATACCTGTGCCTTCGTTTTGCTCCAAGTGCCAAAGGATCTTAGCATAGCTGGTATTGGCCGGAATGTACACTACTTTAAAGCTGGGCTTTATGGGTACTTCTTCCATGCTGGTATCGCTTTTCTTTTTGCTGTGCAGTTTTTGTTTGTGTTCGGACATTTCCTGATTGAAATGGGATTCTGCCTCACGGCTTGCTGTTAATACAAAGCTGTGGTACTCGTCTGCCAGCATCTTTGCAAACTTTAAAGCACCCTTACCACTGGCTGCCGGGGCAATAGCAAAAGAAAAGAGGTTTGGAAAAACTTCATTGCCTGCATACACACCCTTAACGCCGGGTAAGCATCCACTGAGTATTGCAAGGGCTCCTGTAAGAAAAACATCCCGTTCTCTTTCATCGGTAAATGCCATCGCACCCTGCTTTAACAGGTCGGGCATTTGCATGTACAATTCTTCGGGAATGGTGGGGGTGTTTTTCAGGTAGTCTTCTGTTGGTGGTTGCTCTGTAGTTTGCTCACGGCCATATTTATTTTTATTTGGTGTTTGCGAATCGCCATAGGCGATTTGCAGCTTTGCAGTGTTTGCAAACTTTGCAAACTCGGGTTGGTGGTGTTTGTAGGCACTACTTACGGAATCCTTAATTTCTTTTTCAGATAAATCAAAATGCTGTGCACATAGAATTTCAGTATCGGACTGCGGTATACCAGCTCTGTTGCAATTAGAAGCAAGCAGGTACATATAATTGTTACGGTTTCCATTTGTGTATTCTGTTTTTTGATTGGTGAATGTGATTTGTTGCTGGAAGGTTAAGAGGTATTCATCTGGTGCGGTACGTTCTTCCCTTGTCTCCTGCATGGTAACTACAGGAACCGGCTTTGCCAGGACAGGAATATCCTTTACAGGAAATTTTTCATTGTATATGTTTTTATACAACTGTGGGTCGTGGCTTACAAAGCATAGCCTGGTAATGTCTTTGCATTTTACATCGGCTTTTAAGCCGGTGGCATTCTGGTAATACTCCATTACCTGCTGGTAAGCAGTATCATGATGTACTGCACCCGTATTTACTTCAATAAATACTTTTAGCCCGTTACCGCTTGGGCTGATGAAGCAAATGAACGTATAAGGGATTGCGGCAATGATTTGAAAGGCTGCATTTAATTGTTCCGGTGTCAGCTTGTCAAAGTCAAGGTGTACAAAGCCGCTGTAATTCTCCATGTTTGGCAGCAACCTTTTATCCGTAAAAGTTGCTGATGGAGTGAAGGCCGGAAGCTGCTGCTTCTTTGACTGCGCTGCTTCTGCATTGCCTTGTGCAATGAGATCCCGGATTTCTTCAACCTGGGCTTTGTATTTGCCGGATGCAATCCAATTGGAAAGAATGATCAATGAAACATTCTCAACCGGGGTTGCAAAGTTTTTAAATATGGTACTTGCTGCCATTCTTCAGTTCTTTAGTTCAGTGTAAAAAAATTGTTACTTCCGTTTGTTGCGGATGACATAGTCAGTTGCCAACTGGTCTATCTCGTCGGCGGCGGATTGCCGGTTACGCTGTAACCAGGTGTCGAGTTCTTCCCGCCGGAAGTACAATTTTTTACCCTGTGGGCAGAAATGCGGAATGTGCTTTGTACTGGTGAGTTTGTACAAATGCGAAGGGCTTACATCCAGGTATATGCAAGCCTCATTAAAGTTTAGTACTGTTTTTTGCAACAGGTTTTGCTCACTCAGCTTGTTTGATATTTCGGTGAGCTTGTCGAGAATTAAATTTTCTTGTTCCATCGTATTTTATTTTTTTGATACGAGGGCAAGTTGCAAAGCTGTGAAGGGGAAAAGGTTCAGGTATTCATACCTGAATGTTCAGGCTGAACAAAGTGAATGTTTTTTATTGCATTTGTTTGAAAATATTGTCAATAGTTGCCTTTTCTTTCGGGTCGAATGACCTTGCTTTTGAGAAATTATTTGCTTTAAGCAGTGTTCCCTTTTTTGAATAGAATGATTTACTGTGCTCAATATTGATGAAGGAGAGTGAATTAAAATAAGGAGTTAATTTTTCTATTGCATACCTGAAATTTTTATTATCACAATCCAAATGGATTTGAACATTGCCGGGCTTTATATCATTTGAAAGAAGGATTTGAATTAGCATATCTGCCGGGGAAACATCTTCTTTTAAAAGTTCAATTTGAGTACACAAACTATTAATGACAGATGTAAGTTTATCCTTTTTGCCATTGAAGCCAAAAGTTAGTTTTTCCTTCTTACCCTTCTTTTCTTTACTTGTTTGCCCGGTGAGATCAGCAACATATTTTAGTTGCAGGTGGTTTGAAAAAGGTTCTACCAAATCCAATGTATAAAAATCTTCCAACGTAGTTACTTGCGTTAGCTTGTCTTTAAATGATTCCTGAACGCTGAAATATAATTGTATCAAACTATGCTTGAGATAATACAAAGCAAAATGAATAAAGCCGGTTTGTTCATCCGGTATGGTGGTAAAGCCCCTCTCCTGTAACTCAGCAAATGTTTGTTGCGTCAATACCTTTAAGCTGTTTAGTAACCTGCCTGCCTGGAAAGGAATATCTATTGAATCATTCCAGTTAACAGATTGTTGCATGAAGGAATTATAAACCCGAAGGGTTTCGGCAGTGATAACAGCGGAATAAAAATGTGTAACGGGATCTTTGCCCTTTGGTAAATCAATGCTGCATAAAAGCTGCTGCAATGTTATGCTGTTGCTGGTGGCTTCAGCCGCCAGCAACTTTTGCAGGGGTGGATAATCAGCCAACAATGCTGTGAGTTGCTTTAGCAACTCAGCATTCGTTATTGGTTCAACCGCTTTAGCGGTCCTTATCAATTCTGTAAAATGCCTCGTGTTGGAAGTGTCCAATTTCCAGGGCTTTAACTCGCCGTGTAATATGCTATCTAAAATCTTTATCTCCATTACTATAAATCAATTTTGATTTTGTTTGCCGCCTCCTGTTTTTTATGGTCAATTACTTTAGCATAAATTTCGGTTGTTTTTAAATGCCGATGGCCTAACAATTTTGATACTGTATAAATATCTGTACCCAATGTAATTTGTAATGTAGCATAGGTATGGCGGGCACAGTGAAAAGTGATGTGTTTGGTAATACCTGCTTTCATTACCCACTCTCTGAGCTTTAAGTTATGCCAGGCGCTGTAATACAATCCTTCAAAGACTTTATCATCCTGCTTTCTTCTTTCGCCTAAAAGCGAAAAGGCTTGTTCCGAAATGGGCAATGTTTCTGCGCCCTTTGTTTTCTTCTGCCGGAATCGAATGTAATAACCTGACTGCTCGGAGTGTTGCACTTCTGACCATACCAGCTTTTCAATATCTGACCAGCGCAGGCCCGTGAGCGCCGAAAAAATGAAAGCACTTTTCAATATTGGCATTTCGCAGGGTACATTGGCTGCAGCCTGTAATTCTTCTAAAGTTAAAAACTCCCTGCTTGGATCATCGGGCTTAACACCTTCCACCTGGGCCGCAGGATTGGTTTGCAATATGCCGTCTTTAACTGCTTCTTTTAAAGCTGCTGTTAACTTGCCAAAATAAGAAGATTGAGAGTTTTGAGATAGCAACTTTTGATTTTTACTTTTTGCATCATTCTGCAAATAGCCCTTGAATTTCTCCAACCATCTTTTATCTACTTCTTTAAATGAAACGCCATTGGGCGCAAACTTCTGCAAGTGCTTTAACACACTATCCCAATTGCCATAATTGCCCTGGCTGTTTCTCCGCTTTTCTGTTAGCTGTTCAAAGTAGCTGAGAAAGCTGCCTTTCACTTTATCAGTATCCCGGAAACCATACTCTTCGTTTTTTATCTCCAATAAACGTTTTGAGCGGATGGCTTCAGCCATCGACAACTTTTTACGATTATCATCTTTCTGCTCTTTAGTGAGCTTGCCTTTCTCCGGCTCCGGGAGGAGGTACAAATTCAAATATTCATACTCTCTTTTTCCATCGGTGTAATAATCAAGATAGAGGCTGATTTTATTCCCCTTCTTTCTTTGTCTTAATGTTACGTTCATACTTCAGTCAGTTTGAAAAGTTCATTAATTGCAGTTCTTGGAATACGGGTATTGCGGCCCACCTTACCGGCTTTAAGCTGGCCTTTATCAATCAGGCGGTAAATGGTCCAGCGGCTGGCATTGATCAGCTGGCAGGCTTCATCAATGGTGAGAAATTCTTTTTGGGAGATATTGGGGTTGAAAGGTTTTACAACAGCTTCTTTCCGGATGGCAGCTTCAATTTTTTCATCTCGCTTGGTACGCTTATAGAGCAACCTGGCACAAGTGAGAGAACATGAACGGGTAATAATCTTTTTTGCGATGTATTTATTACCGCAAACTTCACATGTTTTCTCTATTCGAATGTTACTGCTCATTGTTGCCAGTTGTAGCTGAGTGTTGCAGCTTGTAGCTGTATGTAGCATCATTTCTCTTTTTTGTTGCCCGGTATTGTTGGCAACAGAATTGGGCAACACTCAGGCAACAAATATAACTAAAAAAGTGGAGATAGGCAACAAATAAAAGAAGAATATTTGTGTGAAAGCCAACAATGACAAGCATTTACGAAACAAAAGAAGGATAATTACTTTCCGATACAAAACTTACTGAAGATATAATCCAACCGATCTTCATTGGTAATTTCACCTGTAATTTCTCCGAGATAATGGAGACAACGACGGATATCTAATGCCAGCAAATCTCCGGGGATGTTGTTATTAAGCCCGGCATTGATATCATCTATGGATTTATTTACTTCCTGTAAGGCCTGGTAATGTCTTGCATTGGTAACAATTGTGCTTTCAGCAGACACAGTTCCCTGTATCACCTTATCCGTCATACGTTGTTTGAGCAGATCAATATGTGTATTGCTTTTAGCTGAGACGAATAACACCCCATCACCTAAAAATTTTTCCTCTGCTTTTTCTTCAGTCAATAAATCAACTTTATTACCAACAGCTATATAATTTTTGTTGAAAGCATGTACTTCCAGCAATGCTGCTTCTACATCAGCCTGTGATTCTTCATTCACATCAAATAAATACAATACCAGATCAGCAGCTTTCATTTTCTCCAGGCTTTTTTCTACACCAATCACTTCAATTACATCTCTGCTTTCACGAATGCCGGCTGTATCAATCAAACGAAATAAAATACCATTGATGTTCATGATTTCTTCAATGGTGTCTCTTGTAGTGCCGGCAATATCACTTACAATGGCACGGTTTTCATTGAGTAATGTGTTGAGTAATGTTGATTTGCCTGCATTGGGTTTACCTATTATGGCTACACTTACTCCGTTCTTAATGACGTTGCCCAGTTGAAAAGAATTGATAAGATCAACAACTGTTGATTTTGCTTTATTGATGAGGTCATAAAATTTTGTGCGGTCAGCAAATTCTACATCTTCCTGGCTGAAATCCAGCTCCAGTTCAATTAATGCAGAAAAGCTGATAAGTTGATCACGCAGCTCTTTAAGTATATTACTGAAACCACCACGAATATTATGTAATGCTGTATTTCGACTGGCTTCGGTATTGCTTGCAATTAAATCTGCAACCGCTTCTGCCTGCGTTAAATCCAATTTGCCTTTTAAAAAAGCACGTTGTGTAAACTCGCCGGGTTTTGCCAAACGGGCGCCTTTTTCAACGATGGCATTCATCACCTGCTCCTGAATATACGGTGAGCCATGACAACTGATCTCAATGACATCTTCTCCGGTATAACTTTTTGGATTTTTGAACAAAGAAACAACCACTTCATCCAATACTTTTCCATCCTTTTTTAAAAAACCAACATGAATGGTGTGTGATGGTTGTTTGCTTAAATCTTTTGAAGGAAATAATTGGTTGATGATATTTATGGCATTGTTACCGCTGATACGAATAACGCCAATAGCACCAATACCATGCGGTGTAGCCAATGCAACAATCGTATCATCCCAGCCTGTAAGTTTTCCCAGCATGGCGCAAAGGTACAGGATGAACCTTTTCGTTTATTGCCGGGCAACAACTGCATCAACCAGTATATATTTTTTGATATCGTTGATCTTCATTTCATCGAGCACATCAATCAGCTCTTTGTAAGAAGTAAGAGCAGATGGTTGAATGATTACTGTGTAGTTAGAGTCGTTACCGTGGTCCTGTATAATTCTTTTACGCTTATCCATCAATTGATCTCTCAATGAGGGAGCAGCATACAAGCTAACGGTTCCTGCTTGCATAGGTTGCTCTTCCCTGCCTTCAAAATAATCTACAACACCCTTTTCTTTTAATTGTAACGTGATAGTTTGTGTTTCGGGTACCTGATTAGGAATTGGTGCTTTGCTATCATCAGGCACATGCAATCCAAATGCTTTGGGTTTGGAAAGCTCTGTTGTAAATATGAAGAATGTAATGAGCAGGAATCCTAAATCAACCATGGGTGCAAAATCAATCTGTATTGTTTTTTTCCCTTTTGTTTCGATAGCATTCATAACAGTTATTTTGAATGAGATGAATGCTGTAATGAATTCCACACATAAAATGTTTAAACCCACCTCTTCCCCTCCATGTAGGGGAAAACAAAAATCCCCAACGGAAAACCGATGGGGATGTTGCTTGTATATTCCTTCTTGATAAAGGTTATGGTTGTTCATCCGGCAGGCGGAAGGTAATCTTCTGACGGCGCCATGCTTTTACCTGGCGACCGTTTTGAATGGCAGGAATCCATTTTGGTCCTTTTTTAATTGCATTTACTGCAATCTGGGCCAATACAGTTCCTTTCATAGTTAATGCTTCCACATTACTTACATTACCTTCTTTGTCCACAATAAACTGAACTTCACAGGTACCGGCTTGACCATCTTCAGTAAGTTCATCAATATGACGTTCTACTTCACGCTGTACGTATTGATTCCACTTACCTTCACCACCGGGGAACTGGGCTTCCACTTCCACTTTGGTGAATACCTGGTTCTCGTCTTCCTTAGGAGCTTCTACAACTTTTGTTTCCTGCTCCACTTTAGGAGGATTTGTTACCTCAGGATCTTTAATACCTTCCTGGTCAATTTTACCTACGTTGGTAATTTCTTCCTGCTCTTTTACCTCGTTCTTTTCTTCAAACTTCTCGTCCTCTACAATTTTGGGAGGAGTGAACTTTGTAATTTCAATTTTCGGAGGCTCCTGTTTTGGAGGAGGGGGTGGCGGCGGTTCAATTTTCTGCTGCTCTTCCTGCTTTACTTCAGAAAGAGTTACGTCCTGTACTTTTACTTTTTCCTTGGAGTTGGCTCCAACGGTTCTGCTAACAATAACAGTAATAAAAATAAGTAACGCAACGCCTGCAGTAACCAGGAGGGCTGTAGTTAGCCGCTTCGTGTAATTTTTCCTGAGTTCATAAGCGCCATATTCCTTGTTGCGGCCATCGAAGAGGATGTCCAGGAAGTCGGCGGTCAGGATTTTATTTGCGTCCATAATTTAAATTGTTTTGAATTAGATGCTGAAAATGATTCATTCCATAAATCTTATTGCCCGCCGGCACCTGCTGGTGCTGATCCGGAGGTTCCTTCAGTAGCATTAATCAACGTTTTTTCGGCGTCATTAACATCTACCACAGCATAGCGCTTAATAACAGCTATCTGCATTTCGTCCAGCATATCCACTACATTCTTGTAATTGGCATCATCTGTTGGCTTTATAATTACCACCAGATCCTTTTCAGGAGTATTAGCCTTTTTACGTAGAATTTCGTTACGAATGTCCTTGAACGAAGAAGATTTAAAGTTGGAACCATCTCCCTGCAACTGTCCTTCGTAGTAATACACATGATTTTCTTTACTTAGTAATACCGTAAAGGCGCCGGAAGCTTTTGCCTCTGTTTGTTCCTCATCCTTAGCGGAATCGTCCGGAACATTCAGCTTAAACGCTTTGGGCGTACTCATGGTAGTTGTAAACACGAAGAAGGTGATGAGTAAGAATCCAAGATCCACCATCGGTGTCATATCCACCCTGGTATCTTTGCGGGCCTGTTTCTTGACGCCCGGGCCTTTCTTACCACCGCCACTATCCGGTGCTGATACATCTGCTCCCATAGTTCAGTATTTAATTTGTTATCAAAAAATTATTTTCGTTCGTTCTGCTGTTTGTACAACGGTGTACCACTGGGCACTCCTTCTAAGGAGGTAATCAACTTGAAGGAGAAAACCCCGTTTTTCTTAAATGCAGCAAGTACATTTTTGAAATAAGGATATTTAGTACCGTTATCACCATTCAGCATTACGTTTGTAGGCTTACGGCCACCGGTTCCGGTAAGGAGTGCATTTAAATAATCATTCAATTGATTATTAGTGCTGTCCTGTACAGGAATTCCGGGCTGTTTTAATTGCTTGTACTCCGCATCTGATAAGTTCAGAAAGGAAGGAAGCTGTGTAACGGGAACACCGATACCACCTACTGAAAAGTTTACAAACTGGGCAATTTGAGCATTAGAAAGATTTAAACCCTTCTGGCGGCTCAATACTTCAGCAGTAAGCTGTGCTTTTTCTTTTCCATCTTTATCCGCACTGAAACTGATAAATACACGGCCATCTTTATCAAAAGAAACCTTGAATACATCTTTATCAGGCTGGTTTTCGGATGAAACTGATTTGGGGTTGTCAATTTTCACCACTTCCGGTGGTTTAAACTTGGTCGCCAACATGAAGAAGGACAGGATAAGGAACGCAACGTCCACGAAGGCCGTCATATCCACCCAGGTACTCTTCCGTGGTATTTTATTGAGTTTTGACATTTAAATACAGTTTTAATGTTACAGATTCATTTTCCGACAAAATCCACACACATTATTTGTATTGTGTAGCAAAACTTTGGGTTAAAGTGAAACTTGTTTCATCAATACCGTAAGTGATAGAGTCAATTTTGGTTGTGAACACGTTGTACATAATCAGGGCAAAAGATGAAGTAGCAATACCCAATGCAGTGTTATAAAGGGCCTCAGAGATACCAAGGGCCAGGGCACTTGCATCACCACCGCCACCTTCTTTACCAAGAGCAGCAAATGAACGGATCATACCCAATACTGTACCCAACAGGGCGATCAAAGTACCGAGAGAGGTAATAGTGGAAAGGAACACGAGATTTTTTGAAAGCATGGGCAACTCCAGGGCAGTAGCTTCTTCTACTTCTTTCTGTATAGCGCCTACTTTTTGGTCGTGATCAATACCGGAAGCTTCCGTCATTTCACGGTATTTCTTTAAACCTGCTTTCATTACGTTGGCAACAGAACCTTTTTGCTTGTCGCACTCAGCAAAAGCGGCATCAATATTTTTGTTAGCGAGATGGTATTGAACTTTACGGATAAAGTCAGTTGCATTTCCATTACCCAGGGCCTTACGGATAGTAAGGTAACGCTCAATAGAAAACACCAGTACCATCAGGAATAAACCAATCAGGAAAGGTACAATGATACCACCTTCATAAACGGCATTCAAAGCACCAATAGGTTTTTTGTGATGAGGCCAGAATCCGCCGGCGGCATCTGGTTCCTGAAAACCCGAAGGATTTCCTAAAATAAAGCGCCAGATACAATAACCTGCAATAATACAAACAATCGGAGCTATCCAGCTGATAGCGTTGCTGCTTTTCTTTGCTTGAACTGAAGAGGCAGCCTTTGCTGCAGTTGGTTTAGTTTCAGCCATGACAATTGATTTTTGGTTTTTTAAAATTTCTGAATAGTTATTTAAGAATCTGGTGTAATTCTAAGAAAAAATTCTTTCTAAAAATTCAACCCAATCCCTCCCCTATGGGGAGGCACAAGTTAGGGAAATATTTATTTTCAACAACTTTCGCATTTTATTTTTATTTCTTTCTTTTTCAACGCAATCGGTTGAACCGTTCATCCAAATTTTCCATTCATCCATAACTTTTACAGGTTTGTAAATGTTTGAGTAACCGTGGATGCTTATCCACTACCTTCACCCACTTTTTAAACTGTTTGTATGAAGAAAATTTATGTAAAATCGTATTTCTTAATGTTAGGTATCTGCGCCGGGTTGTTTGCCGGTGCACAAAACCGACCCACCACACCTCCTGCTTCGAATGGAACGCAGCCGCAGGTGCCCGTTAATTTACCATCTGCTCCCACCCGTTCTGCTCCCCGTCCTTATAAGGAGGTTATAACAGACAAAGCAAGAACTGATGAAGGCTTGTTTAAGGTACACAGAGTAGATGATAAATGGTTTTTTGAAATTCCTGATTCCCTGTTCAACAGGGATATCTTAATTGTAACACGTCTTTCCAAGGCGGCGGCAGGTATGAGCAATGGTTTCAGCGGTTATGCGGGTGATATCATTAATAATAATGTAATCCGCTTTGACAAAGGACCCAACAACAAAGTGTTTCTCCGCAGAATTTCCTTTGACAACCGTGCCAGCAACCCTGATGGAATGTTTACTGCCGTACGTAACAGCAGTGTGCAGCCCATTCTTCAATCTTTTAACGTGAGTGCTTATGGTAAAGATTCTGTTACCAATACCAACTCAACTGTTATTGAAATGACGGATTACATCAGCGGTGATAATGATGTATTGTTTTTTAACGCCGGTGCCAAATCCAGTCTGCAGGTAGGTACCTACCAGGCAGACCGTTCTTATATTAATACAGTAAAGTCGTACCCTGTAAACATTGAAATTAAGACGGTGAAAACCTATAACAGGGGTGCAGCTTCTGCATTTGGTGCTGCGCCTAACCCGTTTGCACCACCCAGCAGCGGAGCGTTTACAGTAGAACTAAACAGCTCCATGCTTTTACTTCCGAAAGTTGCTGCTAAAGCCCGCTTCTTTGATCCACGTGTAGGATTTTTTGCAAGAGGTTATCTTGATTTTGATGCCAATCCACAGGGTGTAAAAACCTTGGCCATGGCTGTTCGCTGGAAGCTGGAACCAAAAGAAGAAGATGTAGAAAAATATCTGCGTGGCGAACTGGTAGAACCAAAGAACCCCATTATCTATTATATTGATCCTGCTACTCCCAAAAAATGGGTGCCTTATTTAATACAGGGTGTAAACGACTGGCAGGTAGCTTTTGAAAAAGCAGGATTTAAGAACGCTATCATAGGCAAAATGGCTCCTACTCCGCAGGAAGACAGTACCTGGAGTTTGGAAGATGCCCGTTTCAGTGCCATTGTATATAAACCGTCTGAAGTACAAAACGCCAGCGGACCCAATGTACATGACCCACGCAGCGGACAAATCCTGGAAAGCCACATTAACTGGTATCATAATGTAATGCAGCTTTTGCGCAACTGGTACTTTGTACAAACAGCGGCCACTGATAAAGGTGCACAGAAAATGGTGTTCGATGATGAGCTGATGGGACAGTTGATCCGTTTTGTAAGCAGTCATGAAGTAGGTCATACGTTAGGGTTGCGACACAACTTTGGTTCATCCTCTACCGTTCCGGTTGATAGCTTGCGTAATAAAGCATGGGTAGAAGCCAATGGTCATACGCCTTCTATTATGGACTATGCCCGTTTTAATTATGTAGCACAGCCTGAAGATAACATCAGCCGCAGTGGTTTATTCCCCCGAATTGGTGATTACGATAAATGGGCAATTGAATGGGGTTACAGATGGTTACCTCAGTATAAAACTGCTGCTGAAGAAGTTCCTTACCTTCAACAGTTAACCACCAATCGTTTAAAAAATAAGCGTCTTTGGTTTGGTACTGAAATTAACCCTGATGATCCCCGCAGCCAGAACGAAGACCTCGGTAACGATGCGATGAAAGCAAGCGGTTATGGCATTAAAAACCTGCAACGTATTGTACCCAATCTTTTAACATGGACTAAACAGCCTAATGAAACCTATGAGGGTTTAGATGAAATGTATTCACAGGTAGTGGGCCAGTTCGGACGTTATATGGGACATATAGCCAAAAACATAGGCGGTATTTATGAAACGCCTAAGATGGTAGAGCAGGAAGGATCTGTGTATGAATTTACACCCAAAGCGGTGCAGAAAGATGCTATAAACTTTTTAAGCGCCCAGTTATTTACAACTCCTACGTGGTTAATTAATAATGACATCTTCAGCCGTACAGGTGATAACCCACAGGTAATAATTGCAAACAGACAGGAAAGTATTATCAACCGCCTAATCAGCGGTGGTACTATGACTAAACTGTTTGCTATGGAAGCCAATATGGGAACAAATGCTTACCGTGCTGTTGACCTGATGGATGATTTGCGCCGCAGCATCTTTAGTGAGCTGGTAACAAAGAAAGCAACCGATGTTTATCGCCGTAATCTTCAGAAGATGTTTGTAGAACGTATCATCAGCTTACTGCCCGGTGGCGCTGCACCGCTTTCACCAGGTGGTTTTGGAATTACGCTCCAGATCTCTCCCTCATTAAATATTAAGAATACCGATGCTTATTCTATCCTCAAAGGAACACTCCGCACACTCCGTACGGATATTCGTGCTGCTATTCCTTTAACTACAGATGCAATGACCAAATTGCATTTGCAGGATTTGAATGACAGGATTACCGATATACTGGAGAAGAAGTAAACCACATTTGCTTTTTATAAAAAAACCTCTGCTTTAGCAGAGGTTTTTTTATGCGTATTATTAGAACAAAAACAGCAATGCCACCTTATAAGTTTCCAACTTACTTCTTCAAGTAAAAAAAGCACTGTATATTGACGCCAAAAACAGAAGTGGAATACCTGAAACTCCTACGACCAAAAGACTGGGCCAAAAACCTTTTTCTGTTTTTACCCGCTTTCTTTTCCGGAGATTTTACCAATACAGATAAATGGCTGCCACTACTGGCCGGTTTTATTTCATTTTCATTTGCGGCAAGTTGTATTTACATTTTTAATGATTATCGGGATATTGAAGATGACCGCAAGCATCCTGTAAAAAAGACAAGGCCACTTGCCGCCGGCACTGTATCAAAACCAGCCGCCCTGGTGCTTTGTGTTTTGCTGCTTATAAGTGCTTTTGTGATTGCCTGGTTTATACGGGATAAGTTTGTATTTGTGCTGGGAATCTATTTTCTCCTTAATGTAGCTTATTCTGTAGCCCTCAAAAAAATTCCGATTTTAGATATTATGATCCTTGCAGCCGGTTTTGTATTGCGTATTAAGGCCGGTTCTGTAATTGCTTACATTGCCATGAGTGAATGGATTGTAGTAATGGTATTTCTGCTGGCTTTGTTTATGGCCATTGGTAAACGGAGAGACGATGTGCTGCTCAAATTGCAGTCAGGTGTGGATATGCGCAAAGCAGTAAGCGGTTATAATCTTGATTTTCTGAATGTGTTATTAGCCCTTGTATCTGCAGTTATTATTGTTGCCTATTTTATGTACACTATGTCAGAAGAGGTAATTGTGAGAATGGGTACACACCGCCTGTACTATACCTGCCTGTTTGTAGTTGCAGGTATGATGCGTTATCTGCAGATCATTTATGTAAAAGCCGACTCAGGCTCTCCCACAAAAATTTTATATAAAGATCGTTTTATTCAACTCACTATCCTCCTCTGGGTGTTGAGTTTTGTACTCCTGATTTATTTTAAAGACATTACCCTGTTTAACCGATGAAACCCGGCATAGCTTTTTTTGATTTTGATGGTACCATTACAACAAAAGATACGTTGCTGGAGTTTATAAAATTCAGCAAAGGAAGCCTTGCATTTTACAGCGGCTTTGCAGCAAATGCACCATCATTATTTGCCTTTAAGGCAGGATTTATCAGTAACCAGGTAGCGAAAGAAAAAATTCTTTCTCATTTCTACCGCAGCACACCGGTTGACGATTTTGAAGCATGGTGCCGCCATTTTTCTGAAGTAATGTTACCTTCTCTCATCCGCCCCGCTGCTGCCGGTGAAATAAAAAAACTACAGGATGCAGGTATTGAAACGGTGATTGTTTCTGCATCACCCCATTATTGGATAGAAAGCTGGGCCCGGGAAATGAATATGCAGGTGATAGCAACTGAACTTGAAATCATCAACAGTAAGCTCACAGGAAAAATAAAAGGATTGAATTGCTACGGTGCTGAAAAGGTGGACCGCATCAGAAACCGGTTTCAACTGGAGCAGTATGAAACTATTTTCGCTTATGGTGATTCATCAGGCGATGAACCGATGCTGCAATTAGCACATCATCCGTTCATGAAACCATTCCGTTAACAGGAAAATGAATTTAAAAGAAAGAATCTAAACAGTTATAAGATGCTGATTCAAAACAGAGATATTGTAATCATTACTATTCAGCCCTGGTACTATGAACTGGGCAGCAACTGTAAAAACATTGCTCTGGAGTTAGCCAAACACAACCGTGTTTTATATGTAAACATTCCCATTACACGTAAAACATTTTATAGCTCTGATAAAACAGCAGGCGTACAACATCATTGTACAATCATCAGGGAAAAACAAAATACAATCGAACAGATTGATACTAATCTCTGGCAGTTTTATCCAACCACACTTATTGAATCTATCAACTGGCTACCTTCAACAGGTATCTTTCGCTTTATAAACCGCATCAACAACCAACGCTTTGCAGCTGACATAAAAAAATCGGTTTCCAAAATGGGATTCAGTAATATTATTCTCTTTAATGACAATGATATTTACAATGGATTTCATTTGAAAGAATTATTGCGTCCCTCCTTATACGTGTACTACATGCGGGATTTTTTACAAGGTTATGCGTTCTGGAAAAGACACAGTACCGTACTGGAGCCTCTTCTTATTCAAAAAGCAGACCTTGTAGTAACAAATTCCTTTTATTACAGGGATTATTGTTTGAACTATAATTCCAACACTCATTATATCGGCCAGGGTTGCAAACTTGATTTATTTGATCCGGCAAAAGAAGAACCGGTACCGGAAGCAATCAAAGATTTGAAAAGACCGATCATTGGTTATACAGGTGCCCTTGATTCATCCAGGCTGGATCATAACATCATCCGCACAATAGCGGAAGCAAGACCTCAATGGCAGGTATTGTTAGTAGGACCGGAAGATGAAGCGTTTCGCAAAAGTGATTTACATCAACTTTCTAATATTCATTTTACAGGGCACCAACCCATAACAGCATTACCCGGTTTTATTCGCTCATTTGATGTGTGCATCAATCCGCAGCAGGTAAATCCTATAACCAGCGGCAACTATCCTTTAAAAATTGATGAATACCTGGCCATGGGCAAACCCATAGTGGCTACTTATACCAAGGCCATGGAGTTGTTTCAGGACTATGTTGGCCTGGCACAAAATCCACAGGACTATCCCGCCCTTATTGAAGCAGCGCTTGCTCAAACCAAAGAATCCTCCATAAAAGGTATAGAATTTGCCAGAAGCCACACCTGGCAAAACTCTGTTGCGGCCTTGTACAAAAGTATTTTAAACACAGAGGTTGTATCTGTTTAAAATCAGGATTGAAAATTTCTGTTTGAATTTATTTTTTGTACTTTTAATTATCTACGGTTCTATTATCCTACCGAATTACTCTACCATTATCCGCTGTTAGCCGTCAAGTCCGGTTTGGTTACATTATTTTATTAATATTCTGATCATTTAAAACTACATTATGAAACGCAACTTTACATTGTTCTCTATTACAGTCTTACTTACCTTAATGATGACCCTTGCACAAGGGCAAACAGCAGGAGATTACCGCTCAGTTGCTTCAGGCAACTGGCTTTCTGCTTCCAGTTGGGAAACCTACAATGGTAGTAGCTGGGTAGCCGCTTCTGCAACACCTAGTTTTACAGATGGTCAAATTACCATCCGTTCTCCACATACGATTACACTTAACGGTCCGGTTACAGCAGACCAGTTAGTAATAAGTACAGGTGGTACACTTAATATCAATGTATTTGTTTCTACCTCGGGTGGTAATGATCTTACATTGAATGATGGTTCTGGTGTTGACCTTACGGTAAACGGAACCCTCCTTTTAAGAGCCTTTAACAGGCTTAATGGACCCGGCAATGCTGTAGTAAACGGAACGTTCAATTTCTTTGCAGGATTTATATCAGCTCCCGTGACTACTGCCAGCGGATCCGTTACCAATTTTGATCTGGATTTTAATAAAGAAATTTCAGGAGCGTTTGTAAATAACGGAACGCTCAACTGGATTACCAGCACAGCTCCTGTTAATGTTACTCTTACCGGAATAACTTTTACGAACAACGGTACCATTAATGAGCAATTTGCAGGGAACTGCGGTTTTTTTAACGGTGGCGGTGCCAGTATTGTTAACACCGGGCTTATTAATAAAACATCCGCCTTTCAATTAGCAAACAGCAATATTCCTTTTACTAATTCCGGCACCATTCGTGGTGTAGGAACTTATAACATAAATGCGTTCTCATTTACAAATACAGGTGTTGTGGCTCCGGGCAATTCTCCCGGAATTTTAGCAGTTACTCCTGCGGTTGTAAATGGTCAGAATGCATCCATTAACATTGAAGTATTAAATGGTACAGGAGCCGGAACCGGGCATGATCGTTTAGATGTATCGGGCAACGTAAACCTTTCTACATTAACCCTGAATGTATCCGAAAATACAGCTGCTCCTTTGCAGGCTTATACCATCTTAACTACAAGTGGAACTTTTACCGGAACCTTTGCTGCGGTTAACATGGTACCTGCTTATAACATTACATATAACGCAAACTCTGTAGTTATTACTAAAACTTCCAGTACGCTACCTGCACGTTGGGGCGACTTTAAAGCACAGGTAAAAAATAATACCGTTCTGCTTAACTGGACCACTTTACAGGAAGATAATACTTCAGACTTTACCATTGAATATTCTAATAACGGATATGAGTTCACCCCTATCGGAACAGTAGCTGCAAAAGGTAACAGTTCAACAGTAACCGGTTACAGTTTTACACATACCACACCTGAAAGAACAAAGAATAATATTTACAGGATTCGTTTGAATGATCTGGATGGCAGAAAATCTTATACTTCTATCCTGCTTGTAAAACTTAACGGAGATAAATCGCTGAAAGTACAGGCAACTCCTAATCCTTTCACCAGTAACTTACAAATACAGGTGGCTGAAGAAAACATACAGATCAGGATTATTGATATGAAAGGAAGACAGGTTCGTAACCTTAATCTTACTTCAGGCGTGCATGCCATTAACCTGAATGAACTTTCGCCCGGTATTTACAAATTGGTGGTGATTCAAAACAATAAAGTAATTCAGAACCAAAGTATCATTAAACAATAAGATCATCACTCAGCAAAAAAAGACGGTCAATAAATGACCGTCTTTTTTTATACTATTTTTTTCCTGTAAGCCTTAGCAGTTGTGAATACGCCTGCCGGTACACAAGAAGAATATTCTTTAAAATAGAAAAAAAGTGTACTCCTGTTTGTTTACGGATCAATATGTACCAGATAACGGCTGAGATCACGGAAGTAATAACCGCTGCGGTTATAGCGCCATAAAAACCCATGTATTTCAGAAACAGAAATGTGAGCAGCAGTTTTATAAAAAAAGCAAAAAGATTCGCTGTAAAATTAAGACGTGTTTTACCCATTGAATCCAGAGAAGTGGCAGATTGATGTTGGAATGTACCAATGATGCTGATAAACATATACAACTGCAGTAAAGGTGCTGCAGCATAATACCTTGTGCCTGCAAGAATATAAATAAAGAGCTTTGGAAATATAATAACAACCACTGCTGCAGGTATAATCAAAGCCAGTAACACCGATACCATCTTTTCATAAAGATTACGTACCCCTTCAACACCTTGTGTGGAGGCCGCCTGTGACATTTTAGGAAACAAAATTTCGGCACCTGCATAAGTAGGTATATCAATAAATCCATTGATGCGCTTAGCAGTATTGTAAAATGCTACAGATACTGGTGTTAAAAACCTTGCCGTAAGCAATTGATCCAGGTTGGCGAAAATGCTCGAAAGCACACTGGAGCCGAAAATATATCCCCCAAAATGAAGCAGTTGACCTATCATTTTTTTTGATGGATTAAACCTGCCCAAAAGGTATTTTTGGGAATACAGATAAAGTATTGCTAAGCCTGCCAGGATGCTGAGACTAAAGTAAATGGAAAGATAATAAAGCGGAAAATCGATTTTAAAAACATAATGTACCAGCAGAATGATAAAGAACAGGAACTGTCTTGTAAAATTTCCTGCAAATACCCCTTTAAAATCAAAATGAGATTGCTGCACTGCCTCCAGATGTGCAAAAAAAGCCATTACCAATAAACCGGGTATAAACCAATTAAGGAGTTGCGCAAAAGTAAGCTCCATGTTCAGCAACCCGGAAATAAGCGGGCCAAAAACAACAATCAATAACACATAAAAAAGTGTAATAGCAAGGTTAATGAGTAAAGAAGAAGAGGCTACCACCGATTTCTCATCACTTTCAAGATCAGAAGAAACAAATTTGATATGTGCATTTTTAAGAAGTGCTGTTTTCGTGTTTTCGGCAAGAGTGATAATGGTTAAGAAAAGACCCCAGATTCCCATTTCCGCAACAGATAAAATACGGGCCAGGATCATGAAATTAAAAAGGCCAAACAGAATGATGGAAAACCGCTGAAGAAAGGAATAATATGCTGACCGAAACCAGTAAGAATTCAAATATTGTTTCAACAGGTGGAGGTTTAGGGTTTCATAATTTGGATAAACATACAACAAATCAGGAAATCAAGGACAGGCCGGTATCGTTTGCATTGACGAATACAACTGTTAGTATGATAAAACAGGTTTGTAGAACTTGTATGACGTAAGCCGTAGTTTATCAGTATATCACACGTAATATACCCTGTATTTTGCATCATTTACGGTAGCCAAAACCACGAATTTGTACAATTTCACATTAGATTTATTCAGAATAATTTTACAAAAAACCAATAGGTTTCTTTAGCTGCTCTTTTATTCACCTCGGGTTATAAAAAATGGGGATAAACAGTTGGATGAGTTCTGCATGCGGAAATTAATTTTGGCACAACTTTTGGCAAACACTCAGCTAACTTCCTACCCTGTAAAACTTGTTCCCAACAGTATTAGAAATCAAACAAGTTTGAGTTGTTTAAATGAGGCAGCAGTATCTGAGAAACCAATTGTTTAAAACCAGTATCCCTATGAGGCGTATTTTACTATTCGCATGTTTTTGGCTATTATTTTTTGAAACCTACAGCCAAACATTTATCGGCCGTCAGTTAGTTGATCAATTTCCCCGGGCACAAAATGGTGATCTTACCTATGCGTTAACCTGGTTGCCCGCCAACTATGCAACGAGTGGACGCTCCTATCCTCTGATCATTTTTTTACATGGGTCCGGTGAAGCAGGAGCAACCATTACTGACCTGAACAAATTACTCAACAACAGTTTACCTAATCGTATTGCCAATGGCTGGGATCCTGTTGCTGTAAATCCACGAACCGGCTTACAGGATAGCTTTATTGTAGTTTCACCTCAGGCAGCTACGTGGAGTTATAGCTATACAGACTTAAAATTCATTCTGCCCGCCATTCTTGCCAAATACCGTGTGAATACAAACCGCATTTATCTTACCGGACTTTCAGCCGGTGGTGGTGGTGTATTTTCAACATTTGGAAGCAGGGACCCTGATTTTCTGAAAAACTTTGCGGCGATGGTTACGGCCAGCAGCGCCGGTACTAATGCCAGCAATGGATACACAGCCGTAGAAGTTGAACAGGGTTTACGATTCGGTTCTTCTTTTGGTGTTCGTAAATGGACTGTTGCCGGTGAAAATGATTACCTCCTTTATACAGATGTTCGCTATCACGACAGTACCAACATGCTGAACCCATTTCCCCGAAATAAACTTACCGTAATACAAGGCGTTGGACATTCAGCATGGACAAGAGCATTTGATCCTGCCTTCAGACCTGTTGCGAATTACTATGGAAACAGTGGAAATTGCCAGAACGGATGTAATAATGGAGGCATCCCTGTTGCACCCAATGCTAATGGCTCTTCTGTGAGAGGCAGCGGTGTTACACAGGACAGTTTGAACATGTACGAATGGCTGTTGCTTTATGAACGCAGCAGTAATACACCTACGAACAATATTGCTCCTGTTGCGAATGCAGGCTCTGATCAAACCATTACTTTACCAACCAACAGTGCAGTATTAAATGGCAGCAGCTCTGATGCTGACGGTCTTGTAATTGCTCATTTATGGTCAAAAATCTCCGGCCCATCTGAGTTTACGATTAACACACCAATGGCTGCTCAAACCACCATCAGTAATCTTGTTAAAGGTGTCTATCAATTTGAACTGAGAGCAACGGATGATAAAGGGGTGCATGGCAGAGATACCGTTACAGTAACCGTAAATACCTTGCCTGGAAGTTGCGGTGGCAGAAGATTTATGCCCAACCCCGGCGGAGACCGTGGTTTCTATAACTCTGTTAACCTCCAACCCGGCGATACTCTTTTAATTGATGGCACTAAAAGCTGGAGCTACATTTATATTGCTGACAAAAACGGAACGCCTGAATGCCCCATTGTTGTTATGAACATTGGTGGCCAGGCACGCTTAACGGGACAGCAGGCGCAAATAAGTTTATACAATTGTACTAACATTAAAGTATTAGGTAATGGAACAGCCAATGTTCCTTACGGTTTCTATATTCAACCTTACCCTAATGATACTATTGCTAACGGAACCTTTGCTGTAAACATAGCAGGACGTTCTAAAAGCATCGAAATCGGACATATCTCCATCCGTAATGCAGGTATGGGTATTGTTGTAAAAGAAGATGGAGGCTGTGATCCGATGTATAACTATCCTAACTGGGTACTGGATAGCATTACCATTCACGATAACCGTATTGTTAATACCTGGAACCAGGGAATGTATATGGGTAATACCTCCCCTGATAATGGCCCTACCAGTTACAGCCCAAGGCCGGTTATTTGTAATGGTGTTACAACTTATCCCCGTCCGGCACGACTTGGAAATATAAAAGTCTATAACAACTATGTTGATAGTACCGGCAGAGGCGGTATTCAATTATCAACTGCCAGTACCGGTTACAGTGAAATTTATAACAATGTTGTAAAGCATAATGGTCTTGGTGGAGATGAAGGACAAGGATCAGGAATCCTGGTGGGTGGCTATACAAGAGCTTATATACATGATAACACTATTGTAAATACGCTTACATATGGTATCAGTTCCTTTGGTGCATCAGGTACAAATATTCCATTGAGAATTGAAAACAATATTACAGACAGCAGCGGTTATTTAAATGATTTCAGAATATGGGCTTTGCCTGCAGGAACCTGGCAATTGAACCTTCGTACAGCTACTGTTTATCAGAACTTACTTACTTATCCATATGGCATTTTCTTAGCTACTAAGCCAAATATGGAAGGTGACTCTACACTTTTCTGGGTAAAAAACAATACGTTAGGCTTAAGAAAAAATGCAAACGCAGGCATTGGTCTGGCTGATTATCAAAATACATTTCACAAAGTTGGTAATGTTATTTGCAACAACATGAATGCATGGGGTGGTTTAGCAGGCATTCAGAGAGAAGAAGTAACCCCTGTTTATTACAGCACAAACTGTGCTACGCCTCCCAACCAGGCGCCGGCAGCTAATGCAGGGCCTGATCAAACCATTACTTTACCTACCAACTCTTTTACGTTGAATGGTAGTGGTACAGATGCTGATGGAACAATTGCCTCTTATCAATGGACTAAAGTAGCAGGACCGGCTCAAGGCTCTATCACCAATGCAGCAGCAGCTCAAACAACTGTTACTGCTCTTGCGCAGGGAACTTACCGCTTTGAGTTGAGAGTAACTGATAACAACGGTGCTATCGGAAGAGATACTATGACGGTGACTGTAAATGCAGCAGCACCTCCACCCAATCAAGCGCCTGTTGCCAATGCAGGTCCTGATCAAACAATAACCTTACCTACCAACTCTGTTACGTTAAACGGTAGTGGTACTGACGCTGATGGAACAATTGCCTCTTATCAATGGACTAAAGTAGCAGGACCGGCTCAGGGTTCTATAACCAATGCAGCAGCAGCTCAAACAACTGTTACTGCTCTTGCCCAGGGAACTTACCGCTTTGAGTTGAGAGTGACTGATAACAATGGTGCTATCGGAAGAGATACGATGACAGTGACTGTAAATGCAGCTCCGCCACCTCCCAATCAAGCACCTGTTGCTAATGCAGGCCCTGATCAAACCATTACTTTACCTACCAACTCAGTTACACTGAACGGTAGCGGTACAGATGCGGATGGAACAATTGCCTCTTATCAATGGACTAAAGTAGCAGGACCGGCTCAGGGTTCTATAACCAATGCAGCAGCAAATCAAACAACTGTTACTGCTCTTGCCCAGGGAACTTACCGCTTTGAGTTGAGAGTGACTGATAACAATGGTGCTATCGGAAGAGATACGATGACAGTGACTGTAAATGCAGCTCCGCCACCTCCCAATCAAGCACCTGTTGCCAATGCAGGCCCTGATCAAACAATAACCTTACCTACCAACTCAGTTACACTGAACGGTAGCGGTACAGATGCTGATGGAACAATTGCCTCTTATCAGTGGACAAAAGTAGCAGGACCGGCTCAGGGTTCTATAACCAATGCAGCAGCAGCTCAAACAACTGTTACTGCTCTTGCCCAGGGAACTTACCGCTTTGAGTTGAGAGTGACTGATAACAATGGTGCTATCGGAAGAGATACGATGACAGTGACTGTAAATGCAGCTCCGCCACCTCCCAATCAAGCACCAGTTGCTAATGCAGGCCCTGATCAAACAATAACCTTACCTACCAACTCAGTTACACTGAACGGTAGCGGTACGGATGCGGATGGCACAATTGCCTCTTATCAATGGACAAAAGTAGCAGGACCCGCATTTGGTATTATTACAAATGCTGCGACTGCTCAAACCACATTAACATCTTTAGTACAGGGAACCTATCGTTTTGAATTGAGAGTGACTGATAACAATGGTGCTATCGGAAGAGATACGATGACAGTGACTGTAAATGCAGTTCCGCCACCTCCCAATCAAGCACCTGTTGCCAATGCAGGCCCTGATCAAACAATAACCTTACCTACCAACTCAGTTACACTGAATGGAAGTGGTACAGATGCTGATGGAACAATTGCCTCTTATCAATGGACTAAAGTGGCGGGGCCCAGTCAATTTACGATCACCAATTCATCATCTTCCCAAACAATCTTTAAAAATCTGGTAGAAGGTGAGTATACGTTGGTATTAAGAGTTACAGATAATAAAGGAGCATTCAGCACGGATACGGTGAGCATTAAAGTTACAGCATCACCTGAGGTTACCGTTAGCAGTGCCTCTGTTTATCCTAATCCTGCAAAATCAATCATCAATATTGAAATACGCTCTGCTACTAAAGCATCAAAGACAATGTTGAGGATTTATGATACGTACGGAAAAGTTATCTATCAGAAAGAATTGACAAGAGATCAGCAAAACATGGTTTTCCAGGTAGATGTGAGTGGATTTTTGCCCGGCACCTATTTTATACAGATTGGCATAGACATGAATACTAATAAAACGCTTTCGTTTATAAAAATGTAACCAATCAAATGCAATGGAAAAAGGAAGTCAATAAAAAGACTTCCTTTTTTTATGCCTTACTACTAAACAGTCTGACTTTTACTGACAGGTTTTCTTAAAAAACTCCAGCAACAGAAGGAAGCAAGTATTAATAAAAAAGGTTCAGCGGTAAAAGTATAACGGGGTAATGCAAGCAGCAAAGTATGCACACCTGTTACAACAAGAAACGGGAAAATGAGGATCAGCGCCTCAAAACGCCGGTAGCTTTTAAATAAGCCGCAGCAACCAAACAGCAATAGAAATAAATTAATACCGCCAATGAGAATTCGTGAAATAAAAGAACGTCCCCCATCAGATGAAGATGGGAAAAAGCCCCATAACTCCCATAAATTGGCAAGCCTGTTTTTAATATACGTACCCGGATCGTTTTTCAAGTATTCAATATAAAGTTCCATGGCCTGGCCGGAGGTTTTTACCTCCGGATGTTTTTCCTGGAAATACCAATCTACATACCCGCCGGATGAAGTGATTGAATACATAATATTTGCCTTACTGTGACCTGATAATGAAAAAGAACCTGTTTTTATAAATGCGTAGTAACCAGCGGCAAGCATTGGAACAATCAGCCCGGCAGCAAGCATGAAACGAAAAGATTTTTTCATCAGCAATTCAGCAATAAAAACAAGCAGGAAAATAGCCAGTAATTCTGTACGGATGATCACCGCCAAACCTCCCGCCAAACCAGCCAAAAAAAATCTTTTTTGCAGGTAGAAAGAATAAAATCCTAATAAAAAGAAAGTAGACGGTACTTCTGTAAGAAGCCATCTTGTATAATTAATCTGTGTGGGAAAAACTGCCATTAAAAAAGCAGCGAGCAGTGCAAGAACAGTATCAGAAAAAACCCGTTCTGTAATGGAGTAAACAAAATAAACTGAACAGGTTCCTAAAAGAATATTGAGCCATAACAATAATGCTACCGTATGACTGCCACTGATAAGCTTCGCAACTGCAATGATATAAGGATAACCGTTCGGAAAATAATTGATATAACTACCCTCGAGCAATTTATCAGCCTGGAGAAAATATTCATCTGAATCAACAATATTATGTGAAAGATTAATACCAAAACAAATGAATAAACGGGCAACAAAAGCAATCAGCAACAGGAACCATAAAATCCTGTACTTATTTTTTTCATTACTGATATAGGTAACTAAACGCTGATATAAATTTGTGTTCATCATTTAAAGCCAAATTATTTCAAAATATCCTGTTCCAATAATAAAGGAATCCGGGCTCCTGCTTTACCCGTTTTAGCAAATCGGCACGGAATAAAATTAAACTAAGAAAAACACAAAGGACTGAAAAATTTAAAAATTGCTGCATTATCTTGGCAGCATCTAAATATGCAAACCTGGGAAATCATATTCTTTGCCGGTTGTTTTATCCTGGTGTACAACTATTTTGGCTATGCCATCATTGCAAAGATCTTATTGTTGCTTTTCAAACCCTCACAGCAGATAAATCAAAACTATACTCCTACCGTTTCATTCATTGTAGCAGCTTACAATGAAGAGGATTTTATAGAACAGAAAATCAGGAATTCGCTGGAGCAAGACTACCCTGCCGGATTGATTGAATACATTTTTGTAACGGATGGCTCAACGGATAAAACACCATCAATTGTTGCCTCGTTTTCGCAGATTAAACTACTGCATTCACCCGAACGAAAGGGAAAATCAGCAGCAGTAAACAGGGCTGTTGCGATGGCTGCAAACGAAATTCTAATTTTCAGCGATGCCAATACCCTTCTCAACAAAGAAGCCGTTCAGCAAATTGCCCGTCATTATTCTGATACTGCTGTAGGTGGCGTGGCTGGTGAAAAAAAGGTGGTTTCAACCTTGCAAACCACGGGTGAACTTTCAGAAAATGAAGGGCTTTATTGGAAATATGAATCCGCTCTAAAGCAAATTGACTCTGATTTTTATAGTGTGGTAGGTGCAGCCGGTGAGCTGTTTTCTGTGAGAAGAGCGCTTTATGAACCCATACATTCAAGTGTTATTCTGGATGATTTTGTCATCAGCTTGAAAATAGCTGAACAGGGAAAGCGAATAGTATATGAACCAGGGGCTTTCGCCTGCGAAGAACCATCGTTTTCAATTAGTGAGGAGCAAAAAAGAAAAGTGAGAATAGCAGCCGGTGGCTTCCAGGCTATTGTAATGCTTGGATCCTTGTTTCAGTTCTGGAAACACCCAAAACTGTTTTTTCTATATTTTTCGCACAGGGTGCTGCGTTGGACTTTAAGCCCTTTATCACTTCCGGTTGTATTGATGGCAAATTTTATTTTGGTTATTTGCGGCAGTCATATAATCTACCTGCTTGTTTTGATTGCCCAGGGCATATTTTATGGCACTGCTGCACTGGCTTATTTTTCCCCAGGGGCTTTACAACGTCTTAAATTCATTAAAATACCCTATTATTTTGTGTTTATGAACCTCGCCGTTTACGCAGGCTTTTTCCGTTATTTAAAAGGGTCTCAATCCGCCGCCTGGGAAAAAGCAAGAAGAAAACAATAGTGCTAAACTGTTACTAATGAGCTGTTTTTAAAGCTTTAGGATGCCTTTTCACTTGTATTACTAATACAGGTTTTGTACATTTACCTCCTGTAAATAATAGCTATAAATTTGAAAGACGCTTTAACTATTTCAGGTTTAAAATCAAATTAACTTAGCTTAAACAATCAAACCGGATTTATCCAGAACACAACTAAAACCGAATGGACTTAATCTATCTATTTAGACACCTGCTCAAAAAAAAATGGTACATCATTGCTGCGGGGCTGCTTGCCGCAATTGCCGCTTATTTTTTTACTCAAAACACCCCTAAAAAATACCGGTCTGTTTCTCAGATTTCCACTGGTTTTACCGTGAGTGATAAAATTACAGTTGGGAATGACAATTTTGACTTGTTTGAAGCTGAAACAAAGTTCAATAACGCTATTACCACTATCACGTCACCTTCAGTATTCAGCCTGCTTTCTTACGAACTGATTTTACATGATCTCGAAAGTACAAAGCCCTTCCGTATCTTATCTGAAAAGGAAAAAAACTCTGATTTATTCAAGCAGGTAAATCTTGATACCGCCAGGAAGGTATTCCGGGATAAACTGGACAATATGACCATCCTTACTTCATTTAAACCTGAAGAAAAAAAGTTACTTGAGTTTTTATCACTTTACAAATACGATTATGAAGAGCTTGCAAAGCAATTGATCGTTTACAGAATGCAACGTACGGACTATATTGAAATGGAAGCAAAAACAGAAAACCCTGAACTGTCTGCCTTCCTTGTAAACGAAGTATTTGGTCAGTTTATACGTTATTATAAAAAAACAAGAGGTACCATTTCACAGGAGTCCATTGATACTTTAAAAAGCATCATGGATAAAAAGAAACTGGAGTTAGATTATAAAAACGCTTTACTGGGAGGAGGCTCTGTAAATAATGAAGCACAAAGCAGCAGTACTCTTGGTCTTGTTTCCAATTTTGAGACAGCACTTGAACAGGAGAAAGTTAACCTGGCGACATTGAATGCTTCATTGATAAAAACAGAACAACGACTTGCCAATATAGGCGTACCTGTTAATACAGCCGGAAACAATGATGAACTTCTCATCTTGCGTAAAGCAATGAATGATACTTATACGGCCTATGTTAACGGAGGTTCAAAAGACAAAGATCTGCTGGCAAGATATAACCAGTTAAAAACTGATTACCAGGCAAAAGTAGCAGCACTTAATCCCACTCCTTCTAATGAAAAACCAACAGAGAGTAAGACTGAACTGTTACAACGGAAGAAAGATTTAGAAATTGATATCCAAACCAGCAAAGCCAGCATTGCTTCTTTACAGGAGAAGATCAACAACCTCCGCTCCTCTGTTTACCGTAATGCTTACAGAGGTGCTTCAGCTGAAGCGCTTGCCAAAGAAGCAGAACAGGCAAACAATGAGTACCTGCTGGCTAAGCAGAAGTACAATGATGCCATTGATATGAGTGCCTCTTCCGTAAATAACTACAGACAAGTACTACTCGGGCAACCAGCCATTTCACCTGAACCATCGAAACGACTTATGTTGATAGGATTGGCAGGGTTCTCCGGTTTTGCAACTACACTCATGGTTTTTGTTTTTATCGCTTATTTTGATTCAAGTGTAAGAACACCCGCCATATTTGCCAAACAGATCAAGCTCAACCTCATCAGTATGATTAACTTCATGAGCATGAGGAATAAAAGCTACGCTGAAATTTTTACAAGAAGAGAAGACCTTGAACAATCAAGAAACAAAAGTGATATGAGCGTGTTTAAGGAATCGTTCCGGAAACTACGCTATGAGATAGAAGTTAGTAATAAGAAAATCATCCTGTTTGCCAGTACCAAAAAAGGGCAGGGTAAAACAACTATCATTCAATGCCTGGCCCACATCTTCAGTTTAAGTAAAAAAAGGATCTTAATAATTGATACCAATTTTTGTAATAATGACTTAACGGTTCAGATGAATGCCCCTGCATTAATTGAGCAGTTAGAATATCATAAAGCAAGTGGTAAAACGCCAACAGAACATGTATTTGAACATGCTAAAAAATCATCAGAAGGAGAAATATATATTATCGGATCTGAGCCGGGCAACTACACTCCCGAAGAAATTTTACCCAGCGAAAATATTCTGCAATACCTGCAGGAGTTAAAAAATGATTTTGACTATATTTTTCTGGAAGGCCCTCCGCTGAATGACTTTTCGGATGCAAAAGAATTATCCGGTTATGCTGAAGGTGTGGTTGGTGTTTTTTCTGCTACTGATATGATTCGTCAGATTGATAAAGAGTCTATCCGGTTTTTTAAAGACCTTAAAGAAAAGTACATTGGCTCCATCTTAAACATGGTTGATCTGAAAGATGTAAATACAGCCTGATTTGATTTATTGTTATAAACATGGAAAATGATACAAACAATGAGGAGTATAAAATATCAGTACATGAAACGATTGTACTGGTGATAATTGGTGCTGCATTTACAACACTATTTATTAAGATTTTGTTTTTTTGAAATCAGTTTTTTTGCGCCTGAAACCATAGACAATGCCATTATTTCAACCAGTCTTTAAGCACAATTCTGCTTTCCTGAAACTTATTACAGGTGGGGTATTTGCAATTGTAACAGCGGTTGTAATAGGTTTTGCTATTTCAAAGTCACTCAATATTGCGCTGGTAATACCCGGTATTCTGGCTGTATTATTTGTAGCAATGCTTTGCATTACAAATACAGAAGCAGGGCTGTATATAATTATGGCCTATTCTTTTTTCATAAGTTTTATTGACCGCCTTTTATTTAACGATGCCATACCTGAAGGTGTTCCGGCTGATTTACTTGTACTGATTACTTTTGGAGGATTGGCATTTCAACAGGAAAAGCTTTCTACGCTTTTCAGTGATTTCACTAAAAATACAGTTATTATCATCTTCTTAACTTTGTACATCTATACAGCCATGCAACTGTTCAATCCTTCCGGTAACTTCCTCACCGGCTGGTTTCAGGCTGTAAGAAAAGTAGTAAGTACGTTTCTTATTCTGTTTATTGCCTATAATGTTTTTGCTGACCGAAAGGCTATGTATCGTTTCATAAAGTATCTTTTTGTATTAGCAAGTATCGTTGCTGTTTATGCCTGTATACAGGAAGTACACGGTTTTTTCAACTTTGAATTGAACTGGCTTAGTGCTGATGAAAAAAGATACAGGATGACGTTTGTAAACGGAGGAGCCCGGCGTATGTCAACCTTTCCTGATGCATTATCGCTTTCAATAGTTATGTCAATGTGTGCCGTTTTTTTTACAGGTTACTTAACCGGAGTAAAAAAGATGCAACATAAAATTATTCTTGCTTGCGGTGTTCTTTTCATGGTGCTGGCCATGAGCTTTTCACTTACACGTACTGCCAATGTAATGCTTATGGGCGGTATATTTATTTTCCTGCTGGTTACCTTTAATAAGCCACTAAGCAGGGTCATAGCATTTACAGGGTTATTCGCCTTTCTATTTGTTTTGTACGTTCCGTTTGGTCATGTTCATATGTACCAGTTTCGGCAAACATTTAAAGGTGCTACTAAAGATGCCTCTTACATTGTAAGAGAAGTAAACCGGAAACGGATTCAACCCTATATCTACAGTCATCCGATTGGAGGAGGCCTAAATACAACTGGCCATGAAGGCAGAAAGAATAATCCTGCCCACCCCCTGGCAGGGTTTCCGCCAGATAGTGGTTATCTTAAAAAGGCACTTGAACTAGGCTGGATTGGCTTTGCTATGTTATTAATTCTTTATTTTACTATACTGAAAACGGCGATCAGGGGGTATTTTGTAACGGCCAGCCCGCAAAAAAAGATTTTATACGCAGCTTGTGCCGGATCTTTTTTTGCATTATATATGGGTGATTTTGCCCAGGAAGCGATTGGTCAAATTACAGACGTTGTTGTATATTTCCCGTTAATAGCTATGGTATTACGCCTGAGAAAAACTGAATCAGAAACCTTAAACTTTGCTTCATGAAAAAAAGTACGCATCCTTCAAGTAACAAATCAAAAACGTCCTCATTAAAAAGAGTTTTTCCTGTAATGTTGGCCGCAATGATGAATGTATTTTTTGCAGCTTCTGTACTGGCTCAGTCTTCTGGTGCTGCAGCAACCTCCGCAGCAACCTCCAATGACACCTTATCGATTGAAGAAAAGCTGGTTCAGTTAGCTTTGTCAGGGCCTATGCTGAAAGCATCAGAAAGCCAAAATAAAATCAATGAATTTCAACTTAAAGCGGCCAAAAATCAATGGGTAAACCTGATTACACTTTCTACAAATTTCAACGATCAGAACTTCTTTACACAAAACAGAACCAATGGGGTAATCTTCCCAAGATACTTTTTTGGTTTTAACCTGCCCCTGGGAACACTCTTTGCAAGAACTACGGTAAAATCTACAAGGGAGCAGATTAACATTACCAAAAGTAACCAGGAAATTATGGCCCGCACCATAAGGGCTGAAATATTATCCAAATACGAACGTTATAAGAATTACAGGGATCTGATTGCCATTCAAAACCAGATTCTGGATGATGAAGAAACCGCCTTTCTGCAGGCTAAGGAAAAATTCAGAAATGGCGGCATAACCATTGAAGTTTTTAATACAGCGCAACGTGCTTATAATAATGAACTTTCCAAAAAGCTGAATCTTCAAATGGAGCAACAGCTTATACGTATTGACATTGAACGTATGATCGGAGTGAGCCTTGATAGTGTCTTAGCAAATAAATAATGCATGTTTTCGAATTCGTTAACCCATGAATCCGTACACACAAAAACCAACGCTTAAAACAAATACAATGAAACCGGAAACAACTGAAATTCCATCTCTGGTTTCAAAATTATTTAATCTGCCCTATCTTCAAAAAACAAGATACCGTTGGGTTGATTATATAAAAGGCATTGCTATTTTGCTGGTTGTTTATCGTCATGTATTAATTGGAATTGAACGATCCGGAATTGCAGTTTCTGAATATATGAAGCATGCAAACATGATCTTTTATAGTTTCAGGATGCCCCTTTTCTTTATTTTATCCGGCATCTTTATTTCAGCAAGCCTTGCTAAACGATCATTCAAACAACTTACCGGGTTAAAGTTTGAATTATTACTCTACCCATACTTAGTTTGGGTTTTTCTTCAAATTACTTTTCAGATTCTGCTTTCACACTACACCAATTCCAACCGCAGCTGGATTGACTATACCTACATATTTTATCAGCCACGGAATCTGGATCAGTTCTGGTACCTTCCAGCATTATTTAATGTTACCATTGTTTATGCGTTCTTAAAGCAAAAGCTTAAAATAGCCATAGAATATCAGTTGATACTGGGCATGATCTTATATTACGTATCAATGTGGGTAAGAGAAATAAGTATCCTTTCTGACTGGATGGATTTTTATATCTTTTTTGCAATAGGGGATGCTTTCAGTAATTTATTATTTAAAGAGAAAACACAACGTAACCTCAAGAGCATTTGTGTTTTAATTTTAACGATCCCCCTGTTTCTAATAGCACAGATTTACTTCTTAAAGCAACCGGAGACCATTTTTTATGAAACGATTATCGGTAAAACAAGTTTCATTTTTGTTTCACTCATCGGCTGCTTTTTTATGTTTATTCTTTCATTCCGGCTGGAACAAGTAAACAGGTTTCATTTCTTACGGATTATTGGAGCACATTCATTGTATATTTATGTAATGCATGTATTTATTTCCAGTTTTGTAAGAATGCTGTTTACAAGAGTTTTTCATATAACAGATGCTGCAACATTACTGATCTCAGGAATTATCATCAGCATTCTGGCCAGTATTATTATTTATAACCTGCTCATCCGCAGAGGTATCTTCTGGTTCTTGTTATCTTACAGGAAAAACGGACCGGCAGTAACTTAATTCAAGCAAATGGCACATTCCCTTACTAACAAAGACCTTCTTCAGTTTTTAAAATCACTTCAATTCAGTTCCGGTTTATTTGACCGGCTGAAAGTTTATTACAGACCCATCATTTGCCCTTTTGTTGATTTAATTGAACTGGCAAAAAAGGGAGAAAAAATTGGTGACATTGGTTGCGGATCAGGGCAGTTTTGTTTGCTACTGGATCACTTTGCAAAGCCAAGCTATATTTACGGAATTGAAATTACTGAACGACTGGTAGATAATGCTCATCAGCTGTTTTCCAAATACAGCAAAACACCTTATAAATTTGAACAATACAATGGTGTAGAATTTCCGACAGCAGTATCTGAAATGGATATATTATTTCTGAATGATGTATTACACCATGTACCGCCTGCTAACCAGGAACAGTTTGTAAAAGATCTTATTCATAAAATGAAACCCGGGGCAAGGCTTGTTGTGAAAGATATTGATGGGGCCAGCCCGCTTGTATATTTTAATAAATTACACGATACTATATTTGCCGGTGAAAGAGGTAATGAGCGTTCTGTTTCAGAAGTAACAACGTGGCTGGAGCAAAGTGGAGCACAAATCATTCAATCAACTAAAAAGAGAATGTATGTTTACCCCCATTATACAATTGTGGCATCAAAACAGTAAGCTGAAGATTCTTTTTTTTGCGCTCTGCTTTTCCCTGCTTTCTTTATACCCTATTTACAAAAATTTTTATAATGGAGCCGCTGTAACTACTTATGAACGGCACATTGCCCTCATTGAAGGCAGGGCTGAATATTATAATCCGTGGCAATACAGAATGCTTTGCCCGCTATTAATTGAAGGCTTGATGTGGGTATATAATCATTCAATTGATGTTATTTACCCCATAGAAGAAAAAATAAATCTCAATTTTACACAAACCTCTGTTCCAACGCCTGAAACCGAGCAATTTTTTACACTTTTAAAAACGAAAGGTGCTTTAAAATACATGATCGTATTTATTGCATTCAGGTTCCTGCTCAACTTTCTTGTATTTGCATTGGCATTTTACGTATGGCATTATTTCGTTAAGAATAAATATCTATTATTGATGGGATTGGTTTTACTGTCGCTGGGAATGGGAAATGCAGTGATAGCAAGTGATCTTACCTTCAACACTTACCTGGATAACGTATTTTACTTGCTGGCAGCCATCATCATACTCTATAAAAAAAACCCGTTGTGGCTCATTCCTGTTACGGTTTTAGCCGCCTTTAACAGGGAAACAGCGCTTTTAATACCCGTTCTCTATTTTTTATCGCATATACAACTAAAAGAAGTTTCAGTAAAGGAGTTTATGCGCCCCTTAAAATTATTCCCTGAAAAAAAAGTGTGGCTACTGAGTGCTACGCTGATGGTTTTATTTGCAGCCATATTTATTGGCCTGAGAATGTATTATGGCTTTGTACCTGCAAAAGTTTGGAAAGTTCCTGCAGGCCCCGAAATGGTGAAACTGAATTTGTTTAGTACAGTAGCTGCAAAATCTTACTTTGAAATGTTAGGCATCTTCAGTATTATACCGTTAATTATTCTGTATCGCTTTAAACAGTTTCCTCAATTACTGCAAATCTGGTTCTTAGGAATTGTACCTGTTTGGTTTGCTGTACACATTTATTCAGTTGTCATTTATCAGACCCGTTTGTTCCTGGTACCGGTTATCTTAATTTTATTACCTATGTTTTTATGGCTCATTGAAAATAACTACCGGCAAAAGGAAATAGCAGCTTAGCAGATAAGATATTTTAACCGGCTAATTTTTCTGCCGTTTTCCATTCAGCGTTTCTCCGATAATCGTATAGCGTACAAAATAACGGTATGTAATCATTGCAATTACGACAGTTGTTACAAGAGCTATTAACAGTTTTAAAAAACCGGGAATCTGAACGTTTAACAATAACACCTGAACTGTGGCTACGATAAAAACATGAATTAAATACACCCAATAAGAAGAATCTGATAAATACCGCCAAAACCTGCTACCCTTGTTAAAGAATCTGATAAATACTCCTATGATACCGTATACCATAAAAAATGTTTCAAGAGACGCTAATAAAACAGACGACAAATACGATAACTTCTCTCCGGCCACAAAACGAAAAACAGAAAGAACAATTCCGATAATCAGAGAAAAAACACCCAACCTGCTGATCATTGAAAACTCATGGTAATAATAATACAATATCCAGCCGGAGCTGAAAAAGAAACCGTAGTATAATATATAATTGATTGCTGGTTTTATTCCGGTATAAACCGGCGGGGTAATATAGTGACTGAAGTAGAGTAAAGCAAAAAACAAAAAGTAAAGACTGAGGAGTAAAAACGGGATTCCTATTCGATACTTTTTAAAAATGTTTTCAATACTCGGTTTTGTATGAAAAAGAAAGCGGTATAGTGGACAGAATAGAACATAAAAAACTATGAGATAATACAAAAACCATAAATGCGCCATACCATTCCATGAAAGCATTTGCCTGAAGCTTAGTATTACAGCCTCCTGAAATAAATAATGTTCCTGAAAATAAAACCTGTTAAAATGAAATGGCAGTAAACTGAGCGGTACAATTACTATTAAGCTTATAACAAAGGGAATTACGATTCGTTTAAAGCGTTGTTTCAAAAAAAACAACATGCCGTACTTTGCTATTACAAGATGCGCAAAAAAACCGGATACCAGATAAAATAAAGGCATTCTGAAAATATGAATAAAATCATAAAGCCAATCCAGAAAAAGATAAGCACTTTGATCATGTGGCCAGTTAGCCTCAGGAGTTTCTTTATAAACAATTAAAGCATGTAATACCACGCCCAACCACATAGCTGCTGCTCTTAATGCATCAAATCCATTAATACGTTCATTTACAATAGACATAAATAAAGATAAACAATGAAGCTTATTACAAAAAAAGAGGTTGTATGAATAACATACAACCTCTTTTGATTAATTTATAAAGGATTAGTTAGAAACTTTATAAATCTTAAATGTTTCAGACTTATTGCCCGGCAACCCGGAAACTTTAAGAATATATACTCCTGGTTGCAGATTAGTGCCTTCCAGGCCAACTTTCTGCACGGTTACACCCGGTTGCAGGTTTCTGATCTCCCTTGTGAGTACAATACGTCCACTGATATCAGTAACGGTGAAGTTGATTCTTTCAGCTTTTTCAGGCAATGAAAGTTTCACATTCACATCTCCTTTGAATGGATTGGGGAATGTTGATACTTCAACTTTTGAAACCACTGGTTGAGCAGGATTAGTACGCTCAGTTACAGGTTGATTTACGTTCAACGTTGCAGGTGTAAGGCTCAACGTAGTAACATTACCGGTGGAGACACGATTACTTTGTGATCCGCCGCCGCCATTACCGCCCGGCACGCTTATGTAAGCATCCATTACAAGTGCGCCAATATAACCAAACGGTGAAGCTCCGCCTGCCCTGATTTCAATTAATACCGATCCGTTTTCGTCAGGTGTTACCCCTGTGATGGTTACTGTATTGCTTCTGTTATCGGCAGCATTCAATGATACACTCTTACCTCCTATAGTGTAAACAGTAGTTCTGTCGCAACCGGTACATGTACGGCTGGCAAAAAAGGTGAAGTTATACGCATTGGCAATACTCAATCCATCTATACGCAACATTGCGGTTGTATTTGCATCAAGCCACCATGTTTGACCAATAACAGCATCAGGATATACACCACTATTATTACCTGTATTTACACCCCATGGGTTTACTCCGTTAAAGGCTGTACCTACTACAGTCATATTAATTCCCGTAGGGGTATTTGAACCGCTCAGCAGATTGAAATAGATATCATCTGGTATCGGACCTTCATTTGTATTATTCCATGGTGCAGGAGCAGGATTATCCTGGTTAAAGTTCACAAACACTGAATACTGAAGCGTTGAAACTCCTGCAGTATTGGTGTAAGCTGAGAATAAATTTGGATTTCTCTTAGCTCTTACACGATAATAGAATACAGTTCCCGGCGCTAATCCCGCATCTGTATAACTCGTTACATTAGCTGCAGTTGTTGTAAGCAATGTATAGGTTCCGTTTGCAGAACCGGACCTGTAAATTTCAAATCCATCTTCATTATTGGATTTGTCCATCCAGTTTAACCTGATCGATGATGTTGAGATAGCACTGGCTGTTAAATTAGACGGAGCCAATGGCAATCCATTATCAACATACGATTGAATTACCAGCGCATTAATGTATCCGAAAGCAGCACCGGCATCTTTTGTGGCAGTAAATTCAATAACACCACTTGCATCAGGCACAACACCCTGAATTTGTACTGTATTGGCCGTATTGCTGGCTGCATTTAATGAAACTGTTTGTCCGGCATAACTGTAAGCTGTAATACGATTATCACTAACCCCTCCACGACTTGCAAAGAAGATAAGATTGTACTTCACATTTGCTGCAGTACTTAAACCACTGATGCGGATACGCTTGGCAGTTGAAGTATTTGTGAAATAAGAAGTACGCATTACATCATCCGGGTAAACACCACTGTTGTTACCGGTAGAAGCACCCAGGTCATTCGCATTATCCCAAGCATCAACTAAAGTTACTGATACCGAAGATGGAGCACCTGCGTTATCAACAAGATTGTTGATCGTTGTTCCGGCAGCAGGCAGCGTGTTGAAACTGTTCCATGGACTACCAACCGGTAACACCTGGTTAAAGTTCACCATATAAGTACTTACATCCTTATCAGAAACTGATATATTAAACTGGCGTGATGAGCTTGAATTAAAATTATCAGTTGCTGTTACAGTAATGCCGGTAAAGGAACCAGAAGTAGTACCGGGTGTAATTGTAATTACGCCTGTACCGTTGCCGGTATTCGTAAAGGTGGCAAAAGAAGGAAGTCCTGTAACTGAAAGTGTAATGATATCGCCAGGAGCATCTGTAGCTGTTATATTAACATTTACAGTTTGCTCTGTCTTCATGGCTACATTAGCAATTGCAGTAATAGCTGGAGCTCCATTAGGAATACTGATGGTAACTGTATCACTGTTGGGTGATGCACCAACACTGTTCAATGCTCTTACATAATAGTAATAAGTAGCATTACCGGGCGCCGTTGCATCATTGTATAACTGAAGATTTGCATTATTGCCGCCAGGATTGAGTAAAGTAAAGGAACCCGGCAGATTTGTAGCGGATCTGTATACTTCATATGAAGTTTCGTTATAAGCCGCATCAATCCAGTTAAGCCTGATTACATTGCCTGCTTGCAGGCTGGCTGTAAGACTCCTTGGTTTTGCCGGGGCTGTGCCATCATCATAAATACTTTCAACCACCATCGCATTGAGATAGCCAAAAGAAGACAATGGTCCTTTTGCCAATGTAAGAGTAAGTGTTCCGTCAGAAGCTGATTGCTGGTTGTTAATACTAACTGTATTCTGCGAGTTATTGGCAGCGTTTAATGTAACACTGGTTGTACCAATTGTATAAACAGTTGTACGATCATCAGTAACTCCTGCACGGCTTCCAAAGAAAGTAAAATTATACCTGTAAGCAGGATTCAAACCGTAAATACGGATGGTCTGAACCGCATCATTGGTAAAGTAGCAAGTGCGCATTACATTATCAGGATATACGCCACTGTTATTACCAGTATTGGCACCAAATGTATTAACCGCATTACCAAGGTTCTGCCATGGACTTGTAATAAGTAATCCTATTCCACTATTAGCGCCTGTCTCATCCAGCAAGTTGGGGAAATTATCATTGAGTGATGGTGTTGGCTTGCTGGTATTATTCCATGGAGCTGGAGATGTAAATGAGCCATCTGTAAAGTTGATGAATATTTTCCGATTAGGATTAACATTATTTACTGTGATAGTAAATGAAGTTGAAGCTATACCAAGATTACCATCATTAACAGTGGCCGTTACATTATATACTCCATGATCAGCTAATCCGGGGGCAAGGTTGATCTGAACCGCACCTGCGTTTATAACCGGTGTAGCAAAAGATGGTAAACCTGTAAAGCTCCATGTTAATACATCTAAAGCGTTTTCATCAGTAGCGTTGATATTTAACTGTCCTGTTTGCTGTTCATTCAATACAATATTACCCGGTCCTGTAATTACAGGAACGTAGTTGTCATTAACATTCAGATCAAATGAAACAGCGCTGCTTCCTCCGTTTTGATCATTGACCGTTACAGTGATTCCTGTAAATATTCCGGTTGCCGGCGGATTATTGAAGCTGATAGTACCCTGTCCATTACCGGTATTTGTAAAGGACGCAAATGGAGGAAGATTAGAAGGCGTAAGAGTTAATGCCTCAGGATCTGCATCGGTTGCTGAAATATTAACGGCAAGAGTTGTTCCAAACCGCATATACTGAGTAGCAACAGGAGCCAGAACAGGAACATTGTTAAATGTTTTAGCTGTATCATCATTACTGAAGAGTGAGCTGGCACCTTCATTAAATGACCTTACCCTGTAATAATGAATAGAGTTGGCAAAGAGTCCTGTATCAAGGAAAGATGTAGTATTAGCAGGCAGCGTGGCAAATAATACGAAGTTGGCGCCACCATTACTTGATTTATACAATTCGTAACCCGTTTCGTTTGTTGCATCCTCCCATGTTACATTAATACGGGATGTAGAAATTCCGGATGCCACAAGGCTGGCAGGCATTGTTGGTGCAGGAGGTAAAGAACCGGTAGTTGCATAAGAATTTACAACCGGAACATTATTCATCAAATTTGTAATGTTAGATGCAGACAATGCATAATCATAAATTACAAAATTGTCAATCCATCCGTTGAAGAAACCGGAACCGGTATTAAATGCATTCGATCCATTAACCGTACCGATTCTTGAACCATTGGTGGTTGTTAAAACTGATGTAAACGAAAGTGAAGTATTAGCTGCCACCTCGGTTCCGTTTACAAACAAGCGAAGTGTATTACCACTGTAAACAAGTGCTATGTGGTTCCAGCCTGTACTACTGTAAGGAGTAGAAATAGAATTTCGAACATTGTTGCTGGCAACACCTGCAAATAAAGTATTTGCATCAAGCCGTATCGCTAATCCATCATCGTTACCGCCGGCATCTACAACAATTCTGTTTCCGGTATTATTGTTCGACTTCATCCAGAAAGCAATCGTACGTTGTGTAAATGCAGATTGGAGGAATGATCCTGTTGTAGGCATGGTTACACTCTGATTGCTTCCATTGAAACGGATGGAATGTGTTCCCTCTTGCTTATCAGCAGCATCATAGAGCGGGTTATTACTTTGAGTAAGCGTTCTGCTATTTCCGCTTGCATCATTAAGATTGTTGTTAAACAACCAGATAGCAGCTGGTACATTCAGATTTTCAGTAAACGCAGACTCTCCAAACTGGCCTATAGCTCTGATCCTGTAATAATAAGTTGTATTGGCATTCAAGCCTGAATCAGCATAGTTAGTGGCATTCGCTGCTGCAGTACCGACTGTAATAAATCCTGTTGTTGCATTTGTTGACCTCCAGATTTCAAATCCTGTTTCATTATTACTGTTATCTGTCCAGCTCAAATTAATCTGGCGGAATGAAACAGTGTTTGCAGATAAACCAGAGGGAGCTGCAGGAGCTGTTCCTCCAAGAGGTACTGTTTCAATGAAAGCGCTATTGGGTATTGTTACATATGAGGTGCCTGTAGAAGGAGTTCTCCAGGAAACTGTTAAGGACTGACCACTGGATTGTTCAAAGAAAGCCACCGCAATAGGATAAATACCCTGCGTTAATGTAACAGCAACTGAGGTTCTGTCCTGAGCGCCATGCACACCATCATTATTTACCAACGGTGTACCACTGAAACTATAAGGTGAAGTAGTACCATTTAACGAACCCAGCCATAAACGGCTTCCATCATCTGAGTTGGTTCTGAAAAAGTAAGTACCTGTTTCTGGTATATTAATAAATCCTTCCCATAAGAATGCAAAACGATCGTCTTGTGTACGAGGCGTTAGGGCAAAATTGGGCATTGAACCGATTGCAGCCGGAGTTAACGTTGCAAAGTTGGGAAGATTGGCCCATGAACCGCTAAATGTATAATACTTATAAGGTAATCCGTTTAACACAGTTTGAGCTGTTACCTGGTTACTGTTAGGGGAGTTATTGTCAGCAGCATCCCTTGCACGCACAGTAAAGTTATACGCCTGACCATAATTGAGGTTATAAACTGTATATGTAGTTTGTGATGTAACGTAAGCCTTTAAACCATTTACATAAATATCATACTTGGTTACACCAACATTGTCAGTTGCTGCTGTCCAGCTTAATGATACAGAGTTACGGGTTGTACCTGTAACAGTTAAATTAGCCGGTGCAGTAGGAGCAATATTGTCAGACAAAGTGGTTGCATTAGCTTCATTGGAGGCATTAGCAGCACCTGTATTATTTACAGCACGAACAACATAGAAATACTTTGTTTTAGGAGATAAGCCCTGGTCTACAAATGAAAGTATATCAGCATTCGTCATGCCAACTAATGTATAGGGCCCACCTGCTGTAAGCGAACGGTAAACTTCAAAATTGGTTTCATTATAAAGTGGAGATGGATTGTTTGCCCATGAAACCTGCATGGCATTTTGTGAAAGTGGTGACGCTACCACATTGATTGCTGCATCCGGTTTATTAGGTCCATTTGCATCAATAACGGTAAACAAGCTTGACCAATCAGTAGAACAGCCAAATTGCTCCGTTACTCTAACTTTATATTGACCTGGAGATGCAGCCACTGCTGTATCGGCTGTACTGATGGTGGTTGTATTGCCTTCTCTTTGCCAGAGATAGCTTTGATAGGTATTAGGTACATTTAATGTAACACTGTTTTTACCATCTAATGCGGGCAACACTTTACTTTGAAGTCCTTTTACAGAAATCGCAGGCGGCACTGTTGCAGCTTTAATACCAACAACTAATGGTGTTGGCGACCAATCTGACCAGAGTGTACCTCTCCTAACTCTTGCACTGTAAGATCCAAGTGCCGGGTTTTCAAGAACAGCTGAGCCGCTGATAGCAAGCGTTTGGCCGGTTGCACCAGGAATAAGTACACCGTCCTTTCTCCATTCATATTGATCATAACCAGGGGCAAGACCAATAGTTATATTGATTGCATCCCCAGGGCAAAACTCACTTCTTCCAAACAATGGCCAGGGATTTGCGGCATGTGCCCTGTTTGCAAAAGGATAAAAATCAGGTTCGGCCCAGGCTGTATTCCATGTGCCGTGTGCCAGGTTGGGATATTTTGTATATCTGAAGTTACCTCCTGCTGCATTAATCGCATCTCTTACAGCCTCTGTAGTTGATGGTGCAGGAGAAGGATCTAAAGCTCCCTGAAAATTCCAGATAGGAGTAAATTTTATTTTATTAATAGTAGTTGTATTGATATAACAGGCACAACTGGATGACATTGGCATTGCAGCCGCAACATAAGTGGGGTTATTAATCATCATATCCCATGTTCCTGCACCACCTGCTGATAACCCATTTGTAATAACACGAAAAGCGTCCAGCTTGTTATTGGTTACCATGTAATTTATGAGGTCTTTAATTGCATTGTATTGACCAATATCCCAATAGCCGTTTTGGGATTGCATTACAAGAATATAACCATCAAAGGTTCCATCATCAACCTTATTTCTGAACTGCTCACCACCATGAAGAAGAGAATATTCATTATCATAAATAGTACCTCTTTCACCCAATCCATGAAAGAAAACAATCATGGGATATTTTTTACCATCAACTGCAGTTGGATTATAGGTCTTAGGAAACTTTAAACGAAAAGCATACCCGTTATAATAATATGCTTTGTAGGAAGTGGTATTCCAACTCATTCTGTTTGTTTTCACCCATTTTGCAATGGTACCCCAAGCCGGTGTAGCAGGAGGAGCAGATGAATTGTAAACAACGATGGGATCACTTGGGTTAAGAATACTTTGTGCAAAAGCATCTTTTACACAAAAACATGTTACTATCAGTAACAGTATTCGCACGGAGTTAAGGACAGATTTCATATTCTGCAGCTCAGGTTTAATTTTAAAATAGTGTGCTGAGTTCCAGAGGATAATTGGTGTTCAGGTCTCTAGTAGGATAAATAATTTACACGTGCAGCAGGTACACGTTCAGCATAACGGAAATTCAAAAGGATGGAGTGTGGTTTTGGTAAGGAGCTAATGGATCTATAAAGAAAGTATTCTAACAGATGAGGTGCAAGCTACTGTATTTGTTTTAAAATTTATAATTTAGGGCAATTTTTTTTCAGTAAATACCACGTTTTATGAACAAATACCACAAACCGGTAATACCCTTGTTTGATTTGAAAACCTCCTACAACCATTTATTTTCAACAAGCTGATTGCCCGATAAACTATCGCAACTGCAACAAACTATTCATACAATTCTTAAGAAGTGAAATATTCTCCTTTGCGGTTTTTTTTGATATTTATAACCCTGCTTTCCGGATCAGGCTTGATTTGTACTGCGGTTGCTGTTTATTTAAACTCCTCTTTCGGGAGTGTGGCGGCAATAACCAGGTTTGCATACCCCTTCCTTTTACCCATTACATTTATTTTGCTGCTTACTTGGCTTCTGAAAAAATCAAAATGGTGGTGGTTCTGCCTGCTGAGCATTGGATTGTCTTTTAATCAACTAAGGGTATTAATCCCCATTCGCTGGAAAACAGATTTTGAAACAGTTAAATCAGAAAAAACAATACGCATTCTTTCCTGGAATATCAGCCGATGGGATGAAAGAAACAAAGTGCAACGGGGAGGCGTGAGCTATCGGCCATTGATGATGGACTTTATTGAATCTACCGGTGCTGATATTCTTTGTTTCCAGGAATTTTTTGAATGTCATGATCCCTTATTATTTGAAGCTAATATTCCTGAACTTAAAAAAAGAGGTTATCCCTATTTTGCCTTTCATCCGTCATCAGAATTATTCAATGGTAAACTGCAATACGGCCTGGCAATTTTCTCCCGTTTTCCAATCACAAAATCAAACTATCTTGAAAACACAAAAGGCGAACATTCTGAGGGTCTTTTAATAGCAGACATTACCGTTAATGACACAACCATCAGAGTGTTTAACACACATCTTGAAACGCCCGGTATCAGCAAATCTGACTATACAGAACAGGGAGAAATGAAATTTTCGAAATCGGTTTTATCTAAACTTAAGAACAGTTATTATTTACGAAATGTACAGGCGGAACGAACCATTGACGAAGTAAAAAGAAGCCCCTTCCCTGTAATTCTTGCTGCTGATCTTGGCGATGTGCCCAACTCCTATGCTTACTTTACCCTCAGGTCTGATTTGCAGGATGCATTTCTGAAAAAAGGATATGGATTAGGTACTACGTTGCGTCACACATCACCCACCTTACGCATCGATTTTCTGTTTTTTGACCAATCAATAAGGGTTTTACAATTTAATAATATAACCCAAATCAGATACTCTGATCACTATCCGCTACTTGCTGATTTTCAACTTAGTTTAGCAAAGCTCCAGTCCCTACCCTAAACTGGGTATTTTCAGAAAAAAAACGAAAGGATGTTTTGTTTTGTGATTTTTTTTTCTACTTTAGCATTCGTTAAGTGCTTCCACTTAGCATATGCTTATCTCAATACCCCTGAATTACCCTCGCATTTTCTAACAGAACCTCAGTGTTCCATTTCCTAAGACGAATCAAAAAAGTACTTGCAACCGGCTAACCGCCAAGTACAATTCCAATTCCGTGATAATTATTCATTGATGCATTGTTTGTAATAAAACAGGCTATAATATGTTTTGGCTATGATTAACGCAGTATTAAGTATCAATGCAAACAAAGCGATGAATTATGTCATTGAGTCAATTATTAACCATCAGTATGATGTAATTGCAGTTAATGACATTTATTCTGCCGCTGAGCAACTAAAAAAAAGACAGGATATAAAAACAATCGTCCTTGATGTGGATAACACACAGGCAAACGTTTGGGATTTTATCCACCACATAAAAACAAGCCGCTTTTTTAACAGACCCATTATCGTTTTAACAAGCGATAAGAGCCTGGCACAAACAAAAAAAGTGGAAGAAACTAAAATCCGGTATCTCTTATATAAACCGTTTGCACCTTCTGAAATACTTAAGAAAATTTCTGAAGTTGAATCAATTGTTAATCACCAAAAAGAAACAGCTAACATAAACCTATAAATTATCTCTTTATGCCCACCAATTCACTACCCTTGATTATTGCAAACGACCATCCGAATCTGTTGGCGGTTGATGACCGGTTTCTTGAGATTCAACAACCTCAACTTTTCGGTTCTTTCTTATATATAGGCGATAAAAATGCCACTTTCAGGTATTTTGCCAATTATTTTAAAACAGGCATCCATGTTTCAGGTTTTGATGAGGCAATTAACAAGATTTTTAAACTTTCCGCAGATCCGCTTCATTTGCCTGAAGTAATTTTAATTGATACTCCGCTCATAAAATCAAAGATGATTGCTCTTTCTTTTGTATTAAAGAGCAACAAAGCACTGAATAAAATCCCCGTTATTTATAACGAGCGTCATCTTGATGTAGGTATCATCTATGAATTGATCAGCCAGGACCTGATTGACGAAGCCACTAATATTAATACCTGGGACAGAAGCTTTCTGGGCAAACTCAAGTATTTGAGTATGCTCAAACAGCATCAGCATAAATCCATTCTGAGAACTTCTGCTTTTCACACGCAAAAAGGATGGAGAAAGATGTTTAATGCTTTCTGTAAAAGAACATTTGATATCATTATTTCTTCCCTGCTTATAATCGCCTTGATTCCTGTTTTTGCAGCAATAGCACTTGCCGTTAAGATTGACTCCCGTGGCCCCATATTTTATAATTCCCTTCGTGCCGGCCGTGGTTTTAAAGTATTTAAGTTTTTCAAATTCAGAACCATGGAAGTAGGTGCTGATAAAAAAACAGAGCAATTGGCGCATCTGAACCAGTATAAAGATGGCACCGGTCAGTGCAGTTTTCTCAAAATCTGTAATGATCCCCGTGTTACCAAGGTGGGCCATTTTTTAAGAAATACAAGCTTGGATGAGTTACCTCAACTGTTTAATGTATTGATTGGAGACATGTCATTAGTAGGTAACAGACCACTCCCCATTTACGAGGCATCTACTCTTACTCATGATGAGGCAGTAGAACGTTTTATGGCTCCTGCAGGTATTACAGGTTTGTGGCAGGTAGAAAAGAGAAGCAATGAGCAGATGTCGGCTAACGAGCGTATTTCTCTTGACATAGAATATGCAAGAAAGCATAATTTTTTAATGGATATGTTTATATTAGCAAAAACGCCTTTGGCTATGTTTCAAAAAGCCAATGTGTAGCGTTTGAATATGGGTTCGCAAAAGGGCGAACTGATGAATCCTTACCCCAAAAAACAATGTCATGGATCAACAGAACCTTCCAAAGGTTTCCATCGTTACCTTAACCTGGAACACAACAGAAATAACAATTGACTTTCTTAAATCGCTTAACGAGCATTGTACCTACCCCAATCTCGAAGTGATTATTGTAGATAACGGATCAAAAGAAAATCCTACAGCTGCGTTTAAGTCCATCTATCCCTCGGCCATTGTTCTGGTTAATGAAAAAAATCTTGGTTTTACAGGAGGTAATAATGTAGGCATTAAAGCCGCCACAGGCGATTACCTCTTTATTGTAAACAACGATACAGAGTTTACACCTGGCCTGCTGGAAGGATTACTCAAAATTTTTGAAACCTATCCTGATGCGGGTATTGTAAGCCCCAAGTTTCATTATTTCTATCATAAAGGCACGATTGAATATGCCGGTTATAATGAAGTAAATATTTTCACCGGAAGAAATGGAATGGTCGGCTGCCGTGAACAGGATAATGGTCAATACAACGAAATTAAAACAACCAATTACGCACATGGTGGCGGTATGATGGTACCACGCAAAATCATTGCTGAAGTAGGCGGGCTACCGGATGAATTCTTTATTTATTATGAAGAGTTTGATTGGTGTGAGCAAATCAAAAGAAAGGGATATAAGGTATATTATCAACCTGCTTCCCTCATTTACCATAAAGAGTCAATGACTACAGGAAAATCTAGTCCGTTTAAGACTTTTTATCATACTAAAAACAGGATTTTGTTTATGAGGCGGAATATGAAGCCGCTCAACCTCTTCATCTTCCTGAGTTATTTCACCTTTTTAACGATCCCGAAAAATACACTAACTTTTCTCCTGAAAGGCCAGAAACAACATTTACGTTCTTTCTGGAAAGGTATTTTCTGGCATTTTAACCGTAACATCACCTTTAATTAATTTTGTATGTGTGGCATTACCGGTTTTGTAGATTTTGGTAAAAAAACTACCGCATCTGTATTAAATGAAATGACAGATGCTATGTACCACCGTGGGCCTGATGATGCAGGACATGAAGTGTACAATGCCGCTCAATATGATCTCGGGTTTGGACAGAGAAGACTTTCCATATTAGATCTTTCGCCGCTGGGCCACCAACCCATGCATTTTAAAAATTATACGGTGAATTTTAATGGCGAGATCTATAATTTCAAAGAAATAAGAAAAGAGCTGGAAGCAAAAGGATACAGCTTTAATTCATGGTCTGATACTGAAGTGATTTTAAAAGCGTACGACTGCTGGGGTATGGATATGCTCCGTCACTTCATTGGCATGTATGCCATTGCTTTGTATGATAAAGACAAAGATCAGCTCATACTCGTAAGAGACCGTGCAGGTGTAAAACCGTTATACTATTCATGGCAAAATGATTTACTACTGTTTGGCTCAGAATTAAAAGCACTTTATAAGCATCCTTCATTTAAAAAAGAAATTGATGTAAATAGCCTGGCATTATTTCTTCAATACAGTTATATACCCGGGCAGCATAGTATCTTTAAAAACACCTTTAAATTATTGCCCGGTTGTTATTTAACTGTAAATCTCAAAACAAAAGAGCAGCAAATAACAAAATACTGGGATGTATTTGATGCTTATAATCAACCCAAGATTAATTGCAGCGATGCGGAAGCTATTGAACAAACAGACCGGCTGCTGAAAAAAGCATACGAATACAGAATGGTGGCTGATGTACCTGTGGGTATTTTTTTAAGTGGTGGATATGATAGTTCCAGTGTAGCAGCTTTATTACAAACCGGGAGAACTGAAAAACTAAAAACATTTACGATTGGCTTTCATGAACAGGAATTTAATGAAGCTCCCGAAGCAAAGAAGATTGCCAACTACCTGGGCACAGATCATACAGAATGGTATTTAACGGCAAAGGAAGCCGGAGAAGTATTGCATCACTTACCGGAAATTTATGATGAACCTTTTGCCGATAATTCAACAGTGCCTACTGTGCTGGTAAGTAAACTGGCAAAACAACAGGTGAAAGTAGCATTGAGTGCAGATGGCGGTGATGAAATTTTTGGAGGTTATAATAAATTCAACCAAGCTGAAAGGTTTACAGAAAAGATGCCGCATGCAGTTCAATCATTGTTGAGCGGTGGAATGTCCTTAATCAATCCTGCTTATATCCCCTACTTTAACCGCAAATACAATTTTACCACCCGCTATGAAAAGATGAAGCTCATCTGGAAAAGCCAGGATCCTGTGCAGGCAGTGAAATATATCAGTCAATATATTACTGAGAGTGAAGCTGCTTCTTTTCTGGCAACTCCGTTTGAAAAATATCACACATTTTTTGATGACAGTAAGATGTTACAGAAAAACGATGGCGTGGTAAACAGGTTACTGGCAGTGGATTACAAAACATTTCTGGTGGATAATAATCTTGTAAAAGTAGATCGGGCCACCATGTCTGTTAGTTTAGAAGGCAGAGAGCCCATGCTGGATCAGCATATTGTTGAATACACAGCCACCCTTCCATCTCATTTTAAAATACGGGATGGTGTAAACAAATGGTTGTTGAAACAGGTAGTTCATAAATACATTCCTAAAGAATTAATGGAAAGACCCAAGCGACCTTTTATTGCGCCGCTGATGGTTTGGTTCCGGGAAGAATTAAAAGAACAATTGAAATACTACCTGAGTGAAAACAGTCTCCAAAAAACAGGTGTATTTAATCCACAACCAATTATACAATTGAGGGATGCCTACCTCGCCGGTCGAAAAGTAAATTACCAAAAACTCTGGCAGGTATTGATTTTTCAACTTTGGTATAATAAATGGATAGAACAACTGTAACAAACATTATTAAATCATATAAATACTGAATTATGAAACAAAAAGTATTAGTAACTGGTGGTGCAGGATTCATCGGATCGCATGTTGCCAAACATTGTTTGGATATGGGATTTGATGTAATAGTGCTGGATGATTTAAGTGGTGGCTTTGAAGATCACATACCTGAAGGCGCTGAATTTATTAATGGCAGTGTTACTGATCATGAATTAATTACTGATCTGTTTGCGCAACATCGTTTTGAATATGTTTATCACCTTGCTGCCTATGCTGCAGAAGGCCTCTCCCACTTTATCAGGCGTTATAATTATAATACCAACCTTGTAGCCAGTGTAAACCTGATTAACGAATCAGTAAAACACAAAGTGAAATGTTTTGTATTTACATCATCGATTGCTGTATATGGCAAAGGTCAACTTCCGATGACTGAAGAAATGAAACCGGAACCGGAAGATCCTTATGGAGTTTCTAAATACGCAGTGGAACTGGATTTAAAAGCAGCACATGAAATGTTTGGATTGAACTATATTATTTTCAGACCCCATAATGTTTATGGAGAAAATCAAAACATCGGTGACAAATACAGAAATGTAATCGGCATCTTCATGAACCAGATCATGCAAAATAAACCGTTAACGGTTTTTGGTGATGGTACTCAAACACGTGCCTTCAGTTATATCGATGATGTAGCCATTCCTATTGCAAAATGTGTGGGTATTCCTGCTTCTTATAACCAGGTTTTTAACATAGGTGCAGATAAACCTTATACCGTAAATGAGTTGGCACAGGTAGTTGGAAAAGAGTTTGGCGTAGAACCCAACATAAACTATTTATCTGCCAGAAATGAAGTACTGCATGCTTACTCTGATCATGCAAAAGCCCATTCGGTTTTTGGTGCGCCTACCGGTATTGATTTAGCAGAAGGAATCCACCGGATGGCAAGCTGGGCTAAGAAAGTAGGAGCCCGTCAGAGTAAAGAGTTTGGTGAAATTGAAATTGCAGAAAAACTGCCTGATGGATGGGGTTTACAACCAAAACCTGTTGCAACGAATTGACACATGCTAAACGGAAAAAAAATTAAAGTACTTGAATGCATTCGCCAGGGTAAAATTGGTGGTGGTGAATCGCATTTATTAAGTTTGGTTGAAAACCTCGATCGTAACAGGTTTGAGCCCATCGTACTTTCATTTACATCCGGACCCATGATTGAACAATTGCAACAAATGGGCGTTGAAACACATGTTATTTATACAGAAAAGCCTTTTGACATAAGAAAATGGAATGCCGTAAAGAAACTGCTTCTCTCAAAACAAATTGACCTTGTACATGCACATGGTACCCGTGCTAATTCAAACATTTTGTGGGCTTCCAAAAAATTAAAGATTCCTGTTATTTATACCATTCATGGATGGTCTTTTCATCCGGATCAGAAACCGCTGGTAAAAACATTAAGATTAATGGGAGAAAAATACCTTACCTCCCGCTCTACATTAAATATTTCGGTATCTCAATCCAATAAAGAATCAGGCAAAGAGCTGATTCCATCTTTTGAATCAGTGGTTGTAAATAATGGAATCAATCTTCAAAAGTTTAACCCGGCGGATCAGTTTAAAGATATCCGTGCTGAGTTAAAACTTCCCAAAGATAAAATACTTATATTATTCATTGCCCGTTTTACATTACATAAACAACCACTCACGCTTATTAAAGCATTTGCTGAAGCATTAAAACAAAATGCTAACATGCATCTGTTAATGGTAGGGGACGGAGATCAGAAGGAAGAAGCAGAAAAACTAATAGAGCAATTGCACATAGGCAAACAGGTAACATTAGAAAAATTCCGACAGGATGTTCCCGATGTATTGGCCGCTGCAGATATTTTTGTTTTACCATCTTTATGGGAAGGATTACCCATCGGACTTTTAGAAGCAATGGCAATGGGCAAAGCGATCATTGCAAGTAATGCTGATGGCACGAGAGAAATTATTGAGCATAATAAAAACGGTGTACTTGTTTCCATCAATTCGCTACAAAAAGAAACTACTGAAGCACTTGTGCAATTGAGCCAACAACCACAGCTCAGGAAAGAACTTGAAGCTTATGCAAGAGCTACTATTACAGAACGGTTTAATGCCGTTAGTATGACAAAGACTATTGAATCAATTTATACAAAACTGGTATCGGGCACTCCCGTAAACAACTAATATGGAATTTGAAAGAATTGCCGATATTAAACGATTGAATTTTATTATTAAAACGCTTCAGCAATATTTGCCGCAAGGAGCTGAGGTGCTGGATGTAGGTTGTGGCAATGGTGTTATTTCGAGAAGTCTTGGTGCAAACGGATTTAACGTAAAAGGAATTGACATCAGCGAAAAAACAATAGCAAAAGCTAAATCATTAAATACATTTTCCAATGTAAGTTTTGAAGTGTGCAGTGCGGAACAGTTAGTGGCAAGCGGAAAAAAATATCATGCTGTTATCTGCAGCGAAGTATTGGAGCATTTGAATGAACCGGACAAATTGTTACAAACACTTCATGAAACAATTCATGACAGCGGCGTATTGATTGTTACGGTACCAAACGGAAATGGCCCCAGGGAGTTTTTTGTAACAAGACCGGTAATTTCGCTAAGCAAAAAAAATAACTGGCTCTGGAAACTGATTCAAAATATTAAATCAGCACTTGGCTATAAAGGCACTACTGTTCAATCTGATGCTGATGACTTAACGCATATCCAGTTTTTTACAAGAAAAACACTTGACCAGCTGGCTCAAAACAACCGGTTTTCGATTATCCGGTTTGGAAAAACAAATTTTATTGAAGATGTGTTTCCGTTTTCATTTTTCACCAAACGTTTTAAATTTCTCCAGAAATGGGATTGTGCTCTTGCTGAGCTACTGCCTTATAGTTTTACAGGAGGATTTGTAACAGTTTGGACAAAAAACCGCTGATAGTATGAGTGTAGTAGTAAAGTTTATAATTTATTTTTTTGATACACTACAGATCATTCTGGCGCTATATGTTCTGGTGCCGGTTGCAGGTTTATTTATTTATTTATTCAGACGAAAAAGTGACAATTATGTACCGGTTTTAAGTAAAGAGTTTCTTACTAAAGATTTTGAATTCGCTATAATTGTTACAGTTCACCAGGATACAGATTTTATAGCACCGATAGTTGACTCCATTCAAAAACAAACGTATAAAAAGTTTCATGTTTATATTGTTGCTGATGATTGTGATATAAGCACTATCCGGATTGATCACAGTAACATAAGTATTCTTCAACCTTCATTATCCTTACACTCAAAAATAAAATCGATACAATTTGCGCTCTCTAGTATAAAAAAAGAGGCAGATGCTATCATAATACTGGATGCAGACAATTTGATTCACCCCAATTTTCTCCAGGTAATCAATAGTTATTTTCAGAAAGGATATAAAGTTGTACAGGCAGGTTTCAAACCGAAAAACACATCAACAGTATATGCCCGTATGGATGCGATCGGCGATATGTATAACTTCTTTACTGAACGTGAAATGCGCATGCTCATGGGTTTATCATCCACTATTTGGGGATGCGGTATTGCAATAGATATGGCAATCTATAAAGAGGTTAAGTATACCTATTACCTGGGAGGCTTTGATAAAAAACTACAGGCCTACCTTGTACAGCGTGTAGAAAGAATAGCTTTTGCCCCGGAAGCCATTTTGTACGATGAAAAAATATCGTCCGGAAAATCATTGGAAAATCAAAGAACAAGATGGATCAGTTCCTACTTTAAATATTTTAAAGATAGCTGGGGAATCCTCAAATCAGGATTAAAAAAACATAATTTCAATCTCATATATTTCGGCTTTCATACTTTAAGACCACCACTTTTTATTATTCTTGGCTTTGCTTTTATTACAACATTGATAGATCTTTATATGGATATCCGCTTCTATCACAGCTGGCTGTTTTTATTAGGAGCCTTCTTTATATCCTTTGCACTCATAGTTATTATCAAGGGGCGGGATATAAGGTATGTTAAAACGCTTTTATTACTTCCTTTTTTTGTGGCACGACAAGTAGCAGCACTTTTTAAACTGAAAAAGGCGAAGCATTCATTTCTTAAAACTCAAAACCATAACGTTATTTACATATCTGATTTACTGAGTGCGGAAAAACGATGACGAAATGACAACACCTTTAAAAATATTATTATTTCTTTTTTTAGTACTACAGTTGGTTGTTGCTGTTTATATGCTCCTGCCCCTGTTGTTATTGATCATTCATTATTCAAAAAAAACAAAGGAATCATTACTAAATAGCAAATATCCACGTATAAGTAATAAAGAATTTGATTTTGCTGCCATTGTAACAGCGCATAAAGACACCCGTTTCATTGCACCACTTGTAGACTCTTTTTTAAAACAGCGGTATAAAAACTATACTTTATATATTGTGGCTGATGATTGTGATATTACTGATTTACATTTTACTGATGACCGTATAATATTACTAAAACCCGAACCCGCATTACATGCAAAAATTAAATCAATTAAATATGCGGTGGATCATTTTATAAGAGATCATGAAGTGATTGTTGTTTTTGACTCAGACAATCTTATACATCCGGGCTATTTTTTGAATCTTAATGAGTACTTCCGATGTGGCTTTGAAGCAGTACAAACTCATATGCTTTCTAAAAACACAGATACCATTTATGCCAAACTTGATTCCATTGGGCATATCTATAATACGTTTGTAGAGCGTCAGTCAAGAATGGAAATGGGACTTTCTTCAAGTATCTTAGGTCTTGGTATAGCCGTTAAAACTGAGTTATACAAGCAGGTGATGTATAAGGATGCGCTTGGTGGTTTTGATAAGAAACTGCAGGCAGATATTATCCGTATAACTCCGCAACTTGCATTTGCTAAAGACGCTTATGTTTATGATGAAAAAGTAGATGACGGGGCCACACTGGAACGCCAGCGTACCCGTTGGATATATACGTATTTCAAATACTTCAGCATTAACTGGAAGCTTCTCACTTACGGTTTAAAAACAGGAGACTTTAATAAATTCTTTTTTGCGTTTACCACATTAAGACCCCCACTTTTTATTAAGATGAGTCTCGCATTTATCTTTCTTATCTCAGGTTATTTTATTCATCCCTTAATCAGTGTTGTCTGGACAGTAATCATTTTGACTTTTATTGCTTCGTTTATATCCATTATTCTTACGCAAAGTACACAAAAAGGTATGGGGCAGGCGTTGCTCTATATACCAGCCATTGTTTTCAGGCAAGTGAAAGCCTTCCTCAAGTTAAAACAAGCAGGAAAAGATTTTCTAAAAACAGAGCATTCAAAAATTATTTATATTGATGATGTATTGAAACATGAGTCTGCTTAAAAAAATATACTATAGAGCTACGGCAGCGTTACCAACACAGTTCATCCAACAGATTTCAAAACCAGATGTATTATTCCCCTATCACCACCTGGTATCAGACAAGGAAGTACTTCATACAAAACACCTTTACTCCCATAAAAATATTCAGCAGTTTGAGAATGATCTTGACTACCTGCTCCGTTTTTTTAAGCCGGTAAGTACAGAGGATCTGATTGATCATATTAAAAAATACCGGTCGCTTCCTGCTAATTGTTTCCTTCTTTCCTTTGATGATGGCTTCAGAGAGGTATACGATGTTATTGCGCCCATACTTTTAAGAAAAGGCGTTCCGGCAGTTTTTTTTATAAATCCTGCTTTTATTGATAACAAGGAACTGTTCTATCGCTGTAAAATCAGCCTGTTAATTCATCACTTTCTCAATACTGACCTGAAAGAAAATAGCAGAACTTCCGTTACTGATTTGCTGAAGCTTCCATCATCCGCTGGAAAAAATGATATCATTCATCTCTTAAAAAAAACCACCCAGAATAATAAAGATTTATTGGATCAGTTAGCGGATCTTTTATCTGTTTCTTTTTGTGATTATCTGAAAACCCATCAGCCATTTCTTTCTACAGGACAGTTACACTGGCTTAAGCAAAAAGGATTCACCATTGGTGGCCATAGTTGGGATCATCCATACTATCATTTGCTGCCACAGGAAGAACAAATAAGACAAACAACCGAATCCATCAAATACATTCAAAAGGAAGGAAATGAGTCGTTAAGTGTCTTTTCATTTCCCCACTATGATACACTGCTCAAACAATCTTTTTTTGATGCATTATTTGAGCAGCAGCAAATTGATTTATTGTTTGGTATTCAAAACCAGAAAAGAGAATTGAATAATAAAATGATTCATCGATTTAATGCAGAACGGCCCGATGTACCATTACAACTTCAGTTGAATGGTCTTTTACTCTTTATGTTATTACAAAAAATTACCGGCCGCAACCAGGTAAAAAGATCAGAATAAAGACAATTAGAAATATATTTCTATTGTAAGCTATGATCAGCTCGGTTCAAATCGGCTAATTTCAAGCAGAAGATCATTGAGATCCGTTATTCGTATCGCAATGCAATAATAGGATCCAGCTTTGAAGCTTTATAGGCGGGATAAAGTCCGGCTATCAAACCGGTGGCAAAACAAATAACAACGCCTGCTAATACCCAAATCCAGGGCACTACAAATCCTGTTTTGAGGAAAAGTGCAAAGCCATTGCCCACTAATACGCCGAGCAAAACACCAATACCTGCACCAAGCAGACTGATCAATATACTTTCCCAAAGAAACTGAACTCGTATGGTGGAGCCCTTAGCACCGATTGATTTTGAAAGACCAATTTCACGGGTACGCTCACTTACTGCTACCAGCATGATGTTTGTTAAACCTATAGCTGCACCTACTAATGTGATAATACCAATGAGCACAGCTGCATAACGCACATAACGCAGCAGGTTTTTAAATGTTTCAACCAACGAATCACTTCGGTCAATATAAAAATTGTCAGGATCTTTGAAATTAAGTTTGCGGATTGGCCTTAAAATACCGGTTGCTTCACCTACAGCAGCGTCCATTTGAGAAAATTCATTTGCCCGAACTGTTATACTATAACTACCTTCACTGCTGAAGACACGTCTTGTATTATTGTAAGTAATCAACCCGATATTATCCAATGCAAGAAAAGAACTGGCACCTCTTTCCTTGAGCGTACCGATGATACGGTAACGATTGGTACCAACACGAATAATCTTACCTAATGCATACTCCGGATTGTTACGAAAGAGTTTCTTAACAAGATCACTGCCGATGATGACAACATTACGGCCACTTTCAATATCCAGCTTGTTGAAATTCCGCCCGCTGATTAATTCATATCCACTGTTGAGTAAATAGTTTTCATCGCCACCCATTACCCGAACATTCGGATTGGTTTTAATATCTTCAAAAAACAAAGTAGCATTAAAACTTGCAGGCTTGGAAATACTTACCGTTGCAGGAAAATCATAACGGTCTTTAAAGGCACGTGCTTCATCAAACGTAATAACCTTACCCAGGTTAGAAGCTCTTTCTTTTACACCTTTTTTGGTTTTTTTGATATCAGTGCGGGGTGGACCACCCATTCGAAAGTTACGCTCTCTGAAACGGATGCTGAATGAGTTAGCGCCCAGAATAGAAAAGTTTTCATACAAACTCTGGTTCATGGCTTCAATAGCAGTAATGATACCAATAAGCGCCATGATGCCGAATGCAATGATTGATACAGTGATACCCGTACGCAACCTGTTAGAGCGGATGGTACGCCATGAAAGAGACAAGATATCACTAAACGTCATAGAAAGTGTTTCTGCATCGAAATTAACAAACCCCCGTCAATAAACAATAAGATTGGATGAATGGTATTGCAGACAGTATGACTTGACTCGGCTTGACAGCAGTTTAAAATATCAATAACCAATCAAGCAGCGAACCCGGTAAAACACCCAGCAGAATAATGAGTGCAGCAACTATTACCAGCACAGCTTTATAAACAGGCGTTGTTTCTACTTGCTGTCCATCGCCATCTTTGAAGTACATAGCCTGGATAATACGGAAGTAGTAATAAACGCTTATTGCTGCCATTAGAACTGCAAAAATCACCAGCCACAGGTAAGTACCGGTTTTAACGGCTGCCGCCAGCACAAAATACTTGGCAAAAAAACCGGCTGTGAGCGGAATACCTGCCAATGAAAGAAGATAAACAGTAAGAATAAATGCAAGTAAAGGTTCCTTTTTGGCAAACCCGTTAAAACCATCAAATGTGTAATCCTTCATTTTAACGAGTACAGCAAATATGCCGATAGTAGCAAGGCAGTACGCAGCTGCATACAACAACAATCCCTGTTTGGCCATATCATTTACAGCAAATACAGAAAACATCATGAAACCGGCCTGTGCAATGCTGGAATAAGCCAGCATACGCTTAACACTCTGTTGAAATACAGCCGTAATATTTCCGATGAACAAAGTAAGTACAATGATGATAGCAGCACTGAGTTTCCAGTCTTCATAGTTATAACCAAATCCATTCAGAAACAGATTAAAGAAACCAACAAACACTGCCGCCTTTACAATGGTGGCCATAAAGGAAGTAAATACAGTTGGAGCACCGTCATATACATCCGGAGTCCAGAAATGGAAAGGTGCCGCCGATACTTTAAATGAAAGTGCAATAAGCATAAACACAATACCAATAGGCAATAACACACGAAGCTGATCATTTGCAGGCAGGTTCATATTTTCAATCTGAAATGAACCGGAAGCTCCATAAAGAAAGGCAATACCTAAGAGGAAGATACCCGTAGAGAAAGAGCCCATCAAAAAATACTTGAGTGCGGCTTCATTGCTTTTGAGATTTCTTTTATCAGCACCTGTAAGTATATAAAGCGGAATAGAGATAATTTCAATACCAATAAATAGAATGAGCAGATTGTTGAAAAGTGCTACAAGTCCTACACCACACATTACAAAAAAGATCAAGGCAAAGTATTCAAAAGAATGACTTCCTACAGATTCTATATCCTTTCCGTTGAGTAAAAAGTAAAAAATCAAAGACACCACTGCAACTGTAAGAAATAAAAGATTGAAACGTTCGTATTGCAGCATTCCTTTGAAGTCGCCTTCAAGAATTGTAAGACCATTGAGGTCAAGCAAATTGGAAATAAGTAATACAACGGCACCCAGCAAGGCAATATTCTTAGCCATTGATTTATTGCTGATGAATAATCCGCTAAACATCATCACCACACCCCATATTGCCGAAAATAAAATCAGGTTCATCGTTTCTTCGCTTTTGCTTTATAGTTTTGAATACGCTGCTTTCTTATTTATAAATTCCAAGAACGGTAGTAACTGTATCGCTTACTAAGGCAAATACAGGTTTTGGATAAATTCCCATAATAAAGATGGCCGCTATTATTACACTTAATCCTATCCTTGTAAACAGGTTCAGATCCTGGGCGTTAGCCGTTCTCGTATTACCAGTCCCGTAAAATACTTTTTGTATCATACGCAACGTATATACAGCACTTAAAATAATGCTCAGTCCACCAACTGCTGCATACCATACATTGAATTTGAACAAGCCGTTAAACATGAGAAACTCACCTACAAATGCGTTAGTGAGCGGCAAGGCCACATTGGCCAGCGCTACAATTACCAGTAATATAGTAAGTGCTGGAGCTTTTTGTGCGATTCCACCCAATTCACTCATTTTACGTGTGCCGAATTGCTGCTCAATCATATCAATTACAATCCACATTCCCAATACATTTACACCATGACTGAAGAACTGAATCATCGCTCCTTGTAAACCGCTTTCATTGTTTACAAACAAAGCGGCACTCATTAAACCAATGTGAGCTATCGATGAATAAGCAGTTAACCTCTTGAGATCATCCTGTTGCATTGCGAGGATGCTGGCATATACCATACCGATCACACTTAAACCAATTATAACGTTATCAAACTGTAATGCAGCAGCAGGGAACAGTGGTATTAACCAACGAACTACGGCAAACAAACCCATCTTCACCATTAACGCACTCAGCACCATTGTTACAGCGGTGGGTGATTCTTCGTAAGCATCAGGCTGCCATGTATGAAAAGGGAATACGGGCATTTTGATTGCAAATGCTGCAAAAAACAACCAAAACAATAATCCCTGTTGTTTTACCGTGAGCTTTACGTCATAGAGTGATTGCAATGAAAACGAAAGATCGGGTGTTTGATAATACAGATATAACAACCCTACCAGCATTAATAATGAACCAACAAATGTGTAAATAAAGAATTTAAATGTAACAGCTATTCTTCTTTCGCCTCCCCATTTGGAACATAAGAAATAAACAGGTATCAATGCCAGTTCCCAAAAGAAGTAAAAGAGTAAGCCATCTGCAGCCAGAAATACACCTGTAATACCGGCCTGTGCCAGCAGCATGAATCCATAAAAGCTATTCGGGTCTTTATACTTATTACGAAACGTACTGATGAAAATAACAGGATAAGCCAATGCTGTTAAAAAGCAAAGCATCATGCTCATGCCATCCATCTTTAAAGAAAAAGAAGAGCCCAGCTGCGGCAACCAGGAAGCCTGAAACTGCATAGCAGCTTCTGTACGGTTCATGAAACCGAAAATCATCACAGCCAGCGCTGCAAGCGATGCCAATAAACTGAATGACTTTGCTGCTTTTTCTTCTTTTAAAAAGAATGAAACCACACCACCCAGCAACGGAACTAATATTAACAGTAATGCTATCATAAAACAGTTTATCTCAAATCAGTAAAAATGATCAATACAAAAAATAACAAAATGCCCAACACCATCCAAAGCACATAACTACCTACCTGTCCACTTTGCAACAAACGTAACTGACGGCTGCCCCACTGGATTGTTTTGCCTGTTCCGTTTACTATGCCATCAATACCACTTTTCTCAATGAATTTATTTCCAAAGACACCCAATGCGTTTAATGGTTTGGAGATGATAGCATCATACAATTCATCAACGTACCATTTGTTGGCCAGTGTTTTACCGAAACCTGTTGCGTCACCTGTTTCAGGTTTTTTGCTGAAGCGTGTCCAGGCGTATACGATGCTGATGAGAATAGCACTGATGCTTACACCAAGCAACATATATTCAGTAGAATGATCAACAGTATGAGCTGCTGCTCTTTTTGTGGAAGCTTCAAATACAGGTGCTAAATAATGCTCCAGCTTATGTGCATCATGTGCAAACAATTCAGGAATACCTACAAAACCAGCTACTACTGCTAAGAATGCAAGCACCATCAACGGCACTGTCATTTGCCACGGGCTTTCGTGTAAGTGATGTTCCTGCTCATGCGTACCACGGAAGCTACCACGGAATGTCATGGCGTATAAACGGAACATATAAAAAGCTGTCATCAACGCACCTGCTAAACCAATCCAGTAATAAACAGGATTATGAGCAAATGCGCCAATCAATATTTCATCTTTTGAAAAGAACCCGCTGAAGGGAGGAATACCTGCAATGGCAATACAGCCAATCAGGAATGTAAGATGAGTAATGGGAAGTTTCTTTGACAGTCCACCCATTTTGCGGATATCCTGTTCATGGTGCATGGCATGAATTACACTACCTGCACCAAGGAACAATAATGCTTTAAAAAACGCATGCGTCATTACATGAAACACAGCGCCGGTGTAAGCACCCACACCCAAACCAAGGAACATATAACCTAACTGGCTTACTGTAGAATAAGCCAATACTTTTTTAATATCGTTTTGCTTGATGGCAATCGTTGCAGCAAGGATTGCAGTCGCTAACCCTATCACTGCAACTACTGTTTGTGAAGCTGGAGCCAGCGTGTATAAAATATTACTGCGGGCAATCATGTAAATGCCGGCAGTAACCATCGTAGCCGCATGGATCAATGCCGATACAGGTGTAGGACCCGCCATTGCATCAGGCAACCAGGTGTATAAAGGAATCTGAGCACTCTTACCGGTAGCACCAACAAAGAGTAATAATGTAATGATCGTAAGAATAGCCGCTCCGCTGCTCATCTGTTCAGCCTGCGAAAACACTTCAGTATAAGTAAGCGACCCGAACTGCTGAATTATGAAGAAAAGCCCGAGCAAAAAACCAAGATCACCAATACGGTTCATTACAAAAGCTTTGCGGGCAGCATTACCGTATTCTGTATTCTTAAACCAATAACCAATTAGTAAATAAGAGCACAAACCAACACCTTCCCAACCAATAAACATGATCAGGTAGTTGGCACCCAGCACCAGCAACAACATGCTGAAGACAAACAAATTCAAATAAGCAAAGTAGCGGGCAAAATGATGTGGCTCTTCTTCATGCATATAAGAAGTGGAATAGAGATGAATTAAGAATCCAACCCCGGTAATAATGAGCAGAAACAAAGCACTCAGTTGATCCACCTGAAATGCAAATGGAATATTGAGTCCTGCCACATTAATAAACTCAAACAGGTTTACAGTAGTGGCGGTAAATCCTTCTGCCCTCGTTTGGTTAAAGATGAGCACGCTTACCACAAAGGAAGCAAGAATCACCGCAGCGCCAATTATGCCGCTGAGTGATTTGCTCAAACTCTTTCTGCCCAACCCATTGATCAAAAAACCAACGAGTGGAAATAAAGGAACTAAATAAACCAGGTCTATTATACTCTTCATAATTCTTGAAGTATGAAGTAAGATATAAGAAGTAAGAATTTTAATAAGCCTCCTGCTTCTTAAATCTTACCTCGGCTTTAATGTTTCAGTCTGTTCAAAAAATTAATATCCACACTATGAATGTTACGGTACATCATGACTATAATAGCCAAACCTACGCTCACTTCTGCTGCAGCTACTACCATAATAAAAAATACAAACACCTGCCCATCTGTACCAACAGAAGCAAAAGGATTAAATTCAGCAACATTGGCATAGTGCAGCTTACTGAACGCTACCAGCAAAAGATTCACCGCATTCAGCATCAACTCCACACACATAAAAATAATGATGGCATTGCGACGGGTTAAAACGCCTGCTACTCCAATGGAGAACAAAGCAATCGCAAAAGCTACATAATAATTTATCGGCATAAATTCAATTTGATAATTTTCAAATTACTGAGTACTTAGTCTCCCTTCTTTCCGATCACCACGGCACCAACCATTGCACTTAAAAACAACACACTGGCAATTTCAAACGGCAGCACATAATCAGTAAACAACACCATTCCCAAACGACGGATTAAACCCGTAGGCCCACTTGTATTTACAGCCTGGAGAGCAATCGTTTCTGATTGACGTAACGCAGCTACAAACACCAGCAATAAACAACCACCGGCAACAGCACCTGCCAACTTGAGCCACTTATTCTTCTGTGGTTCGTTATCGGCATTCAGGTTCATCAACATAATAACAAACAGAAACAATACCATGATGGCACCGGCATAAACAATAATGTTTACAATAGCCAGGAACTGTGCGTTTAATAGAATGTAATGACCGGATATGGCAAAGAAAACAACAATGAGCCATAACACACTGTACACAGGATTCTTACTGGTTACCATCATTAATGCGGCCCCCAATGCCAGTGCACTTAAAAAATAAAACAGAATTTCAGTAATACTCATAAACATTTAAGTACGAAATACAAATTACATGGTGTGCAACTCGTACTTCTTATTTTTATTGCTCTTGTTTCGCTTTGGCTTTACGCTCGTCTACCAATCCTTTTGCTTTGGCAAATCCTTCTGCATCATTTTTCGGATGCGGAATCACCAGGTTATCTTTTCCATATATAAAACTCTGGCGACTGTAATTAGCCGGTGCAAAAGTTTCAGTCAAATAAATTGCATCTTTCGGACAAGCCTCTTCACATAATCCGCAGAAGATACAACGCAGCATGTTGATTTCATACTTGGCCGCATATTTTTCTTCACGGTACAAATGTTCTTCGCCGGGCAAACGTTCTGCGGCATCCATTGTGATTGCTTCAGCGGGACATGCTACTGCACACAAACCACAGGCGGTACAGTTTTCTCTTCCTTCTTCGTCACGATTCAAAATATGCAGTCCACGAAACACAGGGCTGAACGGACGCTTCTCTTCCGGATAATTGATCGTGGCCTTCTTCTTAAAAATATGGCTGAACGTAATGCCCATACCCTTGGCGATGGCAGGAAGGTATAACTTCTCCATAAAGCTCAAAAGCCTTCTGTCAACCGGTTTTGCTTTGCTTGTTAATTGCATTTACGTTTATTATAAAATTTCAAAAGAATGTTATTTATTCAAAAACAGAATCAACGCAGCAGTGATTAACATATTCACCAGTGCAATCGGAATCAATCCTTTCCAGCCCAAATTCATCAATTGGTCATAACGGAAACGTGGAATCGTCCAGCGTACCCACATGAATACAAATATGAAGAACAGGATTTTTGCAAATAAAGCCAACGCACCTAAGCCTGCTGCAAGATTTACATTCATTGCACTCTCATCAACAAACGGAATATCATAACCGCCAAAATACAAAGTAGCAATAATGGCACTGCTGATGAACATATTGATATACTCAGCAAACAAATAGAACCCCAGCTTCATACTGGAGTATTCAGATGTATAACCACCAATCAATTCATTCTCTGCTTCAGCAAGGTCAAACGGCGTACGGTTACACTCGGCAAAAGCACAGATCAAAAACACTAAAAACCCAACAGGTTGAATCAATACATTCCAATAACCTTGTTGTTGCAACTGTACCATTTCTTTTAAACTGGGTGTACCGGTGTACATAATGAGTGCAATCAATGCTAAACCCATCGCCAGTTCATAAGAAATCATTTGTGATGCTGCACGCAATCCACCTAACAAACTAAACTTGTTATTACTCGCCCATGCACCAATCATAATTCCGTATACACCCAAACTCACCACACCAAACACATACAAAATACCGATGTTAACATCCGTAATCTGCAAACTGATGGTTCTGCCGAATGCTTCCATTTTATCTCCCCAAGGAATCACTGCGCTGGTTAACATCGCTGTAATCATGGCCAGAGATGGACCTAGGATGAATAAAAATTTATTAGAGAACGCAGGAATAATTTCTTCTTTGAAAAACAATTTCAATCCGTCGGCCATGGGTTGCAACAAACCAAACGGACCTGCACGGTTAGGACCACGTCTGTCCTGCATTACAGCAGCTACTTTACGCTCCATGTATGTTGTGTACATGGCAATCACCAATGAAATGGAGATAATGAACCCGATAAACAAAAACTTTTCGAGTACAAAAGCCCAGTCAACCTGTAATAAAATAGTATTCATTAATTTCCTTTCTTCAATTGTTTAAATACTTCTGAAGTAGCCGGTCCGTCCAGTTCACTTAACTCCACCTGGTTTACTTCACTAACGTCCTTAATATTCATCAGCAGTTTCGGATCTCTTCCGCCCATTACTTTTGCTACGGTTTCATTGGGCTTTTTCAAATGCTCATAATGTCCTTGTGAAATCACTGAATGACGGTTCACTTTTGATGGCCCTTCAATTGTCCACTCGCTTACTTTTTTCCTTTCAAAGCGACAAGTGTTGCATATCCAGCCTGGAGTTCCTTTACTGCTTTTCTTCACTTCGCCCCACTCATCTTTACGTGCTGTTACTCTTAGTACTTCATCACCACGCATCCATAATTGCACTTCGCCACTGCACTTATCACAATTGCAATGAGCATCCACGGGCTTGGTAAACCATACACGGTTTTTAAAACGGAATGTTTTATCTGTCAACGCACCTACCGGACAAACATCAATGACGTTGCCGATGAAATCATTATTCAGATTCTGTTCAATGTATGTTGCAATCTCAGCATGATCGCCACGCATTAAAATACCGTGTTTACGTTCAGTACTCACCTGGTCAGCGGTGTACACACAACGATAACAAAGAATACACCGGGTCATGTGCAGCTGAATGTATTCGCCCAGGTCATGCTTTTCAAAAGTACGGCGTTTGAATTCATAACGGCTGGCACCTTTACCATGTTCATAACTCAGATCCTGCAAATGACATTCACCTGCCTGGTCACATATGGGGCAATCCAAAGGATGATTGATCAATAAAAATTCCACCACACCATTTCTTGCATCCAACACACGTTCGCTGGTGATATTTTTTACCACCATGCCATCCATTACATTGGTACGGCAACTGGCTACCAGTTTGGGCATCGGTCTTGGATCAGCGGCAGAACCGGCTGCTACTTCCACCAGACAAGTACGGCATTTACCACCACTATCTTTCAGTGTTGTATAATAACACATAGCAGGCGGCGTCACTTCACCACCAATTTTACGTGCAGCATTCAGGATGGTTGTTCCCGGCTCCACTTCAATGGTGATGTTGTCAATGGTTACTTTAAAAAGTTGTTTTTGTTCAGACATAAATTAATTTCACACAAAGCGACAACGAATACAACGAACACAACGATATTAATAAGTATTTATAATTCTTTTTATTCCATCCCGCAGCAAAGCAACATTAAAATTCACCAAAATACCAAGCTTCAAATCTGTCAACTTCAAATAGGTTTGTACCTGCTTGTAATGAACGTCTGCTACTGCTTCTACTGATTTAAACTCCACTAACAATTTATTTTCAAGTATCAAATCAGCTCTGAATCCTGCATCCAACTTCACTTCTTCATGAACCAGTGGAATTGCTTTTTGCCGCTCAAATGCAATATTCATTTTCCCTAACTCATAACACACAATTTCTTCATAAACACTTTCAAACAAACCGGGGCCGTACAGCTTATGAATCTTAAAACAAAGATCAAGTGCAATTTTTGCTAATTCATTTTCTCGTATTAATTCTTCTCCGTGCACTTTGTATCCTTTGTTTCTTTGTGTGAAACCCTACGCCACAACTATTTCCCGCTCCTTCGCATAATTCGCCAATCCATAATTATGCTTTAACGCATCTGCAGGATTGGTTACATGCCATTCAAACTCATCACGGAAATGACGAATGGCTGCTGCCACCGGCCATGCTGCTGCATCACCTAATGGACAAATCGTATTTCCTTCGATCTTCCGTTGAATATCCCACAACAGATCAATATCACTCATCTTTCCTTTTCCGTTCTCAATGTTCAATAAGATCTTTTCCATCCATCCTGTTCCTTCTCTGCACGGTGAACATTGTCCGCAACTTTCATGACGATAAAATCTTGCAAGTGTATACGTATGTTTCACTACACATTGATCTTCGTCCATTACAATAAACCCACCACTACCCATCATACTACCGGTAGCAAAACCTCCATCCGCCAAACTCTCATAGGTCATCATTCTTGTTTCGCCCTTTGCTGTCTTCAACAACAAATTCGCAGGAAGAATCGGAACGGAAGAACCACCGGGGATACATGCTTTCAAACGTTTACCGTTTGCAATACCGCCGCAGTATTCATCACTATAAATAAATTCCTCAACAGAAATATTCATTTCAATTTCATACACACCCGGCTTGTTTAAATTACCGCATGCTGAAATCAATTTTGTACCTGTTGATTTACCAATACCAATTTTTGCATATTCATCACCACCATCGTTCACAATAGGCACAACTGCTGCAATGGTTTCTACATTGTTTACCACCGTTGGACAACCCCACAAACCTTTTACCGCAGGAAACGGAGGCTTAATACGTGGATTACCACGCTTGCCTTCCAAACTTTCAATCAATGCCGTTTCTTCACCGCAGATATATGCACCTGCGCCGGGTTGTACATACACTTCACAATCAAATCCACTACCCAAAATATTTTTACCCAGCCATCCTGCATTCTTTGCTTCAGCAATGGCCTGTTCTAAAATTTCTTTAACCCACCAGTACTCACCACGTATGTAGATATAAGAACGGTTACTGCCAAGCGCAAAGGAAGCAAGTATCATTCCTTCAATCAACAAATGCGGAATGAACTCCATCAAATAACGGTCTTTAAACGTACCCGGCTCACTCTCATCTGCATTACACACAACATAACGTGGTACTCCTTCAGGTTTTGCAAGGAAACTCCATTTCATACCTGTAGGAAAACCTGCACCGCCTCTGCCACGCAATCCGCTTTTCTTCACTTCTTCCACAATCGCTTCAGGAGTCATGGTCTTCAATGCTTTCTCTACACTGCGATAACCACCTTCACGGCGGTACACATCATAATGCCTGATGCCTTCAATATGTGCTTTGTCTAATAATAATTTTCTTCCCATGTTTCTCGTCGTATAATTTTCTCGACTTTATTTTTCTTTGTCCTCCGTAGCTTTAGCGAAGGAGGATTATGTAGTCACCGTTGTTACTACTATTTGGCTTTTGTTGCCTTCGAATCATCCAGTGAATGATTCGCACTCTTGTATATTCTGAATTCTATTCAGCGTTCTTATCCTTAAACCAATCTGGTTTAAACCGCAACAAATTCCTGAACACAATAGAACCCAATGCCAATCCAAAACCGATAAACAACAATGGACGCATCGCCACTTTATCCTTCGCCATCAAAAACACAATCATCACTATAATCGCCGAAGTGGAGCACAAAAAACCAATCATCATTGCTGTTTTTTTCTTCATCTTAGTTTGCTTTTGCTCTTTCTTTTTCAATCTTCTCCTGTTCAATTGCTGCGCTGTTGAACATAGCATATATAAAGAGCGTTACTGCTGTTACCAAACGTAACACCATTAATGGCGTTTTAAATTCTTCATCCACAAAAAACTCTACAGCCAATAAGAGCAACATAACTGCTGCAAAAATCCGTATGAGTTTTAATGGACTTGTTTTCTTCATCTTAATTAGCTTTTGCTTTTCCTTCTGCAATCAATGCGTCTATTTTTTCTTTCGTCAAATGCTCTCTGTAATCAGGGCCCAACTGCATCATGGGTGCATAACCACAAGCACCTAAACATTCTACTACTTTTAATGTAAATAAACCATCAGCCGTTGTTTGCCCTGGTTTGATACCCAGCTTTTCATAGATATAGGCAACAATATCATCACTGCCACGAAGCATACAGGGACCTGTTTGGCAAACTTCAAATACCGTTTTACCAACCGGTTGCAAATTGTACATGCTGTAAAATGTTGCCACTTCATACACTTCAATAGGTGCGATCTTTAACAACGATGCTGCATAATCCATGGCTTCACTGCTCAGCCAGCCACCATTTTCTTTCTGAATAAAATGCAGCAACGGTATTAAAGCACTCTTCTGCTTCCCTTCCGGGTAATGAGCAATCATCTCATCTACCTTCTTTAATTTATCGTCTGAAAACTTCATTATCAATTTTCCATTAATCAATTATCAATTATGCATCGAGTTCACCTGCAATCAAATTCAAACTGCTCATTACCACAATCGCATCACTTAACATTGCGCCTTTCACCAGTTCTTCATAAGCCTGGTAATAAATAAAACAGGGCCTGCGGAAATGCAAACGATACGGTGTACGTCCACCATCACTTATTAAGTAAAAACCCAATTCGCCATTACCACCTTCCACACTGTGATACACTTCACCTTTCGGCATATCAATTTCACCCATGATGATCTTGAAATGCCAGATCAATGCTTCCATGCTGGTGTATACTTTCTCCTTTTCAGGCAAATAATACTCCGGCACATCAGCATGATATACTTCTGCATCAGCACCTTTAAAATTCTGAATCTTTTGGTACGCCTGTTCAATGATGCTTAAGCTCTGCCACATTTCCTGGTTACGTACAAGGAATCTGTCATAACAATCACCGGTTGAACCAACAGGAATGGTAAAATCAAAATCTTCGTAAGAGGAATAAGGTGTGTGCACACGCACATCATAATCCACACCCGCAGCACGCAGATTAGGACCGGTGAAACCATAATTCAATGCACGCTCTGCACTGATAGGTCCGCAGCCAATGGTGCGTTCCATAAAAATGCGGTTACGTGTAAAGAGGTTTTCAAACTCCTGTAATACTTTGGGATATTCCTTTAAGAATTTTTCAAGCTTACTCCATGCAGTTGGTGTGAAGTTGCGTTCAAAACCACCAATACGGCCGATGTTTGTTGTTAAACGGCTGCCGCAGATTTCTTCATAGATTTCATAAATCAATTCACGGTACTGCATCACATATAAGAAGCCGGTATAAGCACCTGTGTCCACACCTACAATTGAATTACAAATAAGATGGTCACTGATGCGTGCCAGTTCCATGATGATGATGCGCATGTAATCCACACGCTTTGGAGTTTTCACTCCTAATAATTTTTCGCAGGTCATATGCCAGCCCATATTATTGATGGGGCTGCTGCAATAGTTCAAACGGTCAGTTATAGGAGTCACTTGATACAAAGGACGACGCTCCGCCAGCTTTTCAAATGCACGGTGAATATACCCTACTGTAGATTCAGAACTTTGAATGCGTTCACCATCTATTTCCAAAATGTTTTGAAACACACCATGCGTTGCAGGATGCGTAGGTCCGAGGTTCAACGTAACGGTCTTCTTCTCAATGGAACCTTCGGGTAGTAATATATTCTGAACGTCGCTCATTATCAATTCTCAATTATTCAATTATCAATTAATGCTTCCGCCTCTGCCAAACATTTCATCATCTTTATCAATACGAGTTTGATCTTCCAATGGAAACTCTTTTCTCAATGGAAAATAATCCATCTCATCTACATTCAAAATGCGTTTGAGATTAGGATGCCCCACGAAGTTCACGCCAAAGAAATCATAGGTTTCACGTTCCATCCAGTTGGCCGTAGCATACAACTGTGTGGCAGTATATACATCTGGCGTATTGACATCAGTAAACACTTTGAAACGGATACGCACATTATCAACCAGGTTGTGCAAATGATAAACAACAGCTAATTCTCTTCCTTTATCATTGGGATAATGTACGGCCTGCAGATCGGTCAAGAAACGAAACTTGAGCGTCTCATCATCGTACAAAAACTGAAGCACTTTCAGATTCAAATCTTTCGGCGCTTCAAACGTAAGCATGCCGTAAGGCTCAGAGAAATTGCTTACCTGTTCGCCAAATTTTTCCTGAAGCTTGCTTTTGATTATTTCGTTGGTTAAGCCCATGTCGTATTTCAGATTTTAGATTGGCGATTTCAGATTGCAAAAAATCTGCAATCGTATATCTGCCATCTGCAATTTTATTGAATGCCGTAGCTTTCTAACAAAGCCTTATAATGTTCACTGTTTCTTCTTCGCAAACTCTCCTGCCCTACCAGTTCCTGTACTTTCATAAATCCATCTAAGATGGCTTCAGGTCTGGGTGGACAACCGGGCACATACACGTCTACAGGAATTACCTGGTCAATGCCCTGCAACACACTATAAGTATCAAAAATCCCACCTGATGAAGCACAAGCGCCCACTGCAATTACCCAGCGTGGTTCCGCCATTTGCAGATATACCTGCTTTAATACAGGGCCCATCTTTTTTGCAATTGTGCCCATCACCATCAGCAAATCGCACTGACGAGGGGTGAAAGCCACACGCTCACTGCCAAAACGGGCTAAATCATAATGACTGCCCATGGTGGCCATAAATTCAATACCACAGCAGGAAGTTGCAAATGGTAAAGGCCAGATAGAGTTTTTTCTTGCCAAACCCACCACTTCACTTAGCTTGGTAGCAAAGAATCCTTCACCACCGGAGCCTTCAGGAGCACCAACAATGCTGATGTGACCTTTGTAGTCAACCGGTTTGGGGTTTATATTGAATTGTACCGGACGGGACATAATAAGTATTTACGATTTGTTATTTGAAAATTTGAAGATTATCAACTCCTTACAAACAAAATTTCCTGTTCAAAGTTTAAGCTTCTACTATTTTCAAATAATTAATATTCAAATTTTCTAATTCTCAGTCTTCCCAGTTTAAAGCACCTTTCTTAATGATGTAGTAGAAGCCGCATAGAAAGAATCCTACAAACATCAATACGGCGAGAAAACCATTCCACCCCAGTTCTTTAAAATTTACCGCATAGGGATAGAAGAAAATCACTTCCACATCAAACAACACAAACAAAATAGCTACCAGGAAATATTTCACCGCCATCGGCTGGCGGGCATTACCGTGTATTTCAATACCACTTTCAAAGTTCTCCAGCTTTTGAGCCGTAGGACGTTTGGGACCCAGCCAATGGGTAAGGAACATCATTAAACCAACAAAACCGATGGCAAAGATTAATTGTATGCCGATTGGGAAATAATTCGTGGACTCACTGATTTCGGATACAGAAGGAACAGCCTGGCTTTGAAGAAAGAAAATTCCGTTTGGCATGGTTATGTTTTAACGCCGCAAAAATAAGGCAGCCCCTGCACATAAAATCAGCAACGATAAAAAAAGTCCTACCATATGGCAGGACTTTATCTTATGATTTCTTCTTTACTACTTTTTTTGTGGTGCGGAGCCTCCTGCCGGTTTACCTGTTGCCGGCTTTGTGCCTGTTGAAGGAGCCGTTGTGCCGGTTGAAGTACTGCTGGTTTGCTTACCACCGCTCAACTGACGCTTGAATTCAAGAGCCTGTGCATCAGACGGGTTAATGGCCAGCACTTTATCACAATACTCGATAGCTGCCTTAGTATCTTTTTTTACGACGGTATTATAACCAATAAAATATTTATAGGCAATTACCACCTGCTGACGGAAATTGAGCGAATCCTTGCTGGTAGTAGCTACTTCAATAAACTTCTCGAAATGAGGATTGGCCATTGACTTTTCCATATTGGAATCAATCGTCCAGTTACAACGACCTCTCCAGTAGTAACCATAAGCCTGGTCAGGATATTTTTCAACATAACTGGCAAAGATTTCATCTGCTTTTGTATAAAACGTGAAGTCATCAGAACCGGCATCAAAATAGGCACGACCTAAATTGTAGAGATCAACATTACTGGGGTTCTTCTTAGCTTTATATTGCTTATCCAGCCAGTATGCTGTTGCCTTTTTATCTTTTTGTTTTTTAGCAAAATCAACTGCTTTCTGCAGGTAAGAAGATTTGTTTTCGGCAGAGGTATCAGCTTCCATTGCCTTTTCATAATAAGCATAAGACTGAGCCTCGCTGCCCGGTGTTGCTGCCATAATATCGCCCAGCAGTTCGTAATCTTTAGGTACGATCTCTTCCGGCTTGGCTTTCTTGAAAAATTCATCAATACTAGCCTTGGCATTAGCCATATCACCCTGCTTAAAATAAGCATATGCTTTCAAACGGTAGATACGGGGCTTAATAACATTTACGCCTACTTTGTTAATGAGTGCATCACTCATGCTGATGGCATCTGCAAAGTTCTGAGAAGCGTATTTGAGGTCAATTTTATAATAGTCATTTTGTGGATCGGGGTCGATAGCTGCAATAAAGCCATTGAGATAGCCTTCAGCTTTAGCCACATCACGAAAATACCAGTAACGGTACAGAGCATATTGTGCAGGACCATAAGCAGGATCCATTCTTACTGCTTCTTCATACGCAGGCAGGAAGAATTCCCTGTTTTTCTGGCTTTCATAAATCACGCCTTCTTTATATTTAGCTGCTGCCAGGCCGGGGTTGAGCAGTAAAGCATTTTTCAACGCCAGTACAGCATCGCCACCATTTACATTTTTCATGTGTCCGTCAGCAATCGTCATCCACAAACTGGCATCTTTAAAACCTTTTAAGGTAGTGGCCTTGGTCATTTGCATAATACCATAGTTGGCATCGCCTGCTTTTGTGTACACATTAGCACGACCAACAGCATGCAACACTTCAATATCTTTTGATTTGCTGTTGTTAACAGCCATTTCAAAATTGTTGCGTGCACCGGTAGCATCACCTTCTATTAACTGTATCTGTCCCATACCGGCCAGCAGTAAAGGAGCAGTTGGGTTGGTACCCATAGCCGTTTGGTAGGTTTTCTTTGCATTGGTTACATCTTCCAATCCAAGATAAGCCTGTCCCAGCCAATAAGCGGCCTCGGCATCTGATGGCTTAGCGGCCACCAGCTTTTGAAACACATCTTTGGCACTGGTAAAACGCTCATAATACATGAACTTCTTACCTTCTTCAAGCGTTTGGGCAAATGCGCCGGTTACTGACACAAGCGCCACAAAAAATAAACTGAGTGACCGTTTCATTGACTTTGCTTTAATTTTTAGGGGTGGTAAAAGTATTAATTTCTTGGTTTCTAAATGTTATTTTGTTACCTGATGGGTTTTACCAGTTTTAATTTGGTTTCCCGCATCATAAAAATCTTCCATGCCGGTACTAAATAGCCTCTTCTGAATATCAATTGCCCTCTGTCGCTCATCATAAAATTTACAAACCCTTTGCCAAGACCTGCATGATTTTCTTTCAAGACGTAAACAATGTCCCGAACGTAGGGATACCGATTTGTTAAAATTTCCTCCTGCCAGGGTTTCGTGTACATGCCTGCTTCATCACAATCCTGGCAGGGCAACCATGCAATCCGCACTTTTTCCAGCATATTTGTTTGTGAGGTATCCTCCGGATTCCCTATCCAGCTCACACCTACAAAGCCAATCGAATTTTTATTGGCAGCAATATATTCCACTACATTTCTACTGGTAGTAGCTGCTGTAACTTTTGCCGTATTCAGTTTTGCTCCTCTCAAAATACTGTCAATTGCATACCGCACCGTGCTGGTAGCTTTCAAACCGTCAAATACTAAATTATAGGGTAACGGGCTTTGTCCCTGTAGCAGCTGGGAAACCTGCTCTTTGGTAAAAACAGAATCCAGAGCATTTCTGTTCACTATCAGTGCCACTGCATCTTTAGCTAACACACCACTGGTGGGGTACATACCAACTGAATCATAGTAGTAGGATTTTTCTGCCTGGGTAAGATTCCTCGTTACAATTACCATTCTTGTAGAATCCCGAAGCAAATCGTTCCAGCAATCTGCCTCCGGTTTATACTCTGCAATAATGCGGGCTTTGGGCCAGGAGGCTTCAAATACTTTTATCTGTTCTTCGATGATGGGACGGAAGGTTTCATCTACACTGATGCGAATAGTACCGCTTTCACCAGTATCAGTAGGCCGAGGCTTACCATTCTTACAGGCAAGCGCCAGCAGGAATAAACAAACAGAAATGACTGGTAAAGAAAATCTCATGAATCCTGCTTGTATATTTTATAACCTCTGTACACACGAAAAAGTCCGTAAGCAAAAGCAAATACTCCGAAAATGGTAACCACTTCCGGCGGAGGAAAATTGATTTCCAGTCCAACATATTTGGATATGGTTAGCACGCCACCAACCCCTGCATAAATCAAACCCATGACCACATCAAAAATGGCTTTGATATTAACAGGTTTATTTTTTTTTCTGAATTCTTCCTGAACTGACATGAGATAATTGACTGACTGCGGCAAGATAGGGAATTTTAAACTCCATTCATCCCTGATTGGACGAACGGAGTTCGTTAAAAATGATTGCAAACGATTGAAGTTATTCTTCTTCTTTTACAAATGTGATTGGTTGAGTAAAGTAAACCGCTACGGGCTGACCTCTTTGTTTACCGGGTTTCCATTTGGGCATACGGTTAATCACCCGGAGCACTTCTCTGTCAAAAGTTGTTCCTGCACTCTGCACAATAACTGCATCTGTAATCACACCATCTTTATTTACAATAAATTTCACCCTTACCGTTTTTCGATCACCGGCATCCAGTTCATCGGGTACCCGTAACATACGTTGCAGATAGTTGAGCCATGCTTCATCACCACCCGGGAAATAAGGTGCTTCGCTCACTGCTCCCTGATCGTACACAGGAGGTTCTTCCGGCTGGGGTGGCGCCACGTGTTGTGTGATGGTTGTTTGCGGAGCTTCTGTACCTGCCACTGAACCTTGTCCGCCATTGCCCGGATCAGTAGTGGGGCCGATGGCTATATCAGAAGTATCAACCGTTTCACCCACAGGTTTGGTAACTAAATCATCAGGAACAATTTTAAAAACAGGATTTTCTCTTGTGGGTGGCGCCTGATCAACTGTTCTTGGTTGTTGTTGATCTATTGGTTTTTCAATAGGTTCTTCTTTGATTTTTTGCAGCACTACAACAGTAGTATCCCATACTGCACCTGTATCTGTTATTCGCTCCGGCGGCTTCACCATGGCATAAAGAAATAATATAAGCACAAAGAGCAACATCAACCCTACTGCTTTTTTTAAATGCGAGGGATACTCCCGTCGCAATTTGTAAGCACCATATTCCTTATTCCTGTTTTCAAACAGAATGTCCAGTAAATCAGCTTTGAGAATTTGTTGTTCGGTCATGGCTTTAGGTTTTGAAATGAGATGAAGGGAAAAGAAAAATCCATAAGAGAAAGGGTTACGGCTTAGGGTTTAGAGGTAAAGGGTAAAAAAGTCTTTACGAAACAATTACATGTTTCAAGCCTTATGCCTTTCACCTTTTGCCTTCCTCTCATCGTCTTATCTTTGCCGCATGCGTATCTTAATGGTTTGTTTGGGTAATATTTGCAGAAGTCCTTTAGCAGAAGGTATCTTACAGCACCATGCCTGGAAAAACGGTTTGCAGTGGAGCGTAGAAAGTGCAGGAACAGGAGCGTATCATATTGGTGAACCACCACATCCGTTAAGTATTAAAGTGGCGAAATTGAATGGCATTGATATCAGCAAACAAAGAGCCCGTCGTTTTGCAAAAGATGATTTTCTGAACTTTGATTTCATTTATGTAATGGACAGCCAGAATTATAACGATGTAAAACGCATCAGCGGTAATTTGTTTGATGTATCAAAAATTGATTTACTGCTGAATGAACTCCACCCCGGGCAAAACAGAAATGTGCCCGACCCCTGGTACGGAGAAGAAGATGGCTATCATGAAGTGTTTGCGATGATTGATAAAGCCTGTGAACGCATTATTGAAAAGTATGAAGTAAGAAGTACGAGGTAAAAATCTAAAATACACAACTACAAAACCACAAAGGATAAACATAAGAATGGCAAAAGTAAATGTATCATTACCGCAGGGCACCAGGGATTTTGGAGCTGAAGTTGTACGCAAACGCAATTATATTTTCAATACCATCAAATCAGTTTTTGAATTGTATGGCTTTGAACCTTTGGAAACTCCGGCCATGGAAAACTTAGATACATTAATGGGTAAGTATGGTGAAGAAGGCGATAAATTGATTTTTAAAATTCTCAACAATGGTTTAGACAATCCTGCCAAAGAACAAAACACAAGAGAAGCATTTGAAAAGATACTACAGGGAAAAAATACATCAGCTATTACGGAGCGTGCATTAAAATATGATCTTACGATTCCTTTTGCACGTTATGTAGCGATGAATCATAACAACCTTGTAATGCCTTTTAAACGTTATCAGATGCAGCCCGTTTGGAGAGCCGACCGGCCACAGAAAGGCCGCTACCGTGAGTTCTATCAATGTGATGCCGATGTGGTGGGCAGCAGATCTTTACTCAATGAAGTAGAACTGGCAAACATCTATGCAACTGTATTTGAAAAGTTGGGCATTCAGGTTGAAATAAAAATCAACAGCAGAAAAATACTGGCTGCCCTTGCTGAAGTATGTGGCGGTGCAGATAAGATGACTGCTATTACCGTAGCCATTGACAAGCTGGATAAAATCGGTATTGAAAAAGTAAAAGAAGAATTACAGCAGCGTGGTTTGAGTGATGCTCAAATCAACATTATTGAACAATACCTCAACATCAGCGGCACCAATGATGAAAAACTTGCAGCAATAAAATCACTGCTCGGAGGTAATGAGAATGGTGAAGCAGGTATAAAAGAGTTAAGTACTTTGCTTTCTTACTTTGTACCTCTTACATCGCACCTCGTACTTGATTTTACTCTCGCCCGTGGCCTCAACTATTACACAGGAATCATCTTTGAAGTAAAAGCAAAGAATGTGCAGATGGGCAGCATCGGCGGCGGCGGACGTTATGATGATCTTACCGGTTTGTTTGGCGTGCCTAATATACCGGGTGTAGGTATTTCATTTGGTGTTGACAGGATTTATGATGTAATGGAAGAACTTCAATTGTTTCCGGCCAATGTACACAACGGCACCAAAGTTTTATTCTTTAACCTGGGTGAAGCAGAAAGTAAAAAAGCATTTGAGCTGATGAAACAGTTACGCAGCAAAGGCATTGCTGCCGAACTTTTTCACGAACCGGCCAAAATGGATAAACAATTCAAGTACGCTGAAAAAAAGAATATTCCTGCCATCATTATCCTGGGCAGCAAAGAGCTGGAATCCGGCACCTTAGCTATTAAGCAATTAGCCACCGGAGAACAGCAAACAATTAATTGGGACGAGCTGGCGAACCACTTTGCATAAACAATTGTTGAATTATTGATTTTCTAAGAAGATCAGATCGTTCATCTCAATTCTTTTTCAGTGTCTTTTTTTGGTCTTTCAGACAGAGGAATTCTCCCTTTTTGCAAAAGAGTGCTTACATTAGATGAGTGATATTTCATGAGCCTTACCCGATTCCCTCATGATCTCAACAACATAAAAACAACGTATTTCCCTGTTGTACAAATCATCGAAACCTGTTAATCAGTGTATATGAAAAGAAATCTATTTTTATCAGCAACTATTTTGCTAATCGGCACCGGTATTTATTTCCTGGTAAAGCAGCCATCAGGAGTTAAACATCAAAACAAACTTTCCTTACAGGAATCATTCCGCCTGGATGTGGAGGAAAACGAAACAGAAGCAGGCGATAAACGATGGGAGTATGAATGGAAAATGCTGCATGATCCTGCTACCGGAAAAATTCCGGATGGTATTTATGAAAAGGAACTGGAGCTGCTCAAGTCCATTCAACTCAAGCAAAGCAGTCCGGCCTTCCGCACCACGGTAAACAACACTTACATTGATGCAGGCCCCACACAAAATGGTGGCAGAACCCGTGCTGTTGCGTTTGACAGTCGTAATAACCAAATTCTTATTGCAGCAGGTATTTCAGGAGGTATTTTCCGCTCTACCAATGGTGGCAATACCTGGAGTTTTGTACATCCTGTAAACACAAACCGTAAAGTTTCCTGCCTGGCACAAGACCCACGCCCGGGTTTCCAGGATACCTGGTATGCAGGCACCGGAGAGTTGTTTGGCGCATCGGCAGCTTATCCCAATGCATTTGTACCTGGAAACGGTGTTCTTAAATCAACGGATAACGGACAAACATGGACCCTGCTTGCGAGTACAGCAGGCGGCTCAGCCACTGCTTTTGATAATTTATTCGATATCGTTTTTAATATCAAAGTAGCGCCGGATGGCGTTGTGTATGCAGCTATTTTGAACCGCATTCTCCGCTCAGCAGATGGAGGCACCACCTGGACTTCTGTTTTCTTTGAATCCAGTCAGCCATCTGATATTGAAGGAATGGCAACAGATATTGCTATTTCTACAGACGGGTCTAAGCTTTATGCTGCTCTTTCCGGAAGAAGTAATGATGCAGATACTGCCGGAGTATGGCAATCTACCACAGGTCTTTTAAACTCATGGTCACGAATTGCAGGAGCTTCCTCCGGACCGGCTTCTGTATCTGGCTGGAGAACTTATAACAACTCCATTTCAGGAGGCGTTTATGTGGCAGGTTGGGGAAGAACGGTTTTAGCGGTGGCCCCCAGTAATGCCAATATCCTGTATGTGATGTATGATAATGCACAATCTGCTGCTAACTCAGTGCCGGAAGCAGATTTCTTCAAGGCAGATTTGAGCAGCCCTACTCCTGTGTGGAGTAACCGCTCCGGGAATTTATTTGCGACACGCACCAATCCTACTAACAGCCTGAGCTATATGGAGCTACAGGGAGGTTATAATATGCTACTTGCTGTACATCCGACCAATCCTGATTTTGTTTTAGCGGGAGGTGTTAACCTGTATGCTTCGACAAATGGTTTTTCACTTGCTACTTCAAAATTTATTGGGGGACTGGAATCAACAACTTATTCTGATCCCAATGGTGCCAGTCATGTGGATTTTCATGGATTTGCTTTTGACCCGTCTAACGCAAACAGGGTTGTAGTAGCAAGTGACGGAGGTTTAGCACTCTGTAACAACATTACTGCTACCACGGTTGCCTGGAGTCTTTTTAACAGTCAGTACCAAACTTTTCAGTATTATCATGTAGCTATAGATCCAACTGCAGGTTCTACTGTTTTTGCAGGCGGTGCGCAGGATAACTCAACTTCTTACCGGGATGCAAAAGGATTACTCACCACGCCATTACCGGATCAAAATGACCATTACATTCTTATTGGGGGCGATGGAGGCAGCACAGCTTTATCCGGCAGCACATCTACTTCACAATACCTTTATGGAAGCGTTCAGGAAGGAATTGTAGCAAGATTATTTGTAAGTGGCGCAAGCAGCAGTCTCACACAAATTGAACCTGCAACTGCATCATCCAGTGAATTTGTCACTTACTTCCACTTAGATCAGGAAAACACAAACGTAATGTATTATGCTGATGGGAGTTCTTTGTACCGAACAACAGTTGCTACCATTGTAACGCCAAATGCAGGCTGGGATTTAATGACCGGTGTTTCTAATAATCTCAATGGAAGCATTTTTGCATTTGCCACTACAAGAGGTACTTATGCAGGCAATAACAGTTACCTTTTTATTGGTACTGATGCCGGCGGGATCTACAGGCTTACCAATCCAAGAGATGCATTGACTTCTGCGACACCGGTTAACATTACTCCTTCAGGCATGAGCGCCGGTGCTTTAGTACGTGCCATAGCCGTAAACCCCCGCAATGCAGATACTGTGATTGCAGTTGTTTCCAATTACAATGTTCCAAGTGTTTACTGGACGGGTAATGCTACAAGTGCTTCGCCCACCTGGCAGGTGATTGAAGGTAATATTTCACTGCCTTCTTTCCGCAGTTGTGCGATTGTTACTACTGCTTCAGGAGTTGAGTATTATGTAGGTACTTCAATCGGTTTGTTCAGCACAACGGTTATCAATGGTAATGCTACCAACTGGACCTTAGAAGGAAGTAATCCCATGAGAGGTGCTATCATTTCAGATCTTAAACTCAGAATAGCTGATAATACATTGCTGGTGGGCACCCATGGTAACGGTATGTTTTATGCCAATATCGGTAATGTAGCTACTTCCACGCCGAATTATATTGTTAACAACAAAGCCTTTATCCGTTCCGTAAATCAAACGATTACCAATTCGAGTGTGTATTTCCAAACGGGCAATGCGACAGGTATCAAAAAAATATATGTTGCTGTACGAAATATGCAGGGCCAGATGGTGTGGCGGAAAGATATGCCGTACAGTCCCGGACAGGTTGAAGTAAGTCACCTGGCAGCAGGTGCTTATATTCTTGAAATCATCAGTGATGACCGGAAGTACAAACATGTACAAAAATTTGTGAAACAATAAACGGTAATCAACCGATTGGAAAGCGGAACCGTCAATTAAAACGAAATGAAAAAGTATTATTTTATTCTACTTCTGGTTTTGTTGGGCGGTTCTGCTTTTATTACACAGAAAAAGTTTCCTGCCAAGTCCTTTTATGCAGCACGGCAGGAACTCAAACAGGGAAAGAACGACATTAACAAACCCAAATCCTTACCACGGTACAATTATTTTGTGTTTGTGGAAGCTTGGCCCGGAGAAGAGATCAGCATAAAAAATGTGTGGCTCAATGGAACAGAAGCTGCGTTTGAAGCAGCAACAGTTACCACACCGTTTTTAATGGAGAAATCTTTACAATTGTTTGCCAATAAAACTTCCTATGATACTCTGATTGCTGTAACTGAAAATGTTGTTCAACAGATAAAAATCAAAAACACAATTGCTGATAACAGCAGTACTATACCTTCAAGGTTCAGGAATTTTGAACTGTTGATACAATACAAGGCATCCGGTAAAAATTATTTCCTGGGCTCCCGCAAACTGAAGGTATTAACACCACAGACCGGAAAATAAAACTTAATTGCCCTTTTTAAACTTCTGCAGGTTTGAATCATCTCAACAACCATCGTTGATCCGGAAACTTATTTATTACGTAACTAAGAAGAACAGAGAAATAAAAATTTGATTGCTGCACCCGTCGGCAATCATAATCACGTCTCACAATAAAAATATTTTTGATTGGGTTGAAACAAAAAACCGACTTCCATGAAACATTTCGTTTTGTTATTGCTTTGTACCACAGTTCTTTTTTCCTGCAAGAAAAAGGGTATCAGTTTCAGTGTGAACCACCGGGCAAATTTCAGGGTAGAGAGTTCTTCACCGCTGAACCTTCCGTTTGAAATAGGCACCCCGGATGTTACAACTAACAGCAGCCAGGAATTCAGTAATAACAATACAACTCCCAACCTGGTAAAAGAAGTTACTTTGCAGGAGCTTACAATTACTATAACAGCACCTGCCGGTAAAACATTCAGCTTTTTAAAATCTGCAGAAATTTTTATTTCTACCAACAGCAGCAATGAAATAAAACTGGCATCGGTAGAGAATAATACATCAGTCGGGTCAACCATTACCCTTCAGCCTACCAATGCAAATCTGCTTGAATACATCAAGGCTGATAAATACAAGCTACGTTCAAGAATTGTAACTAAGGAAACCCTTACACAGCCTGTTGACATCAGGTGTGATATTCGATTTAAAGTAACCGCAAGTATTCTGTAAATTTTTTATAACGCTTCATAAATAACAGCAGCACCCTGTCCTACCCCAATACACATAGTAGCAAGACCGTATTTGCTTTTCCTGCGTTTCATTTCATGAAGTAAGGTAGTAGAGATGCGAACACCGCTGCATCCCAACGGATGACCAATGGCAATAGCACCTCCGTTTACGTTTACTTTTTGCAGATCCAGACCCAGGTCATGAATACAGGCAATACTTTGCGATGCAAATGCTTCATTCAACTCAATTAAATCCAGATCAGCCACTGTTAATCCTGCACGCTGCAATGCTTTTTTAGTAGCAGGCACCGGACCAACACCCATGATGGAAGGGTCAACACCTGCTACTGCCATTGATTTGATTTGAGCAGTTGGCTTCAGATTAAATTTCTTTACTGCTTCTTCGCCTGCCAATAACATAGCTGCAGCACCATCATTAATACCGCTGGAGTTACCTGCGGTTACAGAGCCGTCTTTTGCAAAAGCCGGTTTTAATTTTGCCAGTTGTTCAATAGATGTTTTTCGTGGATGCTCATCAGCCATCACTACAAGTACTTCTTTTCCCTGAACTGCTTCAACAAGAATGATCTCATCTTTCCATTTATCAGTTGACAGTGCTGAAAAATATTTCTCCTGGCTTTCATATGCAAATTCATCCTGCGCATGGCGGGAGATATTCCATTGTTTGGCTACATTCTCTGCTGTTTCGCCCATGCTGTACGGATGGTAGAGTTCCGATAATTTGGAATTAATGAACCGCCAGCCCAGCGTTGTATCAAAAATTTCTGCTTTACGTCCAAATGCATCGGTTTGCTTTGGCAGAACAAACGGAGCACGGCTCATACTTTCTACTCCACCGGCAATATAAAGTTCACCATCACCATTACTGATAGCTCTTGAAGCATCCATAATTGCCTGCAATCCGCTGGCACATAAACGGTTTACAGTGCTGCCTGCAACAGTTACCGGCAAACCGGCCAGCAGGGCAGCCATACGGGCTACATTTCGGTTATCCTCACCACTTTGGTTAGCAGCACCGGCAATCACATCTTCAATAGCATTTACATCGATGGATTCATTGCGTTGAATCAATGCTTTGATGACATGAGCCAATAAATCATCTGGTCTTACAGTAGCTAAAGCACCACCATATTTACCGATAGGTGTCCGGATAGAATCAATGATATAAACAGGTTTCATGTGTTTGATAGTTGATTGTATTCATTGCCACATGTTATTCGCCGCCAATATTATTTCAGGGGTGGCTCATTTCATATATGCAAGTAGATTGCTCAAAAGTAAAGAACTAAGGCCAATCAACTGAGGGTTCGTACATTTGCAGTTATGAAAGTAGCGAACGAGCGAAACATCCGCCACTTAAGTCTTGAAGAAATCACCGATTACTTCGAAAGCATTGGCGAACAGAAATTCAGGGCAAAACAGGTGTATGAATGGCTCTGGCAGAAACATGCACACAGTTTTGCGGATATGACCAACCTCAGTAAAGATCTCCGTCAAAAACTGGGCGAAACATTTACACTTCCCGCATTAACAGTAGATGCAACACAATACTCCTCAGATGGAACCGTGAAAAGTCGTTTTCGTACCCATGAAGGTCATTTGGTAGAAGGTGTGCTCATTCCAACAGATGAACGCAAAACAGCCTGTGTGTCTTCTCAAATCGGTTGTTCTCTTAGCTGTAAATTTTGTGCCACCGGTTATATTGACCGCAAACGCAATCTTACCTACGATGAAATTTATGATGAAGTAGTGCTCATCAACCAGCAAAGTGAACGGGTATATGAAAAGAAACTCACCAATATTGTGTTCATGGGCATGGGTGAGCCGTTGTTGAATTATAAGAATGTGTTGAAGGCGGTTGAAAAAATTACCTCGCCTGATGGTTTGGGTATGAGCCCGAGGCGCATCACTGTTTCTACTGCCGGTGTTGCAAAACAAATTAAACAATTGGGTGATGATGAAGTACGTTTTAAACTGGCGCTGTCGCTACATGCCGCCACTGATGAAAAGCGTCATGAGATCATGCCTATTAATGACACCAACAACATTAAGTCATTGATTGAAGCACTTAATTATTTTTATAAGAAAACAGGTAATGAGATCACGTTTGAATATATCCTGTTCAAAGATTTTAATGATTCATTGAAAGATGCAGATGAGCTGATCAAAATTTACAGACAGGTGCCGGCAGATCTCATCAACATTATTGAATACAACCCCATTGACTTTGCGAAATTTCAGAAACCGGATGAAAAAGTAACGGATGATTTTATGCGTTACCTGGAACGCAACAAAGTAAATGCAAGACTGCGCCGCAGCAGAGGTAAAGATATTGATGCCGCCTGCGGACAATTAGCGAATAAAGAAGTTCTCAGTTCTTAGTTTTAAGTTTTTTAAGATCTGAAGTTGAACTTATACAACCAAGAATCAAAAACTCAGAACTATTATATAATCCTGTTGCAAAACAGTAAACCCAAACAAATGGCAAAAACTAATTTTCAGAAATTCTACGGCGGTAAATCAAACGCTCAAATCAAAGAAGAAATACGCCAGGAAAAAAAGAAAGAGCGTGCAGAACGCAAAGCGTATTTCGACAAGAAAAAAGAAGAAGCTAAAACCTTTAAAACTCAGGGAACCAAACAAGGTTTTCAAAAAACTGCAACCGGCCATCTTCAACCCGGAGCTTCTTCTCAACCCGTTACCTTTAAAAAAGAAGAAACGGGTGGTGCCATGCCCCTCAATAAATTCCTGGCACATTGTGGTGTGTGCAGCCGCAGAGATGCAGTGGCTTTGATAAAAGAAGAAAAAGTAAAAGTAAACGGTGTCATTATTACCGAACCCGGTCATAAGGTAACCGATAAAGATGAAGTGAAGTTTAACGGCAAACGCATTTATGTTCAAAAAGAACTTGTTTACATTTTACTGAACAAACCCAAAGATTATATTACCACATCAGAAGATCCGCAGGGGCGCAAAACCATCATGGATCTCATGAAAGGTGTTACCACCCAACGTATTTATCCCGTTGGTCGCCTTGACAGAAATACCACCGGTGTATTGCTGTTAACCAATGACGGTGAACTGACACAGAAATTATCACATCCCAGTTACCAGGTAAAGAAGGTTTATGAAGTAACACTGGATCGTCCGTTAGAGAAAGCAGATTTTGAACAACTGCTCAAAGGCGTGGTACTGGAAGATGGCTTTATTGCACCGGATGCGCTTGGATATGCAGACCCCAAGAATAAAAAAGTAGTAGGTATTGAGATTCACAGCGGACGTAACCGTATTGTACGTCGTATGTTTGAATTTTTAGGATATGATGTAAAAGGACTGGACCGTGTACTGTTTGCCAATCTCACCAAAAAAAATGTAGACAGGGGCAAATGGCGCTTTTTAAATGAGAAAGAAGTACGGCTGCTCAAATTCCTGAATAAATCATTTGTAAGAAAGAAAGAAGAAAAACAAGGCAAGAACAGAGATGAAGAATAAGATTGATATCATTGCTGAAACCGAACATTGGATTGCATTGAACAAACCTTCCGGCTTATTATCCATACCGGACCGGGAGCAGAGTGAACCTTCGTTGAAAGATTTTCTGAATGAGAAATATGGCAAAGTGTATATCATTCACCGTTTGGATAAAGCTACCAGCGGATTAATTCTGTTTGCCAAAGATGAAGACACGCATAAGTTTCTTTCTAAACAGTTTGAAGAACGCAGTGTTGAAAAATTATACCTCGGCCTGGTGAATGGTACACTCATGAATAAAAAAGGCAGTGTAGATGCACCGATTATGGAACATCCGGGTAAAACGTCTTACTATATCACACATCAAAAAGGGAAACCCTCCTTAACAGATTATCAACTGCTGCAGGAGTTTGGGCACTATTCATGGTTGCAGTTTCAGATTCATACAGGACGTACGCACCAGATACGTGTACATATGAAGCACATCGGCCATCCCATAGTATGTGATGAATTGTATGGAAGCCCGGCGCCTGTTTTACTTTCTTCCATTAAGAGAAAAAAGTTTAAACTCTCAAAAGCTGATGAAGAAGAGCGTCCGCTGTTAAACCGTTTGGCCCTTCATGCCTGGAAGCTTTCTTTTACGGATGTTGATGGTTCAAAAAAAGAACTGGAAGCCCCGCTTTCAAAAGACCTGCGTGCTTTGTTGCAGCAGTTTGAAAAATGGATTAAATAAAAGCCGCTTCTTTTGGAGAAGCGGCTGCAATCATAATCAATAGTCCGATACTTATTTATTGGGCTGTGGTGTATAACGAAGATAGGGCTTTACCACTTTAACACCTTTCGGAAATTTTGCAATAGCATCTTCAGTACTTACTGCCGGCACTACAATAACATCTTCCCCTTCTTTCCAATCAGCAGGTGTGGCTACACTGTAATTAGCAGTTAATTGCAAAGAGTCAATCACACGTAACACTTCATAAAAATTTCTTCCTGTTGATGCAGGATAGGTAATCATGAGCTTAACTTTTTTATCGGGTCCGATGATAAATAAAGAACGTACGGTGAATGTTTCGGATGCGTTGGGATGAATCATTCCATAAAGATTAGCCACCGTTTTATCAGGATCAGCAATGATCGGAAAATCAACAGTTACATGTTGTGTTTCATTAATATCGCTGATCCATCCTTTATGTTTATCAACAGGATCCACGCTCAGCGCCAGTACTTTTACATTCCGTTTATCAAACTCTGCTTTTAGTAAAGCTGTTTTACCGAGCTCTGTTGTGCAAACAGGTGTGTAATCTGCAGGATGCGAAAACAAAACGCCCCAGCTGTTACCCAGGTATTCATAAAAATCGATAATACCTTCTGATGTTGTGGCCTGAAAGTTGGGTGCCACATCGCCTAAACGTAAACTCATAATACAATGTTTTAAAATGAAAGAACAGCTAAGGTAAATAATTCCTACTAAATTAGTAGGGTTTTAATCAGTTCTTCAAATACCTGCTTTTATGAAGTTTCATCTAAACCCTCCGGCGCTTCTCTTCGTCCGGCAATACGGGCCTTGGTAATTAAATCTTTTCCGAAACGGTCTTTTACATTATCAATAGCTTTGTATAACTCATTTTTCCTTGACACATCCTGAAACAGGTTGGTTTGCGAGGCTTCTTCTGTTAATTCGCTGAGACGAACGCCGAGCAAACGTACAGGTTGTCCTTTGCGGTACAACTGGTGAAATAGTGATTTTGCATTAAAAATCAATTCATCATCATAACAGGTATAGGAAATACTTGCCTGCCGTTGTTGTGTTTCAAAACTTGGATACCGGATTTTCACCGCTACACATCCTGCCATTTTATTTTCCTGCCGCAGTTCATGAGCAATTTTTTCAGTGAGCCGTACAATCTCAGTTTCCAGTTCTTCTACGGATGAAATATTTTCATGGAAAGTATTTTCGCTTGAAATAGATTTTGATTCATGATAGGCATTCACAGTGCTGAAGCTGATGCCATGCCCACGGCTCCACAAATCTCTGCCGTGTTTACCCAGTTGTTGCTCCAGCATTACAGGATTTGCATTTTGCAAGTCGCCAATAGTTTCAATACCTAAATCCAACAGGGTGTGAAAAGCATGTTCCCCTACGCCGGGAATTTTATTTACCCGTAACGGCGCCAGGAATTCTTTTTCCTTTCCAAAAGGAACAACAATATAGTTGTTGGGTTTGGCAAGATCTGTTGCAATTTTTGCTACCAGTTTATTGGAAGCGATGGCGAATGAGATCGGTAGCTTGGTGGCATCAATAATTTCCTGGCGCAGATCAACCGTCCATTGTACCGGATCAAAAAAACGATCCATACCCGTAAGATCAATATAAAACTCATCAATGCTGGCTTTTTCAAACAAAGGAGCTTTTGCAGCAATGATTTCAGTAACCCAGCGGGAGTAACGGCTGTAATCGCCACGGGTGCCCTGCAATACAATAGCATGCGGACACAACTTCATAGCCTGAGCCATAGGCATACCGCTGTGCACACCAAACACCCTTGTTTCATAACTGCAGGTACTTACAACGCCACGCTCCCTGGTACCGCCAACAATCACGGGTTTACCATTGAGCGATGGATCATTCAACCGTTCTACCGATACAAAAAATGTATCCAGATCAAAGTGGGCTATGATGCGTTGTTGTGACAAGTTGTAAAGGTAGGCGATGCTGATAAAGGAGCGAAGAACCGTGTGCCACTGTAAGAAATTAGTTAATATTGCAGAAACATCTACTGATGAAATTCAAATCAGCTTTTTTACTTCTTGCCACTGTTATACTTATTTCCTGTGAACGCAAACTGAGAGCACCTGATATGAACGGCAGTGGTGCTACAGGTATCATCGGCAGGTGGAATCTCGTATCATCCGGCGGAGTTACTGCATCATCTACAGAAACCGATCTGTTTGGCGCTGCAATAAAAGTAGAAAGTACACTTACCTATACATCTTCTAACCCTACAGGTTTTTATGATATTACGTCTTCCCAAATAAAAGCGATGAACATCGGGTATGATTACAACGGAAGGTTAAACATTAAGTTTTTTGAAAACAATGTTCTTCAAAACGAAGTTACCAATCCGATACCTCCAACACCCATTGGCCCCACTAACGAAACCGCTGCTATTAAGATTGTAGGTACAGATTCAATTGCTTTTATAAACACATCCCCGGTTGCTATACAAGGAGCTCCCGGAACTTTTGCAGCACCAACAGGCTGTAAATACAAACTGGAAGGAAACAAACTTACACTTCTCATAAAATTCGCAAGTACCTCCACTAACAATACGGGTGGTACTATTTCAGTTGATAAAATAGCTGCGGACGCAACGATTGTTTTACAAAAGCAATAATTATTTATTTCAGCTGCTTTACCAGTTCAGCAATCTGGACAGCCTCTTTCAGACTCCATTTATTTTTTTCACAAAGCTCTTCTATTTGTTGGCGGTACTGCGGCAAAGCTGCTATTATTGATTTTTTATTGCTGACAGGATAGAACGTTTTGAGTTGCACATCATACAAAAACCAGTCTTCCCGATATACATAATTGCGTTTGGGAACTTTATCAAACCCATAATTTTCCTTGATACTTTTTGAACAATAGTTGAGGAATTGAAATTTAGATCCTTCGCCCATTACACGGTAAAAAGTAAGATCGTTATACTTACCGTTAATGGGGTAATTACTTCTGAATACGAACGTTTCCTGCGTTTCATTTACAGGTGCACTGAATGAAAACTCGAGAATACGTTCAGCAAACTCAAAACGACCGGTACTGTCTTTTGAAAAATAAAGTACCTGGTGCTCCAGGTTATACTGCAGCAATATTCCCAGTACCTGTTTGTTATTCCTGAGTTTAATACTACCCTTTGCCCATTTATCCGATAAGAGAGGACTGCCTTCCACATCATCCGGCTTAATCTTATTCACCAGGTTACTTCCAATATTAAACAGGGTTTCACCGTTAGGACCAATATTAGTTGTTACAAACTGAGCGTTTGAGTAAACTACCAGCAATTGCATAACGATGATAAGAGTAAAACGCATAATTATTTTTTTCAGAGTTTGAAAAAGTTTTAGCCCAAATACACTTCCAGTAATCCATCAGGCAATTCCACTACTACTTCTTTTTTCTTTTGATGAATGCTGCGGATGGTTTCCTGGTGCAGCGGTATCAATACTTCTTTTCCTTTTATTTCCAGCCGGCAAAGAATCTGAAGCGGCTGTTCAATTACCTCATCAATCACACCCAACTCTTCATCGCCATTAAACAATGTAAACCCTATTAAAGAAACAGGGGCACTCTTGGCAGCAAATTTTTTAAAATCATCTGCCCTGAGCCATACTTTTTTTGCATTGATTTTTTTAGCAGCTTCTTTGGTTGCAAAGCCTTCTATACCGAGGTAAACTTCTGTTTCGTTTTTGATTTTAGAAGAAGTAAGGAAGTAAGGAATGAATTTGTCTTTTGCTTCTTCAATGAACAACACTTCAAGACCCTTGAGTGAAGTTTTTTTGCCAAGGTTATGTTTTAGCACCACTTCTCCATTGAGACCGAATGTACCGACAATCTGACCGATGCTGAAATACTGCTCCATCAAACAAAGATAATTCAGACGATGTACTGTAACCTGTGGCGTATAAAAAATCCCCGCTGATAACAGCAGGGATTTTTATTCGTTTCATTTCATCAGTTGATTATTCAGCTGCTGGTGCTTCACCACCTTCCTGCCTGCGTGGAGCAGGACGACGGCCGGTGAAACGGCGTGCCATTTTAAACTTGCGTGCCTCATCTCTTTTCTTAGCTTCGGCAGCTTCGTGTTCTGAATGCCAGGCCTGGAATTTCTCCATGGCGGTTGCCTGGTCAAACAAACCAAGGGTTACACCACGTAATAAATGCTTCAGATACAGTACACCCTTGTTTGAAAGGATCTTGCGAACAGTATCAGTAGGCTGTGCACCTTTGTGCAGCCATTCCAATGCTTTCTGACGGTCAATCTGGATCACCGCAGGTTCTGTTACAGGATTGTAAGTACCGATTTTCTGAATGAACTTTCCATCTCTGGGGGCTCTTGCATCAGCCACTACGATGAAATAGAATGGTCTCTTTTTAGACCCGTGTCTTTGCAGACGGATTTTAACTGGCATCGTAAATTAAAATTTAAATGCGTGAATAAATAAAGGTTAACTAAGGGCGCAAAAATAAGCCCTGTGTCTCATATATCCAATGGCTTTACAAAAATTTTACGCCTTTTATCCTGTTAATCATCTCTTTCCCATACCCGGCATCATCCGGCCCATGGGCATTTTGTTCATCATACTCATCATTTGCTTCATTTGCTCAAACTGCTTCATAAAGGCATTAACATCAGCAATATCCTTGCCGGCACCTTTGGCAATCCGCTGGCGACGGCTGGGGTTGATCACATCCGGGTTTTTGCGTTCATAAGGCGTCATACTATTGATAATAGCCTCCACACCTTTAAATGAATCGTCCTTTATATCAACATCCTTAATGGCCTTGCCCATACCCGGGATCATACCCATCAGGTCTTTGAGGTTACCCATCTTTTTAATCTGCTCCAGCTGGGTCTTAAAGTCTTCAAAATCAAACTGGTTTTTGCGGATTTTTTTCTCCAGCTTTTTAGCCTGTTCTTCGTCAAACTGAGCCTGCGCTTTTTCCACTAATGAAGTGATATCACCCATCCCCAGAATACGCTGGGCCATACGATCCGGGTAAAACACATCCAGGGTTTCCATTTTTTCACCACTGCTTACAAACTTGATAGGTTTGTTTACGGTGTATTTAATGGAAAGGGCCGCACCACCCCGGGTATCACCATCCAGCTTGGTAAGTACAACTCCTGTAAAGTTGAGACGATCGTTAAACGCCTTAGCCGTGTTCACAGCATCCTGGCCTGTCATGCTATCCACCGCAAACAGAATCTCATTTGGTGTAACGGCATTTTTAATATTAGCCACTTCCGTCATCAACACTTCATCAATGGCTAAACGACCGGCGGTATCGATAATAACAACATTCTTGTTTTTTGCTTTAGCTTCTTTAATGGCATTTTGAGCGATGGCAACCGCATCTTTATTCTCCCGTTCGCTATACACATCCACCCCTATTTGACCGCCCAGAACGGTCAATTGATCAATGGCCGCAGGGCGATAAATATCTGCCGCCACCAGCAAAGGGCTTTTGCCTTTTTTGGTTTTGAGGTAATTGGCGAGCTTGCCACAGAAGGTGGTTTTACCACTACCCTGTAAACCGGCGATAAGGATTACCGCAGGTGCTCCTTTAATATCAAACTCGGCTTCACTGCCACCCATGAGCTCGGTCAATTCATCCTGCACAATCTTCACCATCTGCTGGCCCGGGTTAACCGCCAGCAATACTTTTTGACCGAGTGCTTTTTCTTTTACAGTATCCGTAAACTCTTTGGCGATTTTAAAATTCACATCCGCATCCACAAGGGCACGACGGATATCCTTTACGGTAGCTGCAATATTGAGCTCTGTAATACGGCCTTCACCTTTTATGTTCTTAAACGCACTTTCTAAACGTTCACTTAAATTCTGAAACATGGTCACACAATTTGGGCAGCAAATGTAAGTAAAGATTAGCAGGTTCAGGATACGGGGCAAATGAGCCTGTGAGAAAGTCAGTCTGACACAACGCCTATCAATTCCAATGGAACATGCAACCCCTTATCTTTGAAACATGTTCAATCAACGGAAAATTATTGTGGTACTTCCGGCTTACAATGCCGCTAAAACGCTGGAAGCTACGTACCATGAAATACCGTTTGATGTTGCAGATGAAGTGATTCTTGTGGATGATGCCAGCCATGATGAAACAGTCAGCAAGGCGAAAGCGCTGGGCATCCGGCATATTATCCGTCATGAACAGAATAAAGGCTATGGCGGTAACCAAAAGACATGTTACACAAAAGCACTGGAGCTGGGGGCAGATATCATCATTATGCTGCATCCTGACTATCAATATACACCCAAACTCATACACGCCATGGTGAGCATGATTGGTAATGATGTGTATGATGTAGTGCTGGGCAGCCGTATTTTAAGTAAAGGAGCCCTGCTGGGAGGCATGCCGCTGTATAAGTATTTCTTCAACCGTGTGCTTACATTGATCCAGAATATTTTATTGAACCAGAAACTATCCGAGTATCACACAGGTTACCGTGCTTTTTCAAAAGAAGTGTTAGAGCAGATCCAATTCAATCATTGCAGCGATGATTTTGTATTTGATAATGAAATGCTGAGCCAGATCATTTACAAAAACTTTAAAGTAGGCGAAGTTTCCTGCCCTACACATTATACCAAAGAAAGCAGCAGTATCAATTTCAGCAGAAGTGTAATATATGGATTGGGCTGCCTGCGTGTATCGTTGGTATTTCGCCTGTGTAAATGGGGGTTATTTAAAAGCAAACTGTATTGAATTTTTCAAAAAGCATTTGTAGTTTAGCTATGTGAAAAAACTGCTCTCTCTATTTTTTCTATCTCTTTTTTTCGTATTTCAGTACGGAAAAATACTGGATTACATGGAGTGCCGCATTGCAGCTGCTGTACAATTAAAACCTGATTGCGGATGTGATGAAAAACTCATGGCATCAACTGAAGATGCATCGCAATCATCGCCTTTACATCAACATCATCTGAAAAATTATACAGAAGAATTTTTTCATACTGTAACCATAGCTGCAGCTCCCGTTCAACCGGCTGCAGATTTATTATATGCTCCTGCACCGGAGCAGCGGGTTATAAAAAGGGCGTATTCTGTTTTTCAACCACCCCGCATCTGATTGCCTTTTTTCCGCTGTTATTTTTTATTCAACAGCAGCAAAACATTGATCCCTGTTGTGTTTATGCCTGCAGATACTGCATGCATTTAAATGCAACTATTGATTTACCATTTAACATGATTCAAAATGAAACCGATTTTTCTTTTGAGCATATCCGTATTTGTGAGTATGCTCACCTTTTCACAGCAATCAATTAATCAACTAACGAAAGATGAAAACGGAAACGCTATGCTTCTCGGTTGCTGCACCCGTGAAGCATTTAACCGTGAACCATTTGCAGCCTGGTTCAATACCAATTATTTCAACTATAAAGTAGATACTTCGCTTATTGCTTCATTAAAACAAAACATGCAGCGCAAACAGTTTCTTTTGTTTATGGGTACCTGGTGCGGCGACAGCAAGCGGGAAGTGCCCCGTATTTTAAAAGTGCTGGACTATTGCGGTGTACGTGACGAACAAGTAAAGATTATAATGGTAAGTAATGCAGAGGGTATGTACAAGCAAAGCCCTGCACATGAAGAAAAAGGATTGAACATTGTACGGGTACCTACGCTCATAGTGTATGAAAACAATACAGAAATAAACCGCCTTATTGAATATCCTGTAGAATCGCTTGAAAAAGATCTGCTAAAAATTCTCAGCAGACAAGTGTATAAACCAAATTATACAAAGGTGCAGCCTCTTATACCAGTTACAGGCGAAGTGAAGTAAAAAAGAAATGCCCCGGTTTATCGGGGCGTTTCTTTTATTGAGTAGAGTTTTTTTATCCGAGATATCCTTTTAAAAGTTTACAACGAGTATTTGTCTTGAGCTTGCTGATGGCTTTGTCTTTGATCTGCCGGACACGCTCACGGGTGAGGTTAAAGCGTTCGCCAATATCTTCCAGGCTCATGGGATGATCTACCCCGATGCCGAAGAAATAACGGATCACTTCCTGCTGACGTTCTGTTAAGGTTTGAAGCGAGCGGTCAATCTCTGTTTTAAGCGATTGTTTATGATCCAGCTCTTCATCTGTACTGTCAGCATTAGGATTATGCAACACATCAATCAATGTATTTTCTTCACCTTCTGCCAGCGGAGAATCCATACTCACATGCCGTGCAGATATTCCAAGGGTAGCAGCTACTTCTTCTGTTTCAAGATCCAGGATTTCTGCCAGCTCTTCGGCAGAGGGTTCACGTTCATATTCCTGCTCTAATTGTGAGAATGCTTTATTAATGCGGTTGGTTAATCCCACTTTATTCAAGGGCAAACGAACAATTCTTGACTGTTCCGCTAATGACTGCAGAATACTTTGCCGGATCCACCATACAGCATAAGAAATAAATTTAAAGCCACGTGTTTCATCAAAACGCTGGGCTGCTTTAATAAGACCGAGGTTGCCTTCATTAATCAGATCAGGCAGGGAAAGACCCTGGTTCTGGTATTGTTTGGCTACTGAAACAACAAAGCGGAGGTTGGCTTTGGTTAAACGGTCGAGGGCACGTTGGTCGCCCTGCTTGATTTTTTCAGCAAGTTTTACCTCTTCTTCAGGGGTAATCAATTCCACCTTTCCGATTTCCTGCAGGTACTTTTCAAGACTCTGCGATTCACGGTTGGTGATGGACTTTGTGATTTTTAGTTGGCGCATGCTCATAAGCAAATTGGTTTTTTGTTTTGGTGTTAATCATTGCGGCACAAGTCCTTTCTTAAACTCTAAACGGGGATAAAAAGGTATTATTTTGTCATCTCCCGCTCAAAATTCCGAACCTAATTTAACTTATCTATTAAGTTTTACCAAAAAAACTTTCAAAACACCTTGTAGCACAGGCAATTAGGAGGCTTTTTGTTTAAAATTGGACAAATTGGAATTCAACAAAAAAGAACCCAGTAAAAATTTTGTAGACTGCATTATTTTTTTATTATTGCATATCCACAACCTTTAATATGTGGAAACGAAGCATTAATGAGTAAAAAAGTTTTATACACACTGGAGTTTCCTGTGAAATGTTCACCTTCCATCCTATACGAGTTCCTTATCAGTCCATCAGCCATACAGGAGTGGTTTGCCGATAAAGTGGATGAGAGAGATGGTATTTATGTCTTCAGCTGGAATGGTACTGAAGAAAGGGCAGAATTACTGGAAACAGAAGAAAACCGTTTTGTAAAATACCGCTGGCTCCACGGACCTAAAGATGAGTATTTTGAATTTCGTATTGAAAAAACAGAAATCTCCAATCAAACCATACTGGTGGTAAAAGATTTTGCTGAAAAGAAAGACATCAAAGACCAGAGCCAGTTATGGGAATACCAGGTGAAAGATCTGTTTCATCGTTTGGGTAATTAACTTTTCATAAGCTTGAGGTATAACTGAAACTGTTGACGGAGCACATCAGCAGCTTCATTCCATTGCTGCAAGGAACAAATGCCGCTGATTTTAATAAGGTCTTCCTGCACAGGTTTTCTTTTATCTGCTATTGTTATTGGTTGCATGCTTTCGTTCACATCATGATTCCATTCCTCATTGGATGTATTGATATAAAAACCCTGCAGCTCACCGTTACTGATTGCCTCTTCAACAACACCTGCATATTGTTTCAGGTAACGGCCTTTTAAATGCAGGGTGCAACTGAAATAATTTCCCCACCAGAAAAAAGTACGTACGGCCAATACATCTTCCTTTCCAAAGCATCTGGGATAATCCAGCATTACATAGGGCAATCCTTTGTATTGTTCGCCTCTCGAAATTTTAGGAGGCATCAGCAATAATTCTTCCGGAACGGCAAGTTCTTTTGCTAAAGCCACATAAGAAGCACTTAAGCTTCCAAAAAGATCATATACTTTTTGAATGATACCGTTCTTTGTTAAAATCCAACCCGGATCGGTTACCAGTTGCAACTCAACAGCTGAAAGACTTACATTTGCCTGCTCCTGCATCGGAAATTGATTGATGTGATTAAGAAGTTAGACAAACTTATTATAAAAGCTTTTATCGGACCGTTCCTGGCAACGTTCTTTATTGCCGTTTTCATCCTCGTGGTACAGTTTTTCTGGCTGTACATTGATGAATTTGTGGGCAAAGGTGTTGATACCATTACACTTTTAAAGTTTATCACCTACGTAAGTGCTACTATTGTACCACTGGCTTTGCCCTTAGGCATCCTGCTTTCTTCGATCATGACTTTTGGTAACCTGGGTGAAAGTTTTGAACTGGTAGCCATTAAAAGTGCAGGTATCCCGCTCATTCGTTTTATGCGGCCTTTGTTTGCTGTTTCAGGATTGCTGGCGATGGTGGCTTTTTTGTTTGCCAATTACATGATACCGGTGGCTGAGTTAAAGATGCGTACGCTGCTCTATGATATCCGTGTGGCCAAACCGGCCTTTGATATTAAGGAAGGTGTGTTTTACAATAAACTCGATGGTTATACTATCAAGATCGGCAGTAAGGAAAAAGATTCCATCATCCGTAATGTGGTGATTTATGAACACAGCTATATGCTGCAGGACAATATTATTCTTGCCGAAGAAGGCACTATGAAAGTATCGCCGGATCAACGCTTTCTTTATTTTAACCTGCGCAACGGATGGCGCTACCAGGAAAAAGGTATACCCGGCACTATTGAAACGGATTATTACCGACTCGGTTTTAAAGAATATAAAAAAGTATTTGACCTCAGCTCTTTTAAGCTGAATAAAACAGCCGATTCTACTTTCAAGAATTATTACAAAATGCTGAGTCTGCAGCAACTTACCCGTGTAGTGGATTCATTACAGAAAGTAACGGACTCTGTAAGGTTTCGTGGCTACCGTGAAATCAATCCCATCGTTCCGTTTTATTACCCTGACAGTGTGCTTAAAAAGAAAGATACGCTTAAGCTGAGCTTTACCAATGTTAATCAACTGGTGGGTGACAGTGTAAGAAATGTGATCTTCTCTTCTGTATTAAGCAAAGCCACTTCGTTTAAAAATCAGTTGGATTTTATTGCTTACGATAACGCTGAACAGAAAAAGCAATTACGCCTGCACGACCTGGAACGACACCGCAAGTTTGCCCTTTCGTTAGCTTGTGTGGTTTTGTTTTTAATAGGAGCGCCGTTGGGCTCCATCATCCGCAAAGGCGGTATCGGTTTACCATTGGTGATCTCCGTACTGTTTTTTATTGTGTTTCATATTACCAATACCAGTGGTGAAAAGATGGTGAAGGAAGGTGTGGTACTTCCGTTTACCGGCATGTGGCTCAGCACCATGATTCTTGTACCCGTAGGATGTTTTCTTACTTACAAAGCCATGCAGGATTCACAACTGTTTAATGCTGAGTTTTATTACCGCATCCTGCGTAAGCTCAAACTGCACCGTCTGCTCCTTGAAAAACCAAGAACCTGATTGAGGGAATGATTGTAACTTCATTCTTCAATTGAAGGTTATGGCAAACAAATTCTCCCGCAAGCAATTCTTACAGCAATCTGCAAAAACAACATTGGCTGTTTCACTTACTTCTTTTGCCGGTGCTGATGTATTGGCCGGTTGCACTTCTGCAAAAGTGTTGAGCAATGTACCCACTGTTACCGGTTTTGAGCAAACACCACTGCCCTATGCTTATCCTGCACTGGAGCCGGTGATTGATGCGCTCACCATGGAGATACATTACAGCAAACACGCCAGTGCCTATGCGAAGAATGCAAAAGATGCAGCGGTGGCAGAAAAAGTGGATATGAGTAAACCCATTGAAGACGTATTGCAATCCATTTCTAAATATTCCGCCAAGATGCGTAACAATGCAGGTGGTCATTACAATCATGAACTGTTCTGGAAATGTATGCAACCCGGTGGCAGTGTGCCGGGCAGCGGCGCCCTGCAAAAAGCTATTGTAAAAACCTTTGGCAGTATAGAAGCATTTCAAACACAATTCAGTGATGCCGGTAAGAACCGTTTCGGCAGCGGATGGGCCTGGCTCTATGCAGATAAAGACAAACAACTCAAAATAGGTTCTACACCCAACCAGGATAACCCGTTAATGGACATCAGCGACATCAAAGGCACACCGTTGCTGGGCCTGGATGTATGGGAACATGCGTATTATCTCAAGTACCAGAACCGACGTGCTGATTATGTTACTGCCTGGTGGAAAGTGGTGAACTGGGATTTTGTGAGTGCACGTTTTGATGCTTTGTAGGAATACAGTTGCACGCAACTTTTTTCACGCAAAGAGGCAAAGAAAAGATTACGGATTTATAACCCTTACTGTTTAACATGAAACCCGTTCGTTTACTGCTCTTCTTATTCCTGGGCACACTTGTAATGATTGCGGTGATGCGGTGGCATGGTGCACTGCTGATTACTCCCGTGAGCAAGGCAGGTATTGTGAGCCTGGAAGTAGCAAAAACAACGGAGCAGGTAAATGTCATCCTCAACCAATGGCAGAAAGATGGCATCATACAGCAAGCCATCACCAATACATGGATTGATTTTGTATTCCTGCTTTTTTATGCGCTGTTTCTGTATGCGTATTGTTTCTTCATCAGCAATAAACAACAACCATGGGCGGCTACAGTTTCCCGCACACTGGGATTAGCTGCACTGGCAGCCGGTTTCTGTGATGTGATGGAGAACTATTGTATGCTGCAACTGTTACAGGAATCTGTAACCGGCACTTATGCTTTCCTCAGCTGGCTCTTTGCCGTGATCAAGTTTGGATTATTAGCAGCCGTAATTGTGTGGAGCCTGCTTAACCTGCATGTGGCCTTCCGCAGAAAATAAATTCTTCTTACCGTCTTACCGGCACTTGTAATTCCTTGCGTTTTTGCTCCTTTGCGTCTTTGCGTGAAACTATATTCTCTGTGTTGAAACTTCTTCTTAGGCTAAAATAGTCGCAGCCCCTGTCGGTAACATCTTCACATTGGCAAGCAGGAAGTAGAACCGGCAGAGGCTGCTATTATAATTGAATCACAAAAGTAAACGTTGTACTGTATCGGATGTTGCAGGACTTATTCACATTGTATTCTTTTCACAAACCCTTAACCAAGCGTTGCGTTGTATTAGCCATAAACATGATGTAGTTCATCATTTCCGTTTCCATGAATGCACTACTTTCGCAGCACACATTATTTCTCTAAACTTCAAATAAACTTGACTATGCAAGCGTGGAAAGATTATCAGGCGCAACACAAAGACCGTTTCCTGGAAGAGTTACTGCAACTCCTCCGCATTCCATCCGTAAGTGCACGCAGTGAACATAAAGATGATATGGTTGCCTGTGCCGAAGCCGTAAAGCAACGACTGCTGGAAGCCGGTGCTGACAAAGTAACCATCTACCCTACCGCAGGCCATCCCATTGTGTATGGTGAAAAGATCATTGATGCTTCCAAACCCACGGTGTTGGTGTACGGGCATTATGATGTGCAGCCTGCTGATCCGCTGAATTTGTGGAACAGTCCGCCGTTTGAACCCGAGATTAAAGACGGTAAGATCTATGCACGTGGCAGTTGTGATGATAAGGGACAGTTCTACATGCATGTAAAAGCATTGGAGACCATGGTGCAAACCAACACCCTCACCACCAACATTAAATTCTGTATTGAAGGTGAAGAAGAAGTGGGCAGCCCCAACCTGGCTACGTTTGTAAAAGCCAACAAAGAATTATTAAAAGCAGATGTGATCCTCATCAGCGATACGGCGATGCTGAGTATGGAACATCCTTCCATTGATATTGGTGTGCGTGGACTGAGTTATATTGAAGTGGAAGTAACGGGCCCCAACCGTGATCTGCACAGTGGTGTGTATGGTGGTGCGGTGGCCAATCCCATTACCATGCTGGCCAAGATGATTGCAAGCTGTCATGATGAGAACAACCATATCACCATTCCCGGTTTTTATGACGATGTGGTAGTAGCCACAGAAGAAGAACGCAAGCTCATGGATGCTGCACCGTTTGATGCTAAAGAATATGCGGATGATTTAGGGGTGCAGGAATTGTGGGGTGAAAAAGGATACAGCACCAATGAACGCACCGGCATACGACCCACACTGGAGTTAAACGGCATCTGGGGTGGTTACACAGGTGAAGGTGCAAAAACAGTATTGCCTTCCAAAGCTTATGCAAAAATCTCTGCACGCCTGGTGCCCAATCAATCCAGCGAAAAGATCACAGAGAAGTTGCTTAACTATTTCCGGAGCATTGCACCCGCAGGTGTTACGGTAAAAGCCAGTGAACATCATGGTGGTGAACCATACATGACACCCATTGACAGTAAGGGCTACCGGGCAGCCGCAGCCGCTATTAAAGATACGTTTGGTAAAGAACCCATTCCCGTGCGTGGTGGCGGAAGCATTCCTATCTGCTCTTTGTTTGAACAGGAGCTGGGTATTAAGATCGTATTCATGGGTTTTGGTTTGGATAGCGATAACCTGCACAGCCCCAATGAAAAGTTTGATCTCTTTAATTTTTATAAGGGCATTGAAACCATACCATATTTCCATCAGCACTTTGCAGCGATGTGATTGTAAACACAGAGCCACGGAGACAAGAGGTATGGAGATAAGAAAGCACAGATGAAGAGTCTGTGCTTTTTTTATGTAGTTGCTGCAGTCTTCACTGTTCTGAAAACTATTTCCACTAAAGACAATGGATTTGTTTGAAGATGGCTGTGTGCAAAGGTTTGGGAGATAGCCACGTCGTCGTGCCTCCTCCCACCCAAAGGGCGGCGGGCTCGCTATGACGTGCAAGAGATGGGCTTTCATACTTTACTCAACGGATAAATATGAAATAAGATCGTCATTGCGAGGCTTGCATGAGCTATGTGTGTGAGCCAAAGCCGTGGCAATCTACTGCTATGGAAAAAGGGTTTATTTGAAAACCACCTGAGGCACTTGAGGTAACCTGAGAAGGTAATGCGTCATTACGACATAGGCTCTTGTGTTTACAAATGTTGACAGCGTTGAGTGGCTTTAAGTACGCCTTTGAGTGGGCTTTGAGTGGGAGTTGCTACGGAGTAACAAAGCGGGGTGTCTAGTCCTAAAATAGCTATACAGGTGAAGTAATTAATCCTGTAATGGCTATACATCTTTTTGAGATGGTCCTAAAAAAGCTATACAGGATCATTTCGTATCAAATTTATGGTTTCACAGATTTTGGATGATGATAGTTTTTCCACCGTTTTTTAAGCGTCCCGGATTGTTGATGTGCCTGGTGAGGTGTTAGATAATCACAGCTGGCATGTGGCCTCAGTTGGTTATAGGCTTTGATATTTTCAGCAACAGCAATTGATGTCTCTTCAAAACCCATTTGACTGCTGTAGAGATTAAATTCTGACTTTATGATGCCGTTGATTCTTTCTGCTAGTGCATTCTCATAGGGATCTCCGTTGTTTGTCATGCTGATGGCGATGTTGTTGTCTGTGAGCAGATCAACGTATTCTCTGCAACAATACTGTGAACCCCTGTCAGAATGATGGATCAACTGCCGCCCGGGGCAACTACGGCTCATTAATGCCATTTGCAATGCTTGTAAACAACCTTCTGAACGAAGGTCTTTTCGCAGACTGTACCCAACAATTTTACGGGAGTAGGCATCCGTTATTAAACTCAGGTATAAAAACCCATTAGCGAGTCTGATATAAGTAATATCACTCACCCACAGTTGTTCCGGGTACTCTGGCTGCAGGGATAAAGTAAGATTGCTGTATTTACGCATCCAGTGTCTCGAGGCCGTTGTTACAACTGTTCTGCGTCTGTTTCTGATTAATAATTTTTGTCTGCCCAGTAAATCAAACAAATAATCACGGCCTGCTTCCAGCCCATGTTCCAAAAGCTTTTGATTAACCAGGTATTGTAATTTTCTGGTGCCGATCTTTGGCAGCTGTTGTCTGATCTCTTGAACTAACTGAAGAACTATCTCCTCTTTTAAAATCCCGTCTTCCTTACGCCAAAGATGATCGTACCAGGCATGTCTGGTTTTGCCAAACAGTTTGCATAACCGTTCTATCCCCCATGCTGCGTTTTCTCCCTTCATCTCACTCACTGTTTGGCTCCAGACTTTTTTCTGATCGCAATTTTAAATTCCTGTTCGGCTATATCAATCATCGTTTCCAGCGCTTTGATTTTAAGGGTTGCTTCCTGCAATTGCTTCTGAAGATCGGACGTTGAACCTATGAATAGAGCAGTTGTGATATTCTCATTTTCTGCAAACAGAAGTGCAGCTTCCTGTTGGGTAGCATTGCGAAGCCAGGTGTTCAGTGCTTTAGAACTCACTTTGTACAACTGCCGGGCCTGTAGTTTGGTGAGTTGCCCCTCCTGTACCTGCCTTACTATTTTTCTACGCTGCTGATCAGAAAATACGTTGCGGCGACTTGCTCCTGATCCGAACTTCCGCATCCACTCATTGATCGTACAATAAGCCATACCGTACATTTTACAGGCCGCCTTACGGGGAAGCCCTCCTTCTACTTCCTTTACAATCTGATCAATCAAACGACGATCAAATCTTGAAGACGAATTACTCCTGATTGGAGTGAGATAATCCCTTTTTTTAACTGACATAACAATACAAGTTAGTGTATAGTTATTTTAGGACGGGACAGGGATTTTGGGGTGTTTGGGCTGTTTTTTGCGACAAAGCGGCAGGATGGACGGGTGGGTGAAGGTTGTTTGATTTTTTCGTATCAGTCTCTCCTGCGCCAGTTGCGGAGGGATTCATCTGTACGGAGGAGGGCGGAGAGGGTGATCTCGGGACTTATTTCCTGGAGTTGTTTGAGGCGGAGGCCTTTTGCATAAGAAGCAATTAAGAGTGTGGATTGTTTGAGGATGGAGAAGCGTTCTGCTCTATCTACAAAGTAGAGGTAGGCTTCTGATTTGAGTTCTTCCCAACCGGGCATGAAGATGGCTTTGTCGATGCGTTTCCAGCACTCGTGGAGCCAGTAGTGATCCTGTGTTTGGTAGTACTTGCGGAGCCAGGGATCTTTGCAGTGTTTGATGGCATAGTTTCTTTCATTTTGAATTTTGTTTGTTTTACCGAGCAGACCGCAATAGTAGATGAAGGTTTGTTCATCTACCCAGGCCAGGTTGGTTGCGTTGCAGTTTTGGTTGTTACGATCTTTAAAGATGATGCGTTTGTGGCGGCGGGGATTGGGTACAAACTGTTCTGCAACGAGTTTTGCAAGGCCAAAGGAATAGGTATAGCCGTTGAGGCGGATGCGGACGTTGGGTGCCCGCCTGCCCTGTATGTTTGGTTTTACTTCTTTGCCATTTTCTTTATAGAGTTTGCCAGCGGGTGTGATGTAATAGCCGGGAATACCGTTGATGGGTACCCGCTCCGGATCAATGTAATATACCGGTTTTTCTTTGGGTGGTAAGGGCATGCCGAGGATTGCGGCTGCTTCGTGTAAACGGCGTACATGGCGCATCCAATCTGTATTATTGACCCAGAGCAGGTTGCTGAGGGCCATGTTGTGTGGATCATGGTCTTTGTGAATGAGTTTAGTGAAGCCGTGTGGATTGGGAAGAAATGTAAGCGCCAGAAGTTTTGATACAGCAATACGTGTTGACCTGCCTTTGTTGTTATAAAGCCCTATACGTACTGTTCGTTTATTACCACAAAATACATGCTTCATGCATTTTGCTTTTTTGTTGTACACGTTACCACATGGTGTAATGCTGTAATGTTCCCAACCGGGAATGGGTATTGCTTCTTTTGGTACTGATGAAATTGGTTTTTGACGTTTTTCTATTTTTTCTTTTTTGAGTTTGGATTGTTGGGGTATTTTTTGTTTGAGGGGTTTGCCGGGAAAGAGGGTGTGGTACACATATTCTGTGTGGCTGGCCCATTGAATATTTTCTAATATACAGTTGTGCGGGTTGCCATCCTTGAAAATGATGCGTTGATGATTTTGAGGATTGGGTATGAATAACTGTGCCATGAGTTTGGCGAGGCCGAGCTCGGTGGCTTTACCGTTGACTATGATCCTGAGTTTGAGGGAGCGGCCGGGTTTGCCAATGGGTTTCTTTAGCCGACCTTTGTGGTAGACCTTACCGGAGCCAGTAATACTGTAGCCGGGGAATGCAGGGATGGGAACAGGTATTTCCATACAGGCAATAGGTTGCCCTGCTGACAGGTGTTAACTTTTTTTGACCGCCAGCAAGTAAGAAAATGAGTAATGAATAATGGATATACCCTACCCTATAACGGACTCTTAGGTTTTTTGGCAAACTGGGTTTGCAGGAGAGAGAGTTCTTTATGGTGATAGGCCGGTTGCATTTATTCTTAAAGCTTTATTTAAAACACTAAACACTTTCCTATAGGTGATTGTGCCAAAAACATCAAAAGACCAATTTTACTTCTTACTCATAGGCAAGTGGCAAAATCTAAGATTGATTTATATGTTATTGAACGGGTGAAAGAAAGAAGGATTGAGAAAAACTTATCTCAAGCCGATCTTGCTTATGAACTGGGTATGTCTGTTGGTTTCATAGGAAAAGTAGAAAGTCCGAAGTATCCTACTCACTATAATCTGAAACACCTGAATGATCTTGCCAAAATCCTTAAATGCAGTCCGCAGGATTTTCTACCGAAAAAAGCCTTGTGATTGAAGATCCAGTCTAATCCTAAGACTAAGATACAAATTTCCCAATCACTTACCTATGAGCAAGTAATAAATTTCAAACTTTTTTTGACCGAGCAATTTCAATTTGCAATAGCTATGAGCCATTGGTAAAAAAAACATCGCAAGAAAATACTCAACTGATTATTGAAAAATTAAAGACTGCGTTTTATTTTTAAGCAGTTGCAGCAAAAGCCGCCAAGGCAGGGATATGAATGACTAACTGTGAAGACGCTGACTCCTGATGGCTGCAACAAGTACCGGATTTTAATTGGTTTGAAATATAAGTGACTGTAAAAGCGTGGATGAATGTTTAATGTATGAGAAGAAGCGTGTGCAAGCGTTTAGAAACGGTTGTACACGGGTCATTAAAAAAACGGATTGTTCTAATAACAATTGAAAATGTTGATTACTAATTGCTTGATTTGCAACTGTATTTTTTAACCAACCACTACATATAATAACATAAATATTTGTGTTACTTGCAACCCTTCCCAGCGCCAGTACTATTATTCAGCGGTGACAAATACCTCTCAACAATTATCCATCTCTCTATATGTTGAAAACTTTCTAAATGACAAGTTGGAAGTATCAATTTGACAAATTAAATTTGACATAAATTGTCAACTCGTTTAATTCAAATGCAAACAATCGGACAAATTATAAGGACAAACAGGGAAAAGCAAGGGCTATTGCTGCGACAATTAGCAGCCCAACTGGACATGGACACAGCAATTCTTAGCAAAATTGAAAGAAGCGAAAGAAAGCCAACAAGAGAGCAGATATTTAAACTTGCAGATATTTTTAAACTTGACAAAGACGAATTACTAATACAATATTTAAGTGAGAAAATTGCATATGAAATAGCTGACGAGGATGTAGCTGCAAGGACTCTAAAAGTTGCTGAACAAAAAGTTAGATATTTAAAATCATCAAAGAATGGGAAGGTTTGAAAAGACTATAGTAAATGAAAATGGTATAGATAGACGGGAATTAGGTTATTATTCGACACCTGAATTCGTTTCTACCTTTATGACAAAGGCAATGTTAGAGATAAACCCTAATGGCAGTACTGCACTTGACCCATGCGTTGGCAAAGAAGAACTAATAAAAGGGTTGTATGACAATAACATTGATATTGATGGAATAGATATTTTTAATCATGGTGATTACTATTATTGCAATTTTATTCAAAGAGATTTTATTGATTTTTACAAACAAGAAAAAATCAAGTTACTTTTTGACCAGCAAATTAATCTCAAATATGACTATTACATTGCAAACCCGCCTTACAATTGTCATGAAGTAGATTACATCCGAGATAATAAGAAAGACCTTAATAAACTTTTTGGAAATATTGGAGTACATAACATGTATTCAATGTTTATCTCTGCAATAATTGACAGTGCAAAAGATGGAGCTTTGATTTCAATTATTACTGCTGACAGTTTTTTAACAGCAAGAATGCACAATCCTTTGAGGGAACAAATACTTAATACATGTTCAATTCATTATCTTATTTTATGCCCGACCGATTTATTTTGGGAGCAAAAGGCTGATGTAAGAACTGCAATAATGATTTTGCAAAAAGGTAAAGGAAATCAACAGTTAGTTAAATCATTAAATCGTCCAAAGAATAAAGAAGACCTAAAAATTAAACTTGAACAAAAAGCCTTTCTTGAAACACCATTAGAAAGCATTATTAATGCTAGCAACGATAATCTATTTGAATTTGTAATTGATATCCCAAGCGAAATACAATCATTATTTTCTTTTCCGAGGATTGGAGAAAAATATAAGTGCATAACAGGAATCTCAACAGGAGAGGATGGAAAGTATATTTCAAAGGAGAAAAAAACTGGCTTTGAAGTTCCTTTTTATAAAAACCCTGGTTCAAGAAAATTTTATTGTGAGCCAGATGGCTTTTTAACTAACGATTATTTAATTTATGACAAGGAAGTAAAGAACTTCATGGTTCGAAATAAGGGTTATATGTTAAAGGAAGGAATCACCTGCTCATCTATGGGACTTCCTTTTAGTGCTTGTTATCTCCCTGTCGGTTCTACATACGGAGTTAATGCAAACATTTTTTGTGACAAAGAAGATATTTGGTGGCTCTTAAGTTACTTAAACAGCAGCCTAGTTACATACATTGTCAGGGGAGTTCTTATTCGTTCAAATATGATTACATCTGGTTATGTTTCCAAAATACCAGTAATAGAGCTAACCAAAAAAACGAAAAAAGAACTTGCGACCATTGCAAAAAAAGCATTTGATGAAAAAGTTTCGCCGAAAGATGTCTACGGAATTATACAAAAGATTGACAGAATTATTTTTAATGAATTGAAGCTTTCAAGTGAGATAGAAACAGAAATCTTGCATTTCACTTCTAACCTTCAGTCAAGAGTATAGTACAATCATTTTTTATTCTTTTTTCTGTCTTTTTTCTTTTTTTTGCTCTTGCCTACTTTTTTTCCGCTTTTTTTTTTCGAGCAACTTCAAATTCTTTTTTGAATACTTCAAAAAAATCAGAGTTCGTCCTTTTAACAGCAGTACTTAAATCTTTGTATTTGCTTGATTGTAAGTTTCCGTTGTTACTAGGATTTATATACACATCAGGTATCCAAGCTATTGGGAAAGCGATACATTTTTCAATTTCAATTGTCATGTCATCATTGAACTTGATAAAAAAGGTTGCAACAAAAAAATCCTTGTTTACATCTGCATCATAAAACTGTTGCAAGCCAACGCCTTTGGAAATATCGTCCTTTTGAGTTTTACCACCAGAAACAGCGGACTTTATATTGACATAGGCAGGTAATTCTTCATCAGCGAAAAGTACAGAAAAATCATAGATAGTAATTTCCGAATCAGAGGCTGTAATGCTAACAATATCTAATTCGGCATAATATTTTTCGAGGTTTTGAGTGATTAATTCTTCCAATATCCGCCAAACTGTTCTTCCCTTTGCTGCTTTCCGCCACCCCAAAGGGAATTGTTCTTTTGTTCCGATTTGTATTTTTCCAATCTTGCCGATTAGGGAATCTAAACTTGCTTGAAGTTTAAGTCTTAATCTTTCTGTTTGCTCAATGCTCATTAATCAAGTCCTTTAAGTAGTTCGCTAATTTTAGTACCAAAGGCAACAGAAAGCTTTTGAATTACTTCAATAGAAACATTTCGTTCACCCTTTTCAATGCTTGGTATATAAGTTCTATCTAGTTCGGCTAAATGGGCAAGTCCTTCCTGTGACAAGCCTTTGCTTTGTCGCAGTTCCTTAACTCTTTTGCCGAATTTTTTCCTTATATCCATATTTACAAAGGTCATACACTGTAGACACCTGTACAACGGACAGTTGTCATCATTTAATTATCCTATATTAGGACTCTTCTTTAAATTTTGGAGGACGAAGTGCTGCAAGTAACATGGGTATTGCCAAAATGCAGGCTGACGGAAGCTGTGTTTCAACTCTTGTAATTCTGCTGGGCTGCATATCCAACTGACCTTATCTATTTAGCTATGTGCATATCATCATCTTTTTTATCTTTACTCAGCATCAGTTAGCCGGGGCGGACGGAATTCTATTCCCTGCACTTCGTCAATACCTGTTCGTTATGTGCTATTCAATTGAAAACCGATTTCCAATAACAAATGGGAGGACAGAAACCTCATAATTTCGAATATCACAAGTACCTGCAAAAAATTCTGGGTGCTGACCAAACTGATACATCATTCTTTATTGCTACAGAAGAAGATTTTGCAAAAGGGGATAATATTGATTATCCATACAGAAGCTATTTTTATGTAGTTGGGCTTATGCACCATGGAGACTGTAAAATAAAAATCGGTATCAACGATTATGAAATTAAAAGTAAGACACTTTCGCTTGTTGGACCCGGCATTGTAAGACAGTGGACTAAGAATGACTGGAAAGCAACAAATCATACTGTTTTCTTTAAGGCTGACTTTTTTCAGCAGCCGTTTTATAACAACTTCCTGATTGATTACCCATTTTTCAAAGCCGGTGCAAATCATTGTTTTAATCTTACGAGCACTGATTATTCAAAGGCATGTGAGTTCATTCAATTATTACAAATGCATTCAGAAAATAAAAAAGCAACACAAGGTTTATTCTTTGCTTACTTAGAATTTATCTGTAACATTTACTCCGTAGTTTCAAGAGGTATAAGTAATAGTACAAGAAATCAAAACATAAGCAATCAATTCAGCAATCTCTTGCACAGTCATTATCAAGAGCAAAAAGATGTAGCATTCTATGCTGACAAACTAAATCTATCTTCTAAAAACCTATCAGAAATTCTTAAAAGAGAAACAGGACATTCGGCCAAACAAAGCATTGAAGAGTTTGTAATTTTTGAGGCTAAAAGCCTTTTAAAACAAACCAAGATGAGCGTCAAAGAAATAGTGTACTGGCTGGGCTATGAAGACCCATCCTATTTCACTAAACTATTCAAAAGCAAAGAAGGCATTACACCATTAGAATACAGAAACAAATAAAGGAAAAACTACCATTATTCCTGACTTTTACTCTATACCCACGGGGACTTGTCAATTTATTTTTGTGTTGTCAATTTAATTAATCAACAACATAAAATTAAAATCATGATTACTAAAAATCTCCGAGTTAATCAACTCACAGCAAAAGCTTACGAAAGTTATTTGACTTATCTAAATGCCATTGATCAAAAAGATATTGAAGCCTATGGCAAATTCCTTGCTGACAACATTACGGTTCAATTTAACAACGATGAACCAATGCAGGGAAAACAAACAGTTCTGCAAGGACTTGGATATTACTGGCAATCGTTTGGCAGCGTAGAACATGACTTGATAAACATTTACGGTAAAGACAATACCTATGTGCTCGAAGCATTAAACCATTATGTTCGCAAAGACGAAAAGAAAGCAACAGTTAAAGCCGTGGCTTTTACAGACCTTGACGAAAACGGGCTTGTAAAATCTGTAAGAATATATCAGGACGTTTCTCCTGTTTTCTCATAAATCTTTTGGGTGGGCAGAGAAGAATGGCACTCAACAGGTGTATTGCTGCAAGTGGGGCTGGACATTGAAATATAAGCTATGTGCTACTATCAGCGGTAGTTCGGGCTCGACGTTCAATGTCCGGCTTTTTGTTGTTGCCTTTATTTGCATATTTTTAATCGAGCAGTGGTTCCGGGCTGGACGAGCAATGAATTCGCTGCTTTCGCAAATACCCGAACGTAAGCCGCAATCCTTATAAACACTGTATTATAATGGGAAAAACTTTTCATCATCGACCCTAAATAAATTAGTGGACACTACGCCGTTGTTGGTCGCCTGACCAATCAACAAGTACACGAAAATTTATTTATAGGCCGCTCCCCCTTTCCTCTTTTAGATAGATTGGGAAATTTGTTGAAAAGATGGGCTGGTTCTGTGTGATCCATCTTTCAAACAAACAAGTATCTTTAGTACTGAGTAATTATTGATCTCCACAGCAAACCGGAACATTTATGCAAACAAAGAAAGGTCTCTCCTTTTTCGGAATCATAGTAGCATTGATTGTTGGCGCAGCTTTGTACAGGGAATATGACCCTGCTGCCGGTGCTTTTAAAAATACCGGCTTAGCCATTATTTATTTCATCACTTTTGTATTTGCTGTATTCCTGCTGATAAGAGGTTATAGTAAGCGAACAGAAAAATAAATGTATTAGTTTTTGAACGGTTTTGTTTGATGCACACCGTACACGATCATTCAAAGTTTATAAAACAAAAATCCCGGACAACGATCCGGGATTTTATTTTTATTTATTGTGAGCTCAGATCTTTTCTCCACCGCATCAAATACTGTTCTGTTTTTACAACAGCACCATCAAAGAGTTTGGTACGGGCATCCCATGCATCATAACCGTATTCCTTGGTATAACGGTCACGGAACGTAGGAGCGCCTGCCACCGGTGGTGCAGGTGGTCCAAAAAATCCTGCCTGCAGCGATTTAAATCCTTCTTTCAAATTGCGGATGTTCACCACTACCTGGTCGCTTCCATCCCATAACTGCTCATAATACGCCCAACTGAAATTGGCCATCATGGGGTTGGCTGCCAGCTTCTGAATCTTATTATTGCGTGAAATTTCTCTTCGGTAATCTCCCTGGTTAAGACCTTGTTTTAAATGATCAACCGAAACTGAGAAACTTTCAGCTTCTGTCTGCGGGTTCCAGCTGCAACTGTCAATAAAACGGTAAGTGCCATTGTTGGTTTGTTCCAGGTAAGGAAAGAAATTTTTATCCAGGTCCATACTGTGTGCGTTTGCATCAGGCCGCTGCATATCAAAATCAGCAAAAGATCTTGCCGTGCTTACTAAATGAAAAGAACCGGCGTTGGGGCCTGTGATGATCTCGTACACATTTATTTTGTCTTCCTTGTGAAATTTGGCAACATGTGTTTTCCATGCAGCTTCAAACGCCATCTTCTGACCTTTTTTAGGCGTAACGGTATTGACCGTGTACAGATCTTTAACAGGTGCAGGCGTTTGTGCATACGTGGACATGCCCGATGTGATTAACAACAGAAAAATAATCTTCTTCATGTTTGTAGATTTTGGTTAAGAAAAAAGATATCCCTGCTGCATTAAAAAATAAATTTCAATGCGGCTTAAAAAAGTAAGAGGGTAATTATAAGGTTCATCAACAGGTACACGTCACCGATCAGAAGCAGCTTTGATCAAAACCAGGAAAGTCTTTAATAGTGTTAGAAAAGAAAAAAGAGAGTTGAAGGAGTTTAAATAGAATTAGAGAGAGAAATTGATAAGAGATAAGAAAGGTAGATGAAATAAAAGGTAATTGCAATCTTTTACGCAACTAATTTTCTTTGGTGACCATAGCTGTTGGCGAAAACAAGAAGCGGTACAAAGATTTTCATTGATACAACATCGTTTTTCTTCTTATCTTCAGGAACCTTTCAGCTGCTGAGCCATTACCTGCTCCTGTATCAATGAACAACCTCCTGTATCAATACCCCAAGGTGAACTGTAAGCATTCAACAACTATGTAATAGCATCAACAAACGGTGATCATTTATTTGATGAGCCGTTATGATCACAATATTGAATCGTTATTTATTCACCCAAACCATCCATTGTATGCAACGCAGATCTTTTCTAAAAAACTCCGCCTTATGTGCAGTAGCTGTAAGCGCTACCGGCTTTATTCGTTTTAACGGTACTCATTATGTTGGCGATTGTGAAACCACCTCTGATATTCTTGGTCCGTTTTACCGGCCCGACAGTCCGCTCCGGAGCAATTTTGTAATTGCCGGTGAAAAAGGGGAACCGATTGAACTCTCCGGTATTATTAAACATGATGATTGCACTACGCCTTACAAGAATGCCAAAGTAGAACTCTGGCATTGTGATGGCAGCGGTCAGTATGATAATGAATCTCCCGACTTTAAATACCGTGGTACTATGTACACCGATGAGAAGGGCCGTTATTCGTTCAACACGATTTTACCGGTTCCTTATGGTGCCGGCAACAGTTACCGCCCGGCTCATTTTCATATGATGATCACGGCAGAAGGTTATCAACCACTGGTAACACAATTGTATTTTGTGGGTGATCCATGGATCGAAAAAGATGAATCAGCTTCCTCGCCTGCGGCCAAACGGAGAATTCTTTCGATTCAACAGAAAGAAGGCAGCAAAAAAGTAAACTATGATGTGAGTATGGTTCCCAAACTGGCGGCTGAACCAGCAGCGCTGGATCGCTTAACCGGTGTTTATGTGAATGAGAAAGATACCAATAAAAAAATGGAGCTTATTAAAAAAGAGAATCAACTGTGGATGAAGGGTGATAAGACCAACGGCATGCCCTTTGGTATGAACATGGAATATGTAAACAATAACACATTTACGATTCCCGGTTTAAAAACAGAAACCTTATCCTTTGTATTTGAGATACAGCCTTCCGGTGCGGTGAAACTAACGGAGACGTATACCAACCCGAAAGGTGAGAAATCCATTTCTGTTTCGATGAAGAGTAAGTAAGTATTGTATCTCCATCATAAGACTGCCCGGAGTTGGTTAGATCCAATGCCGGGCAGTTGCTTTTATGACCTGTATTGTTTAATAAAACAATCCTGCATATGTTTTGGCAAAGGATTGCCAAACTGCTGTATCTCTTATTTGCCAAAGGATGGAACCGATAAGCAATACGATGAACACAGTGAGAAATGGTTTGTAATTCTTTTTTCGATAGATATCAACACCCAATAATACTCCTATAATCAGCAGATCGAGTACATCAGTGATGGTGATAGCATCCCAGATACTTATTCCAAAACTGTGCATGAGTCCACGCCCAACTCCCGGCCCAAGACCGAGTATACCTGTTGCAATCATGTAGCGCATATGTGTGTGAGAAACTTTGCGGTGCATCATGGCCAGGCTCCAAAAAATAGCGAAAGAAACAAAACCCCGCATATCCAGCACAATGAATGTTAGATTTTCATGTTCCGGTATACCAGCTGCAATTCCCCTGTGATAGCCTCCTTTACCAATGAGGAACATAAAAATAATTACCAAAGGCCCTAAAACCCAGGAAACTTTCCCGATGGTTCTGTGCCATTTTGCTTTGCCATACTGAATGAGCAGGGGTTGCACAATGAGCAATAACATCCACGTCATGAGTAAAGCGCCATGAATATGAATAACGGGTGTTGCATTTTTGAACTCAGGAAACTGGCTGGTGTAGGACTGATAAAAACCCCACTGGATACCAATAAGAATAATAAAAATGGACGTGTTGCGATACACAGTTGTCGCCTGCATGGTTGGTTGTTTTAAGTGTGGTGGATGGGAACACTGAAACTACTCTTTTCCAATAAGAAATGCAAGCACTTTTTATACACCGTGTTTTGAAGACATTTATAAAAGCATCATAGCTGCTGTACGATTCTTATTAAATCTAATAATCTGAATAAACGGTTGGATAGAGAAAATAGATATCAATGTGCGATATATTATTCTTGTATTCCGGCATAGCGATCAGTTTTTTCCACTCCGCTGATTCAACAAAAGCTTTCCAGTTAGCATCCCTGGCCGCTTTATTATCATGACAGGTCATATACATCAGGTTGGGCATTTTACCACCAGCCACTACTTCACCGTAGAAGGCAGCATTAAAACCAAGTTTTTTAAACAAACCTATTTCATCGCCCTCATTAAACATATGGACTTTATTAGCAAATATCTTTTCCGTAGCGCTTTCATAACTCCGCAGTTCATAGATCCGCTCTTTACGATTGCTGTTCAACTGAGGCAACTCCAATTGAGGCGCTAAAGAAAAAGCCTGCAGCAATATAGTTTCCATTCTCGTGTATGGCGGGTTGGTATAAACTGCATTCATATACTCCTTCCCTGCTGTAAGATAGGCCTGGTCCTTTTTTAATGTTTCCTGCAAAACAGTAATTGTATTTAATGAACCAAGCGGAGTCACTACATATAATGTTTTATCAACAGCTGTATCATTACTGTGAGATTTAAACACGCCCACTGTTTTTATTTTTTGGCGGTGAAGTGCCGGCAGTAGTGCATTTTGTAAATACCTGTCCAGCATTTCTTCCTGTTCTGCAGTTTTAAAATGATAAACCGTCAGTTGGTACCAACTGCGGGGTTTATTACCGGTGGGTTTCTGTGAGAGCACATCTACGTTGATGAATACCAGCAATATATAAAGCCAGCTTTTTTTCATATGCAATAATTTCTGAAACCATGAAAATACGAATCTCTGTTTCGGCCTGTGAATATTTTTTCAAACGCCTCACTTTTGTATTTCCACAAAAGAAACATCCATTTCCGGTGTATCTTTCCGCCAATGAAACCACTCCTATCCCCTGCTGCAAAATTTCTGCTGGTGTTTGTATGTATGGCTGCGGCTATCTATGGGTTTATGATCAAACTGCCTTCCGGATTCCGGCATATTGATAAAGAACTGCACAGCGTGTTTTATTTCCTGGCTGCTGCATTTTTTAATCTGCTGTTTGTAAAAAGGAACTTACTAAAGCATGTGCTGGTATTTATACTGCTGTACCTGTTTGGTGCCGGTATTGAATTGGCACAAGAATACTCTAACCGCTTTTTCAGAAACCGTATCCACGGCCGTTATGATCCTGAAGATGTACAGGCTAATCTTACAGGACTGATTGCTTTCTCTGCACTGTGGTGCGTGGTGGTTGTACTGCTGCTGCTTTTTAAAAAGGAGCAGAAAGTAAATAAAGATGTGTAACTACCATTCCCTACCGCCGGCAACTGCCTCACCCATGAGTCAGCAGATGAACGATTATTACTATTTTTATAAAGTCGTCGGGCATTGGTAAAAAATACAGAAATGAATACAATATATTTACGATTACAATACGTATTAACCAACCTGTAAACCTGTAAAACTTATGCAAACAAAAAAAGGAGTTTCCATGATCTGGCTGATCATCGGAGTTATAGTTGGTACTGCCTTATTCAAACAGTTTGATGCTTCTCTCGGAACATTTAAAAACAAAGCCCTGGCTGCTGTTTATTTCATAACATTTGCAGCCGCTGTTTTCTTCCTCATCAATGGAATGATAAACCGATCCGAAAAATAAAAGCACCGCTCCACCATTTCATCATTCACCTCAACAAGCAACTATGAAACAGATCCTCTGTATGTTTACAGCACTGCTGCTGTATACTTCTTTAACGGCACAGGACTGCAACTGTACCGATAACCTGCGCCAACTGATTGTAAAAACAGAAGAAAATTATGCAGGCTTTCCCGCAAAAGTGAATACCTCCCCCAAAACGGGTTATGAACAATTCAAACAACAGTTAACCAGTAAAGCCACGAGCATCAACAATGCCAAAGGCTGTTATTACCTGTTGAAAGAATACATCCGTTTTTTTAAAGACAAACATTTTATTCTGAGTTATGACAATGAAAAGGACTATGACCGTGAAATAATTGCTTACAATCCTTCTGTTTTACAGGAACGGGTATCCAAAAAACAGGCAACTGCTGTGGAAGGTATCTGGATCAATCCTGAAGGCACATTGAAACTGGCCATACAACCAGCAAAAGGTGGTGTGTACAAAGGCATTGTAATTGAGTCAAAAGACAGTACAATGCCGAAGGGTTTGGTGTATGTTACCTTAACACCCACTAAAAACGGATTCATTGCCAAAGAATATAATACCTTCCTCAGCACTGATAAACCGGCTAAACAAAAAGGCAACCTGTTACAGATCTGGAATGATGCACTGTTTGGAAAAATCTATCCAACCAAATTAACTGCAGCAGAACAACATGAATTGAATACATGGAAGAATTATAACAACGGACTTGATTTCCGCCAATTATCATCCCTCACTGCTTATTTAAAAATTCCCAGTTTTCGTAATAACGACAGCCGGATACAGGAACTGATCAACCAACATGATGCCACCATAAAAACCTGCGAGAACCTGATCATTGATTTAACAGGTAACGGTGGCGGTAATACAGGTTGGGTTGCTTTGTTGCCTTACCTCATCACCAACCCGATTTTTCAGTTTGATACCTATCTGCGTGTAACACCTGAAAATGTAAAACATAAACTGGCCGACTTAGAGCCTTTTGCTGTTAACCCCATTCCTGAGGAATACAAAAAGTATTTTCCGGAGGATGTGTTGGCTGCTTATAAAAAAGCTTACGGTGAACTGCCCACTACCAAAGAAGCGTTTTATCCCATACCGGGTGTGCGATTCCCCGTAGATTCTGTTCTTGCAAGGCCCCGGAAAGTTGCCGTGCTGTTTGATGATTTAGGCGGCAGTTCTACTGAATATTTTTTTTCGCTGCTCAACCAAAGTAAGAAAACAACAACGTATGGCATTCCTACCATCGGGATGATGGATTATGAAGGTATGTCCATACCCATAGCAATGCCGTATGAAAAATTTATCATAACCATTCCCATTGTAAAATCAAGCTGGACGGATACAAAGCCGATTGATGCTACCGGTTTTCAACCACAGGTGCTGCTGCATCACATTCCTTTTTCAAAATGGGTGGAGTTTGTACAGAAAGACCTGGAGAAAAAATAAATGTTTAATGAAGTAATCTGAGCCGTTGGTTTAATGATTGGTGTCTTCTCCAATCATTAAGAGATGCGTGCAAAGCAATTAATAACACATCTACTGTGTAAATGATCCTTTCTTATTAACCATTTCTCTTTGCCGTATCTTTTTTAGGTACGATCCGGTAATCATTTTCATTAATCCCTTTTACGCCTCTTTGTTTTTTCACTGAATCAGGACGGTTGTTTATGGGTGGTAAAACTATCGGACTGTTTTTTCCAGCAGGTACCACTAATGCAGATGTATCCCGTTTTTCGGGATTGAATGGTACAACAGGAAGCGTGCTCACTGTATCTGCAGTTGTATTATTCAGCGGTACAGTGGTTGTATTCTTTGAACGTACAGGATCGGGTGGTGTACCGTTGCCCGGTGAATGATTGTTGACTTCTTCTTCTGTTGGTGGTGTTTGTTGCGGACTGATAATAGCAGGTGCTGATGAAGGATTATCTGTTGGTTTGTTATTGTTATAAAAATAAAACGTGAGCAGCAGTGCCACAGCAGCGATCATGAACCCGGTGTTGAGCCACTTACCGGGGCGCACTGGCGAAGCAGGAGGATTGTTACTGCCGCCACCATCATCGGCAGGCATATCCAGGTCCAGCCGGGTTTCAATCCTTGCCCAGATAGCATCCATCATCTCCGGTGCCCGGAGTTGCTCCAGTTTTTCGGCGATGATCAGTTCGTATGTGGCTCTTTCGTTCATCCGTAGGGATTGCTGCTGAGTTGTTGTTGTAATTGTTTCCGGGCTTCACTAAGGTGCCATTTGGAAGTGCCTTCACTAATGGCGAGTCGTTCGGCTATTTCCCGGTGTGTATAGCCTTCTACTGCATACAGAATAAAAACAGCATGGGTGGCAGGTGGTAATTTATGAATGAGTTTCATAATCTCTTCTGCACCCATGCGTTCCAATACAGTATTGCTGATCTCCGGTTCAGGCACTGTTTCCAGTTCTACATCTTTACTGAACCGTTCCCTTGCCTTTAAATGATCCAGTCCTTCATTCATCACAATACGTCGTATCCAGGTGGCGAGTGCTCCTTTAGATGCATCATACGTATGAATACTCTTGAAAATTTTTACAAAGGCATGGCTCATGATATCGGCTGCATCCATTTCATCACGGGCATACCGCAGGGCAATAGCCATGGCATAGTTGTAAAACTGCCGGTACAATTGTTCCTGTGCCCTGCGGTTGTTGCGTTTGCAATCTTCCACTAATTGTTCAATATCGTAAGCCGTTTCAATCACTGTTTAGTTGGCAATATTGTCTTTATCTTTTTCTACATCCTGCATCCGTTTTAACAGGATGGCAGATGAAATGGAAGAGAGAATAAGCTTATCACGGTTGTCTAAATTATTGGCGAACCAAACTGCATTGTCAAGGATATCAATCACTGCTACTACACCATCATCCCATCTTAATTCATAACCGGTAAGCAACGGACCTCCAAATACTTTCATGTCTTTCCCGTTTTTATTAGTCATCTTTTCTAATCGTAATGGACGGATGGTGATGTTTTCTTTTCCATTAGTAGCATAACCTTCTTCTTCTACATAAGGACGTTGAAACAAACCACGGGCTGTATCTTGTTTAATATCATACCGGTTGATGAGTACCAGCGACCATGGATCGTTTTCTTTTTCCATCAAAGGAAGGATGGCAGCTGTAAACGCATATTCATAACGACCGGTGGATGATACCTGCCCGATATAAGGGTTGTTGCTTTTGTACACCAGCTGGTTTTCCTTGAAACGCTCCGTTGCAAATATTTCTGCTACAAGGTTACCATCCTGGATAGTGTACTGAAATTTATTACGCTGCTGCAGGTTGCGTTTGTCAGTATCGATGTTGAATACCCGAAGAATGAGTGTTTGCGGATCGAGTCCAAACTTTGTGTATTGAACAGCACTGCTGAAATCCCATCCACGTTTTACAGTTGATGTATTAAAAGAACCGAAGGACAGACGTTGGTTCACTATCCAGCCGTTGAGACCTTTCACCGGCATTTTGGTGGCCTGGGCACTGAAGCCGGAAGGAACAGATACTTTAGCGGCTGTACAGGAAACAAGAAAAAGCAGGATGATAAGGTTTGATTTCTGTAACATAAAACAGGTTTTACTGATGAATGTAATATTTTTTGTTTGTTTACTGATAACTGAAAACAGTTTTTGTGGTAAAGGCATGCTCTCCTGTAAGATAAGTTCTGTACTTTTTGATGAGTTCTGTTGGGTAACCTTCCCTGTCATATTTATATTCATAACTGTAGACTGTTACAATTGGATAGTTGCCGCTGTAGGTTCCGGATTGGTTGATGATATTATTTTTTGACAGGTTGGAAAAGAACAGGTTGGGCCAGCCCATATGCGCATAAGGATTGATCTGTGCATCGTGCATGTTAATGAATGCTTCATAACTGCCGTTGCTGGTAGAGGTTTGCGAAGAAGCTGCATTACCCCTGATGAAGTGCTGTATATGTGTCATCCGCAGAGAAGTGTGTGAATAGCTGTATTGCGCACCCATTTCTGTAATTCCTTCACCGGGTGTTTCGATATAAGCAGCATCTGCAGTTGTTTCCACACCTGCATTCAACTCCTTCACCGTTCTTACACGGCCTGCTGCATCATAAGCAAACGTAGTGCTGCCGGTTTGCACATTGTGTTCATCAAAACGTTTGATGAGTGACACTTTACCGTTCTGGTATTCAAACATATCTACGGTAGCCAGGTAAGGCTGACCGGTTTGCGGTCTTTTTGCATAGGATTCTATACGGAGCAGTTGTTGTCTTTCGTTGTACATGTAATTGTTTTTGGATTCTGCTTTATACCCGGTTGGTTCCAAACGATACACCAGTTCTGATGCCAGCTTCTTTGCTTGTTTTTTACCACCAAAGATGTAAAGTGAATCAGCTTTTATTTCATTACTCTTTAATTCCAGCTTATAATCTTCGCCCCATTTGCTTACAATAAATTCATGCTTTACTGCAGCAGCGTTTAATGGCACGGTGTTTTCACCTGCTGCGAGGCTAATGATACGCATACCCATCTGCTGGTTGGCATCCCAGTAACGATAGGTTAATGAAGAAGTAATATAATCGTAATCAATAGCTCCTACGGTTACAATGGTTTTGATACGAATGCTCACTGCATTTCCATCGCCGGGTGTTTGTGAACCGAAGGCATCAGCCGCATAACCAAAATCAGTGGCTTTGTCACCGGTGTTTATCTTGAGCACTTCTGCTGCAATGGTTTTTACATTTGTTTGCGGAAGTGTAAAATTGTAGGTGAGTGGTTTGGTAACTGCTGCCGCTTTGGCTGATTGTGCCATGGGTGTTGCGTAGAGCACTGTACCGGTTCCTGATTCTACAATCAGTTTGTTGATTTTATAACTGCCGGCCGGTAACTGTACGGCTTCTGCTTTGAATTGACCATCGAACTGTACCGCCAGTTTTTTATTGCTGAGTACGGTTTCGTTTTGTTCGTTGATGACATCAAAACGTACAAAGAGATTTGCCACCGGCTGGTTGGCCATGCCCGGTAATGCATCAAACACTAACTGGAATTGAAACGATTGGCCGGGGCCGGGTTTTACCGGTGGAGGTGTTACCACATCCGGTGTTTTTTTACAGGCAGACAATACGAAGAGTGCTGCGAGGAAGAAGGTTGCTGTTTGAAGGAGTAGCTTTTTCATTTGCTTTTGATTATAAGGTTTAAAAATGATGCCTTTGTGGCTGTTTAGAAGATATACCCACTGCGGGGTGAAAAGGGTTGGGTAAAAAGGAAGATTTTTTTGAAAAAAGTGGCAATTTATTTTTAAGCGCCTGTTTTTGAATAAGTTAGGATGAAATAAATCTGCCGGGTTAAGGGTAACTTACCCAAAACAGCAGCGTGAAGGGGAAGTTTGTGATTGGTAAGGACGCCAGGCCATAAAAATTTTCAACCGGAACAATGCCTGTTTTCAGGGCCGGGATAAGCACGAAACATCGTTCAAGCCAACAATCAAACATCGCAGTGACAGACATCATCGTTTTTACCTGCCCTCACCCAGTAGATTTAAGATCTCAAAATCTGTAGTATGAAACGGATCATCTGTTGGGTGGCCCTGCTCTTTTTAATAACAGATGCACTGCCCAAAAACGCAAAAAACCTGTAGACCATATTCCCTTCCCTTCAGCTGAGTATGATACGCTACCGGCTATTAACACAGGTGAATCAAGTATTAAAGGAGAAGCTTTTTTTGTAAGCAGCTGGGCACAGGTACGCAAAGCTGTGGGTACCAATGTGTATCTCTTCAGGGTTACTTCTTACACCAGGCATTGGTTTGATGTTTCGGTACTGGGAAATAAGAATATGACGGCAGGTGATGACCGGCAAAAGAAATGCAATGTCTATACTACCAGTAACTCAGAAGGTAAGTTTGAATTTAATCATGTGCCGGCCGGCAACTACTACCTGTTTCTCTGGTTTTACTGGGATGAACCGCAGTATAATGTGTATGGCCATATTACGGGTACCAAACGTTTCGGTGGCTTACTGTATAAAATAATTACGGTTGATGGTACTTCCACCTATAATTATGTATTAACCAATCAACAGTAATTTACCCGTTTGTATGCTGTTTGATTTTCAAAAAAGCATTTGTACTTTGTTTCATTCATCAAAACCTGCTGTTATGAGTACAATGCTGCGTGTAAATCTTGCACAGTGGTATCTGTGGCTGGTGCCGGTTGCAGGCACAGCACTGGCTTTTGGCGTGGGCCATGTTTCCTATACCATTTACATTCCGATCTGGATTGTAAACGGGGTGCTTATGTTTACAGCCTGCCAATGGTTGGGCCTGGGCAAAGCATTAAGGTTTGCTACAGCTACAAAAACTACGGCATCAGCCGCCTTGTTTTTTATTATGCCCTGGATTTTGATTTCAATGTTTGCAGGATTAGGACCACCACCTGAAACTGCAGAAGGCTGGGTGATTACTGCACGTGAGCAGGAACTGCGTTATTGTATGCTGATGGGTGTGGGGTTATTTGAATTGCTTGCTTTCCGTTTTTTGTATCAGGCTTTGCAGGAAAAAGATGCCGTATTTGCATCTATCGGCTGGGTATGCATGCTTATAGCCATCCCGCTTTTCTTTATCAATATGACTTACTGGAGCAGTTACCTGCCGAAACTCTTTGAGCAAATGCAGGAGCATTCAGCTATGGAATTACCGGATTGGACACAACCACTACGTAAACAGTTTGGCATGATTTCAACAGCAGAAGTTGTACTCACTTATTTTGCTACAGCAGCTTTTGCTCATTCGCTATCTGTAACAGGAATTTTTAAAAAAGGAGCGGCAAAGATTTATATCATCTTGAGTTTACTTGCTGCTATTGTGATGATACTTTCTGTTTTCTTTCCTGAGCCATTTCAAATACCCGGCTTTGCCTTATCAATTCCTGCATTTCCATTTTTAATGCCTTATATCATGGGTATTCGTTTATTAAAAAAAGCAGGAAGCGGTGTTTTGTAAAAAATAAATGAGAGCGGTTGCAAAAGAACCGCCCTCATTTATAACCACGAATCAACTATCAGTTTTCAGCTGTTGCCGGACTGATGGTATTATTGATTTCAATGATATTAGTGATGGGGAAGCCACCTTTCTTAGCATGCTCCCGCAACAGAGTTTCATTTTCGGCACGGTACACACAGAAAATTTTATTTCCTGTAACATAACTCTGCACCCACTGGATGCCATTCATTTGTTTTAACACGGTACAGGATTTCTGGGAGATGCCTTTTAAATCAGCAGGAGTTAAATTACCGGCGCCGGGAATATCTCTTTCAATGAGAAAGGTTTTCATTACCGGTTCTTTTTTAGCAACTGTATTGCTTTGAGCAGAAGCTGATACAGCAAAGGCCATCATTAAAATAAAGATGCAGCTGAAGATTTTTGTGTTTGCATTCATAACAAATGATTTTGGTTAATTGATGTTGTAAAACTAAAACGTTGCTGCACCTGCTGTTAGCAAAATTTATTCAATAAATAGCAAAAATTCGTCAGGGTTGAAATTGTTGTACCAGTTTGGATGCGGATATGTTCTTATCGAAGACTGTAAATAAAAAACGCATCACTTTGAAGCAATGCGTTTTTAATCAGTTCTTTTATTTACCACCCGGTGGGCATTTCTCTTTTAAATAAGCTGTGTATAATTTACTCAAATGCTGAAAGGTGCCCTGCCCTTCGCTGATGCTGTGTGTACGGTTTGGGTAGGGCATAAACTGAAAGAGCTTACCATACTTAATAAGTTCATTCACCAAAACTTCTGCATTGCTGTAATGCACATTATCATCACCGGTGCCATGGATGTACAATAAATTTCCCTTTAAATTTTTTGCATAGGTGATGGGAGAACCTTTAATGAAATCTTCTTTATTCTCCTGCGGCAAACCCATGTACCGTTCCTGATAGATGTTATCATAAAAGAGTTGATTGCCCACCGCTGCTATGGAAATGCCGGTTTTAAAAATATCAGGATATTGAAATAACAAGTGCAAGGTAGAAGAACCACCACCGCTCCAGCCCCAGCAGGCCACACGGGTGGGATCTAAGAATTTATTTTGTTCCAATAACTTTTTCATACCCATGGCCTGGTCACGGATGTTGATGCGGCCAATCTGTTTGTAAATGCTCTTACGCCATGCAGAACCTTTTAAAGAAGGTGTGCCCCGGTTGTTAAAGCTTACATAGAAATAACCATCCTTACTCATATCACCGGCATAAAGAAAATTATTGCCGGCATAAAAATTATCTTCTACGGTAGTTGCTGCAGGCTCACCATATACATATAACACCACGGGGTATTTTTTGGTGCTGTCGAAGTTGAGTGGTTTGGTGATCCAGCCATCCATGGTAATGCCATCTTCTGTTGTGATAGTGAAAAACTCGAGGTTGTCTCTCCGTACCGGTTTTATTTTCATGAGTAAATCATCGCCGGCAACAGGTTTGTGCGCCGGCAAGCTCAACAGTTGTGAAGAAGGCATCACGGTTCTGCTGGTAAAACTGTGCATACCATATTTACCGCCGGGTGAAAGTTCATACGTATTAGAGCCCACATAACCTTCCGGTGTAACACGTACCGCTTTGCTTTTACCATCCATCTTTACTTTATAGAGATAGCGCTGTACCGGGTTATCAGGTGAAGCGGTGAAATACAATTCATTGGTGGTTTCATCCCAGGCATTGATGGTTTCAATATCATAGTTACCGATGGTGAGCAATGTTTCTTTTCCATTGCGGTCTATTTTGTACACATGACGCCATCCGTCTTTTTCACTCACCCATAAAAACTCAGTGCCATTCTTTAAAAATTCCCAGCCACGTGGATCATCATCATTCCAGCGGCTTTTGATATCAATCCATGCGTTATCGGCTTCTTTATAAAATTCTTTAGTAACACCGGATGTGGCATTGCAGAAATACAGTGTGCTTTGGTTTTGTTTGCGGTTGAGCTGCTGTACAACTAATTCATCTGCACCGCTCCATTCCATTCGTGGGAGATAGTTATTCGCCGGGTCGCCGGGCAGATTCATCCATGTTGTTTTTGAATCAGCAATTGTAACCACACCGATTTTAACCGGTGAAGGTTGCTCCCCTACTTTAGGGTACTCAACTGGTATTACTTTACTGTAATTACTATCAGTGGTGTTGAGCATATAATAATCACGGATCTTATTAGCATCAACCTGCCAGTAAGCAATACGCTTACCATCAGCACTCCAGCGGAAACCATCACGGCAGCCAAACTCTTCTTCATACACCCAATCAAACGTACCGTTGATGAGTTTGGTTGTATTGTTGGTTGTAGTAAGCGTTTTGGAAACACCGGTTACAAGATCTTCTACATAAATATTGTTTTGAGAAACATAAGCCACCATTTTTCCATCAGGAGAAAGTTTGGCATAGAGTAAACTCTGTGCCGGTCTGTCTTTACCGATTTGTTTGAGTGATTTGGTTGTTACATCATACAACCAGTAATCGCCCTTGGTATTATAACGCCATACTCTTGCCGTATTAGTGAAGATGAGAATCTGCTGCTCGTTACTGCTTACTTCAAAATCACTGATGGCGATGGATTTTTGTTTGGGCAGATCTGCAGCAAGCAAGGTTAACTGCTGACCTGTTTTAAGCATTGTTTTCACCACTGCACCGTTTTCATTTTCATAGAGGGCTGTACCGTCTTTGGTCCATTTTATTTTATCTGCTTTAAACTGTGCGTTGGTTAAAAATCCAAGTACGAGAAAACAAATTGCAAAAAAGAAGCATTTCATATCTTATTATTAAGACTTCGAATATACTTAAAAGCATTTCTTTAATTTGCAATTGTTATGGAAGAGAAAGAAAAACTTCGGTTGGATAAATATCTCTGGGCCATCCGTTTATTTAAAACAAGGAGCCAGGCCGGAGCCGCCTGCGATGCAGGTAAAGTAAAATACAATGGTGATTCCTGCAAAGCATCAAAGATTGTGAGTGTGGGCGATGAATATGAAGTAAAAACAGAAGCCAAACGCTGGCGTATTAAAGTAACCGGACTGCTGCACAACCGTGTGCAATACAGTGAGGCCATCAAATATTATCTTGATATCACACCTGCTGAAGAACTGGAACGGATTCAATTCATTGCTTCCTCATTTCATACCGGCAAACGGTTGAGCAAGGTGGGAAGACCCACAAAAAAAGAACGCAGAGACCTGGATGAGTTTATGAGTGAGTGAAACTTATCTTTGCCGCATGCACATTCATATTATTTCTGTTGTTCCTGAGTTATTGGAAAGTCCGCTCAAACATTCAATCATGAAACGGGCGCAGGAGAAAGGATTGCTTACCGTAACGGTTCATCATCTGCGCAAATGGGCAGTGAATGAATACGGACAGGTAGATGATTATCAATATGGCGGAGGTGCCGGTATGGTGATGATGTGCGAACCACTGGCCAAAGCGATTGATGAACTGCAACAGGAAAGAAAGTTTGATGAAATTATTTATCTCACTCCTGATGGTGAACGGTTGAATCAACGAATTGCCAATCAGCAGTCACTCAAAGAAAATATTTTACTCATCTGTGGTCATTATAAAGGTATTGATGAACGCATCCGTCAATTGTACGTAACCCGTGAAATTTCTATTGGCGATTATGTATTGAGCGGCGGTGAACTGGGTGCGGCTGTGTTAGTGGACTGCATCGGTCGCTTAATCCCCGGTGTGCTCAATGATGAAACTTCTGCACTTACTGATTCGTTTCAGGATGACTTATTAGCCCCACCTGTTTATACCCGTCCTGCCGAATTTCGTGGACTGAAAGTTCCTGATATTTTACTGAGCGGCGATTTAAAAAAGATAGAAGAATGGCGGCATGAGCAGGCAGTACAACGCACACAACAACGAAGGCCTGATTTGCTGGATGAATAAGTTTCAAAAAGGCGACACCTTTCCAAAGAAGGTGTTGTCTTTTTGAAACCTTGTACAAAGCTCAACTATTTTCTTCTTAATCTATATCAGAAAAGGCAACTCCTTGAAATACAAAAGGTGTCGCCTTTTCAGGTGCTACTCATCTAACATATCCTTATCATCATAATAATAATTCGTTTGCGTTTCATGAAACTGAATGAAACGTTCTTTTCCACCTAGCAGATCAAAGACGTATGTTGTATTCAAATTACCCGGCGCATTGCTTAAATATTCATGATAAGATGTAAAAGGGTGAGCAGTTAATGTATTTACAAGTTTATGCTTTACAGCATTGGCATGTACATATACCAGTGTTTGCAAAAACTGTTCATCGTTTTAATACGAATACGTTTAAAAGCCCGTTGAAACAAATTGCCTCTGCGTTCAAACATTTTATTGAACGCCATAGAATAAGAAGTAAAAAAACGATGAAACTGTGCCTCAATCAATTCATTGAATAAAGTATCTGTATGATTCAAAAATGCTTTTTCAGTTTTCAATCTGCTTGCTTCATCCAAAGCAATCAAGTGGTTTTTAATTACCTCCGCTGAACGTATGCAGCAAATAACATGAAAGTGATTGGGCAGCAAATTATAAGTATACGTTTCTGCAAAGGGACTGATGTATTTAAAGTATTGCCGTAAAAAGAAATGCCGGTTTTCTTTTGTAATAAACAACCGCTCCCTGTTGTTGGTGCAGTTGTAAAGATGGTAAATGCCGCCTTCTTCAAACGGTTCGTGGTATTTTTCTGGTGAATGACTCATGTAAGAAAAATACAAATAAAAAAGGAGAACTTAAATTGTTCTCCTTCTGAATCTTTTCAAAAAGACAACACCTTCCAACACAAAAGGTGTCGCCTTTTTGAAAAGCTATTTCACTCCTATCACATTCAAACTCTTTTCTCTGATCAGTTGATTCAACTTCGGCACATCATCACTCATAATCTTTTTCAGCTTGTTTAGTTGTGCATCAGCCTGGGCGCTTAACTCACCATAAAATTCCTTTGACTGTTTGCTGGGCGCAGCAATACCGCTGTTCACCACATCAAACAAACCACTCATCTTATCATTGATGCGGATGGGGAAGTTCAATGGATCCTGTCCGCTCTTTGATTTTGTTTGATACAATGTTTCTTCAATGGAAGTCAATTCTTTATTGATGGCTGTTGCCATATCCTTCACTTCTTTGGGACAATCTTTTCCCTGCCGTGCAATAAACTCATTTATTTGTGAACGTACAGCACGCAGGTCTTTAATCCCTTTTTGTATTTCGTTAAACTTACTTTGAATCGTCATCAGGAAATTAAACTGCTCTTCATATTCTGCCTGTGATACTTTGTAGTTGGGGTCTGCTACAACAGTAAAGGGCACTTCAGCAGAATCTGTTCCTACTTTTACTTTTGCATAATACATGCCGGGAGCAGCAGTGATTGCTCCGGGTGTACCCGTCCATAAAATCATGCCTTCAGTAGATTCCGCAGGAGGATAATTCAAATCCCAGTTGAACTGATTCAATCCCTTGCTTACTTCCAGTTTATTTTCTTTACCGTCAGTAGCAAATATTTTAATTACTTTTTTGTTTTTATCCATAATGGTTACTGATGCTTTGGTGCTATCCGTAACATTTGCAGCGTGATAATTAATCACCACACCACTCAATGGATTAGCTCCTACGTTGCGTGGCGCACCAAAGAATCTTGAGAAAGGACTTGCCTGCATACGCCATGCAGGGTTTACATCAAATACATGAAGACTTTTTGCTGCAGCATTTGCATTCACTTGTTGCAGCACACTCAAATCATCCAGTACATAAAAGCTGCGGCCTTGTGTAGCAACAATCAAATCATTTTCTTTAATGGTCATATCGGTTATTGGTACTACAGGCATGTTTAACTGAAACGGTTTCCAGTTAGCACCATCATCAAATGAAATGTACATGCCAAACTCTGTACCTGCATACAACAGGCCTGCACGTTTTTTATCTGCACGCATCGCTCTTGTAAAATGCATTTTGTTGATGCCGTTGGTAATGAGCTTCCATGTTTTACCATAATCTTCCGTTTTGTAGATGTAGGGTGTGTAATCATCTACTTTATAACGGGTACCTACAAAATAAGCTGCGCCTTTTTTAAACGGATCTACATCCACACAATTCCACATCATCCATTGTGGTGCATCTTTGGGCGTAACGTTTTCCCAATTCTTACCACCGTCTTTACTTACATGGATCAATCCATCATCACTGCCCGTCCACAACAAATCTTTTTCTACAAAACTTTCTGTGGCCGTAAAAATGGTGCAATAGTATTCAACCGAAGTATTGTCTTGTGTAATGGGACCACCACTTGATTTTTGTTTGCTCTTATCATTGGTGGTTAAATCACCGCTTAAAGCATTCCATGATTTTCCTTCATCTTCAGTTGAAAATAAAACATTACCTGCGGTGTATAATTTTTTAGGATTGTGCGGTGAAAAGAAAATAGGAAAATTCCATTGAAAGCGATACTTCTGTACGTCTGCTCCTGCACCCATTGGATTATCAGGCCATACATTAATGGCTCTGTTTTCACCGGTGCGGTGATCCAATCTTGAAAGATAACCACCATAGTTGCCACCATACACTATATCAGGATTGTTAGGATCTGCTACCACATAACCACTTTCACTTCCTGCCGTGCTTTCCCAATCCTGTTCCGTTATGCCGGGGCCGGTTGTTCTGCTTTTAATACGAACCGTTGAATTGTCCTGTTGTGCACCCAGAATGCGATAAGGAAAACTATTATCAGTACTCACACGATAAAACTGTGCAGTAGGCTGATTCATATAAGTGCTCCAGTTATTACCTCCATCAAAGCTCACCTGTGCACCACCATCATCTGCCACAATCATACGATCACCATTTTCAGGATCAATCCATAAATCATGATGATCACCATGCGGTGTTCTTAAACTTTGGAATGTTCTTCCGCCATCACGGCTGCGCATGAAATTTACATTGGGGCAATACACTACATCCGCATTCTTTGGATCTACAAACACCTTAGTATAATACCATGCACGCTGACGGATGTTGTTATCACCACTCATCAGTTGCCATGTTTCACCGGCATCATCACTTCTGAACAATCCACCGTTTGCATTTTCAATGATGGCATAAATACGTTCTGTATTACTTGGTGCAAAAGCTACACCCACAATACCCCATACACCTTTGGGCAAACCCTTTTTTGCAGAAACATTAACCCATGTTTCGCCGCCGTCTGTTGATTTATACAAACCACTTCCTTCGCCACCACTCTCCAAACTGTAAGGCGTGCGAATCAATCGCCACATACCTGCATACATAGTGTTAGGATTACCGGGCTCAGCTACTAAATCGCTGCAACCGGTTTGATTATTTACAAACAACACACGTTTCCAGTTTTTTCCACCATCAACTGTTTTATAAACACCACGTTCTTCATTGGGGCCAAACAAATGACCCATCACTGCTACCGTAACCACATCCGGATTTTTTGGATGAATCAATATGCGAATGATATGTCTTCCATCTTTTAATCCAATATTTTTCCAGGAGCGTCCGCCGTCATCACTGCGCCACATACCACCAAGACCTTCGCTCACATTACCACGCATAGTGTTTTCACCTTCACCTACATAAATGATACTCTCATCACTCGGCGCAACAGCAACCGCACCAATAGATGAACCGAAATATTTATCAGAAATATTTTTCCAGTTACTGCCGCCATCACTCGTTTTCCAAACACCACCACCGGTAGTACCCATGTAAAAGGTGGTTTTGTTTTTATAACTGCCGGCAACAGCAGCACTGCGTCCGCCACGATAGGGGCCAATGGAACGATACTTTAATTTGCCATACACCTGCTCTTCATTAAAAGCTGCAGGAACAGGCGCTGCCTGATTTTTCTTCTGTGCGAAGGAACCAACTGCCGCCACACAGGCAACAGCAAGCAATACAAATTTTCTCATGTCTGTAGTTGATTTTTGGACGCTGAATGTACGAATGAAAGGGTGTGAACAATGAGCAATAAGCAAAAATTTGATGAAAGGCAGTTGGGGCTGTTTGCAATGTGCTTATGGCAGCAGTTATCCCCGCCCGTCTTCAATGCCCCGCAAAATACAGGCGGGTCATTTACGCCTAAGCGGGGCAGCCCTTCATCAACTTTTAATAATTCAGCAGCAGAGGAACTTTTGATTGCAGAAAATAAAATCTATTTGCTGGCGGGTCAGGATACACCACCCGATAAAAAAAGGGGCGTTAACACGCCCCTTTCAACAGCTATTGGATTTTACCAGGTTTCAAAGTTGGATATTATTGTTTCATGAGATTTACACGGCCCAGTGCTTCCCCGTCTTTTATTAACTGTACGGTGTAAGTACCGCTTTGCAAACCTTCCAGTCCCAGACGGAAATTATTACCTGCGGCATTTACTACTTTCTGCTGTACCATACGTCCGGTACTCATTTCATAAATCAACACTGTAACAGCACCATCAATAGCAACATCTGTGCTGATGGTAGTATATGTTGTGGCAGGGCTGGGATAAGCAAACAGCTTTTTACTGCCGGCACCAAACTGAATACGGGCTACAGAAGAATATTCAAACTTGGTATCCAGATCATTCATTTTTAAACGGTAGTACACCACGCCGCTGTTAACGCTGTTATCTTCAAACTGGTAGTTAAGAACGCTTCCTGAACTGCCGGCAGCTTTTACTGTACCGATTGTTTTCCAGTTCTGTGCATTAGTGCTTTGCTGAATTTCAAAATTATCACTGTTCACTTCCTGTACGGTGGTCCAGCGGAGTACTGTACCTTGTGATTGGCGGGTAGCGGTAAAATCACCTAAACGCATAGGGAGGGGAGCCACCGTACCACCGGGTGCAGCACCGGCAGCATAGAAGAAGGGAAACTGAGCATAGATAGCGCCACCGGGACGAGCCACCATACGGTTTGTTATATTGGCACTGGGTGGGGCAGTGTTTGTACGTATTACCTGTCTACTGCGATTATCAGCATCGTTGCTGATAGCAATTGCGATATTAGTGGCATCAGTAGTTGTTGATACTGCAAATGCATTTGCATTCAGATAGCTGTCGCCGTTTGGAGAAGTTCTTCTGTCAGCAATGGCAGTAGTACCTATTAAAATGGCGCTTTGATCTTCCAGGCGAAGATAGCCTGGGAAATAATATACAGTAGTGCCAATTGTTTCCTGACCCCATCCTAAAGTAATAGAAGAACTTGAGCCTAATGTGAGCGTTACATCGTTTACATGCAAACGACCTCTGTGAGCACGTACCCCGCCACCGGTTCCACCAGCATTGAAATCTCTATATTCGCTTCTGATTTGAATTTGGAAGTTATAGGCTGATAAATCTACATTGTTTGTTTGTACACGAAGATTTATTCCAAAAATTTGCAAACGTGCCCCAGATGCAGGTGAAACGGGCGTAGTACCTAACGTACCATTTGAATTTACCACACGCCAAATAGCAGGATTACGAAATCCTCCGGCAGTAGTTCCATTGCTTGTAATATCAACGTCATTACCTAACGTACCAATCAGACGATATGTGGTTCCCGTTTGAGCAGTAGCCATTACCGTCGCAAATAATAAAGACAGAAGGGTAAAAATCACTTTCATTGTAGAAAATTTTAATTTTTAAAAATGAAAGGACAAGGGATTCTTTTGCGATCTTATCGAAGGATAGTGGTACGGTTCTGAGGACTAGATTACAAACGGAGCTGAGATTACGGCTTTCAAAAGTATCGGGATGCAAATATGCTAATGGATTATTGTAAGACCATTCATTAGTCGACGAAATGCAGGATTAATCGATGAAGACACAATACATGTTTTTAATGGCTTTCCCGTTTTATCTTTATGAACTTTTAAACCCATTGCGCAAACTTTTAAGAAAGAACCTATGTACGGAATTGTAAACAAAGCCATCGAAGAACTGGTAAAAGAAAATTATGGAATTGAAGTTTGGGAGCGCATTAAAAAAAGGAGCAATATTTCAGTTGATTTTTTCATCAGTAATGAAACGTATGACGACCGTATTACCTATGAACTTGCAGGTGCTGTTGCAGATGAACTGAAAACAGATCTTTCAGAAGTCCTCATCAGTTTTGGAGAATACTGGGTATTAAAAACAGGCCGTCAAAAATATGGAGCATTGCTTGAGGCAGGGGGTAGTACGTTAAAGGAGTTTCTTTGTAACCTGCCGAATTTCCATAACAGAATCATGCTGATGTACACGCATCTTACGCCCCCAGAATTTATGGTTTCCGATGTGGCTGACCGATCGCTGCATGTACACTATTATTCAAAAAGAGAAGGACTCCAGGATTTTGTACGTGGCCTTTTACAGGGGCTTGGTAAAATGTATAACACCCCTGTAACTATAGAACTGCTGCAATCAAGAGACGAACAGGCAGATCATGAAATCTTTAAAGTAAACTGGTAATGTCATTACAACTTACAACAGAGCAACTAAACAGGCTGTTTCCGTTTTTTATACAATTGAACAGGCAGTTGATCATTACAGCCTGCGGAAGCTCTGTTAAAAAGATAAGCACTATTAAAACCGGCAGTTCTTTTACTGATTTTTTTGAAATAATAAGACCCGGAACTGAAATCATCAATGATTCATCCATCCATGGTTTGCAGAACCAGCTTGTAATACTCCAAAGTGTAACTCCACCATCTGTAAAGCTGAGAGGGCAATTTGAAATTACTGATACAGGCGACTATCTATTTCTCGGCTCACCCTGGATCAGTGGCATGCATGAGTTAAAGAAGATGGGATTACTCCTTTCGGATTTTTCTTATCACGACCCGTTAATTGACTTATTGCATGTAATTAAAACAATGGAAATTGCCAATGAAGACATCAAAGAAATTGTAACGATATATAATGAACAGCGCATACAACTGAAACAGGCACTTAAAGAAAAAGAAGAAATGGCCATGTTTGCCATGCAAAGCCCCTTCCCTTTTTTCAGGATTGATACCAATGGAAGCATTCTTGTTCAAAACCCTGCTTCCGAACAGTTAAGCGGAACCATCTATTACGGAACTCAAAAGCTGTCGCTCAATGATTTTGCAGTACGTTTTGTTCAGGACCTGATGCAAAAAAAAGAACAGGGGCCTATCATCATAAAATCAAATAAAAGAATTTACTCACTGCTTTCAACTTATGTAGCTGATACCGGTTATTTTAATGTTTATGCCAATGATATTACAGAGCAACAACTGCTTCAAAGTGAAGTCATCAATTCTGCCAACCGTTTAAACACACTCATCACCAACCTGCAGTCAGGTGTACTTTTAGAAAATGAAAACAGAACCATAGCATTAGTAAACCGTCAGTTTTGCCGGCTTTTCGGAATTCCTGCACAACCGGAACAACTGCAAGGTGCTGATTGTTCTGATGCAGCCGAACAAAGCAAAAATCTTTTTAAAGACCCTGATGCATTTGTAAAAAGAATCAATTTTATTTTAAAAGAAGCACGGGTTATTATTGGGGATAAACTGGAATTAACGGATGGGCGTATTTACCAGAGAGATTTTATACCGATCTGGAATGAAAATGAGTACCTGGGTCACTTATGGGTTTACAATGATATTACAGAGGAAGAAACAGCAAAAAGCAGGATTGAAGAACAACGATTGTTTTACGAGGAAATTTTAAATAACATTCCTGCTGATATAGCCGTTTTTGATCCTGAACACCGTTACCTGTTTCTTAATCCAAGAGCAATAGCCAATCCTGAGTTAAGAAGCTGGTTAATTGGCAAAACAGATAAGGATTATATGGAGCTGAAAAAAAAGCCCCAGGCCATTGCAACTGAAAGAAGTCGTTTTTTCAGGAGCGTTATGGAGTCTAAAGAACTGAAAAGTTTTGAGGAAGAATTAATTACTCCGCAAGGAACTAAACAATACCATCTCCGCAATTTTTATCCTGTTCTTGATGCCGGTAAGAATGTATCCCTCGTAATAGGTTATGGCTTGAATATTACAGAACGTAAACTTATGGAAGATGAACTTCGGAAAGCAAAACAGGAAACAGAACAAACGGCTAAAGCAAAAGAGCAGTTTATAGCAACCATGAGCCACGAAATAAGAACACCACTAAATGGTATCATCGGCATTACTGAGTTGCTTGAAAAAACCATTCTTAGTCCGGCTCAGAAAAAACAAGTAGAGCTGTTGAAGTCTTCAGAAGATCAATTGATGCGAATTGTAAATGAAGTGCTTGAATACGAGCGTATCATTAATGGTCATGTACACCTTGAAGAAACCGACTTTGATGTGGTGAAGTTAATTAATGAAATAGTAAAAACTTTTCAACCAAAAGCTAAGGAGAAAAAACTACTATTTACCTCTTCTTGTAATGTTGCCGGGCTTTGTGTAACCGGTGACCCCTTCCGGCTGAAGCAGGTCTTGGGAAACCTTGTAAGCAACGCACTTAAATTTACCAAAAAAGGGAAAGTTGAATTGGTGCTCGCTGTTAAAAAAACCAAGAATACAAAAGTACTTTTATCGTTTTCAGTTATTGATACAGGTATTGGTATTGAGAAAAAACACCTAGCTAATATTTTTGATCCCTATAAACAGGAAAAGGCATCTACTTCAAGAGAGTTTGGCGGTACCGGGCTCGGTTTGGCCATCAGTCTAAACCTTCTTAAGTTATTCAACAGTGAATTAAAAGTTACCAGCAATCCAAGATCAGGCTCAACATTCAGTTTTCGACTGCAACTTCCTATAAACAATAGCGTTCAGCCCGCCAGGAAAACGGAGATGAAAGCAGGAGTTATGTTACCGGACCCTGCCCAGTCTCTCCATGTTCTGATAGCTGAAGACGATCCTATGAACCAATACATCATAAAACAAACCCTTCTTAACAGCCATATTAAATGCAGGATTGTAAACAATGGTAAGGAAGCAATTGATGTTCTCAGAAAAGAACATTTTGATCTTGTACTGATGGATGTGGAAATGCCGATAATGGGCGGTATGGATGCTACGGTACGCATCCGTAAAATGAAAAATAAGAAACTCAGCCAAATTCCTATTATAGCTATTACGGCCAATGCTTTTAAAGAAGACAGGCAGGAATACCTGAGAGCAGGTATGAATGATTGCATTACCAAACCCTATACACAAGAGCAGCTACTTTCTGTGATTGCTGCTAACAGCAACTATCAACCATTGAAAGAGTCATCACCGGCAAAAACAGCTTCAACTAAACAGTTGTTTGACCTTTCGTATATAAAAAGTCTTTCAACGGATCCTTCGTTTATTGAGAAAAGCCTGGCTATTTTCTGTACTAATTCACAGGAGCTGACAGAACAACTGGAACATGCCCTGCAAACAAACAAATTGAAAGAAATAACCGCCATTTTGCATAAACTCAAAAGTTCAGCAGGAGTAACGGGTATGCAGCGCACCAGAAATCTGATTTTGAAAACAGAATTGGATTTAAAAAAGAAAAAACTCAGTAAAGAAGCTATAAAAGTTATGAAGGAAATTATTGCTGATTTCAAAGAGTGCATACAAGCAATAAAAGGTAAATCGTACGATTTATAGAATATAGGTATATTATTTTATTATTTGTAAGCCGCAGAGGAAATTTAAATAAATATTTCAAAGAACTAAACCAAATAATAGAATTTATAGTTTATTTGCAAATAACGGAACTATGGAACCAAAAAGGATCGTATTCGCAGAGGATCATTCCCTCATCTCCGAAATGTGGGGAGAGCTGATTAAGAATACAGGGGAATTTGTAATACTGGCAAAAACAAAATCAGTAAAGGAGTCTTTACACTCAGTTGCCTCCCTGCAACCAGACCTGCTGATACTTGATGTTATGCTGTCAGACGGCTCTGCAATAGACAGTATCGAAACATTCAGGCAATCATCACCCGCAACAAGAATCCTGGTGCTTTCAGGAAATGCAGAACTTCATACTATTAAGAAAGCTTTTGGTAAGGGAGCTAACGGCTACATAACAAAAACCGCTGGTTATGAAGAAATCATGAAAGCCATATCACTTGTACTGGATGGTAAATCATATATGAGTTATGATGTGCAGCAAAAAATAACAAATCAGTTTACCGATACCGGCAACTCAATTGAGTTGTTATTAAACACCCTCACCAAACAGGAAATAAAAATCTGCAGGTTTATTTATAAAGGTCTGAGTTCTAAAGAAGTTGCAGAGGAGTTGTCAATCAGTGTAAAAACGGTACAGATTCACCGGCACAATATTTATAAAAAACTCAATATTCATAAGCTGTCACAATTAATGCTGCTTGTTCAGGATCACCAATCATTTTTTGATACAGAATAAAATATTGACTGTAACCGTCTGTAATCAAGGTAACCCTAAACTATTTTTAACGAGCGGCAAATAAATGCGGCTTACAGGAATTTTATTGTTACCCACAGAAAGCTCATTTCCTGAAAAATCTTTTATTTGGTTCTTATTAACGATGTAGGATTTGCCGGTACGTACAAATTTTTCGGGATCCAGTTTTGTCATCATTTCCTGCATCGTCATCAGTACCATGATGGACTGATCTGTTGTTACAATCCGTATATAATCCCTTGATCCTTTTAAGAAAAGTATATCACTGATAACTACACTTTTAAAAACACGCCCCACTTTAAAAAACATCCTTTCATCCTCCTTATACAGGGTAGCTGCCGTGGGTTTTTCAGCAACATGTTTCAGCAACCGGTCAATTGACCTGTTAAACCGCTCTTTTGTAAAAGGCTTTTTTAAATAATCAATAGCTCCTAATTCAAAAGCTACAAAAGCAAACTCTTCATGAGAAGTGGTAAAAATAACATTGGGTCTCTGCTTCAGCTTCCTGAATAATGAAATACCGGACGATCCGTTTATATCAACATCCAGAAAAATAAGATCCAAATCATTGTGCATGGCTAAGAATGCCGACGCTTCTTCAACAGAGTTCAGTGAAGTGATCAGACGTAATTCGTTTCTCTGCCGGGCTAATTCCTGGAGTACTGAGCAGGATAACGGATCATCATCAATAATAATACATTTCAAAAGCTGCATTATTTGATTTTGTAAAAAGTAATGTGAAGGTAAATAAAAAAGGAGTTGAAGAATCAACTCCCGCTTATTATTAACCTATAAACCTATACACCTATAAGAGAACCTATATTACTTTTTTAATCAGCCTTTTTGTTTTACCAGGTTATGAATATTTTCAAACAATCGGGCTGCCGAGTTTACAGGTTGCAATGGCGCCGTTCGTTAACAGCTACTGTGTCATCAGTTAAACAAAGAAATAACAGTATGCAATAGGGACACTGTTTAATCGATCAAATGAGCTTATAAATCGATAAGAGGAAGTGTAACACCATCAAAATTGCTCACAATCAAAAGTTTATATTTCGTAAGTAGATAAAGTACAGTTAGTCTTATTATTTCAGAAGGCTTCCCTGTAGTAAAAGGCAGTAAATTGCGGGTATGAACCGGATCATCATTAGCTTTTTATTCTTATTTGTCCTTACCTCATCTGCAATAGCACAAAAGATAAGGCCTGATGAAAAAAATTTTACTGCCTCTAAAGTTTTTATGCATATTCAACCGGTGCATGGTTATAAAACAATACAGGTAGTAAAAGACAGCAGCATAAAAGCTGTTGATGAACCTACGTTTGCCATCATCAACAACCTGGAGTTCAGCAATGGGAGTATTGAGATGAAAGTACTCAGTAAACGATTGCCTACTGCCGGACCCAACGACCGGGGATTTATCGGCATTGCCTTCCGCATCAATGAAACCAAAACAAAATTTGAATGCATCTATATCCGTCCGGCCAATGGCAGAGCAGAAGAGCAGGTACGACGGAATCACTCCACACAATATTTTTCCTACCCTGATTATAAGTTTGACCGTTTACGAAAAGAAAGCCCTGAAAAATATGAGTCGTATGCTGATATTGGTTTGAACGAATGGATTACTCTTAAGATTGTAGTAAAAGGAAACAGCGCCCGTTTGTTTGTAAACAACCGGGAACAGCCGGCACTTATTGTGAATGATCTGAAACATGGCGCTGATTCTTCCGGTTCTGTTGGTTTGTTTGTAGATGTGGGAACAGAAGGTTATTTCCGTGATATTAAAGTGATAAAGGAATAATGAGAGGCATAAAAAAAGAGAGAACAAAATTGTTCTCTCTTCATAATCAATGGGGGACTGATTATTTAGGCAACACCACTCCATCAATTACATGAATCACACCATTGCTGCCTTTTAAGTCAACAGCTGTAACAAAGGCAGTACCTCCGTTCTCATCCGTTAACTTCACTTTTCCGTTATCTAAAGAAGCAGTGAGTTTACCACCACTTACAGTAGTTAATACGGCTTTACCCTTTCCTTTTTCAATAGCAGCTACTACTGCTTTTGAATCAATATTACCGGCTACTACATGGTAAGTAAGGATTTTTGCAAGAGTTGCTTTGTTTTCGGGTTTTAATAAGTTTTCTACCGTGCCTGCGGGTAATTTAGCAAAAGCATCATTCACTGGTGCAAACACAGTGAATGGCCCCGCAGATTTTAAAGTACTTACAAGATCAGCCGCTTTTACAGCAGCTACGAGGGTGGTATGTGCCTGAGAACTTACAGCAATGTCAACAATGTCTTTTTGTTGTTTCACGGCCGCAACAGTTACTAAAAATGCAGCTGCAAGAACAGATGCCTGGAAAAACTTTTTCATACGCTTGAGTTTATTTTTTTGATAAGCATTAATGAACAGGATTCAGAGCAAAAGGTTTTGAAAATGCTGTTATGTTTTGAAGACTTTAGCAGTTGTGCGGGAGAAATCTCTTGATTCTACATTAAGCATTCCACAAAAAACAAGTAGAAAGCCGATCCTTAAAACAGTTCCTTACTGCCGTTCATCCAGATTCCTGATTTTTTTAACATCTGCTTACCGGATGCATGTGATTCCACCTTCACATTTATTGGTGCCTGTTTTTACAACTCATCCCTGTTATCAACCACTGATCAAGCTGAGTTCCTGACATTGAAAACCTGTATAACATTTCATCAATAGTTCGGTGCATTTCATCAAAGTTTCCCTTTTTTCAGCATGCAACATTTCTATTTTTACACCGACTCTTGATTATAAACCTTATCAATCATCATGAAGCAACTAACGCTTATTGCAGGCTTTCTGCTCACTGTGTGCAGTATAAATGCGCAAACCAGTGCGAAACCCAAACCGGAGTTTACCGGTAAAATTCCTCCCAGGCAACTGGTAGCCAAACGAACGACACAAAAAATAGTTATTGATGGTGAACTGAATGATGAAGCGTGGAAGGATGCATCTATTGCTACAGACTTTGTGGAGTTTCGCCCTACAGTAGGCGCCCCCGAAGATGCCGCTGCAAAAACCGTTACTTACATCATGTACTCTGATGATGGTATTTACTTTGGCGGCTATGTGCACGAAAGAAGTAAAGACAGCATTGCTACTGAATTAAAAGGAAGAGATGGTTTTGGTAACAATGATTTCATCGGTTTAATTCTGGATACGTATAAAGACAACCTCAACGGTTTTGAATATTTTATTACACCGCTTAATGAACAATGGGATGCAAAAGTAGCTCCCAATCCTAATGGCAACCAGGAAGATTTCAGCTGGAATGCTGTGTGGCAAAGCGGCGCTAAGATTCATGAAGATGGATGGAGCTTTGAAATGTTTATTCCTTATGGCGCCATTCGTTTTGGAAAAAAAGAAGTGCAGGACTGGGGTATTAACATCACCCGTCGCCGTCAGAAAACCGGGCAACAGTTTATGTGGAGTCCTATTGACCCCACGGTGAATGGTTTTTTAACACAGGAAGGTTACTGGAACGGACTTACCAATATTAAGCCGCCCATACGCTTACAGTTTTCACCTTATTTCTCTACTTATGTCAATCATTTTCCTGCCAATCAACCCGGCATCAAAAACACTACCACGCAGGTGAACGGTGGCATGGATGTGAAATACGGTATTAACCAGGCGTTTACCCTGGATGCAACATTGATCCCTGACTTTGGCCAGGTGCAAAGTGATAACCAGGTGCTCAACCTTACGCCGTTTGAAGTTCAGTTTAATGAAAACAGAACATTTTTTACGGAAGGAACAGAACTGTTCAGCAAAGGAAATCTTTTTTACTCCCGCCGCATTGGTGGTTCGCCGCTTCATTTGTATGATGTATATGGCCAGCTCAACAGTAATGAAAAAATCATCCGTAACCCAACGGAATCAAAACTCATTAATGCTTCAAAAATTTCCGGACGTACACAGAAAGGTCTTGGTATTGGTGTATTAAATGCCATCACCAAAGCACAGCATGCTACCATTGAAAATATCAACTCCAAAGAACAGAGAACCATTGAAACAGATCCGTTAACCAACTACAACATACTGGTACTGGATCAAACATTGAAGTATAACAGCAGCATTTCACTCATCAATACGAACGTAATGCGGAGCGGCAATGATTATGATGCCAATGTAACCGCCGGCCTTTTCAGTCTGAACGATAAGAAAAACACCTGGAATGTAAGTGGTAAGTTGGCTTACAGTCAGCTGTTAGGCTATTTACCGGAAGGCAAAAACAAAAACGGCTACAATCATAACCTGAGCTTTGGTAAAACCAGCGGTCGGTTAAATTTTAATGTATGGCAGGAATTATCTGATACCAAATACACACACCGTGACCTTGGTTATTTTACAAATAACAATTTCTTAGATCATGGTTTCTGGGCTAATTACAGATGGATTAAACCGAAAGATTGGTACAACCGCATCTTTCTGAACATGAACGGGCGTGTGAGCAAATTGTTTACTCCCTTTGAAGGCATTAAAGAAACCTATCAAAATGCCAATTTGAATTTGAATGCTGAAGTGCAGAGTAAAAAATTATGGTGGATTGGTACTTTCATCGGGTTTAACAGTAAGCAAAATGATTTTTATGAACCACGTGCCACCGGTTACTATTTTACCCGCAAGCCGAGCCTGGCCATTGGCGGCTGGGTATTCAGTAATGAAGCAAAGAAATATTCTTTTTCTGCACAGGTCTTTACGAGACGAATTTTTCACTTCTATAATTCACAGGGCCTGGATGTATTAACCAACCAAACCTACCGGTTCAATAATAAGTTATCTATCAGCAACCGCCTGAACTTTTTACCCCGCTTTAATAATATTGGCTTCAGTGCTCTTGATAACGGCAGTGTTGTATTTGCAAGAAGAAAAGTAAACACTATTGAAAATATTCTGAATGTGAAATACAGCTTCACTAATATGATGTGGCTCACCTTTCGTATGCGGCATTACCTTAGCAGCGTGGACAATAAGGAATATTTTACATTAGAGAAAAACGGGCTGCTTACGGCCAATCCTTCATTCAATAAAAACATGAACCGCAATGTAAACTTCTTTAATATTGATATGGTTTATACCTGGCAGTTTGCTCCCGGTAGTTTCCTCAATGTAGTATGGAAGAATTCCATCTTTACACAGGACTCCTTTATTGAACAGAACTATTTCAAAAATTTCGGCAACACATTGGAAAGCGATCAGAACAATAATCTTTCACTCAAAGTAATTTACTTCCTGGATTACTTACAGCTGAAAAGAAAATCAAAACATTCCTGATAAAACAAGAGCGGCGACATAAGCGCCGCTCTTGTTTATATTCATTCTGTTTCTTTAATTCTTTGCCGGGGTATTCACTGCCGGCCGTTTAGGACTTTCTTTTAAAATAGCATCCATTGCTTTCTTTTGAAACTGTTGCTGCAATACAGCATTTTTCTGTTCTGCTTTTTCAATTTCACTTTTCAGCACTGCCACCCGCTGTAATTGCAGATTGCCGGGTCTTGCTTCCTGGTTAGCTACTGCAGCATATACATCTGTAATTTCACTGCGTAACCGTTTTAAATCACCGGTACCTTTCATAACAGGTGGCACCAGGGTTAAACGCAGTTCTTCCAGCTTGTTCCAGTAATCCTGTAACAGCTTTTTGGTTTTACTGTTTCCGGTTGAATCAATATGTTTTTTGAGCAATGCTTGTGTAGTGCCGATACTATCAACCAACCTGGCTAAACGTTCGTGCATGGCATGCAACTCCATAGAAGTTTTGTATTGCAATTCACGGTCCTGCAAGCTGTACTCTGTATTCTGGACGTCATGTGCCAACTGTATTGTCTGCGTATATTCTTTACCGTTTACTTTCATTTTTACGGTATACGCACCGGGTAAAACTTGTGGTGCAACTACCGCTCCAAAATCCATAGTGTTACCACCTTTTGCAACTTTAGGCGGCAGACCTCTTAAATTCCAGAATACTTTATTATAACCTTTCCTGGCAGATGGATTTAGCTTTTGAATTAGCTTGCCCTCTTTATCATACACTTCCATTTGAATGGAATTAGGACGGTCTTTGAGATAATATTGAATGGGTGTAATACCACCTGAAAGAGAACCGCCGTTCCAGTCGCCGGAAGAATTCGGAAACTGCCCACCGTATTTACCCATGGTTAATGTTATAGGTTTTTCGTTGAGCATTACTACTTCTTTATTAGCCACATCTGGTGTAATAGCTCTCATGGGCGAAATATCAGGTATTACAATAATACTGCGGCCATGGGTTGCCAATACCAGATCGTTTGTTTGTTCCTGAATTTTAATATCACGCACCAGGCTGTACCAGGGAATATTATTCTTCATCCGGAACCATTCTTTACCGCCATCTACACTTGCAAATAATCCCATTTCTGTTCCCAGGAAGAGGAGATTTTTATTAACGATATCTTCTTTAATCTTATGTGCAAAACCAGTAAACTCTTTGCTGTCAAATTTCTTCCATGTTTTACCTCCGTCTGTACTTACGGCGGCATGTGTAGCATGATCACCATACATATGATTATCAAACGTAGCATACACTACATTCTTATTAAACATACTTGGCTCAATGCTGCTTACCCAGGTTTGTTTAGGAATACCGGCTGCTGCATAATTATCAGCAAGATTGGTCCATGTTTTTCCGCCATCTGTTGTTACCTGAAGATTGCCATCATCTGTTCCTACCCAAATCATATTTTCATCCAGCGGACTTTCTGCAATGGTAAAAATGGTACAGTGGTTTTCAGCACTGGTTACATCCATACTTAAACCACCACTTTTTTCCTGTTCCTGTTTCTTTTTATCATTGGTTGTTAAATCAGGGGAAATTTTCACCCAGTTACTGCCACGGTCGGTACTCTTGTACAAATACTGGGCACCTGTGTAAAGATTCTTCTTATTAGCAGCTCCTGTTACAATGGGGGTGTTCCAGTTATATCGTAATTTTTCATCACCTGCGAGTGCTTCGGGTTTAATGGTTACACTGGTTCCGTTTTTCATGTTGATACGTGCCATATTACCTCCCTGGTATTCTGCATATACAAGGTCAGGATTTAGAGGATCAGGCTGTGTCCAGAAACCATCACCACCATATACACTTTTCCAATCACCATTCATTACACCACCCGGTGTGGCACTGGGTGCAAACCAGCTACCGTTATCCTGCAAACCACCAAAGATGCGGTAAGGGGTTTGCGTATCTACACTCACATGATAAAACTGACCTACCGGAAGATTGTTACAAAACTTCCAGGTAACACCACGGTCCAGGCTGTAATACACACCGCCATCTGTGCCCAGGTACAATAAGTTTGTATTGTTAGGATTGATCCATAAAGCATGGTGATCGCTGTGCACCCACCCACCTTCACTGCTTGCTTCAGCAAATGAATAACCGCCATCATTGGAATAAGCAAATGAAAATGCAGGACGGTATACTCTTTTAGGATCTTTAGGATCTACTTCCAGCGTTGAAAAATAAAACGGGCGGGAACGGATGTTTTCTGTTGCACTTTGCTCTTTCCAGTTTTCACCACCGTCTGATGAAATGTATAAACCGGTGTTCTCACTTTCAACAATCGCTAATAAATTTTGCGGTGCAGAAGGAGCCAATGCAATGGCTACACGTCCGAATGGTTTTTTAGGCAATCCGTTTGAAAGTTCTTTCCATGTTTTACCACCATCAGTACTCTTATACATACCGCTTCCGTTGCCACCGCTGTTAAACGCATAAGGCAAACGTCTGAACTCCCAGGTGGTAGCATATAATGTATTAGGATTGGTGGGATCTATTTCAAGATCGGCCACACCTGCTTTATCACTGATGTATAAAATCTTTTCCCAGGTTTTACCGGCATCCGTTGATTTATATAAACCACGATGTGTACTGTTGCTCCATAAAGGACCCGGTGCTGCCACATAGATGGTATTGGAATTAGAAGGATCAATCAACACTTTAGAAATATGTTCGGTGCTGTCTAATCCCAGTTTGGTCCAGTTATCACCGGCATCAGTTGATTTGTAAATGCCATCACCAATGGAAACAGAGTTACGCATGTTACTTTCACCGGTACCTACATATACAATCTTCGGGTTTTTCTGATCCACAGCAATGGCTCCGATGCTTTGTGTGTATTTATCAAATACGGGTTTAAAGGAAGCGCCGGCATTGGTACTTTTCCAGATACCACCACCTGCCGTTCCTATATAAATAGTTTTACCCCCGTCATTGTTTACCCCTTGTATATCAGTGATACGGCCGCTCATAGTAGCAGGACCGATCTGGCGGGCTTCCATCATACCAAAAGTGGAAGCATTGATGGTAGTTTGGGAAAATGAATGAATGGCAGCAAACAAGTTGATGGTTATAAAAAAATTCTTCATGTTAAAGATTTTAGGTTGTAAAATACAACCTGTGATTACTTGTAATTGATAATTAGCTTGATTAGCTTTAAACATTATTTACTCTAAACTTAAAATTATGGAAAAGAAATTTTTAAATTTAGGCTCCGCACTTTCAAGGGACGAACAAAAAAAAGTACACGGCGGCAATTATGATGGTTGTGCAATTGGCTCAGTTGCACAATATCAAATTTGCATGAACACCTCTGGAAGCAGTGTTCCCAACTGTCAAGAATATGCAAGAGCATGGTACAATAATTGTAGAGGTGCGCAGCAATAATTACGTTTGTTAAAATTAAGGCTACCTCTCATAAATTAGGTAGCCTTAATTATCATGATAACAAATATCCTTTTATTTAGCAGGCTTGAAAATCGTTTCGTCAATCGGCTTATTGATTTCAACTTTTGATAGTACAAAATCAACATTCATCCCAGGACCACCTAGTGGAACTCCCATCAACATCGGTATAAAAATCCCTTCGGGAAGTTTCTGATAATTAGAATATGTTGTAGCAACTTCGGCTTCCTGTCCATTAGCCTTCATTATTGCGATAGACTTCACAATAAAATAAGTATTAGGATCGATAAAGTAGGTTTCAATTTTCCCACCTTTTTGAGTAAGTTTAATTTTAAAACACTCTGTTCCTTCTACATCCTCTTTTCCAAGCAGTTCAATAGAATGTCCTTTAGCTTTATAATCAATAAGACTTCCTTGTACATCTAATCCATCTTGTGCTTCTTTTAAATCTTCTTCAGTCATGGGCTCAGGAGCAGTTTGACCTCCCTGAAAAGGCATAAAATTCCATCCAGCAGTTGGAGTAACAATTGTAAACCCTGTCATTCCCATAACAGTTATATCCCTTCTCATCCCTTTTTTGTTATCAACTGTAACTGAAACGGCAATCTCCATTCCATTAAATGAAATTGAACCTGTTTGAACTACAGAGTTTACTTTTTTCCAGTTCTCTAAACCACCAATAGCCTGGATATGCTTATTAATGATTTCATCTGCAGTTTGTGCTTTTACAGTTGCTAAACTGAAAGAAGCAACCAGGAATAAAGCGAATAAGCGAAGCGTTTTCATGTTCATTTGAGTTTTTGTGATTGATATGTAGTTGAAAATAAGAATATGTTACAGTGTCCTGAATTTTTTTATTGCATTACTTCAGGTTTATAAGCCTTGGGGTCCACCGGTTTGTTTACTTCAATTTTCTCGTAAAAGATGCCACCGCCCATTCCTAAAGGTGTTATTTTGAAGGGGAAGATAAAACCATCGTCAGTTTTTTTGAAATCAGAAAAATCGGTACTGCGTTCCTGGTCAGCACCTCCACGGCCTCCACCGCCGCCCATGCCCATACCTGCGCCACCCCGGGCCGTCATACGGATGATGTAATAGGTAGCCGCATCAAAGAAAAAACTGGCTTCCTGTCCGCTTTTATAAGTGATTTTTATTTTATAGGCGGGTACACCTTCAATATCTTCTTTGCCTATCAACTCCACCTTGTGTCCTTTGCCAGCATAATCCACAAAGGCACCGGCACAGTCCATTTGCGACTGCATATTGGCCACTGCTTCTGCTGTCATTGGTTCAAAAGCCCCGCCATTACGTGGGTTCTGGCGCCAGCCTTCCTTATCTGTTACCACCATTGCAAAATTGAACATGGCACTGTTAATTTCCTGGCGGTATAATTTTCCATCCACCTTCCATGTTTTCTGGCTGATTTCTGTACCGTTCTGCATCACACTGGTTCCTTCCATGTATATGCTTTTAATAGAAAGCAATTTGGCTTTACCGCCCATGGCTTCTATATGTTTATTGATAATTTCATCAGCCGTTTGGGCTTTTACTGAAACAAAACCGGCGGCTGCAAACAGCAGCAAAGCAATCTTTTTCATTTCTGATTTTTTTAATATGCCCCGCAAGATGCCTGTTTTCAATATAAGTTGGCCGACATCCTTTATGAGCATTTCATTTAATAGAGTATTATTGCCAAACAAATGTAAGACAGGGCTGCCAACGAAAAATTGTTTTGTTTGATTAAGTTAGCCGGCTCTTTTCAACCATCCAAACAAGGACGTTATGAGTGCTTTTACCGTTGCAGGTACGATTGTAAACATTTTTGAACGCAGTTTTTTTACCGGCGAAGTAGTAATAGAAGACGGAAAGATTGCCGCCATTAAAAAGCTGGCCCTGCAACTGATCCACTGCTTGGGCCTTTTGTACTGCCGGGTTTTACAGATGCACATGTGCATATTGAAAGCGCTATGCTGGTACCGGCCGAGTTTGCAAAATTAGCGGTGGTCCATGGTACGGTGTCCACCATCAGTGATCCCCATGAAATAGCGAATGTATGCGGCATAAAGGGAGTGGAGTTTATGATTGAGAATGGTAAAACCGTTCCGTTTAAATTCAATTTCGGCGCTCCCAGTTGTGTGCCTGCCACCAACTTTGAAACCGCCGGTGCCACACTTACCGCTGCGGATGTAAGAACATTGCTTGAAAGAGAGGATGTTTTATACCTGAGTGAAATGATGAACTTTCCCGGTGTACTTCAAAGTGATGAAGAGGTGATGAAAAAAATCAAAGCGGCACATGAGTTGGGCAAGCCGGTGGATGGACATGCACCGGGGTTGCGGCCTCCTTTATCTGATCAATATATAGCTGCAGGCATCAGTACTGATCATGAATGTTTTACAGCTGAAGAAGCACTGGATAAATTAAAGTCCGGAATGAAGATCATTATCCGTGAAGGCAGTGCGGCCAAAAACTTTGAGGCGCTCATTGATTTGATAGATGCACATGCACCAATGCTAATGTTTTGCAGTGATGATAAACACCCTGACAGTTTGGTGGAAGGTCACATCAACCAGCTTTGTGCAAGGGCTGTGGCAAAAGGCAAAAATGTTTTTGATGTACTCCAGGCGGCCTGTGTAAACCCTGTATTACATTATAAAACCAATACCGGTTTGTTACGACCCGGAGATGCTGCCGATTTTATTGTGGTGGAAGACCTGCAGCAATTTAAAGTAGTACAAACTTATGTACAGGGTATGCTGGTAGCTGAAAACGGCCAATCGCTGATTCAAACAAAAACAGCAACCGCTATTAATCATTTTCACTGTGATGAAAAAGGGGTTCGTGATTTTGAATTTCATCTCAATCGCTTTGGTACAGCTGATGAAGAAAATTTTGAACAGGTGTATCTTGTTGAAGCTTTGGACGGACAGCTTATTACCAATAAGCTTAAAGAACCTATTTCATCCTTCTCTATTAGCAACGGTATAATCAATGCCAATACAGAAAAAGATTTATTATATATGGTGGTAGTAAACCGCTACCAAAATGCACCTGTAGCTAAATGCTTTGTAAAAAATTTCGGTTTGAAAAAAGGTGCTATCGCTTCATCCGTAGCACACGACAGTCATAACATTATTGCAGTGGGTGTTGATGCTGACAGTGTTGCCCGTGCCGTGAACCTCATTATCAAAACAAAAGGAGGAGTAAGTGCAGCCGATGCTCATAATGAACATATCCTGCCCTTACCGGTGGCAGGATTAATGAGCGCTGATGATGGTTACAAAATAGCTGCTGATTACAGCCAGCTGGATCAAATGGCCAAAGAGATGGGCTCTTCTTTATCAGCACCTTATATGACACTTTCTTTTATGGCATTGCTGGTAATACCGCATTTAAAGCTGAGTGATTGCGGCTTGTTTGACGGAGACGCCTTTCAGCTTGTGTAAAAGCTGTGGAAGAAATAATTCACTTTTTTTCAGAAAAAGCAAACAAAATAAATCCATCGCTGTTTAGCTGTTCCATTCCTCATCTAAACCAACCAAAATGGAAAAGTTATTACAGGACATTGAAGCCGTGGTGGATCTTTCCAACCACGAAACTAAACTGCTCATAGAAGCATTCAAACAATTCATTGACCGTAAATTCCAGGTAGATCCTTTGGTTTTGGAACAGGTTTTTACACTCCGTCGGGGTGTTGTTTTAAATCAACAGGAAGATGAGGATAATCTCCATGCCCTTTGGTATTAATCCGGCCCTTTAAGGCCTTCCTCGCTTCGTTGAATTTCCAATGTCAGATTAAAGCATTATTTTGAGGCTGAAACGCTTAACACATGAAACGATTTGTGGGCATCTTCAGCCTCATTTTAGTGATCGGGCTAGCCCTTTTTATCTACTGGAAATATTTCTTTACCTACAGCACCGGCTACCGAAGCGGTCTGCTTCAGAAATTTTCGCACAAAGGCACCATTTTTAAAACTTATGAAGGAGAAATGATTCTCAGCAGCATACGCAGTAATGCTAACGTAGCGCTTGCCAGTGAAAAATTTCTTTTTTCTGTAACCAATGAAAATATTGCCAAACAAATGGAACTCTTGCAGGGCCGCATGGTAACAGTTCATTACAATAATAAAAACGGCACACTGCCCTGGCGGGGTGAATCAGCCTATATTGTAGATAGTGTAAAACTGGAAGAACTCCCCTAACCCATCAAACAAAAAATAACCGGCCGTTTGTGCAAATCCGGTTTTTGGGTTTTCCATTGTGCAATGGTTTTCGTTTGAATCATCTCCGCATCACCGGTGAGATCCGCAGCAATACAAAGTTTTGTGTTTGGTTTACAGGATTTTAAAATCGTATCCAGCAATTGATTATTTCTGTAGGGTGTTTCAATAAATACCTGGGTGCTGTTTTGCCTGGCTGACAGCTCCTCTAACTGCATAATTCTTTTTCTACGCTGCTGTTCATCCACGGGCAAATAACCTACAAAAGCAAACTGCTGACCATTCATGCCACTGGCCATCAAAGCCAGTAAGATGGAACTTGGCCCTACTAATGGTTTTACTACAGCGCCCTGCTTATGTGCTACATCAACCAATAGCTGGCCGGGATCTGCAATACCCGGACAACCGGCTTCACTGATAATGCCTATTGTTTGCTCCTGTTTGATGGCATTGATCAGTTGCTGTTGTACTTCCTGCTCAGCTTTATGAATGGTGTGCCATTTAAAATCATCAATTACAATCGTACGGTCCAGCTTTTTTAAATAGCGGCGGGCGGTACGTTCATTTTCAACAAACAAAACCTTACAGGATTTGATGGCAGTTAGAATATAAGCGGGAATCGGTTCCAGGTGTTCCGCATCCAAAGGAGCAGGTATTAAAAAAACAGTAGCCATCAGGGTTCATCATTTTGATGATACAAACTTAAAGTAGCAGCAATTACTGCATATGCAGGTGCCAGTACCCAACCTAAAAAAGGAATTAAATGCATGAGATAAAACACCATGCCGTTACCAATGGCTAATCCTTTGCGCTGGCTGATGAATTCAATACTTTGTGAGGGAGATAATTTATGACGCTCTGCACTGTAATCCATCATAGAGAAACCATAATAATAACATTCCACCATAAAAGCTACCAACGGACTGACCCAGCCTACTACCGGAATTAACGAAAACAGTAAGATGCTGATTGTATAGACCGTTTGCCATAATGTATTACGTAAGGCCAAACGAACCGCTCTTACGATATCGCTGAGCAGTTGCTTTAAACTGATGGGGTATTCTTTGCCTTCAATAATGCTCTCCACCTTTTCACTTAAATAGGCAAATACCGGCGAACCCACAATGAGGAACAGGTATTTAAACAGTGAAAAGTAAAAGAACATGAGAATGAGCTGAAAAATAATGGTACCGAATATGAACAGAAAGTTGAGGAAACTATTGTTCATGGCATCCAGCCAGCGTTTGATGCCTACTACATTAAACAGCCAATCCAGGAAATCGCCGGTGGTGGTCCAGAAAAGATAAATACCGCCGCTGAACAGGAGTGCATAGATGAACCCCGGAATCAATATCCATTTCCATAACTTGTGCCGCTGAATAAAATCATGTGCACGGAAATAAGCCTGTATTGCTATGACCAGTTCTTTCAGCAAATCAAAATCAATTTAAATTGTACAACAGGCGTTTCGCAGTGAGGCAACGCAAAATAACCATTAAATGCAAAAGCTCAACAAAGAATTTTACCTGCATACAGATGTGGCTCTGCTCGCCCGTATGCTGCTGGGCAAAGTAGTGATTACAAAATTCAACAATGCCTATACTGCAGCTCGTATTGTTGAAACAGAAGCCTATGCAGGTATTGTTGACCGTGCTTCACATGCTTATAACGGAAGAAGAACAGAACGCACTGAAGTGATGTTTGGCGAAGGAGGTGCCGCTTATGTTTATCTCTGCTATGGTATTCATCACATGTTTAACATTGTTACCAATCAAAAAAATATTCCGGATGCTGTTTTAATAAGAGGTGTAGAACCGTTAGAAGGAAAGCAATGGATGCTGCAACGTTTCAATAAAACAAAAATGGAAATATCCATCGGCCGTGGTCCGGGTAATGCAGGAAAAGCGCTGGGCATTTTTACACAACACACCGGTCATTCACTTCTGAGCAAACAGTTTTTTATAGCAGATGACGGTTTTAGTTCAGCAACCATTATGACGGGCAAACGGATTGGTGTTGATTATGCAGGGCCACATGCGCAATGGCTCTACCGCTTTTTTATCAAAGACCATGCGCAGGTAACAAAACATGCCTTTAATAAAACAGCTATTGAACTGTTGTAATACTTATTTTTAAACAATGGATCTGCTTAAAACCAAACAACAACTGCTTTCATTTTCGGCAGGATTAGTTCTGAGCTTATTTTTATTTTTTGCAAACCCTTTTTCACTGCAGCCTGATGCCTGTAAAGCTGTTGCCGTTGCAGCATTAATGATTTGCTGGTGGATACTGGAAGCAATGCCTATGCCGGCTGTTGCACTGATCCCTTTGTTTTTATTTCCTTTATTCAAAATTTCCACAATAGAAGAAACCAGCAAAGCTTACAGTAATCCGGTGATATTCTTATTCATGGGTGGTTTTATGATTGGGTTGGCCATTGAAAAATGGAACCTGCATAAACGGATAGCATTGCAGATTGTAAAACGTACGGGCACCGGTGGTAACAGAATTATACTGGGCTTTATCATTGCTACTGCTTTTTTGAGTATGTGGTTGAGCAATACCGCTACTACCATGATGATGTTTCCTATTGCACTGAGTGTAATTGCTGTAATGAAAGAGCATGAGCAACCGGGTACAAACATGCAAAACTTTGCAGTAGTACTGATGCTGATAATTGCTTATGCCAGTAATATAGGTGGAATGGCCACTGTTATCGGTACACCGCCCAATGTTGCTTTTGTAGCCTTTATTGAAAAAAAATACGGTTATACCGTTGCGTTCAGTGACTGGATGCTGGTTTGTACGCCCTTAGCCATTTTACTTTTATTAAGTCTTTATTATGTGCTCACGAGGTGGATGTTTCCGAATCATATCAAAAGCAGTTCTGAAGCAAGAGTTTTCATCAATGATGAATTGAAAAACCTGGGACCTGTTTCTACATCTGAACGAAGAGTGCTGCTTGTTTTTATTTTCACGGCCCTGCTCTGGATGTTCAAAGACCTCATCAACAAACAACCCTGGTTTAAGCTGGATGACAATATGATTGCGATACTTGGTGGTTTATTACTCTTTGCCATCCCCGCTGCTAAAGATGAAGCAGGAAAGAACCGTATGCTGCTGGAATGGAATGATACTTCTAAAATGGCATGGGGTATCCTGTTATTATTTGGCGGAGGTATTGCCCTTGCGAATGCGATGGAAAAAGCAGGAGTAATGGCACTGATCGGAAAAGGACTGGCAGGCTTTAGTACCGGTAACGGATTGGTACTGGTACTGCTGATAACCGTTGTATCGATTTTTTTAAGTGAAGTGATGAGTAATATCGCCCAGGTGATTGTTTTATCGCCTGTACTGGCGGCCCTGGCTGACGCATTGCATCTGGATCCTTTGTTATTAGGCATTCCTATGACGCTTGCTGCCAGCGCTGCTTCCATGTTGCCCATGGGTACACCGCCCAATGCAATTGTATTCAGCAGTGGTTATATTAAACTGAAAGACATGCTGAAAGCCGGATTGGTGCTGAACATCATCAGCATAATTCTTATTACAGCTTTTTGCTGGTGGGTATTACCAATGGTGATGCAGTTATTGAAACATCAATAAACATTTCAGCATAATTGCCTTTAAAACTTAGGACAGGCCAGTTTCTTTTTATTGGGATCAGCGTGTTTGGTAATGTAGATCAATGAAACTTCCATACCACCTCTTCTTTGAGAAGCAGCCGCTAAACGGGATGTATTTACATCATAAGTGATTCCTAAGCGGAGATTGCCTGTTTCCAAACCAATGTAAGGAATGATCGCATCGTTCCATCGAACCCAGGAACCGGCATAGAGTTCAGTAGCGTTATCATAATCGCTGTTTACAGTAAGACCTACCGCTGCACCGAAAATAGTTTCAGTAGCGCCTGCCTGGCGTTGATGCAACGCACTGGCAAAAACGGTTGTACCATCAGCCACCGGAAAATAACCGCCGCCATGTACAGTGAAACGTGGATTCATTAAATAGGTAGCCCCCTGGAAACTTACCTTGGGACGGTTGATATGGTATAAAGAAGCCCCGATGTAAAAATTGTTATAATCTGTGGTGGCACCGGTATATAAAAATCCGGCATTCACATCCATATAATTTACATTCAGAAACTGACCGTTGCCATTAAATACTTCGCTGGTAACACCCGTAAAACCAAGTGATGTAAGTTCATCTTCAAAATTCAGCTTGGAAAGATCGAGTCTTCTCTGAGCATAATTCACACTAAAACCGGCACCCATGCTGTGGTACCCGTTTTCATCCAGTCCTTTGTGATAGGCCATAGATGCTGCCAGGTAACTGTTTTTCATCACCCCGGCTCCGTTAACATCATACATACCCATTACCCCTACACCAAACTGGTCAAACTCGGGAATACGGTTAGGAATGATATTAAAATCTGCCGAAGCGGTTCCGGTACGGAAGGCAGTATTGATAGTAGGCCATTGATTGCGGTAGTTAATTGCCAGGCGACTCACCCCGTTAAACTTGCCCGTCATAGCCGGGTTTAGGGTAAGCGGTGAAGCAAAAAACTGGGAAAAATTGGGGTCCTGCCCATAGGAGGTTGCAGCAACAAAAAGCAGTATCAGGAGTAAGGATCTTTGCATCAGGAATGGACGATTTTGGTTTCTGAGTTTTTTAGTTCCGGTATTTTTCAGGTTATAACGCATAAAAAGTAGTTTTCTTACATCTGGACTTTGGTTCCGTAAGCTAAATCACCGGCATCTCCTAATCCCGGTACAATATAACCCTTAGCGGTAAGTTCATCGTCAATGGCGCCGCACCAGATTTTTACTTTCGGTTCATTGCGTTGTACGTATTCAATTCCCACGGTACAGGCAATAGCACAAACGATGTGGATTTCAGAAGGCTGGCCTTCATCCCGCAGGTATTGCACTGTTTTTACCAAAGAACTGCCAGTTGCCAGCATGGGGTCAGAGATGATGATAACCCTGTTTTCGAGCGAAGGGCAACTTACATAATCAAGACTTATTTCAAAACTTCCATCCCTGTGGTGCTTGCGGTAGGCAGAAATGAAAGCATTGTCTGCTTTGTCAAAGTAATTGAGCAACCCCTGGTGCATGGGTAATCCGGCCCTTAAAATAGTAGCCAGAACCGGTTGGGCTTTCAGCATTTTGCAGCTGGCTGTTCCGAGAGGCGTTGTAATTTCTTTTTCATCCCACTCCAGCAGTTTACTGATTTCATAACCTGCCACTTCGCCGATGCGCTCCAGGTTTCTGCGGAAACGCATACGGTTATCCTGAACTTCTGTATCACGCAACTCTGCTACCCAATTACTCACCAAAGAATGCTGCTCACTTAAATTAATCACCATAAAAAAAATTTGAAACGTAAAGCGTAAGGCTAACGTACTTTTACAAATCTAAACGGAAAAAAGAAAAACAGAAAAAATGGTTTACCGGGTTGCAGGAATTACAGAGCTGAACAATGATGCGTTACAGGTGGCATTGGTACAATTTGAAGTAAATGGTAAAAACTGGTCGTATGAAATAAAAGCTGTTACTCAGTATTCCTATACAGATGACTGGAAGCAGCAACTACAGGCAGCTATTGATTTACCCCTCGCTCCTTTTTTTCAATTACATCAATCTTATGGTGAATTGATGGCAAATACCCTGCTCAGGTTTATTGAAGAACACCAACTGCATTACCAGGTTCAATTAATTGCATGCCCCGGCAAACAATTACCTGCACCGGTTGATTTTACCCTCGGCGATGGAGGTGCTGTGGCGGCACTTACCGGCATTAACACTGTAAGCCATTTTACCAATATTGATACGGCCTTAGGCGGCAGTAATCAAACGCTCTCCTTTCCTCAACTGTCGCAGGCAGGCAACTCATCAGAACAGGCAATTGTAAACAGTTGCTTTTTTGCAGTGCTTCGCTGGAGAGAAGAAAACAATCTCCTGGCCGATGCTACCGGTGCCTCCCGTAACAGCATAGGTGGTGCTGTTTGGATCGGGCAGGAATGGTAAAGCCTCTCTCCCTTTCGATAAAAATTTTTGTTGGAATAAATAAAGCAACGTTTCTGTACAACCCGGAGTCATTCATAAAAAAGGGTTATGAAAGAATTAATGCTTGCGGTATTGTTGCTGGCTTTTAGTTCCTGCTTTAAAGAAAAGCCTGATCCTATTCAATTGAATCAACCTTTTACGATGAGCCAAGGCAAAAAGCTATGTGCTGATGATAAAAATTTCTGTCTTGTAATGGATAGTGTAGCTGCCGACTCAAGGTGCCCTTCTGCTGCCATGTGTATCTGGCAGGGCGTGGCCGAAATAAATTTTACACTCATCAAAGACGGCACCACTTACCCGTTCAGCTTATACACAACAGAGTGGCAGCAATATTATACGGATACTACTGTGGCCGGTTATAACTTCAAATTACAAAACCTTACTCCCTACCCTGACGGATTAAAACCCATTGCACAAAAAGATTATAAAGCAGAACTCATCATCCGGAAATAATTATAAACCAAGTGCTGTTTTTAGTTTTGGATATCCCGTTTTACTTACCGGCACTTTTGCTCCTGATTTTAAAACAGCTATATGATTTTCTTTTTCATAGGGATCAATACGGGTGATATATTGAATGTTGATGATATAGGAACGGTGTGTACGGATGAAATGCGTTGTATTTAGCTGCTGTTCCAGTAAAGACATGGTTTGCTTTTTGAGAAAACTTCCTTCATCCGTAAAAATTTTTACATAATCATCAGAGGCTTCGAGGTAATGCACCTGCTGCACCGGAATGATTTTAATCCTGCTTCCTGTTTTTACCACTATACGTTCTGCATGCAAGGGATGATGAACTGCTTGTGCCAATAACGCAGGAATAGAAGATGATGCAGGAGTGCTTGCTGCATCCCGCCATTTAGCAATTGCTTTATCAAAACGATCCTGTGTAAAAGGTTTTAAGAGATAATCAACTGCATTGGCATCAAATGCTTTTAATGCATACTCATCATAAGCGGTGGTAAAAATGACAGCAGGCGGTTCATCCAGTAACTCCAGCATTTCAAAACCGGTGATCTTGGGCATTTGTACATCCAGAAACACGAGGTCCGGCTGGTATTGCTGAATAGCTTTAACTCCATCCAATCCATTACCGCATTCTGCTACTACTTCCAGTTGCGGATGCGTTTGCAGATATTCTTTTACCACACTGCGGGCTAAAGGTTCATCATCTATAATTATGACTTTATGCATTGGCTTTATTCACGGGTTGGGGTATACAAACTGTTGTTTTAAATAGATTTCCATTCACTTCTGTCTTCAGCAAATCACTTCTGTTATACAATAAAAACAAACGACGCTGCACAGAGCTTAATCCAAAACCGGTTCCTTTTTGAGGAAGACTTGTTGTGGCATCAAAAGGATTCTGAATGGTGATGATAAGATCATTATTGATGCAGTTGGCAGTAAGCTCAATCAGTATATCATCGGTGGTATCATACAACCCGAATTTAATGGCGTTCTCTACCAATGGTTGTAATAACAATGGCGGCAATTGTGCAACATTACAGGTTTCAGATGTATGCACGGCAGCCGACAAACGATTACCAAAACGAACTTTTTCAATTTCAAGATATAATTCAAGCGTTTGAAGTTCATCACTTAATAGAATAAGTACTTCCTGCTCTTTTCTTAACGTATGTCTTAAAAAGTTACTTAACTGGTGCACCATTGTCCTTGCCTGTACCGGCGCCACTGTAATCAAAGCATTAATAGAGTTGAGTGCGTTGAATAAAAAATGCGGTTGTAACTGCTCTCTTAATTTAAAAAGCTCCGCTTCTTTACTCAGTTGCAGTGCTTCTGCTTTCTGCTTTTCAGCAGCAGTTTGCTCCTGCCAGTTAAAGTAAGCATAAGCAATCACACTCATTACACTGTTTACTAAAAAACCAACGGCAGCACGTAAAGGCCAGGAAGCAGAAAGCAGATCTGTGTACTGTTTATCGGGCAGAAAGCGAATCAACAACTGATGACAGGCGAAAAACCACGCAACAGTTAACAACACAACCCAGATAAAAATATTTAAAAAACCATGTGAACGGGGCAAGTAAAAACGAAAGATGGTGAACAGCAGTAAGGCAATAAAAATCAACAGGCTATTGCTTACAATACTATCCGTTAAAGCAGTAAACCAGTCAACTCCCATGTAATACAAGGCCAACTGGTGCACACTAATCCACACAAACCAACCAATGGAAAATGGAATCATGAATTGTGTGGATCGGAAAGGAGATGCAGCCATAATAAACAGTTAAGATAATAAGGTTTAATGGTATGGAATAAACAGCCTGTTTTGAAGTGCTTTTTGTTTTAACTCCTGTGTTTGCATAAAAGCTGCCCCGTACTCTGTTTCTGTAATTTGTGAAAACAACTCAGCACCATCCATCAGGTTCGTGAAAAGATAGATATCGGTAATGGCCACAAATTTCCATACTACTTTTTCAAAGGGAACCTCTTCAGTTAAAATGAACTGTTTTGCTTTTTCAGTTGCTGCAACGGGTGATGCTGCTATAATCAACCGTAATTGTTCCTCAAACTGCGGTTTATGATTTCCGTTGCCACAAATAATCTGGAAAACAATTTTTACCAGGTACCAGTTCTCAGCCGGTTTGTAAACCGGAGTTGACTGTATAGGTTGTTCTTTTCTCATACAACAGTTTGGTTAGAGTGTAGTTGGTTGCAGTGCTTGTATACACCACATCTTTTTATCAAAGTACTTAACGGCTTTTAATATCAATACCGCCAAACAAAACAAATCCTTCAATCATCAACACTTTATCCGTTTGTACAGCAGCAGGTTCTCTGCGTTTATCTTCAATAGCACCCAGGATAGCAGCCGCTTCGCTCTTGATTTGCCAGTGCGCAGGAACAATCAAGGTAGTTCCGCCAAACACATTTACGATTTCCAGTTTGGCAACCCCTGTAAAATCAGCATACATAAGATTGATTTCTGTACCACCGAAAATTGATACCACTTCTCCCCCTTTAAAATTTTTGGAGTAGATATTTTTTTTCACAGAACCGAAAATTGCGGCAGCATCCACAACTGTTTCATTTTCGTTGCCGGGTGTTGCTGAGGTGTTTGCATCAGCAGCTATAGGTTCGGGTGTGATGATTGTTTCAGGTTCTGATGTTTTTTTTCCGCTCCTGCCTTTACTTAATAAAACAGAAAGACCAATACCAAAAATCAACAGTGGCCAGAAGAAGTCACCGAGATCAAATTCTTTTAATTGTCTGTTCAACAGAAAAAAACCGCCGATACCCACCAATACCCACCATCCGTTATTCCGGAAACCTTCCCGCAGTCCTAAATACAGACCAATAACAATTAAAATCATGGGCCATGTAAATAAAAAGGAAGGAAACCAAAAACCAAGATTTCTCAAAAGCAGTAAAACGGCTGCACCAATAATAAATACACCTACGAGTACACGATCATTCAATACACCGCTTTTCTTTTTTGCTTGTTCGTTCATATTCTTTTCGTTTAATAATGCAAACCTACAATCACCTGCTTCAGTTGACAAGAGAAGAGCGGCATACAAATGCTGCCCGTCGGTAAACAGCAGGTTTTTATCGGTAAAAATGCCGGAGCAGGTACAACTATCTGCATCAGCAGTACTGATGATGTGCATCATCAACTTACAAAAAACCATGGTTTATTTTTCTGACTTCTTATGGGTACGGACAGTGTTCATCAATTTCAGAATTTTTCAACTGATGTTCAGGCTACGCCTGCGCAGGAGAAACTCATTTTCCATCATCTGCAGGAGCAGTTTGCAGAACAGTTCAGAGTAACTTTTCCGGATAAACTGGCTGAGCGTACTGTGATAGTTGTACCCAGTCTTACCCTGGACCAGGAAATTCTTTCCAAAATCAAAGGGCATTTTTATTATGAGGAACGATTGTTATGCATGCTCATGCTGTTACGTATGCCCCGCACGCATGTGGTTTATCTCACCAGTGTACCGGTTGATCCGGGTATTATTGATTATTACCTGCACCTGCTGCCGGGTATTACCGGAGAGCATGCTAAACAACGGTTAACATTACTCAGTTGTTATGATGCTTCCTCCCGTTCGCTCACAGAGAAAATACTGGAACGGCCCCGTCTTATGAAACGCATTCAGGAACACATACTGCCCCACCGGCCCGCTCATATCACCTGTTTTAATGTTACAAGGTATGAACGAACACTGGCTGTAAAACTCAATCTGCCTATTTATGGCTGCGATCCTGATCTTGCTTTTCTGGGTACCAAGAGTGCAGCCCGTAAGCTTTTTAAAAAATGCGGTGTTGCTGTACCGGATGGCTTTGAAGATATAACCTCCCGCCAGGAAGTTGTGGACTGTTTAACTCAATTAAAATATAAATACCCTGCGTTGCGAAAAGCAGTGATAAAAATGAATGATGGTTTTAGTGGAGAAGGTAATGCCGTGTTTAAATACAAAGACGCACCATCAGATGAAACACTGCATGAGTGGATTACAGCAAACCTGTACAGCAACCTGAGTATAGTGGCTGATAACCTGAACGCCGAACGTTTCTTTGAAAAATTTGAATGGATGGAAGGAATTGTAGAAGTGTTTTTAGAGGGAGATGAAAAAGCTTCACCTTCTGTACAATGCCGTATTAACCCGGCCGGTAAAATTGATGTACTTTCCACACACGACCAGGTGCTGGGAGGTGAAGATGGGCAGGTTTTTTTAGGTGCACGATTCCCTGCTAACCGGGAATATGCAGCGGAAATAGGCAGTTATGGCGCCATTATTTCAGAAGCGTTACAGCAGTTGGGTGTGCTGGGTCGTTTCGGAATTGATTTTATGAGTGTTAAAGAAGAAGGTGTATGGAAACATTATGCTATTGAAATAAACCTGCGTAAAGGAGGCACTACACATCCTTACCTGATGCTTCAGTTTTTAACGGAAGGTGATTACGACGCAGCTACCGGCAATTACTATATGAAAAATGGTAAGCAACGATATTATTTTGCCACAGATAACCTCCAGCATGAATGTTTCAGAGGTTTAACACCTTATGACCTTATTGATATTGCCATGTGCAATGGTTTGCATTACAGCAATGCCACAGAGGAAGGAGTTATGTTTCATCTCATTACCACACTTTCACAATACGGCAAAGTAGGACTGGTGGCTATTGGCAGCAGCCCGGAACGTGCCAAAGACTGGCATGACGAAGTGATTAAAGTATTGTTGAGAGAATGCAGGTAAACTGCCCCTTACAAACCATATTGATCCACTACGTACAAAAGCAACACCATATTCAGCGCACCCAGTTCCAGTTCTCTCTTGCTCACCCATTCAAACGTATCATTGGCTGCATGATGATGATCAAAGTAACGTTGCGAATCCGGACGGAGACCGCACAACAAAGTACCCAACGGACGAAGCGGACCGATATCGGCACCACCACCACCTTCACTAAACTCATACACACCGTAAGGTTTAAAGAGCGGCACCCAATTGCGTAATCTTTTTAAGGTATCTCCACCTATGGAAAAACCAAAAGCTCTTGGTGTAAAACCACCGGCATCACTCTCCAGTGCAAAGATGAATTTCTTATTCTCCGCTTTCGCCACTTCTGCATACTTGCGTCCGCCACGTAATCCGTTTTCTTCATTCATAAACATCACTACACGAATGGTTCTTTTGGGTTTAATACCTGATTTCTTATACACGTTAATCACTTCCATACTCTGTACACAACCGGCACCATCATCATGAGCGCCTTCTGCAAGATCCCATGAATCCAGGTGACCTCCTACAGTAATTACTTCATCCGGAAATTCAGTACCTCTTATTTCACCAACTACATTATAACTCTGTACATCTGGCAACATTTCACACTCTGTACGGAAATACAATTGCAATCCGTTTTTCTTTTTCAACTCATTGCTTACATACTCAGCGTGTCTGGTAGAAACTGCAATAGCAGGAATTTTTGGAAATGAATCATTATACGTAGTGGCACCTGTGTGCGGAAAATCATCAATATTACTGGCGAGTGAACGAACCATTACTCCAAGTGCTCCGTATCTGGCCGCCATGCTCGGACCACGACCACGGAACTGCCCTGCTTCTCCGTATGCACGAAAGGTTTCAACATAAGTCGGATTCATCGGAAAATTATAAAACACAATTTTGCCTTTCACCCCTTCCTCACCCAGGCTATCCAGTTGCTTAAAAGAACGCACTTCAATCACTTCAGCTTTAATACCTGCTTTTCCGGTGCCCACACTATTACCCAAAGCACATACATTTAGTTGAATGGATTGTCCGCCTGCATTTGTTAATACTGCGTTTTCTTTAGCTCCACGTACCCAATGCGGCACCATGCAGGGTTGCAGATATACAGTATCAGCTCCCATTTCTTTCATCATCCTGAAGGTTTCTTTTACTGCTTTTTCAGCCTGCGGCGATCCGCTGAGGCGTGGCCCTACCTGCTTGCACAGAAAGCGTAGATTTTCATACGCTTTCCCATCACTCAAAACAAGATCTGCTATGCTTTTGAACATTAAGGAGTCTTTTGTTGTTTGTGATTGCAATTGTCCGGCGAGAATGAGACTGATGAAAAAAGTGAAAACAATGCGCATGATGAATATTTTGTGAATTGTTACAAACCTACTTAAAGCAGGATTAATGGCAATGGATAAAAAAGGGCAGTGAATTTAAAATCCTAACTTCGTTCTACTTTAACAGCATATGAAAATAGGAATTGTTTGTTACCCCACGTTTGGAGGAAGCGGTGTACTTGCTACAGAACTCGGAAAAGCATTGGCAGAAAAAGGACATGCCGTTCACTTTATTACCTACCAGCAGCCCGTTCGTTTAAGCGGTTTTTTTACCAATATATTTTACCATGAAGTAAGGGTACCGCATTACCCTTTGTTTGATTATCCGCCCTATGAAACCACACTGGCCAGCACCATGGTGGATGTAGTGCTCAATAATGATCTTGACTTACTGCATGTGCACTATGCCATCCCACATGCATCTGCTGCTTATATGGCCAAACAGATTCTGAAGAAGAAAGGAAAAGATATTCCGGTGATTACAACCTTGCATGGTACTGATATCACCTTAGTAGGAAAAGATAAGACCTTTGAGCCGGTGGTAACTTTTTCTATTAATGAAAGTGATGCGATTACAGCGGTATCAGAAAATCTCAAAAAAGAAACTTACCATAACTTTTCCGTAGAAAAGGAAATTGAAGTGATTTACAATTTTGTGGATGTGGAACGGTTTTCAAAAAAACCGCTGGATGCATTCAAAAAAGTATTGGCGCCTAACGGCGAAAAAATCATTGCCCATGCCTCCAACTTCCGTAAGGTAAAACGGGTGAATGATGTGATCCGGATTTTTCATGAAATCAATAAAGCTATTCCCAGCAAATTACTGATGGTAGGTGATGGACCAGACCGCCCCGATGCAGAAGAGCTCTGCCGTGAGCTGAATTTGTGTGATGAAATCCGTTTCCTTGGTAAGCAACAGGAAATGGAAGAAATCCTTGCCATTTCTGATCTGTTTGTACTCACTTCTGAATACGAAAGTTTTGGCTTATCAGCGCTGGAAGCCATGGCAGCCGGTGTGCCTGTACTTTCTACCAATGCCGGTGGCTTGCCTGAAATTAATCTGCATGGACAAACCGGTTACATGGCCAATGTAGGTGATATTAAAGCTATGAGTAAACTTGGTATTGAATTGTTGCAGGACGAAACACAATTAACTGCTTTCAAACTGCATGCAAAAGAACATGCAGCACAGTTTGCCATTCACCGCATTGTACCAAAGTATGAAGCGTTGTATGAACGGTTTGTACCTGCCTCAGCGACTGCGTAACCAACCGGTAGGATTGATGAATTGAAGTTCTCTTGCAAGAATAAAATTCAACTCTCCATCACCATCCAGGTTTTCGCCAACCCTTCCTATTAACTGTCCTGTTTTTACCTGCTGACCTTTTGATACGGTTGCAGATGCAAGGTTGCTGTAAGTAGTAAAATATTTTCCGTGCTTAATGGTAACAGCAGTCATTCCTCCCACATCATATACACTCATCACCTCTCCGTCAAAGCAGGCTTTTACAGATGTACCAACGGGTGATGTGATGGTGATAAAATCCTGTTGATATTTAACTGAAGTACCGGGTACTGTGTTGGTACCAAAGTTGCCGGAGATATAACCATTATCTACCGGGAAAGGCAAACGTCCTTTGTTACTTTCAAAGCTGGCACCTAAAGCAATATCTTCTTTATTATACTCCAGGTAACTGGCCGGCTTTTTTATTTCTTCTTTTTTTACAACGGCAGGTTTATTTGTAACTGCAGTATTTGTATTAGGTGCATTAACAGTTGTATTATTTTTTGCTTCCTCTTTTATTTTTGCTTCTTCAGCCTTTGCTTTGGCAGCCGCTTCTTTTCTTGCATTGGCAATTTCCCTGTTAATCACAGCAGTGATGGATGCCTGTAACTGTTGCGCCTGTTTCTTTTTAGCTGCAAGTGTTTTATTGATTTCTTTTTCTTTCTTTTTGATTTCATCTACCACAGCAGCCTGCTCGTTTTTATCTTTTACCAGCTCCCCCATTTCTTTGGTTTGTTCACCCAGCACTGCAGTTTTTTCTTTTTTGTTATTGGTGAGCTCTACAATTTTTTCTTTATACAGTTTTTCTGTTTTTACAATGGCGTCCAGTTGTTGTGAGCGGTAGTTGCGGTAAGCACGCATATATGAAATACGACGGATGGCATCGTTAAAATCACTGGCTGAAAAAAGGAAGTTGAGAAAATCATAATTGCTCCGGTTCTTGTAAGCATACACTACATTCTGGGCATAGTTCATTTTTAGTGTATCAAGGTCTTTCTGCAGGCGGCGCATTTCTTTATAGGAATTATTAATGTTTTGATTAATAACATTCACCTGTTTGTTAATATCGCCGATGATTTTATTACGCAATTCAAGCTTGCGTTGTATCACTGCCAACTGACCAAGACTGGCCTTTTTATTTTTTTTGATTTCGTTATACTGGTTGGTTAAGATATCAATCTCTTTTTGTGTTTCTCTTTTTTTACGTTCCAGCTCGGCACGCTCATTAGGCTGCTGTGCAGTTACAGATAATTGTACAGCTAAAAAGAGAACAAAGGCCAGTAAACGCTGCATAGGCTTGGGTTTAGTTACAAAAATAAGGCTTCCCTATGAGAACGGCACCTGCAGTAAAATCGTATGCCTTATTGTATTCTTTTGAATTTTTTAGGAATTGTAAACGGAAAATTCAGCTCTTCATTAAACTTATAATCTTTAAACTTAAGCTGGATGTCCATTTTATTCTGCTGCGATAAAAATAATTCACGGTAGGTAGAAAAAATAAAACCGCTTTTGGTTTCATATTCAAAATAACTGAGATCGGCGGTTCTGTTGCGCATCACATCTTTATCATCCAGCTTGCTTTTTTCAAAATAATAGCTGTTACTGAAAGACAAAAGGTTTTTAAACACATCTCCGGAGCTGAGCAGGGTGTATCCTTTATCTGTTTGGCTGTAGGCCACCACACTATCCCTGTTAAAAAACACCGGGTTGCCTACCAGCAATTCCTGTATATCAGTAAACGAAAAAGGAATCTGTGCAATATCCTGCAGACTCGTTAACGGTTTTACCTGGTAGGTATTCGCCAGTTTATCCATCACACGTATACTGTCTTTGTTTATGAGTACACGAAAACCTTCAATACCAATATCGTTACTGATGGAAATCCAGATAACACTGTCTTTACGCATACGTACATTCGCCACAAAGCCGGGTTGTTTTCCTTTACTGTTAAAGTATTCTACTTTGATTTTTGCAGAGAAAGATTGGTACAAGATGGGTTTATACCCATTAAACACCGACGCAATCAGTTTGAGCGTGTCTTCATAAGTAGGCGTATCTACTGGTATTACTACAGCTACTGTATCTTTTTTTTCAATGGCCTTCTGTATATTTTTGGTGGAGCGGCATGCAAAAAGCAACAATGCCATACATCCGGTAAAAATGAGTACTCTCATGTGTTCAACTATGTTTAATGTTTGCCGGTACTGCCAAAGCCCCCGGTACTACGCTCAGAATTCTGCAACTGTTCAACCGGTTCCCAACTTACCTGTTCTACTTTCTGAATCACCATTTGTGCAATACGCTCACCGTTCTGCACAGTTTGTGTTTCGGTACTGAGGTTAATTAAAATGACTTTGATTTCACCCCTGTAATCAGCATCAATAGTGCCGGGTGTATTTAAACAGGTGATGCCCTGCTTAATAGCGAGTCCGCTTCTTGGACGTATCTGTGCTTCAAAACCTTGCGGAATTTCTAAAAACAAACCGGTGGGAATAAGCGTTCGTTCCATTGACTTAAGTTCTACCGGCTTCTGTAAAAAAGCACGTATATCCATACCACTGGAGCCTGTGGTTGCGTACTCCGGCAATGGGTTATTGGAATGATTGATAATTCTGATCTTCATGCATTTTATTTTTCAAGCAATACAGTAGCCTGTGCCATCAATCCTTCTTCTCTTCCCACAAAACCCATCTGTTCGGTGGTGGTAGCTTTTACAGATACGTCAGTTACTTCAATTTCAAGAATGGAAGCGATGGCTTGCTGCATCTGAGCAATATATGGTTTGATTTTGGGGGCCTGTAAAGAAAGGGTGCTGTCCACATTAATCACCCGGTAGCCACGTTCTTTAATAAGATCATAACTCCGTTGCAGTAAAATACGACTGTCAATATTTTTAAATTCAGAAGAAGTATCCGGAAAATGAGTGCCGATATCGCCCAATGCCAAAGCACCCAGCAGGGCATCGCAAACAGCATGCAGTAACACATCAGCATCGCTATGTCCAACCGCTCCTTTATGATGCGGTATTTCTACACCGCCAATAAATAATTTTCTGCCTTCTGCCAGTTGATGATAGTCAATGCCCGATCCGATTCTCAATCCCATATACCTGTATTTATGCAAAAAGCGAAGGTAACGTACCTCCGCTTTCTGCAAAACGTTTTTATGATTTGATTTTATTATTCATCTCCATCACCACCTAAATCAAACAACAACGAAAAACGGGTGGTGTTGCTTAACGGGTTACGGTTGATACCCTGACCGGTAGGTACCAGGTATGAAAAGTTGAACCCGAGTTTATTGTACTTGATACCCGCACCCATGCTGAAGAAACGACGGTTACCCTTGGTTTTATCTTCATAAAAATAACCGGCACGTGCAAAAAACAAATCATTATAAGAATATTCTGCACCCACTGAAACCTGGAACTCTCTCATCTCTTCACCAAAACCACCGGGAGCATCGCCAAAAGAAGAAAACCAACTGCCCACCACATTCTTATTACGGTAAGCTGCAATCTCTTCAGGTGTACGAACACGACCTGGAGGTGTGGGAACCATCAGTTTATTGATGTCCATTCCAAAGCTGAGTTTGCTGGTTTCATCAATTACTGCATGATACATAACACCTAAACCAAGATTGGCAGGAATATAATCTTTTGCATTGGCATCCTGGGTATAAGTAATCTTGCTGCCCAGGTTGCTCATTACAGCACCGGCAGTTAAACCTTTACCTGTTTCATTACGGCCATCGTAAAAGAACGAAAGATCACCGGCAACAGCAGTACCGGGTTTTAAAGGCGTACCCTGGAAGGTACCATTACCCAGGTTGGAATAAATAAAACGAAGTGCCACACCTACACCGATTTTATCGCTTAATCTGCGGCTATAGCCTGCATCAAAAGCCCACTCACGGGGTGTGAAACGTTGGAGATCATTACCGGCAAAATCAGTGAATTGTATATTACCAAGACTGAAGTAACGGAGTGAACCTGAAAGTGCCTGGTCTTCTGTAATCTGGTGATAACCGGCAGCAGAAATAAGATACACATCATTTAAGCCCAAGTCTTTTAACCAGGGAGTATACGTTACAGCAATCGCTGATTTTTGAGTAGCAAAAGGAATTTTAGCCTGGTTCCAGAAAGAAGCGTTTGCATCAGGTGTAGAGGCAATACCTACATCACCCATACCACCAGCACGGGCATCCGGCGAAATACGTAACATAGGAACAGCGGTTGTAACCACATTGATGGAATCCTGTGCAAAGCCTGAACTACTGAAAACGGAAAGGAAAAAACAACATAAAAGCAGATGGTTGATTTGTCTCATTAGCATATTTGATTTGGGCATAAAAATAGAAGAATTTAGATTTCAGCAATCAGCAGCGTACTTGTTTATAGTTTCACTAATTTTTGAAGGGCCGATTGCCTGTTACCGTTTGAATCTTTTACCTCCAGTTGGTAAATGTAGGTGCCACGCCCGATTTTGTTTCCAAAATCGTCTGTACCGTCCCAGTTCAACTCAAAAGAACGGTTTCCGGGGTTGTTTATTGTGCTGAAAATAGATTTCACCAGTTTTCCTGAAACGGTAAAAATGCGCAGCGTAACACGAAGGTCATCACCGGGCCGGTTGTGTTCAAACATAAACGTAGTACTGGTTGTAAAAGGATTGGGATAGTTGTATACCCGTTCCAGTTTCAGCTCCCGGTCTTTTACCACCCTGAACTCCAGTTTATAATCACTGCTGTTATTGGCCACATCCCACACTTTAATGGAAAGCTCGTGCAATCCTTCTTCCAGTTTAGGCAGTTGAAATCGTACCGTGCCTCGTTGGTAGCTGTCAGCATCGGCTTCATAAAAATCATTCAGGATAAAAAAGCGGTTGTTACGGTCCAGCGTAGCAGTTATGTCGTGCCCGATGCCGGTACCAACCGTATTAATGCCGCTGGAGTCAAACAATTTCAATACGAGAACAGGCTGCTCATTAGTAATGCCGCCGTTTACAAATTTTTCATCATTGAGAAATGCTTTTACCTGTGGACCCGTTTGATCTGTGAGCGGATTATTGGAGGCGCCACCTACCACAATAGTTGCTTCCGTACCATTGCCATCGGTTAAACCATTTTCAGCATAATAACTGATTTTACCATTGCCGAACTGGTAGTTAATATCTTTCGGCACCACAAACGTGTAGCTGAATTCCCCATTGGTCACTTTTGCTTTGCCCTTGAATACTACGTTGTTCTGCATGGCAATATTTACGGGCAGGCTTCCCGGATCATTGCCCAGTGTACGCACATTCAGCTCTTTATCATAAATAACCGGATATACGTTACCATTAAAGGAGGTAAGCCTCATGCCATTCCTGTCCGTTACTTCGCCTTTGATGGTATAACGGTCTAATGCCTTGAGTGTATCTGTTGAGGGTGGTCTGTTATTGATGAGGGTGGTACGTACTTTCTGCTCCGGAAAAGCAATACGTACAGCAGGATCACCCAGTAAAGTAAACTTACGGTTGTTGATGATATCACCAAAATTGGTATAGGTAACGTTCTTGGTCAGGCGAACAGCATCTCCGAGAGCCGGGTACACGCCATTGGCATCCGGGGTAAGCGCCTGCTGAAAATAATTACTGTTGATGATCCGGTTGCTGAAGGCAAATACCACCCGGGTGGTGGTCATTAATGCAATAGCGCCTGTACGTTCCCGTAAGAGAATATTTTCACCGATAGAAGTAATGGTGGGATTATCATACGGTGCAAAATCGCAGGTAGCCGTGATAAATAAGGGCAGCTTATCCGCATTACTCCAGCTGTTGACCATTTCCTGGTCCAGGATGGCTTCTTCAGCCAGTCTTCTGAAACCACCATGACCGCTGTAATTCCAGATTAATGTTCCGGAAAAAATCCGGTTGTTGATGGCCTGGTTTACATCGGGATAACGGCTGCCGCCACTACCACTTTGCTGGCGGAAGGCATCGAGATAAATCTTATTGGTTTGAAACAGGTTTTTGCTTTTGATGATGGAGGCGTGTAACTCAGCATCATCCTGATGCAGGTTATTATCTTCATCATCGGCTACCAATGTAATTTCATTACGCCAGGGCCCCATTGCTTCTTTTGTATGATAGCGGATGATTTTGTCTACTGCATTTTTAGCTTCTGCTGCCGTACGGGCGGGGATGCGGCCAATACCGATGTCCAGCAAAGGTGCCGGGAAAAAAGCAGTCACATTATCAGCATCATCCAGTAAACCGAAAAAGTCATCAGAAGTATAGGTTTGTAAAGGATCCAGTGATGCATCGCTTTCATAACAAGGCACCAGGTTGGTATTGCCGGGTGTTCGGTCCTTATAATCAAAAGAAGCATCGCCCATCAGGAGCAGGTAACGGGGCCGGTTGGCCGTAACGGTGCCGGCTTTATCGTAATACATTTTTACAAAATCACGAATGGCAGATGGATCAGGTGTGCCGGAGGCAAATTCATTGAAGATCTGTTCAGTGGTAGCTACAAGAGTTGAAAGCCCCCGCTGCCTGTGCCAGGCGGCCAGGCGTTGTGCCTCACCCACTAAAGAACTATGGGTAACAATGAGGTATTGAACCGGTGTTAAATTATGAAGATCCTGGTTCGTAACCCTGCCAACTACTGATGGCTTGGGTATATTTTGATGATTTTGAAAAGCAATGAATTCTTTCAACCGTTCGGTTGTTTGTGTAAACCTGAATTCACTTCCATTCAAACTTCCTGATTGATTAGCGGGTGACAAAGGATTGGTAATATCCCAAACCATCACACCGGTAGTTGCTCCCTGTAATCTGAACTCAGTGTTATTACCGGGACCGACCGTACCCCAATCTCTAAAGGATAATTGATCAATACCGTTTAAGCTTAATTGCCGCTGCGGAAACAATTCAAACCAATTGAGCCAGCCCTGTGCATTTACGCTGGTTGGTTGATATACATATTGTACAGAAAGTGCAGCCTGGTTGACTGAGAAAGAAGCTATGTTTTCATTCACAATGGCAGCGGGGTCGTAAATACCTGTGCCTATAGGATTGAGGCTCTGAAGCAATACGTTATTATTATTCACCCTTACAGAAAAACTGCTGCCGCTGCCGGTACTCCTTGCCAGCACCTGGGAAATCATTGTAACCGGGCTGCCTGTAACGAGGTTGGGGAAATTAATCGTAAATGTTTTGGTTAAACTGCGTCCCGGTGCATTGCTGAATTCTTCTCCAAACCACTCCTTACCGCTTTTTAAAAAATTAAGACTGTCCAGTTCATAGAAATACCGGTCTCTGAAAACAGAAACCTGTCCATTAGGTAAAGAACTTATGGATTGATTGGGTATCCGTAACCCGTTGCCTGCCGCACCTACTGTAAGAAAATAATAAGACTCAGATGCGTAGAGATTTTTACGATGCCGGAATGATTGATTGGCGGAGTCTTTTACCCAGGCATCAGGGCCGGGGGCATAAAACAAAAAGTAATCGTTGCCATTCAACACCCCATCGCCGCCATCTACCATCCAGATGGCATTTTCAACCAGGTCATCCTGCCGGAAAACGGCATTGGCTTCCGGTAACATTTGCCCGCCGTTTCCATACAATCGAATAGAATTGCTTGAGATTGAAGTTGAAGTAATGCCCAGCGATTGCAGCAAAGGCAAATCCACTTTATATACACCGGCTGTTTTAACGGCTAATTTGTACCAGCTGCCCGTAGCCAGTACCGAACTGCTTTTATAGGTTCGCTGTGCCTGCGCCGGCAAGTAGAGGAACAGGGATATCAATAGTGCTAAAAAACAGCGCATAATAAGGGATACCCTCAAAAGTAATTGAATTTTAGGCTGCACATTTATTTTGATGAATAAAATGATTATGTTTGCTTTGCACCGGATTTTTTTAATACGGTGTTGAAATCCAATACAATAATTTTAAAAGTCCCTCGTTAAACAAAAAACGAAAAGATGAAAAACCTTTTCCCACTGAAACTGACCGTATCCATTTTATGCGGCACCCTGTTGTTAGTCTCCTGCAAAAACGGAGGAATTTTCAAGAAAAAGAAGTACGATAAGTCTACCAATACCGGATGGACCTATAATGACCCCAATGGTAGCGGCTTTCGTGTAGCCAAGGAAAAAGAACAGGCCAAGGGCCCCGGTCTTGTATTTGTACAGGGCGGTACTTTTACCATGGGTGCTACGGAGGAAGATGTAATGCGTGACTGGAATAATATCCCCCGCCGTGTTACAGTTGCTTCTTTTTACATGGATGAAAGTGAAGTAGCCAATGTGCACTACCGTGAATATTTATTCTGGCTCAACAAAGTGTTCCAGGATACAGCTATTACCAACCGTGCCTTACCTGATACATTGGTTTGGCGTAGTGAGTTAGCGTACAATGAGCCTTATGTGGAGTATTATTTCCGTCATCCTTCTTATAATAATTATCCTGTGGTAGGTGTAAGCTGGAAACAGGCTTATGATTATTGTTTATGGCGTACAGACAGGGTGAATGAAAACATTCTCTGGGAAAAGAATATCGTTAATAAGAAAGCCGAAATGCAGAAACAACTGCAGGGCGGTGGCCAGGAAAACTTTAATACCAAGGCGTATTTGCTGGGCGAATACCAGGCAACTCCGGGTAAAGGCATCAGCACCTATAAAGATCCTGTAACCAAACAGGTTCCAACAAATATCAGTTTTGAAGAAGGCATCATCCTTCCCGATTACAGACTTCCTACTGAAGCTGAGTGGGAATATGCAGCTTACGGTTATATCAACCAAAACCCCAATCCCCGCAAAAGCGAAAAGCGTCGTGGTGAGGAGTTAACAGCCAACAAACAGGTATATCCCTGGAGTCAGAATGTGAATGGTTTGCGTGATGCACGCCACAGCACCTGGCAGGGTCAGTTCTTAGCCAACTTTAAAAGAGGTGCCGGTGATAACATGGGTGTGGCCGGTGGTTTGAACGACCGTTCTGCTATTCCGGGTCCGATCAAAGCTTTTTATCCGAATGGTTTCGGTTTATATAATATGGCCGGTAACGTAAGTGAGTGGGTAGCCGATGTGTACCGCCCTTTAACGCCTAATGATGGCGATGATTTCAACTACTATCGTGGTAATAAATTCCAGCGCATGGATCTGAGCACGGGCAAACCGGAAAGAGATTCAATGGGCCGTATCAAATACCGTGATGAATCTGAAGAAGAAGTAAAAAACCGTCGTAACTATCAAAAAGGATATGCTATTGATTACCTCGATGGTGATTCACTGAGTGGTGTTCAATATGGTTACAGTGTTACAACCCTCGTGAGTGATAAAAGCCGTGTTTTAAAAGGCGGCAGCTGGAACGACCGTGCTTATTGGCTCAGTCCCGGTGCACGTCGTTTCCTCGAAGAAGATCAAAGCAGTTCAACCATTGGTTTCCGTTGTGCTATGACACGTTACGGCAGCCAGGAAGGAAACGGATTTAAAACCGGTAACTGGTTCCAGAAAAGAAAACAAAACAGCCGCAAACGCTGATAGAATATGAAAAGAAAAAAATCCCTGTACAATTGTGCAGGGATTTTTTTTGCTGTTTACTTCCTTCAGCCAGTTCATTATAATCAATCGTCTTTTGTACAATGATAAACACAGATATCACTTTTAAAATAACAGCCTTAAAAGAATTCTTTCAGGAGCAAGATCCTTTCTGATTTTATTGGCACTGCGGCAGGTTGATCCTTTGTGTAAACGAAACAGATATTTAAGATGCGCATAAAAAAAGAATCCGGACTCAAATGATTCCGGATTCTTTATAAAAGGATAATAATTTATAGCTTATCAGAGTTCAAAACGAAGACCTGCTCCTAATGCAAGTACTTCAGCATTGGTCTTTACTTTATTTTCTGTAATACGGCCCCATGTTTTATCAAGAGTCATTTCAAAACGAACGCTTTTGGAGATTTTTAAATCAACACCTATACCTGTAAATAATCCAAGACGTGTTTCATACGCATCAACAAAACGCTGAGGATTTGTTTTGTAGGTTTCCTGTCCATTGTAGAATATCAAACCCGGACCCACTCTTGTAATAAAGTTTACATCATGCTTATCGCTGATGGGCAGAAAATTCTGAACAGCGAGTGATACCATTGATAAACCTTCTTTTGATTCAAGCGCCACATTATTACTTGTGCCTTCTGCTTTAGAACCAAAACGGGTGTATATAACGGAGATGGCTGTTTTTTGATTAAAGCGATAGCCGATCTGCAGATTTGTGTTCATGCCGTTACGGAGATTCTTGTAATGCTTCTGTCCGGCTGCATCCAATTGAGGGGGGATTTGTGCCAGGCGTACACCATAGCCTGCACCTACCCTGATGAACAGGGCTGAGCCATCTTCTTTATCCTGGCTGATTGCAGTAATAGCAGGGAGAACAAGACCCAAAAAGAGTATTAATTTTCTCATAATAGTTTTTTTAGATGTGCGAAGATAAAGGATAAGCGCTTACAAAAGCGGACGTCGATTTACAGATTTTTTAGCTCCGGGGCAGGAATAAACAGCTTCTTTATCTTTGACGCATGCAAACAGAACAACTCTACCGGCTTTTTCTGCAACACCCTTCTGTACAAACAGATACCCGCCTGCTCCAACCCGGCGATTTGTTCTTTGCTCTGAAAGGACCCAACTTTAACGGCAATCTCTTTGCAGGTCAGGCGCTTGAAAAGGGGGCAGCGGCTGTAATTGTGGATGAAGCAACCGGCATTGATTCCCCAAAGATTATCCGGGTAGATGATGCCTTAACTGCCTTGCAGCAACTGGCAAAACATCATCGCCTGCAATTCAAAATACCTTTCCTGGCTATAACAGGCAGTAACGGAAAAACCACCACCAAGGAACTGATTCATGCCGTTTTATCAACCCATTATAAAACAAGTACTACGCAGGGAAATCTTAACAACCATATTGGTATTCCACTCACCTTATTGCGTGTACCACAGGATGCGGAAATCGCTGTGATTGAAATGGGCGCCAATCACCAGGGCGAAATTGCTTCCTACTGCCAATATGTATTACCTACTTATGGACTCATCAACAACGTAGGCAAGGCCCACCTCGAAGGTTTTGGTGGTATTGAAGGTGTAAAAAAAGGCAAAGGCGAACTCTATGATTTTATCCGGGCCGGCGGGGGCAGCATTTTCATCAATAATGATTACGATTATTTAAAAGAAATGAGCAGTGGCATTCAACACTGCATCAGCTATGGCACTACGGAAGCCGATGTAACAGGGCATTTATTACAAAGTGACCCTTTTCTGGCTGTTACCATTGATCATCAACCAAAACTTTCCCGAATTGATACCCACCTGGTAGGTGATTATAATGTACCCAATGTACTGGCAGCCGTAGCTGTGGGTTTACATTTTGGCGTACCGGCTGAAAAAATAAAATCAGCTATTGAGTCCTACACACCTTCTAACAGCCGCTCCCAGCTGCTGGAATACAAAGGCAATAAAGTGGTGCTGGATGCTTATAATGCGAACCCCAGCAGTATGAAACTGGCGATTGAAAACTTTGCCAAACTCAACGCTCCACATAAAATAATAATGCTGGGTGCCATGGCCGAACTGGGAACAGATAGTGTAGCCGAACATGCTGCCATTGTTTCGCTTTTACAGGAAACCAAATGGGATGCAGTAGTACTGGTGGGCGGTGATTTTCTGAAACTGAACCATCCTTATCATTCATTTGCCAATGCCACCGAAGCCGGCACATGGCTTAAAAACCAATCAGTTAGCGGTGCCCATATTTTAATTAAAGGCAGCAGAAGCATGCGCATGGAAAAAATACTGGAAGAAAATTAGCCACAATTGCAGAAATTACTATTTTTACAGCCTTCCCTCTCCGTATATCCTCCTGAAACATCAGTAATCCTTTTCTAAGAAATAAGCCGGAATACAATTCCTATGCAGAGCTATTTACACACAAAAAAAATAGTACTGTATGAAAAGATTTTTACTCGTTTCGCTGTTTGTAACAGCATTTACCTCTTTGAGTTTCAGCCAAGGCATTAACTGGCCCTTTGCATTTTCCAAACCTACCTGCAGCAATATGCCCAATGCAGGAAGTAACTGTACCAAATGGGTTGTAAATGATGGTGACTGGAATACAGCATCTACCTGGAATGGTGGTACGCTTCCCGGTCACATGGATATTGTTTGCATTCCCGCCGGCAGAACGGTACAGGTGAACAATCCTACTTACAGCAATGGCGGCAGCAATTGCCCTGTTGCCAACACAGCCGCAACACCTACACTTTATGTATTTGTGTGCGGTACCATTGATTTTAAAGCAGGCGGTAAACTCTACACCGGTTGCGGTACAACTTTCAACGTATTATCTGGCGGACGAATCCTTGCTGCCAATGGTAACAGTGAGCTGATTGCTATTGCACCCACCGGTATGGTTTGGGGTGGTGCCAATAATACCAACCTGGTTGGTCCCACTGCTTTAACTGCTACAGGTCAAGGTCCTTTGCCTGTAACATTAGACAAATTCAATGCAGATAATAAAGTTCCCGGTCAGATCCGTTTAACATGGCTCACTTACCAGGAGATCAACTCACTGGAGTTTGTAATTGAAAGAAGTGCTGACCTCAACAACTGGGAAGTACTTGGTTCAGTTGGAGCTGCCGGTAATTCAGGTTCGGTTAAGAACTACAGCTTTACTGATGATCGTCCGCTTAATGCATCTGCTGTGTTTTATCGTTTACGCCAGGTAGATGCAGATGGTAAGTTTGGATATTCCGGTGTGGTACGTGTGAGCAGCAATGCGAAGATTAAATTGTTACTCTTCCCCAATCCTGTTGTAAACACCGTGAATGTGCAGCTTGGTGAAGGCATTCAGCGTAACCAGCAGATCCAGATCTTCAGCACACAGGGTAAACTCATGAAAACAATTACTCCTACTTCCGGCAATCTTGTACAGATCAGTGTAGAAGGTATGCCTGTGGGCAGCTACTTCCTCCGTTTAGTGGAGAACGGTTCTACCCTGGAGCAGGTTGCTTTCATCAAACAATAAGCATTCAACTTTCTGTATAAACAAAAATTCCGGCTGCATGGCCGGAATTTTTTTATGCTATTTCCTGGCAGATTTCAATGAGTACACTGTTGGTGGTTTTAGGATGCAGGAAAGCCACGAGCTTATTATCAGCCCCTTTCTTGGGTTGTTCATTGAGCAATATAAAACCGGCCTGCTGCAGTCTCTTCATTTCTGCTTCAATATCCTCTACTTCAAAAGCGATGTGATGAATACCCTCGCCTTTCTTTTCAATGTATTTCGCAATCACTCCATCGGCAGTAGTGCTTTCCAGCAACTCAATCTTGGTGGTGCCTTTCTGAAAAAAAGCCGTGTTTACATGTTCAGATGCTACCTGCTCCTGTTTGTAGCAGGCGGTGTTGAGCAATTGTTCAAAGAGCGGAATGGAAACAGTAAAGTCTTTCACGGCAATACCGATATGTTCTACCTTGAGCATGGTTTGATTTTGACGGAAAGTTACAACCAACGCTGCTAACTTTGCTGCTCACTCATGCAGGTTCCTGTTTATCTTGATTATTGCTCCACTACACCCGTTGATGAAACGGTGGTGCAAACCATGCTTCCCTTTTTTACAAAGCAGTATGGCAATGCTGCCAGCAGCACACATGCCTACGGCTGGCAGGCAGCAGAAGCGGTTACGGTGGCCCGTGAGCAGTTAGCCGCTTTGATCCATTCTGAAAAAGAAGAACTCCTCTTTACCTCCGGCGCTACGGAGAGTTGCAACCTTGCCTTGCGGGGTGTAGCCGAAGCTTATGCTTCCAAAGGCAATCACATCATTACCTGTGCTACAGAACATAAAGCCGTACTGGATACCAGTGCCGCTCTTTCCAAAAAAGGAATAGAGATAACCGTGCTGCCGGTTGACAAAAATGGTTTGCCTGATCCTGAGTTAATGCAACAAAGCATCCGCCCCACTACCCTGCTTATTGCGATGATGTATGCCAACAATGAAACCGGTGTTATCAATCCCATTGAGCAGGCAGGCGCTATTGCCAAACAAAACGGTGTGTTGTTTTTCTGTGATGCTACACAGGCCGTGGGCAAAATCTCAGTTAATGTGCAAACCGATAATATTGATCTGCTGGCTTTTTCTGCCCATAAACTTTATGGCCCTAAAGGATGCGGTGCCCTTTATGTACGCCGCAAACAACCCCGTGTTGTATTGAAAGAACAAATAAGCGGTGGCGGTCATGAACGGGGTTTAAGAAGCGGCACGCTGAATGTACCCGGCATTGTTGGTTTTGGTAAAGCAGGTGCTATTGCTGCCGAAGTAATGACAACGGAAGCGGTCCGTATGCAGCAACTGAGAGACCGTTTTGAAACTGCTGTGTGTGCTGCCACCGGAGCCATCATTAATGGTAGAGGTGCCCAACGTTTACCACAGGTGAGCAATCTCTGTTTTCCCGTGCCTCACGGAGCATCACTGCTCACAGCACTGAGCCGGGTGATGGCCGTATCAGCCGGCAGCGCCTGTACCAGCGCCCAACCGGCGCCCAGCCATGTATTAAAAGCCATGGGGTTGATTGATGCACAAATCAAAAGCAGTGTACGTTTCAGTTTTGGAAGGATGACCACGGAAGAAGAACTGCTGTTTGCCATAGAACAAACCATCCGGATTGTACAGGAACAAATGGCCTGACAGAACTCCTGAAAACCGGTAACTTTGTGACAAATTGAGCAGGGAGCCGACAATGGCCTGCATCTTGCTCATTGTTTTTAAATTGATGTGTTATGATTTACGTAAGTGAAAAAGCCAAAGAAAAAGTAAGGGATCTGAAACAACAGGCAGCCATCGGTGAAGATTATTTTCTCCGTGTATCTGTTGTGGGTGGTGGCTGCAGCGGGTTGAGTTATAAACTGGATTTTGATAATGAAGATAAAGCCACTGACCAGGTATTTGAAGACAATGGTGTGAAGGTGGTTACTGATATGAAGAGCTTTCTCTATCTCTATAATACCACGCTGGATTTCAGTGATGGGTTAAACGGCAAGGGGTTTCATTTCAACAATCCCAATGCCTCCCGCACCTGTGGCTGCGGTGAGAGTTTTGCAGTGTAAAATACTGTGGTACTCTTAACGCTGCAAGCTGTAAGGATTGATCTGCAACCTGTACGTTTTACCTGCTTTTTACTTTTTTGATGCACTCCCCATGCACTCTCTATGCTCTCTCTATGCTTGTGCTATGCCGGTGCTATGGCTGTGGGGTTCAACAAAAAATCCCGCCGGAGCGGGACTTTTTTCAGCAGTTGGTTTCGGGTGAGATCCTTATTGTTTTACGAACGTTTTGGTTACGGCTCCGTTTTTCCCGATGAAACGGATATAATAAATTCCTGCTTGCAGTGAGGAAACGTTTACTTCATTTACAAAACTGATGGCCCTGAACTGTTGCAACAACTGACCGTTACTATTGACAAGCTGTATTTGCTGGATGCTGCTTGGGTCTGACAGATTAATGACAATTTTTTCTTTGGCCGGGTTGGGCAGTACACTCACCACCGCTTCTTTACCCCACCATACTTTGATGATGGAAGAGCTGGCGGTTATATCCTGCTTATCACGGGCACGCAGACGGTAATAGTTCCAGCCGTTGAAAGGTTTGAGATCATCCAATGCATAAGAAGCTGTGCGGGCTGAAGTAGCTGAAACAGTACCCACGGGTTCAAACAATCTTCCATCCCGGCTGCGTTCAATGGTATAGGCTTCCTGCACATCATTGTTGCTTACTTCCCAATCCAAAGTAATGCGGTCTTTCTTACCTGTGGCACGGAAAGCATTGAGTTCAAAGGGCAATGGATTATCATTGGCATTGATAGAACCAAGAGCAAAAGGACCAAAGGCATTGACACCATTCCAGGTGATGGTACCGGCGCCTGTAGTACCTGTTGTAGAATTGGCACCAATACGGTTCCAGTTTCCTGCAGTATTACCTGCAATCACCAATCTTGATAAGTTAGTTACATAAGTGATGTTACAGTTGCTGCTTGCATTCCACGAAAGCGTCACATTTACAGTGGCAGCCGGTGCTGTATTTTTATCTAAACGCCAGTATTCACAACGGCTCACCCAAACCAATTGTGGTGCCGCAGGTGCAATGATGGGTCCTAATGTGGTTGCATTACCAACAAAAAACTCTGCTGTGAACTCATCCGTTGTATTAGCCGGAGCAGACATTGCAATCAGACGATGACCGCCAACAGGACTGCCGCCTAAGGGATTAGATGCATACAATTTACCAACGGGGAACACAAATGCATCGTTACCGATTTTTTTCATCGGGCCATTTACAAAAGAGTTATCAGAGCCGCCGGAGGTAAGCGTACCATAATTCATACCCACAACTGTACTGTTATCATACATTACCAGTAAGTTGGTATTACTGCTGGTAATGGTACCGCTTTGCAAAGTGAGTTCATTATTAATACCTACCGGACAGTTCAATGTAAGATCAGCCGAAGCCACTGATTTGTTGATGATCGCATAACTGAAATTCTGTGTGGGCACACCGGGTGTGATGATTACATTGGGAGTATTCACTGTAGCATTGGTAGCGCCGAGGAAAAAGATAGCACGGCTATTATCAGTATAGAAACTGTTATTGTAACGTGTGAAGCTTCCGTGGAGCCAGAGATCACCGCCGATTGTGGTAGAGAGAAATAAAACAGAGTTATTGGCGGCTATATTGGCATTACCAATGATAAGATTACCTCTTACCTCCAGTGGTTTGTTCATGAAATTATTCATGTACACTTCACCACGACCTGTGGTGTTACCAATCGTAAGATCACCGCCTAATGATAACTGCGGAGGTGTGATGGCATTGGTATTTAAATCAAGAATGGTATTTCCCTGAACAGTTACATGATGCGGATAACCCTGACCACTGGCACTGCCCCACTCCACATTGCGACCGAACACGCCACCTGTGTTATAAATCAAATTAGAATTTGCCTGGTAAAAAGGTGCCTGTGTTACATAACTGCCCGCATCCAGCCGAAGTGTATTCAAAATAGTGGCAGAGGCAGAAGTAGTACCGTTGAAGTTTACTCCACCGTAAGCACCACCTACTGTATTTCTCAGGATCACATAATACAGGGAAGGATTTGTTTGACTCAAACCGAAAGTTGTTCCTGTACCAAGAAATGAAATGGTACCTGCTGTTGCATCACTGGTGGTAGCGCCACCATTGCCGTAAACACTTCCGGTATGAACGATGTTGAAGTTTTGTCCTGTACCTGCTGCAAACAATCCATTATTGAGATAAAGAATAGTTGCCGTTAAATTGTTATTGCCTGCTGAAAGAGTTACTGTATTGTTTCCACCGGCACCTGTATTGGCAACCGTAAAAAAGTTAACCCTGTTCAGCGTTGGTTCTGTTGTAAAAGCACCGGTTGATTGATTAGCACTTCCGTTATAAATATAGTTAGCATCGCTGCTATAATAACGATAACCGGTAACCTGTATATTTCCTGATGCAACTGTTGTATTAATTCCATTGGCTGAACCAATGCCCAATGTGCCTCCGGCTGCTAATACAAAATCAGCTGAGCCAGATAAAACAAAAGTGGAGCAATCCAAACGTCCTCCGTTTGTAACGGTAAAGTCATTGTTTGTACCATTCACTGTTTTGTTGGAGATCATAGTAACAATAGCACCGGATGCAATCTGCAAGCCATTGGTGCTGTTTAAAACAATAGCACCTGTACCTCCTAACTGTGCATCATTCGCTGTTATAAGCAATGTACCCGAACCTGCAGCCTGTGTGAGTGTTCCTGAACCAATGATGCCATCACGGAATGTTTTAGTTCCTGAGTTCCCAAAAGTAATAGAACCATTTACCTCCATTAACCCATTGAATATTGTAGGATTTATTGCGCCAATAGTAGTTCCAACAGTTGAAGTAATTCTAAAGATTGGTTTTTCGATTGCAGAGTTGAAATAAGTTATACTACTTGATTGGAATGCATCAGTTGTATTCCATTGAAAAATGCTACCGGTTAAAAAACTACAAAGTGTATTCGTAGAAAAAGCAATATCATCTGACGCACCCGCCCCATTATCATCCGCTCTAATAACACCTCCGCTATTTACAATCGTATTACCACCTCCTACAGGCATTACACCATTTATGACATAAGTACCGTTTACGGTCATATCGTTTCCTGTGCCATTATTAATGGTAAACATTCCGGTAGCAGCATGATTAAGAACTCCACCTGCATCAATCGTAAGTTGATCAGCGCTATTGGTTGATGTTATTGTTACCGTATGTCCATTACGGATAGTTATTATATTGGCCGTACTTGTCGGAAATAGTGTTGCATTAATCCAGTTAACATTATCACTCGAAGATTCCCATGTAGAAGTAGATCCCCAGTTACCAGTTTGCCTTGTTCTGAAATAATCAGATGCATTGGATGTAGGCCCGGCAACAAAACTTGCTGTTACAGAAAAATTATCAATCCCAATTGCCTGACCATTTGTTGAGCCTCCGTTGCCTGTAAATGTCCAGAGAAGATAATAAGAAGCTCCGTTTGCTATTGAAATACCCGTAATAGTAAGCGACTTTGAAATTGAAGTTGGCGGATTAAAAACAGTTGTATTATTAGCATCGGCTGCATAAGCCTGATCACCGGTTGCTTCAGGGGTCCAGTTGCTTCCATCGGAACCATGACTGAATATCCAGTTAAAATCTCTAGTGCCAGAACGGTATTTTTCGTAATTAAATGAAATACTCAACTGTGTAATTACAGATCCTGTATTGTTTGTCATCTGTAACATAATGGAACGAGGAGAAGAAAAGGAACCTGTATTCAAAAATCCTAAGGCCCTATCGGTAGCTGAAGCAGTAATGCCATTTGCAAAATTGTATGTGCCACCAGTTGAAGAGCCTGTTAAAGCTCCAGTACCAGTTGTGCCTGCGGCCTCAGTTGTTGCACTTGTTCCAGTTCCATAAACTGTTCCTCCTGAAACTCTAAAACCAGTCGGCAAAGTAGCGGTGAGAGAACTGCCCATTACATCAAAGTTTTGAGTAAAGGCTGTACCCAAGGAAGTAATACTCATTTGCCCATACCCAATACCAACCATCAACAACAACCCCGCAAGAAGGCCTGCTTTTAACAATGATACCCGTAAAAAAAGGGAGCGTAAAGTTTTAATCATAGCTGTTCAAAACGTTTTCGTTGTACGTGTAAAATCAGTGGATGATGAGGCAGGGTCTTTACACGGAAGTTGTACAGCTACGGTTTTGAACAGGGTTGGATGGAGAAACCGAAAAAACGCTACGCAATATAGGTGTTTTTGTTTACTGCTGCTTGCTATGGAGTTGTTTTTTAAGGCAACTTGTTGAAAACTTAATGTCCCTACAGCGGGGGTACAAAAACCGCCCCGTTTCCGGGGCGGAATAAACCAAATCATCAGTTGAGGGAAGGCATTCAACAGGAAGCTGCCTGTGAACCATCACGCTGTAACCTGCTCCCCTTCATCGTTGTCAGTTATTTATAACAGGATCAGCGGAAAATTGTTTGCTGGAGCACCTTGGTATTTCCCCGCAAAACAATCCTGTACAAACCACCTGCCGTAATCGCCGTGGTATTGATGAGGAAAGAACGGTTGCTGCCGTCGTGCACCAGGTTTTGGCTCCAAAGCAGTTGCCCGCTGTTGTTCATTACACTTAATTGATAAGTGCCTGCACGCACACCGATTAACTGCAGGGCCAGCGCATTGCCGGCCGGTATTACTTTGAATTGAGGTTTGGACTCATTACCCTCTACCCTCAAAAGCGGTGAGTAGCGAAGATTTCCATTAGCACCATGGGCTGCAATACGGTAAAAAACCTTGCCGCTGCCGGGCGCCTCATCCACCCATGTATAACTGCCACGGCCGCTGTTATTGCGCCGCTGCAGTTGCTGCACCGGGCTGAAACGGGTGGCATCAGCAGAGCGTTCCACTTCATAGTATTGAAGGGCTTCTGTTTCTTCGGCCTGCCAGCTCAGTTGCACGGTATTGCCGTTACGCCTTGCTTCCCATTGTGTAAACCCTACGGGCAGGGAACTGAAACCGGTAAAGAGTGTGGACGCCTGGCCGGAGAGATTGGCATCGCAACCGGGGTTGCCGCCGGTGATGGTGCCGGGAATGCTTTCATCACTCATAAAACCAAAGCCATTGGTAATGACTGCAAAAAAGCGAACCTGGTCTAAATAATTCACACCGGGCAAAGCGGTATAAGGAATCATCAGTTCAATGCCCCGCTCCGCTGCGGTGGAAGGATCATAATCATTACGGTAAGCAAAGACGATATTGCCGGTACCACCTAGGTTGAGAGCTGTGGTTACAGACCCGCCGGTTTGATTGGGTGTTTGGCCAATGAACGTAGTAGTAATATAGCCTGCACTACCGCTGCCAAAACGCACCCCATCGAGAAAGAGATTGGAAGTACCGTTGCCTTCGTTAAAAGCCAGTGCATAGTCGGCATCAAAACCGGCATCCATGATGGCGCCGTTTAAACCACCGTTGCCGCCACAATCACCCGGCGCTGTACTGGTGCTGAACACACCGCTGCTGCTGGAAGAACTGCCGCCGAGTGTATTGCCGCCCCTGCCGTTGTAATTGTTGAAGTCCATAAACAGCACAATATTGTTGTTGCTGTTGAGTCTTCCGGTAATGGCTACATACAATGCGGTTGTGGAGGCATAGGATTTAATTACACCGAGGTCGTTGCCGGTACCGAATCCGTTATTGGCAGATGCAGTGCCCTGCACGGTGTAAAGTGCATCGTTGGTAACGCCATCTATAACCGGTTGTGAAAATGAAGTAAGCACACAGGCAAGCATGCCTGCGAGCAGGAGTAAAGGTTTGGTCATAATCAATGTAAGTTTTAGTTTGACTGAGAATCAGTTTCAAATATAAAGGCCTCTTTCATTTTTTCAAAAAAGCCCTATTGCCTGAAACCAATGCGGTAAAACATTTGCCCGGCAAGAATGTTCGGGCAGCACAATGGTTTATCCATTATTTTTGCCCCTCTATGTGGGCCATCTGTAAAAAAGAATTCCGCCAGTTTTTTTCCAATCTCACGGGTTATATCACCATTATTCTGTTCCTGTTGCTGAACGGGCTTTTTCTGTTTGTGTTTTCTGATTACAACATACTGGACTATGGTTATGCCAGCCTGGATCATTTTTTTACACTGGCACCTTATGTACTGCTGTTATTGATACCGGCCATTACCATGCGCCTGCTGCCTGATGAATGGCGCAGCGGCACCATGGAAATTTTAAAAACCAAACCACTCACTGCCACCCAGATTGCAACGGGTAAATACACGGCTGCCTTGCTGGTAGTAGTGATGGCCCTGCTGCCTACGCTGGTTTATGTGGTGAGTTTAAAAGCATTGGCAGAACAGGGCACGGTGTTAGATACCGGCGGGTTGATCGGTTCTTATACCGGGCTTTTGTTTTTAAGCGCTGCTTTCACCGCCATAAGTCTATGCACGGGCAGTTTTACCAATAACGCCGTGGTGGCTTTTTTAACGGCTGCTTTTTTCTGTTTTGTATTGTACAGCGGTTTTGATGCACTGGCAGGTTTGCCGGTGTTCAGGAACGGTGCTGATTATTTTATACAGCAACTCGGTATGCAGGAACATTACCGTTCTTTAAGCCGTGGTGTGATTGATGTAAGTGATGTGGTATATTTTCTGAGTCTGCTTGTTTTCTTTTTAGTGATCACCATTCAACGCATCAGCCGCAAATCATAACGATGAAGAAACTTTTTTCGCATAGGTACAGTTGGTTGTTGGCTGCCGTTGTTCTGCTGCTGCTGAATTTTGCTGCATCACAACTTCGGGTACGTTTTGATATGACGGCGGAGCAACGTTATTCCCTCAGCGCTCCTACCCGCAGTTTGCTCAAAAATTTAAAAGAGCCGGTTACAGTAGATATGTTGTTAACGGGTGAGTTCCCTGCTGTATTCCGCAAGCTGCAGAACAGTACGGATGATCTGTTACATGAAATGAAAGCTTATGCCGGTAACCGCCTCACCATCCGTTATACCAGTGTGGAGGAGATCATTCCTTTGGAAGCAAGGGAACAACTGTTTTATAATTTCATCAATACACAACGGCAGCAAGGTTTTAATGTAGACAGTCTTTTGAAAGTACAACCCAACCTGCAGCAGGAAGTGATGCAGCAGATCATGAATGATTCGTTGAAAGCGTTGGGTATTTTACCGTATAACCTGCAGGTGCAGCAAAAAGAAAATGAAAGCAGCCAGCGTTTGATTTTTCCTTCGGCCATTGTACGTACAGGTGATCAGTTGCTGGCGGTGGATCTGCTGAGTGGTAAAACCATTTTCAGTCCCAATCCTGTTACAGGTGTGAACGAACCTGATCCTGCCAAGACAATCGGCAATGCAGAAGCTTTGCTGGAGTTTAAGTTTGCAGATGCCATTGCCAAACTGCAACGGAAACAAAAACCATTAGTAGGTTATTTAGTGGGCAACGGTGAACCTACGGGTCCTGAAACCTATGACCTGGTACAAACGGTAGAGCAGCGTTATCAATTCAACATCATCAATCCCAATACAGCGCCGGTAATACCTAAAGAGTTTGCAGCAGTGCTCATTGTAAAACCTGCTGTTCCCTTCAGTGATTCTGTAAAGATGAAACTGGATCAGTATGTAATGCAGGGCGGTAAGCTATTGTGGTTTGTGGATATGCTGTATGCAGAGAAAGACAGTCTTGCTTTTACCACACGTACGCTTGCTTATGACCGTGGTTTGAACATTGATGATTTATTGTTTAAGTATGGTGTAAGAGTAAACCGTGATTTATTGCAGGACCTGCAGTGTGATAAGATGCGTTTGGTAGTTGGTTTTGAAGGTGGCAAGCCACAGTTTGGCAATGTACCGTTTAATTACTACCCGCTTTTAACCGGCACCAATCATCCGCTCACCAAAAATTCAGAACCGGTGCTGAGCCAGTTTGCCAACACCCTTGATACCGTTAAAGCAGAAGGCATACAGAAGAGTGTAGTGCTTACTTCATCAGAAACGGCTAAGACACTCAGTACACCGGCGGTGATCAGTTTAGATGAATTAAAGACGATTGAAACACCACAGCTTTATAAACAATCCTTTTTGCCCGTAGGTATTTTGTTGGAAGGTAAGTTTCAGAGTTTGTATGCCAACCGTGCCAGTGCTGAAATGAGAAGTTATTTTGAAAAGTATTACGGAAGCTTTGCTGTGGCAGCGGCAGAAAACAGTCAGCAGTTAGTAGTAGCAGATGGTGACCTGGTGCTGAACGGTTATACACAGGAGCAACCGTATGGCATGGGTTTCAGCCCGGTGGCCAATATTACCTTTGCCAATAAAGGATTTTTACAAAATGCATTGGAGTATATGACGGGGAATGCTTCCGTTATTTCACTGCGCAGTAAAGAAGCAGCCGTACGTTTGCTTAATAAAGAAAAAGTGGAATCAGAAAAACTGCAATGGCAACTCCTTAACATAGCAGCTCCGGTGGTGCTGGTGCTTTTGGGAGCTTTTGTTTTTACCTGGTGGCGCCGAAAAAAATATGCAACTGTATAAAGAGGTTGCGGTTTCAATACGATCATGACAACAACACAAATTACGTATCTCGTTTTTGGCATTGTATTAATCCTTGCGGTAGTATTTGATCTTGGATTGATGAGTAAGGGTTCTAAAACCATGACCATTAAACAGGCTTTGTATCAAACATTGTTCTGGGTGGCACTGGGTTTAGGTTTTGGTGCTTTTGTGTGGTTTGAAGAAGGTAAACAAACCGCCCTGGAATATGTGAGCGCTTACCTGATGGAATGGAGCCTGAGTATTGATAATATTTTTGTGTTTGTACTCATCTTCAGTTTTTTCAAAGTAAAAGAACAATACATTCCCCGTGCATTGCTCATTGGTATTTTATTAGCCATCCTGTTCCGTGTGATTTTTATTACGGTAGGTGTAGAACTGGTGAACCGTTTTCACTGGCTGCTTTATATTTTTGGTGCGTTTTTGATTTACACCGGTTTTAAAATGTTTACCACGGATCATGATGATGAGTTTGATCCGCAGGACAGTTGGGTATTGAAACAACTGAAACGTTATCTGCCCATCACTTTGGAAGATGGGCATGGCAGCTACCGCATCCGCCGCCATGGCAAACCACTTTACACGGCGTTGTTTGTAGTAGTGGTGATGCTGGCTACCACCGATATTGTATTTGCCTTAGACAGTATTCCTGCTGTAATGGGCATCAGCCGTAATGTGCTGGTGATTTATACTTCTAATATTTTTGCCGTGCTGGGTTTACGCTCCCTCTTCTTTTTACTACGTGGTGCGGTGAGCAAATTTGATTACCTGCAACAGGGCATTGCCATTGTACTGGTGTTCATCGGTTTAAAAATGCTGGGCGAAGAATTGATTGGTACGTTCGTAAATAAAAATCAACAGGTAGTTATTTCATTGGTTGTTATTGTAGGTTGCATCGGCGGTTCCATTGTATATTCACTGTACAACCGCAAACCGGGTGTACCAAAAGATAAAGAAGAGTAACACAGTTCGCAACCATTCATGAGTCATTATTCCATTCATACCATTGCAACAGTTGTTCAGGCACAGGTGGTGCAGGAAGTAATGATGGATACTCCCATTGAACATTTGTGTATTGACAGCCGCCGTATTATTGATGCGCCCCACTCCGTTTTTTTTGCATTGCATACTTCCAAACGCAACGGTCATGATTACATCCATGCCTGTTATGAAAAAGGCATCCGTTGTTTTATTGTAGAGGAAGCGGTTGATACATCTGTCTTAAAAGAGGCAGCTGTTTTACAAGTGAACAATTCATTGCATGCGTTGCAGCAATTAGCTGCTTATCACCGCCGCCGTTTTTCTATTCCTGTGATTGGTATTACCGGCAGCAATGGCAAAACGATTGTAAAAGAATGGTTGTACCAATTACTGAGCGACCGGTTTGTGATTGCAAGAAGTCCCAAGAGTTATAACTCGCAGGTGGGCGTACCGCTGAGTGTGTGGCAACTGCAGCCGCATCATACACTGGGTATTTTTGAAGCCGGTATTTCGCAGCAGGATGAAATGGAGGCATTGGCTTCCATCATTCAACCTACCATTGGTGTGTTTACCCATTTAGGTGATGCCCACCGTGAAGGTTTTGAAAACAAAGAGCAAAAGCTGCAGGAAAAATGGAAGCTGTTTCAAAAAGCATCGGTACTTATTTATTCACCGGATGCATGTGGTGGTGTAAGCATTCCATCAACATCTATACAACAGTTGCGATGGGGCAAGGATGAAACCAATGAACTGCAGATCGTAACTGTAAAAAAAGAAACACAGCATACAGATGTTGTTTTGAAATGGAATCAACAAACACACCATTTACAACTTCCTTTCACCGATGAAGCTTCTGTGCAGAATGCGCTTACCTGTACCGCTGTATGTGTCTATTTAGAAATACCGGCAGAAGTTTTGCAGCAAAAACTTCTGCAGTTAAAACCGGTAAGCTTACGATTGGAACTGAAGAAAGGAAGACATCACTGCACACTTATTAATGACAGTTACAGTGCTGATCTTGACTCCTTTGAAATAGCGCTTAATTTTCTACAACAACAGCAGCAGCACAGCCGCCGCAGCATCATCCTTTCGGATCTTGCCGTGGGAACGGAACAAGAAGCGGCTACTTATAACGCATTAGTTCGTTTGATTGCATCGCATAAGGTACAACGGGTGATTGGTGTAGGAACGGTTTTGCATCATTACCTGAAGGAACAGTTACCCGCCACCGTAAGTTATTATGCATTTGGCAGTACGGAAGAACTGATTCATCAGTTGCCTTTATTACAACTGCAGGATGAAGCCATCCTCATTAAAGGTGCCCGCAGTTTTGAACTGGAGCAACTGATGCCTTTACTGGAACAGCAGGTGCATCAAACTGTTCTGGAAATTAATCTCTCGGCTATTGCACATAATATACAAAGCATACGCCGCAGGTTGCAGCCCGGTGTAAAGCTGATGGCCATGGTAAAAGCATTTTCCTACGGCAGCGGCAGTTATGAGATTGCCAACCTGCTGCAATACCATGGTGTTGATTATTTAGCTGTTGCCTTTGCTGATGAAGGAGTGGAACTGCGGAGGGCGGGCATCCGTTTGCCTATTATGGTAATGAATCCCGAAGCCGTTACGTTTGATTTATTAACGGCTTATAACCTGGAGCCGGAGTTGTACTCATTGGAAATGACGGCTGCATTTGCGAATTACCTGCAACAGGAAGGGTTTACTTATTACCCCGTGCATATAAAAATTGATACCGGTATGCACCGTCTTGGTTTTATGCCTGCAGAATGGACGCAGTTGTTGCAATGGCTGCAGGGAAAAGATCTGTTTGCGGTTCAAACTGTGTTCAGTCACCTGGCAGCAGCAGAAGATGCGAATGAAGATGATTTTACAAAAGCCCAGGCCCGTTTGTTTGATGAAGCCTGTACCATGATATCGCAAGCTACCGGTCAATCATTTTTAAAACATATCTGCAATACCTCCGGCATCATGCGTCACCCGCAACTGCAATATGATATGGTGCGGATGGGTATTGGTATGTTTGGTGTAGCCGGCACTGAACCGACTGAATTACAGGAAGCACTTTGTTTAAAAACCACTGTTGCCCAGCTCAAACAACTGCAACCGGGTGAAACGGTGGGCTATAACCGAAGAGGAATCATTCAGCAACCCTCAGTTATTGCGACGGTGCGTATCGGTTATGCTGATGGCTATCCCCGCAACCTGGGTAACGGAAAAGGATTTATGTTGGTGAAGGGTGTGCCGGCGCCGGTGATTGGTACAGTATGTATGGATATGACCATGCTGGATGTAACACATATAGCCGATGTAAAAGAAGGAGATGAAGTGATGGTGTTTGGTCCGGAGCTATCTATAGAAGAAGTGGCCAAAAGGAGCGGCACGATTGCTTATGAAATTATGAGCGGCATCAGCCAGCGGGTGAAGCGGGTTTATTTTGAGGAGTAGTGAACGGGGCAGCAGTTCAGGTTGTTAAAAACACGGTTCGCTGCAGGAGGCGGTATTCTGCAAACACTGAAAACTTATCTTTGCCGCACTAAAAGCATCCACTGTGAAATTAAAACATATAGCACTCCTTATTTTATTGATTCTCTGTGCAGACCAAGCCCTGAAGATCTGGGTGAAAACGCATATGCTGTATCATGAAGAGCGGTTCATTATCGGTAACTGGTTCCGTTTGTATTTCATCGAAAATGAAGGCATGGCTTATGGCTGGAAGATTGGCGGTGAGTGGGGTAAGATGGCCTTAACACTGTTTCGTTTAGGTGCGGTGATTTTTGGTACCTGGTACCTGGCGCATATCGTAAAAAAGAAATACCACAGCGGGTTTATTATCTGTGCCGGTTTGATTTATGCAGGCGCCCTTGGCAATCTTATTGACAGTTTGTTTTACGGGATGATCTTTGATAAAGGAATGCGTTTTGATGCCGCCCTTATGAGCCAGATGCCTTATGATGGGCTGGCAGCTTTTTCAGATAAAGGATATGCCGGCTTTTTGCACGGTAATGTAGTGGATATGTTGTATGTGCCCATTATTGACGGTAAGATGATGCCTTCCTGGGTTCCTTTCCTCGGTGGTAAACCTTTTACTTTTTTCGCCCCCATATTTAACATTGCTGATGCTGCTATTTCTGTAGGTGTTATTGTAATATTACTGTTTCAAAAACGCTTCTTCAGGCAGCGTACAGAAGAAGCAACAGGAACTACAGTAGAAACAAGCACCACGGTGAATGATGAAACACAGGTGCTCTGATAAACTAAATGACTATGTTTAAAAAAATCACCCTTGCTACCCTGCTGCTGGCTGCTCTGGCCGGCTGTAAAAAAGAAAAAAGCCTGGATACCATCCGTGATGGTGAACCACCGGTATTTGTAGGTAATAACTGTACCATCAGCCAGATACTTACGGTGGACTCTTTAACCGGCATTGGACTGGAAGCACATACTATCAGTTTTAATGCAGCCGGTATTGCCGGTCGGGTAACCGTGATTGACAGTATTCTGAATGATGTGTATGTAGATGATATACTCACCAACCGGAATGATACCATTATTGTGGGCAATCTTGGTTTTTTTGTAAAGAACAGTAACGGGCAAGTGCGCTTGTTCCGTTTTAAAGAAGACCCCACTGATCCTGCTACGGAACTCATTGATATGACCTTTACGTATAACAGCGCCGGTTATCTTATCAAGACAGAATATGCGTATGCTGCTTCTTTCTTCCCGCTGCTGCGTTCTACCTACACCTACACCGGAAATAATCTTACCAAGGCTGTTACGGAAAGTTTGTTTCCTGTAACAGAAAAAATCATTGAGTCTGATCTCACTTACAGTTCACAAACCGTACGCAATTTTATTTATACGTTTCCTGATGCATTTTATACTGCTGCTTATTTGCCGGCGGTTCCGTTTGGTAATAAATCAGCCAATGCACTTCAGAAAGTAGCAACCCGTTATTATGATAACGGCAGTGTTGTTGATTCTGCCATTACTACGTATAAAAATTACAAACTTTCCAATGATGGTTATGTGCTGGAGTTTTATGCAGATGGTGATTACCAGGATGGCATGGGTTTGTACTTTGAGCGTACGAAGTTTAAATATTTCTGCAGGTAATTATGCAATGCAACTTATAAAAAAAGACCATGAATTGTTCATGGTCTTTTTTTATAATTTCAGTGGAAGTATTAATGTTTCTGGATGATGCGGTTGATGGTTCCTGAAGTCGAAACAACACGGAGTATGTATGATCCGTTGGCGTATTGATGCGGAAGGTCTAAAGCGATTGCATTAGAGCCTTTTGTTACGTACTGCTTTTTATTTACAAGAGGGCGGCCCAGTAAATCAGTTATTTGTACCTGAACATCTTCATTCCTGAAGGCATTTAACTGGAACGTAACCCGTGATTGAAATGGATTTACAAGATTAATGATCTCAAGTTTCTGATCAGCATAAGTTGTTACAGAAAGAATATTACTGTATTTATTTTCAGACTGAGCTATTTTGATCAATTTCAAACGGTAATAAACTTTACCTGAAACATCAACAGGGTCTGTAAAGCTATAAGATGCATTCTCACCATTTACACCTGTTGCCGGCTGAAAACCAGCTTTAGTAAATTGTATACCATCATAACTTCTTTCTATTTCATAACCTGTAATACCTTCTTCCTTACTGATCCATGAGACTACAGCTTTTGTTCCGTTTAAACGAACATTAAACTGCAATAACTCAGCAGGCAGAATATAACATGGTGAAGAGACAGCAATAGTTATAACATCTGTATTGTTATACACTGCACAGGTTGAAGAACTTAAGTTAGGCTGTGAAGTAGCTGTACGTATACGGTATTTATACCCGTTCATGGCCGTAGTTGCTACAAATGAAGGAAGGCTCACAGTATCTCTATACTCACCGCTGAAATTTGTATACGTATAAGTGAGAGGACTTGATGCATCACCATAAATAGCTGACCAGGTAGCACCTCCATCTGTACTTCGCTCCCAGAAGTAATAGATATAGTTATTATAAAAAGTTGAAACTGCTACAGACAATGTCACCTGATTATTGTTACAGTAAGTAGGTGTTGTACTGGGCCTCATAGTTAACCTGGGTAAGCAAGTTGCAAGTCCGATATCATCGATAGCCCAGTCATTACCTCCACCACCGGGTGCATTGTTACGTATAGTTAATGTTACACTTGTTTGAGAAGGTCCTGTTCTGAATAAGAATCCTTTTTTAACCCATCGCTTATCGTATACCACATTTCCTGTAGTGTAATAGTCCACTCCATCAATGGTGTATGTAAGGTCAGGACTCACACCTGCACTGTCATTAAGTATCTTGGTTGGGAGATATGTTTTAAAAGGATTTCCTGAAACGGCTTGCACGCCAGATGAATCACTGCTACAACCGGCACAGATATTTTTAAACCATGCTGAAAACTCATAATAAGTATCAGAGCATAAACCTGTAATGGTTTTTTGTACAGCAGTATTAATACCATAAGCTGCATTTACTACCGCCATATAACCACCATTGGTGCCGGGCGGTACCGCAAAATTTCCTGAATCCTGATTGGCAGCGTTTGTATGATCACCGATAATATCCCATACGTTAAAAACTCTTGCCGTATCAGCACCGGTACCTGTAGTAGGAAATGAAATATACTTATTGGTACTTCCATTGGAACTGGTATTGTTAACCACCGCAAATAAACCATCGCCGGGATTACCGGCTCTAAACGGGCTCCAGGTATAACCGGGAGCAATCGTTAACTGAGTACTATCATGTCTTGTGGTTCCGCTTCCAAAATCACCACCCGTGTAGGTATTGATCCCTACCGAACTTTGACACATGGAGGCATCGGTTGAAACAAAAGCAGAATATCTCGGAAAGTTGATAATCGTTTGAGGAAAAGTTACATCATCGGGATCGGCTGTTGATTTATAACGGAACTGACCATTACTGGTAGTAAAGGTAGAACCTGTGGAAGCTGTTACAGTAACACGGTAGGTGACAACAATGATACAGAAACTTCTGAACTGACTGGGGCGCCCGTTGTGATTGATTTTACCACCACCTGCTGACGCATAGGTTATGGGGGTGGTGGCAGCACCTACCTGTGTAATTGACTGACCTGTACTGCTTCTTGTTAAGCTTGGAACATGTACCCGTAATACATTACCGGATACAACCGCTTCGTCATCACCTGATGCATCTGTTAATATTGTACTATTGGTAATTGCAGATTGATATGCCAATCCTTCATTTGTTTTTAACTGTATAGAATTGGGTACATAGCTTAAACCGGCAGGAATTGTATCATGGTAGGTCACATTGTAAATACTTCCTGTAGTTGACCATGAACCCACGCCAATGGTTGCCCTGAACTCCAGCACATCCCCGGTCATAATTACACCACCATTAGGTCTTGATATGTTTGTATAGCTTTTTCCGGTAGTTACTGCTGGCGTTGATTTATTAGTACCGGTTGTAACACAAATATTAAAACCTCCGTTTGCAGTAATTGGTGTTGCAGTGGTATTATTGAAAATAACACGTACATAGTAAGTAATGCCGGGGGAAAGATCATTTAGTGCTGTACTTATTGCACCGGCACCCGAGGTTGAAAATGAAGAACAACCTATAGGTGTTAAAACGCCGCAACTTCCCTGATAAATTACAAGCTGTCTTCTTGTGAAGTTTGTTCCATAACCTGACAACTGAACAGTATGATTAGAACTGGTGGCAGTAAACTGGTACCACACATCATAAGTATTACTTCCGGATGCTTCACAACCGGCAGGAATACCTGCGCTTATAGTAGCCCCTGCTAAAGAGCCGGCAGTGTTAGTACAACTACCACCCGATGTTAACGAAATTGCACCACTACACTCGTCATTTGTCAGTTCAAACCAAGTCATATAGGTCCTACCGGTACTTGCGGTTCCTGACTGTGTTTGCGACATTGATGTGATAGATGCAGGTGCCGTTTGAATATTATAGGCAGCGGAATGACTTAAAGTTCCTGTTGCAGTATTGCGTAACTGTGTGGCCAAGGTCGGAAATACAGGCTTTACCCAACCGGCTCCGGAAACAGCGCCCCAGGTACTTATTGATGCATTTCCAAAAAAGCCCATACTTACCGTTCTTGGTAAAGTTGTAGAAAATGCAGCTGTTGATTGTGCCCCACCGGTATTAACAGTGGTAGTTTCATTAATATGTACCCCCCATTGACTGCTGGGACTGTTTGGCCTGTATACATACATAAGAGCTGTCATGGCGTTTGTACCGGAACCTATGGTAAAAAATGTTGGATTGGCACTCCATGTGCCGTTAAAACGACACCATAAAATAGCCATTCGATTATTTGTACCATTTGTTGCTGTTGCTCCGATATTCCAGGATTGTCCACCAGTATTTCCTGTTGTAATTGTTCCGATAGTACCGCTGTAATGAACATATACTACTACCAAATCACCACTCTGCATTAAAGCAGGTGGCACTACAGTTACCGTTGGACCAGCCTGCCCCCCCAGAAAGTTATCAATAACGGAACTCGAAACTCCAAAAAAAGTTTGAGCACTCAATCGGAATGAAATGAGTACAAAAAATACTAAGATGGAAAGAGTTTTAAAAGTTTTCACAGGACTTGAGGGTTACAGGGTTTATAACTTGGTTGGCTGGACCGGATTTCAGCGTAATACGAAAAACCGGTTAAAGGTTTTTGCTTTACGTACAGGTAATAATATACGGTATTATCTGCCTGACGGATCAAACGAGGAGTAAACTCATAAAAACAATTGCTAACGCAATGGCACAACTGATAGAAACGGCTAGTTACAGAAAACACGGCAACGAAAAAAAAGCCATGGAGCATAGTGATATGTTTTACTCAGGATAATAGATTATACTTAGACAAAAGTAAGTTTATAGAAATATTTCGACAATAGTAAATACCGCCTATTTTGCGTCCGTAATTTCTACACAAAACAGGCGGTATTCACCGTAAAACCACTCGTAAAACTTCCGTTTCTTTATTTTACCTGCAGCACCTGGCTGAGTTTTCCGGTACTGGTTGTGATATTTAATATATAGGTTCCTTTTTGTAATGCTGCCGGAACAACTAAAGCATGCGCATTGATGCCTTTACGCAGACTTAATTTTTCCTGCTTTACAAAACGGCCTGCCACATCCATCAAACGCAGCTCCACTGTTTCGTTTTGCGGCGCTGAAACCTGGAAACGTAATTCTTCACGGAACGGATTCACCACATTGAGCAATTCAAAATTCTTCAGGCTACGTATTGATAGTTGTAAAATGTTACTGTATTTAAAAGTATTACCTGTAGCAGCAATCATTTTAAGACGATAATAAGCTTTGCCGCTTAATGTAACAGGGTCTCTGAAATTATAATTCGATTCAGCACCTCCCTGCACAGTTGTTGTCCCGATTTTTTCAAACTGAACACCATCCATACTCTTTTCAATTTCATACAGTGCCAGGTTGTTTTCATTTTTAGCAGTCCAGTTCAACACACCATGTTCTTCATTAATAACGGCACTGAAATTGAGTAAGTCAACCGGCAAAATATCACAGGTTGATTTTATATCAAGCGTAAATACATTAGCAGAGTTATAGACTGAGCAACCATTATTAGAAAGATTCGCAGAAGAGGTGGCCGTTTTTACTCTGTACATCCATCCGTTCTTTGTTGCAGTAGACAGGAACGAAGGAATAGCAACAGTATCTTTATATACTCCACCTGTATAATTATAAGAATAATTACGAACGCCCGGCATTTCCGGAGCAGAAGTCCAGGTGACACCACCATCTGTACTACGCTCCCATTCATAAAATGTATAGTTGTTGTAGAAGGAAGTTACAATTACAGAAAGATCAATCTGTGCATTCAAACAATAGGATGGATTAGGGCCGGGTCTTAATTCCAGTGTAGGCAAACAGGTACCGAGGTTGATATCATCCATTACCCAGTCGTTACCACCACCGCCGGGTGCATTGTTACGAATGGTTAAAACGGCAGATGTTTGGGATGCATTGGTACGGAACAAAAATCCTTTTTTCATCCACATTTTATTATAAGGTATACTTCCGGTTGAATAATAGTCCACTCCATCAACCTGGAATGTTAAGTCGGGTTTAACACCGGCACTGTCATTTATATTTTTTGGACCGGGGATATAATTTTTAAACTGGGCACTGCCCACACCTCTTCCAACTGTATCACAACTGCAACCGATACAGATATTTTTAAACCAACTGGTAAACTCATAATACGTATCTGTACACATTCCGGTAATATTTTTCTGTACGGCATTGTTAATACCATAAGCCGCATTTACCACCGCCATATATCCTCCATTGGTACCGTAAGGAGTTGCAAAGTTTCCTGAGTCCACATTGGCAGCATTGGTGTGATCACCAATGATATCCCACAAGCCGAATACACGTATGGTGCTGTTATTATAAGCCTGGTATTTATTAGTGCTGAGATTAACACTTGTGTTATTGGCTACATTAAAGAAACCATCATTAGGAGCTGAGCTTGAAAACGGTGCCCATGTATAACCCGGTGCAATGGTTAGCTGTGTACTATCATGTCTTGTAGTACCAGTACCGAAATCGCCCCCTGTATAATTATTTAATCCTACTGCACTCTGACACAACAGATTTGTTTCAGAAATAAATATTGAGAAACGGGGTAACTGACGGACAGTTTGAGGGAATGTTATGTCATTCGTATTACTGGTAGCAGTTTTGTAACGAAATGATCCAAATGCAGTAGTTAAGATTGTATTAGTGGCCGCTGTTACCCGAACCCTGTAAGTGATCATTACAATGGAAGTACCACCAAAGAAACTGGGGCGACCATTGGATCGTACTTTTCCTCCACCTGCCGATGCCGTTGTAATTGGGATTACAGCCGGTGCTGCCTGGAAAACAGTTTGACCACCCGTGCGTGTTAAGCTGGCCACATTCACACGGATAATATTTCCTGAAAAAACAGCCTCATCATCACCCGATGCATCGGTTAGATTAACAAGACCTGTAATGCCCGACTCATACTTCATGCCTTCATTGGTAGAAAATGCAAGTGAGTTGGGGATATATTGTAATCCTGTTGTAATTGTATCATTATATACATTATTATAGATAACGCCACTGCTTACTGCAATTACACTCCTGAACTCCAGTGTATCACCATTTTGAATAACACCACCGAAAGGTTTTGAAATATTGGTGTAGGATTTACCTACCTGTACACCAGGTGTATTGGTAACTGAAGTTGTGGTAACACAAATACTGAAACCACCGTTGGTGGTAATAGGTGTGGCTACTGTATTAGAAAAGATAACCCGTACAAAATACTGGGTACCGGGCGAGAGGTCGGTATTATTTAATGCAAGGGAAGTACCGGTTGTTTGTACGGCGGTACAGGCTACATATTGTAAACCTGTACAGGTTCCCTGGTAAATCACTAACTGCCGCCTTGTAAAGGAAGCACCATAACCGGAAATTGTAACTGTATGATTGGAACTCACCGCAGTAAATGAATACCATACATCATACAAACTACCGGAAGTACAGGCAGCAGGTACACCACCACTGATAGTAGCATTATTTAATGTACCTGTAACATTGGTACAGGTAGTATTAGGAGTTAAAACCGTTGCACCAATACAGTTATCATTAAGAGGTGCCTGGGCGTTGGTGTGGATGAAGAAGAATACAGTGAGTATAGCTGTAACCACAAACCGGAGCAATACTGAATTCGTTTTCATAAAGGATACGTTTCGGATGAACAATTGAGTTTGATCTGTATACTGAGTAAATCAGTAATAAAGATGCAGCGCTGATCAGAAAAGGAATAGTTCCTTTTGCAAAACCCGGTAACAGCGGGCAGTTGTATTGTACATGGAAACAGAAAAGAAAGAATGTAAACTTCGTTTCATAAGGAATGGATTTATAAAATTGGTACGATTAATTTCACTATAAAAGTAGCATGAAACCTTAAAAGAACCTATAAGCAGTAACCCTCAATTTCGTGCACCGTAATTTATGCACCTTAGTCTTTTTCAGGGCTGAAAGCCGCACCGTATATTCCGCAAAAAATGTAATAAATATACTATAGGAGCTAAAGGTTTCTGTATATACCTTTGAAGCATCCAAAAATTCTATGTAAGCCATGAAACAACTGACTCTACTGCTGTGTGCGTTTTTATTTTTTGCAAGTAACAGCTTTGCACAACCGGCAAACAATAACTGCTCGGGCGCTACAGTACTTTATCAATCAACAAAATGTATTAATGTTAGCGGCACTTTATTCCAGGCAACTAATGCCTCGCCTACAGGCACTTGTGGAAGTGCTACAGCAACTACCACTTATGATGTATGGTACTCATTTACGTCTGTTTCCAGCCAGGCTACTATTACATTATCCAGTCTCGGTACCAGTTTAACTGCAGCAAACACATTTATACAGGTTCTACGCTCCACTGATAACAGTTGTACGGTTGCAAATTTTGTATCAATGGGATGCCAGAATGCAAGCACACCTTTGACTGTAACAGGTTTAACTCCAGGTAATAGAATATTTGTAAGGATTTATGTAGTTACAAACCCTACTACAGGATCAACAGCTACATGGGGTTTTAATATATGTGCTACTTCTCCTATGCCGCTTGGTCGCCTTAACGAGGTATTTGCAGATACAATCATAGGTCGTAACGCAGCCGGCTTTGACAGTCCCTGGGAAATTACATATGAAGACAGGGAGGATTCGTTATGGTTTACAGAAAACAAAACTTACCGTATACAAAAAATGGGGAAAGATGGAAATTCAAGGGTTATATTGGATTTATCAGACGGTGGAGGTTATAATGCCAACTACCGTAGGACATTTACAAGTGGCCAAAATCCATGGCCCCAAGGTGGTTTAATGGGTTTTGCAATTCACCCCGATTTCTTAGCTCCATCTAATCCTAAAAATTTTGTTTATGCAGCTTACGTAAGAGACTTTGTTGGTCCCGGACCCGGGAATACTGTTGGTACCCGTAACAGAACGGTAACCAATACAGATAATGGCGGTGAAGCAGTAAAAGGGGATTTGTTCAGAACATTCATTGTACGATTTACCTATAATACAACCACCAAGGCTTTAGAAAATCCAGTTGCACTTTGTGATACAATTACAGGAAGCGGAGATCACAATAGTGGCAGAATGATCATTGCTCCGATGACGCAGGGTGGTACCGATTATTTTTTATTTTATTCCTGCGGTGATATGGGTGCCGGTCAATTTTATAATGCAGAGCGTATTTATAAATCTCAAATGTTAAACTCTTATGAAGGCAAAATACTGAGATTTAATCTTGAAGAAGACGGAGATGCAGTACAAAATATTGGTGTGAGAAATACCAATTATAATCGTTGGATACCTAATGATAACCCTTACAATGGAACATTAGGTGCACAAAGCGCAGTTTGGAATATTGGTCATCGTAACGTTCAGGGACTGGCTTATACTAACGGTAAACTTTTTGGTTCATCACACGGACCCTTTTCTGATGATGAAGTCAACTATTTACAGGGAAACCGTAATTATGGTCACCCCCTCATTATTGGTAAACAAGCAGATAATAACTACAATAATTCAAAAGCTGCCCATAATTTTACGGGCTGGGGTAATGAGCATGCCGGCAATCCCTTAATATCTACTTTGCCTCTCATAAGCAGCGAATCCGGTACATCATTAACCAACTACACAGACCCGCTCTTCTCATTTTATGATGGCTCGACGGGTGCTACTCAGCCGGTAGTTAACGGTATTTATCTGGCAGGGCAAGGTAGTGCCAATAGTGCATGGCCTTCGATTGCCCCATCAGGGATGGAAGCTTATAACAATACAAAAATACCGGGGTGGAATGGTTCACTATTTTTAGCCTCCTTGAAAAGAGGTTATATTATGCGCATCAAACCCAATACTTCCGGTACGGGAGTAACCCCTCTTATGGGTTCGGATACTTCTGTAATTGTTAATACAACCAATCGCTTCCGTGACTTAGCATTTGACAAAGATGGTTGGAGTTTTTATGGTGTTGTGGATAGAAGTGGATCTACATCAGGACCAACTGCAACGAATCCTGTTAACAGCTCATGCCCAGGATGTGTTATTAAGTATACATTTCTTGGTTATACTGCAAGCGGATCAGCTCCTAATACAACCAGCAATGTCCCCACGGATATTGCAATTGACTCCAGCCTTTCACCTGGTTGTGTAACAGGTACGAGCGTTACCATCAGCCCCTCCAGCGGAAATGCAAATCTTTGGGTGCCTATCACCGGCCCTAACGGTAATCTCATTGCAGAATTAAATGCAAATGGAAATAATTTAGGTAATGTAACCACTTCTTTCTTTACCAGAACCGGAGCTCCTGTGAGAAGCTGGGGTGCCAACCGTTATGTGAACAGAAACGTAACCATTAATGTGCAAACACAGCCCTCCACACCTGTAAGCGTACGTTTATACATCACCGCTAAGGAACTGGCCGATATTATTGCCACACCCGGAAGCGGTATTGCTTCCATCAACGATATCGGTGTGTTCAAAAATGCTGATGCCTGCGGTACTACTTTTGGTAACAACCCTGAAACTGGTCAAGCTATCACCGGCAGGTATGTACAATCAACCTTCGGTCATGCGCTGCAGTTTAATGTAACCTCTTTCTCTACGTTCTACTTCTTTAATTCTTCTGCTACGTTACCATTTGAACTGATTACACTGAATGGTAAACCAGTGAATGATGCCGCAAGGCTGGAGTGGATTGTGAAGAATGAAAAAGACGTAAATAACTATACCATTGAACGTAGTGTTGATGGCGTACAGTTTACAGAAATCGGTACCGTTACCGCTAAAAATGGTACCGGTGAGTTGAAATACCAGTTTACTGATTTTAATGCTGTTAAAACGGGAACCGTTGTTTATTACCGTATCCGCTCCAATGAAGCTTCAGGAATCGGAAAATACACCAACATCATCAGTGTTAACTTTGCCATTGTGCTGAAAACATCACTGGCGGTAGCACCAAACCCTGCCAAGGATAAAACTACGGTAACCATCCAGTCAACTGCTGATGAAACAGTTCAACTGAAAGTACTTGATAATACAGGACGTATGATTAAAGTACTCACTGTAAACCTTGTAAAAGGCAAGAACAATCTTACACTGGATATGAGTGATCTCAAAGCCGGTATGTACTACATTGATGTTACCGGAAAATCTATCAGCGAAAAAACAAAACTCATCAAACAATAACACCTGATCAAACTCAGCCTCCTGCCAGGTGCAGGGGGCCGGGTTATTAATCTGAAACCCTTTGCTATGCATCAACAGGTCTTACCTTCTGCACTCATTAACCAGGCTTTGAAAGCTCAGGTAAATGATACCCTTCAGAAAATAGTTGCCCGTAAGAACAAGCCAACAGTGGCTTCTTATTTGCACCGTTTGTTTTTTGAAAAGACTGAAATGATGAAAGAAGCAGAACTGCAACAGCTGAAGGATATACCGGAAGATCCCAATGAATTCAACAGTTATGAATAAAAAAAGGAGCAGATGAACTGCTCCTTTTTTATTATCCGATTTTTCCAACCATGTTTGCCGGCACTACCCATTCATCAAACTGTTCGGGTGTAACATAGCCCAGCTTCACGGCCATTTCTTTTAAGGTTGTTCCTTCTTTATGTGCTTTCTGTGCAATTTCAGCAGCTTTATAATAGCCAATCTTTGTGTTGAGTGATGTAACGAGCATCAAACTGTTATCTACATGTTTTTTGATATTGGCTTCAATCGGCTCAATACCAACCGCACATTTATCATTAAAGCTTACACAGCCATCGCCAATGAGACGGGCACTGTGGAGGAAATTATAAATCATCACCGGTTTAAATACGTTGAGTTCAAAATGACCGGTAGCACCACCAATATTAATGGCCACATCATTGCCCATTACCTGTGCTGCAATCATAGTTAACGCTTCACACTGGGTGGGATTTACTTTGCCGGGCATAATAGAAGAGCCCGGTTCATTGTCCGGAATAAAAATTTCGCCTATACCGCTGCGTGGGCCTGAAGAGAGCATACGGATATCGTTAGCGATTTTCATTAAACTCACCGCTACCGTTTTTAAAGCTCCATGGGCCTCTACAATTGCATCATGGGCAGCCAATGCTTCAAATTTATTCTCGGCCGTTACAAAGGGTAATCCTGTTAATGCTGCAATATGTTTTGCTACATTCTCAGAATAGCCATCCGGTGTATTAATGCCGGTTCCTACTGCTGTTCCACCTAACGCTAATTCACTCAGATGTGCCAATGTATTTTTAATGGCTTTTAAACCATGATTGAGTTGTGATACATAACCGCTGAACTCCTGACCCAGTGTTAAAGGTGTAGCATCCATAAAATGCGTGCGGCCAATTTTTACCACATTCATGAACGCTTTACTTTTTGCATCCAGCGTATCACGAAGTTTTTCAATTCCCGGAATAGTTGTCTCCATCAAAATTTTATACGCCGCAATGTGCATGGCAGTGGGAAACGTATCGTTTGATGATTGAGATTTATTAACATCATCATTGGGATGGAGAAATTTCTCTTTGTCATCCAGTTTGCCGCCGTTGAGCACATGACCCCGATAAGCAACTACTTCGTTTACATTCATGTTACTTTGCGTACCGCTTCCTGTTTGCCAAACCACCAGTGGAAAATAAGCATCCAGTTTACCCTCTAGAATTTCATCACATACTTTTCCAATTAAATCAGATTTTTCTTTGGAGAGCACACCTGCTTCAAAATTGGTAATGGCAGCTGCTTTTTTGAGATAAGCAAAAGCACGGATGATTTCTTTCGGCATGCGGTTGATATCCTGTGCAATTCTGAAATTATCAATACTGCGTTGTGTTTGTGCACCATAATAAGCATCCACAGGTACTTTTACTTCGCCCATGGTATCTTTTTCTATTCTGTAACTCATAACATGATTTTTAAGTGTTGCAAAGGTAGGAGGAAACAAAAAAGGACTCCTAAGAGTCCCGTCAGTTATTTAAAGAATTGTGGTTTCCTTTTTTCCATGAAAGCGGTTACTCCTTCTTTCATTTCGTCTGTTCCGAAACAATCACCAAAGAGTTTAATTTCTTCTGCAAAACCGTTTTTGCTGTTATCATAGTAAGTGTTCACAGCTGCAATCACTTTACCAACAGCATTGGGGCCTTTGGTCATGATGATTTCGAGTATGTTTTTTGTTTGATTGAGCAATGCATCTGCTGTGGTTACATGATTCACCAGTCCGAGTTGTTTGGCTTCATTGGCATCAATCATGTGGGCCGTCATCATCAGCTCCATCGCTTTCCCCTTTCCCACCAGTTGCGTTAAACGTTGGGTGCCGCCATAACCGGGTATCAAACCTAAATTCACTTCCGGCTGACCAAATTTTGCATTTTCACTTGCCAAACGAAAATGACAGCTCATCGCCAATTCACAACCGCCACCCAATGCAAATCCATTAATGGCAGCAACAATCGGCTTCGGGCAATTCTCAATTTTATTGAACACCATGTCCTGTCCTTTTGCTGCAAGAGCGGCACCGCCATTGGCATCCAAACCTAAAAACTCAGTAATATCAGCACCGGCTACAAAGGCTTTGGGTCCGGCACCTGTAAGAACAGCACATTTGATTTCTTTATTTTGATATACTTCATCAACAGCAGCGCTTAATTCTTCAATTACCGTTTTATTCAATGCATTTAATTTATCCGGGCGATTGATGGTAATGGTAAAAATTCCGTTTTCAAGCGAAGTGAGTAATGTTTCGTATAGCATCGTTCTGATTTTTTGATAAAGATAAGGCGGGAAATTATCCCGCCTTGTTTCAAAAAAGAAGAAAAAGATATTTATCGTCTCGTGCTGCCGCTTACAAATTCACGCATGGTAAAATCATAACTGAGTGTAATGAAAAACACATTTGCTTCCATGCCTGCAAAGGGTCTGCTGTTGTCTTTTGTAAAATCCTGGTTGAAAAAGTTGTTAGGAAAATACTGTGCCTTTAATCCTACTTTCTTACTGGTGCGGAACCCTGCAAATACTGAAGGCATAAAAAGCGGTGTTTGCTTGCCAAACCAGTCGTTACTTTTAGAAACCTTATCGCCATCTACAAATTTTTTCTCTTTGTAGTTAATGGCCAGATCAGCCTGTGCACCAATGTAGAAAAAATTACCTTTCTCAAGATTCCCGAATTTGAAACCTGCAGGTACACCCAGGAGTAATACCCTTCTTTTCCAGCGGGTATTGGCGGTATCATCATATATAACACCGATGTTTTTTCCGTTGATACCGGTAAAAAAACCAACATGCTTGCTGAAGTCTGTATTAAAATTGGTACCTGTATTTAAAAAAGCTGTAAAGCGTGGTACGTTGTTGAGCATTTTTCCGTTGCGGCTTACATTGGAAAAAGATACCAAACCGGCATCACCGCCACGGGTGGTGTACCATTTCTTTTTTTTGGGTTCAGAACTGTATTGTGCTGCTGCCTGTAAAACAATTGCTGTTAAGAGTGTAATTGTAAAAATGATTTTTTTCATATTCATCTGGTTTGAAGGTAATACGATTACCTGTACTGAATGTTACAGCGCTTTCTTTAAAATTAAACTGCCTAAATATCCTTAACATTTTATTAGTAGCCAAGCCGGGCTGTATATTTGATGTGTATGACGCTGCTCACCATCATTACCTACCTGGGTACGTTTGTATTTGCCCTTACCGGTGCTTTTAAAGCACGTACAGCAAAGATGGATGTGTTTGGCGGCTTGGTGCTTGCCTTTGCAACAGCTTATGGCGGCGGCACTTTAAGGGACCTGCTCATTGGCAGAACACCTGTAAACTGGATTAATGATAATATTGCGTTGCTGCTGGTGGTTGCAGGCACTTCTTTTACATTTCTACTGAAAGAAAATGTGAACCGCTTTAAGCGGACCATCTTTTATACGGATGCTATTGGATTGGGATTGTTTACTGCTGCCGGTATAGAGATCAGTATAACTTATGGTTTGAATGAATTGTATGCACTGGTGATGGGCGTTATATCCGCCACATTTGGAGGATTGATTGCTGATATTCTCTGCAATGCAGTTCCCAACTTATTAAAACGGGGAGAGCTTTATGCCACTGCCTGTGCCATTGGTGGAACCGGCTACTTACTACTTAAACAAATACCGCTGGAGTATAATCTCAACCTGTTTGTTTGTGTGATCGTAGTAGTAGGTATCCGAATTTATTCCAAGCGGAAACGATTAACCTTACCGGAAATTTAGAAACTACGGTGCTGTGCTACCCACTGTTTAATGTAATCAGCTATTTCATGCGTATGGGTACCTGGATGAAATAATTTTCCAACCCCCATCTGCTGCAGAGCCTGCATATCCTCTTCCGGAATGATTCCACCGCCGGTGAGCAACACATCATTCATTTCTTTCTGTTTCATCAACTCCATTACTTTAGGAAACACGGTCATGTGTGCACCGCTGAGGATGCTGATGCCAATGGCATCCACATCTTCCTGAAGAGCGGCATTCACCACCATTTCAGGCGTTTGACGAAGACCGGTATAAATGACTTCCATACCGGCATCTCTTAAAGCAGTAGCAATCACTTTGGCACCACGGTCGTGACCATCCAATCCAACTTTGGCAACCAATACACGAACAGGTCTGTTCATAATTCGGCAATTGAGAGCGCTAAAATACAGGGTTTCATCCAACAGATCAGTAACTTCGGTCATGCAATACAGAAAATTTGGTTCTACTGATTTACAGGTAAGTGAAATTGGTTTTGGTGCCTGGGCCATTGGTGGTGGCGCCATGATTGGCACCACAGCTATTGGCTGGGGTGATGCAGACGATCGTGTTTCCATCAAAGCCATTCATGCGGCTGTTGATGCAGGTATTAATTTTTTTGATACGGCAGATATTTACGGTCTCGGTCATTCAGAAGAATTAATCGGTCATGAGCTGGGCGCAAATAAAAACATCCTCATTGCTACCAAGGTGGGCAATGTTTCCCGCAACGAACAATTTACAATTGATTATTCCAAGGAATATATCCTTACTGCCTGCGAAGCATCATTGAAACGCCTGCGCAGAGATTATATTGATTATTACCAGTTACATACTGCCCGCATGGTGCATTTGCAAAACGGTGAATGTATAGAAGCGATGCAACAACTGCAGCAACAGGGAAAGATCCGTTACTGGGGATTATCGCTCAACACATTTGAACCGGTTGCAGAAGCAGAATATCTCATGAATGAAAATCTTGGTCATGGTTTTCAACTGGTGTACAATATCATTAATCAAAAAGCAAGACCCTTATTACACAAAGCCAAAGAAAAAGGCTATGGTATTATTGCACGTATGCCTTTACAGTTTGGATTACTTACCGGCAAGTTTGACAAAGCCATTCATTTTACTGATAATGACCACCGTAAAAACAGGTTAACGAAAGAAGTGATTGATGCTACTTTAAAAGCAACAAGCCCTGTTTGGGAATTATGTGAAAAATATAATTGTACCAAAACGGAATTAGCACTGAGTTATATTCTGAGTTATGACGAAGTGAGCACCATTATTCCCGGCATCCGTACACCGGAACAGGTGCATTTGAATACAACCGGTTTATTCAAATTAGAAAATGCCGACCGAGTGCTGATTGAACAGTTGGGTACAACGGAGTTTGTTGATTTAATGGAATTAATCAGAAAGCAAGGTTAACAATGCTTCTATGCTTCTAATAAATTGTGTGCATACTCAATCCGCTTTATCGTTTCTTCCTTCCCTATCAATTCCGCAATCTGAAATACTGCCGGGCCAAACTTGCCGCCCACCAGCATTACACGCATGGGCAACTGTAGTTCACCGGGCTTTATATTTTTTTCTGTTGCCAGGTTTTTAAATGCCGTTTCTATTTCAGTCATATTCCAATTACCAATCACCTGCAGCTGCTTTGCAAATTCAATAAAGAAGTTTTTCTTCTCTTCATTCCACTTGGGTTTTACGGCATCTGCATCAATTGTTTCAGGCGCTTTAAAAAAGAAACCGGCCTGTTGTACAAAATCAGTCAACAGTGTGCAACGCTCACGCACTAATTCAATTACTTTTTCAAGAAACGATTCATCATTTACGGGAATGTTATTTGCTTCAAGAAGATTTCGTACATCGTACATCATACTTCGTACTTCTTTCTTCTTCATCCATTCATGATTGAACCATTTTGCTTTTTCATAATCAAACTTGGCACCTGCAGCATGCACACGTTCCATGGAGAAGTTTTCAATCAATTCTTCTTTGGTAAAAACTTCCTGCTCTGTACCTGCATTCCATCCCAGCAAGGCTAACATATTGATGAATGCTTCCGGCAAAAATCCTTTTTCCTTAAAGCCTTCGGTAAACTCATTGCTGCGTGGATCTGTCCAGTTCATGGCAAATACCGGGAAACCGTATTTGGCTCCATCACGTTTGCTCAACTTTCCATTAGGCCCGAGTATCAATGGCAGGTGTGCCCATTGCGGCATTTGTTTTTCCCATCCCAAATATTTCCAGAGTAATAAATGTACCGGTGCACTGGGCAGCCACTCTTCGCCACGGAAAGCATGGGTAATCTTCATGAGATAATCATCTACCACTACTGCTAAATGATAGGTTGGCATACCATCGGCTTTGAGTAATACTTTATCATCCACGAGGTTGGTATCAAAACTGATTTCTCCACGAATCATATCAGTAAACTGTACCACTTCATTCTCCGGCATTTTAATACGGATTACATGCGGTGTATTTGCTTCCAGCAACTCTTTTACTTCATCATCCGTTAAGTTGAGACTGTTCCTCATTTTTTTGCGGATGCGATGATCGTATTGAGGTGAAGGGTTTTCTGCTGTTTTGTTTTCTTCACGCATCTGCTCCAGTTCTTCTTTGGTGTCAAATGCATAATAGGCATAGCCATGTGTTACTAAAATTTCAGCATACTTACGATAGCTTTCTTTGCGTTCGCTTTGCTTATAAGGACCATAATCACCGCCGTGTAAAACACTTTCGTCCGGTTCCAGTCCGCACCATTTTAAGCAATCAAAAATGTATTGTTCTGCGCCTTCTACAAAACGTGTTTGATCCGTATCTTCTATACGAACAATAAATTTTCCGCCATGATGCCGGGCAAATAAATAATTGTACAATACGGTGCGTACACCGCCTAAATGCAAACCTCCCGTAGGGCTGGGAGCAAAACGAACTCTTACACTCATGCGGCAAAGATAAAGACGTAAGTTGCTTGGGCAATTCTAAAAATTTAAATCGGGTTAAGAGAACACGGCTTTTGTGTTTCACTATTATCATATTACAATTCGTCAAAACAATGCAAATAATTATCTTCATTATTCATGACACATCGCTTTGTTTTTATGCTGCTGTTACTGTGCCCGACATTATATATTGCTGCGCAAGCGGAGTTTCAAAGTCCGCAGATTCGTGTGGTGTATGATAGCGTAGTTACAGCTTGTAAACTGCAACTCTTTCCCCTCAAAAGAATGGAACCGATGATGCCGGCTGATACCATCGCCCATCATTCAGCTGCCATTACACTTAAGCAGGGTATGCAGCAGAAAACAGTACGTGTAAAAGAGCATGGCAACTATATTGTAAACGATATTAACTGGTTACTCATTGAAAATAAAAGCGGAAAAGACCTTATTATCAAAAGCGGAGAAATGGTTGCCGGCGGCAGACAGGACAGGGTATTTGCAAGAGACACTGTTTTATCTCCCTCTAAATTACCGCACAAAGTACCTGTTTATTGTATAGAAGAAAACAGGTGGAGCAGTTCAGAAAAAAAGTTTATCCATCGTGGTCATATATCGAGCGGGTTACAGAAAATTATTGACAGCACACACAATCAAACCAAAGTGTGGGATGAGATCCGTAAACTGCTGAAGCAGAATAATCAAAGCTCGGGCTCTTCTTATGCCATTTTACTGAACAGTAAAAAAATAACAGATACAGCCTACCGCTGCAATTATGAATTGTTTCAAAGACTACGTAATGCTGACAGCAGTTATGTTGGTTTTATTGCTGTTACAGGCAACAGAATTTTAGGAGCAGAGCTGTTTATCAATTCAACTTTGTTTTATCAAACATTACCTTTTTTATTAGAAAAGTACGGTACCGAAGCAGCCTGGTTCGGGAGCACCCCATCAGCAGGTAAAGAGGAAGTTAAAAACTATGCTGATCAATTACTGTTGCCATACAATCAAACAGATTTCATTAATAAACAGGGTAAACGTTTTTTTTACAGAGGGGTGCTTATACAACTCTCATCTTATTAATTTACTGCCTAACTTCATTCCATGCGTTATATTGTTTCTACACCCTGGTGGTTGCGTTTGTTTTTTCCCCAAGATCTTACATGGGAATTACCCACGCAGGAAAAAGTAATGTATCTCACTTTTGATGACGGTCCACATCCTGAAGAAACAAGCTTTGTTTTAGATGAATTAAAAAAATACAACGCAAAAGCTACTTTTTTCTGCATCGGTAAAAATGTAAAGGAATATCCTGAATTGTATAAACGCATCTTACTTGAAGGCCACCGCACCGGTAACCATACGTTTCATCACCTGAATTGTAAAAAAACAGATGATGGAGTTTGGCTGGAAGATGTAAAAAATGCTGCGGGATGGATTGACAGTGATTTACTGCGCCCGCCTTATGGCCGTATTAATGCATTTTGTGCAAAGGTGTTACAGCAAGCAAAGCCTTCTTACCGCATTATCATGTGGACTGTGATCAGTGCAGATTTTGATACAAAACGAACCGGGCAACAATGTTTTGAAGCTGTAAAAAAGCAAGCCGGCAAGGGATCCATTGTTGTTTTTCACGACAGCGAAAAAGCAAGGTCCCGTTTAAGGGAGGCTTTGCCAATGACGTTAGAATACTTTGCTAATCAAGGCTTTGTCTTTAAGTCGATTCTTTAGGAACTTCCACAAAAAAGGAAGGGCTTGGGTAGAAACCCAAGCCCGTTTTTAATCCGTACCCTATGAAAACTAGGACTAAGGTACAATTTCTTTTACGTTATTTCCAAACGTTTTTTTATCGGGGTAAGGTGATTTCAACTGTTCTGCCATTCACTGTAAGTGTGGCTTTATTATCACAATCACCATTTCCATAATTAAGCAAACCTGTATTGCTGTTTACTCTGAAACGGATCACACCTTTTGAAATCCAGCGACAAGTGAATTTCTTGATCAAAGGCTCAGTGATTTCATGTGCCCAGGATGCGCCACGGCTGTTTTCGCCACGACCTGCACCTGTGATTGAAAATATATCATCCAACGGGAACATGGGGGTACCATTACCTTCAACCTGCACTACTGTTCTGGTGCTTGTCCATTTAACCCAACGACCACTATCCCATGTAAGCTGGCCATTGATTACTTTGGTAGTAAGGCTCAGATTGTTAGAAGTGCTGGTATTCTCCACCTGGTGTACTCCTTGTACCTGTACGCTATCTACTTTATAGCCTACAAATTCAGTAGTGGCTTTGCTACCGGGTATACGCATTGGTCCGGTATACACTGTTACAATTTTACCTTTTCTCAATTTACCATCACGACCGAGGCAACCTGTTGTGCCGAAATCAATGGTTACGGTTTTGGGAAATACGCCACGTACCTGGGGAACTACGGTTACAGTAAAGCAGCGCTGTGTACTATCAACACGGCCGGTAATATCTCCATTGGCCATACGACCTGCAAAAACACCGGCACCGGCTGTTATACCTAATTCTTCGCCACCGGCTTCGGCGCCAATGCCCATGGTAGTATTAAATACTTCATCATAAGCACCATCCGCTTCGGCATCGCTTACTGTACTTTCCACAGTAGCTTCTACTTCAGCACTGGCAGTGCTGTTTTCTTTTTTACAAGAGGTAAAGAGCAGGCCTCCCGTGAGTAAAATCGCAAGAGCACCTTTTGTGAACATGTTTCCTGTTTTCATGATATACGTTTTTAGGTTTTTAAAAATGAAACGAACAATAAAGAGACGTTGAAAGAAGGGGTTGGTTTAAGCGTTGTTAAAATATTTTTTTGGAAGAATGGTTACAGTGTCGGTTACGGGGCATTTTGGGCCTTTTTACGGGTATCGAAGCCCTAAAAGCTCCATTTTATTGATTTTTTACTGGTTTCGGGTCGGATTATCTGGTTAATAACGCCCGGTTGCTGTTTCTATTTTGCAAAAAATGATTTGCCGGCCGGTTTCTTTAAGCCGGGGTTTGATGTAGCCCCAACTTTTACCTTTGCAGCCATGTACATGATTGATACCCATACCCATCTATACCTGGAGGATTTTAAAGAGGATATAGATGCTGTTTTACAAAGAGCGAAGGAAGCAGGCGTGGAAAAATTTTACTTACCGAATATTGACAGCAGTTCCATTGATGCGATGCTGCAACTGGAGCAGCAATATCCCGGAGTTTGTATTGCCATGATGGGTTTACACCCCTGCTCAGTAAAAGAAGATTATAAAGAAGAATTGAAGATGGTAGAGGAATGGCAGGGCAAGAGAAATTTTGCTGCCGTGGGTGAAATTGGATTGGATTATTACTGGGACCAAAGTTTTGTGGCGCAGCAGAAAGAGGCTTTTCATCTGCAGATTGAATGGGCGCTGCAGTATAATGTTCCAATAGTTATTCATAGCAGGGATTCTATGCAGGATTGCATTGACATTGTTAAGCAGCATCAAAACGGAAAGCTACGGGGCATTTTTCATTGTTTTGGCGGCACGATGGATGAAGCAAAACAAATCATGGATTTAAATTTTTTGATGGGCATTGGTGGTGTGGTTACTTATAAAAAAGCGGGGCTGGCAGAGTTATTGAAAGACATACCGCTTTCGAGCCTGGTGTTAGAAACAGATGCACCTTATCTGACACCTGTTCCTTTCAGAGGTAAGCGTAATGAACCTTCTTTCTTGACCTATGTGGTTGATGCTATAGCAGCAGTTAAAAACTGCAGTTCAGTTGAAGTTATACAAGTTTCTACTGACAATGCTTTAAAATTATTCAATACCTGAACGGGAAACTGTTATTTTTGCTCCCCGTTTCAGGAGACGTGTCCGAGTGGTTGAAGGAGCACGCCTGGAAAGTGTGTATACGGGAAACCGTATCAAGGGTTCGAATCCCTTCGTCTCCGCCCCAATAAAAAAAGCCCGGTATACCGGGCTTTTTTTATGCCACTACCTTACGCATTTAAAACATTTGAACCGGTTGTAAAAAAGCTGCTCCTGCTAACGGAGGAAGACACCTGCACTTAAAGGACCATCTGATGAAGCACCGCCTTGTAACAATTGAAAAGCAGAAACAATTGGGAGGAATACTTACATATAAAAAAATAGGCCAACCCTGAAAAGAGTCGGCCGTTGCTAACCTATGAAAAACACCTATTCGCAAATTAAGAATAAATAATATTATTTTCCAATTAATTTCTGCCCCTTCGTTGCAACATTGGCCTTTGAGGGTTATTTTTTAACCGATTCATTAATGCACGCCTGAAATCACCCTCTGCCTGAAAAAATGTTCGAACTCTTGGTTGACCAATCACACCTGCAAAACGATCACGATACCGCATTTTGAGATCAATGATTTTCTTGTCCTTTTCCAATATATCGGCATCAGGATCATTACGGTAGCTTTTCATCACTTCTCTCACATCCCGTTTATAATCATTGTATATGGGCCAGAATTTTTGTGCTTCTTCTGTGCTGAGGTTGAGCTTTTGACTGATGTAACCTACTTCCATCGCCTTAATTTTTTCTTCGGCCTTGGGATCAGGTTGTTCCTGCGCATAAGTAGCGGTTACGGCAGTTACAAAAAATAGTAAAGTAAATATCTGTTTCATAATATCGTTTTATAGTTACTAATTGGTGTTCGTATTTGTTTCAGGCATTGCATCCAGTTCATTAAGAATGCTTTGCAAAAGTTCATCTTCCTGTCCTTCCTGCTGTACAGCAGGTTCGTTCACTGCATCTTCACCGGTAATAGAAGCGATGGTTTCAGCATCATTGCTTTGTGCAGTTGCCTGCAGGTAAGACACAAGTTCATCTTCACTTATACTTTGCAATCCTTTATCAAACTGCTCACCCGTACCATATTGCTTTAATCCAAGGCGAACGTATTGATCTAATTGTGCTGCAGGACGATTGAATAACAAATAAGCGCCGGTTACCATCATAATTACAAACGAGGCCGCTATAGAAAGCCGAACCCATTGTTTTCTTATAGTAAGCTTTACAAGTTTTGCCTGTGGCTGCAATGAAGCAGTAATATGAGATGAAACTGTTTCAAAATAACCTTCCGGCACAGAATAGACATTGGTTTTACTGATAGAAGCCAGTAGTGGTGAAAGCTCTTTCAACTCACTGGCTGCAGATTGCTGTCCGGCCTGTTTCACCTTTGAAAGAATAGAATCACTCAGTTGCTCAAAATAGTTTTCAGGTACATTAAAAGGTGTTGATTTGCCTGCCACACTTACTACCGTGTTTTCTTCCTGGCCCCCGGCAATAATCCGGGCCATGATTACTTCACTAAGGTTATCGAAGTAACCGGCAGGCAAATCATAAGGCACAACGGCACTGATTTCAGCAACGGCCGGGCTTATCGCCTTTAATTCATTTAATATGTCAGAATTCCGGGTCATCAAATAAATAGATTGTTTTTTTTAGTAGAGGTTTAACGATTCAGAATAAAATCCTCAATTTTCTTAACGGCATGATGATAACTGGCTTTGAGCGCCCCCTCGCTGGTTTCCAGCACACGGCTCATTTCCTCGTACGGCATTTCATCATAATATCTCAGGTTAAACACAACTCTTTGTTTTTCAGGCAACTGCTGTATGGCCAACTGAAGTTTCCACTCCAGCCTGTTCGCATCAAAATGTTTATCAGCCTTGATGGTATTGGAAAGCCCGGTTTCCACGCTGCCATCAATGGAAATAGCCGCTCTCTTCTTTTGTTGTTCCAGAAAGGTGAGGCTTTCGTTGGTGGCAATACGATAGAGCCAGGTGTACAACTGGCTATCTTCCCTGAAATTTTCCAGCGCATTCCAGACTTTGATGAACATGTTTTGAAGTACATCATTGGCATCTTCATGATCTACCACCATACGGCGGATATGCCAGTAGAGCTTTTCCTGGTATTTTTTGATAATACGGGTAAAAGCCCGCTCCCGGGTGGCAGCATCCCTGAACAGGAGCAGCAGTTCTTTGTCTTCGGTTTGTACCATGCGAATAGCAGTTTATAGGTTTGGATTTATTGATTTTATATTCAGCATTCAAGATCAGCTATAAAATTAAAAAACCCATCAATCTGACGGGTTTTAAATATAAAAGTTTAATGTGTTTTATTTTCTGCTGATGGCTTTTTCAGCGGCGGCGATGATATCCGGTACATCCAGTCCATATTTTTTCAGCAATTCCACCGGCTTGCCGCTTTCGCCAAACGTATCCTTTGTACCTACATATTCAATAGGTACAGGGAAATTTTTAGCAGCAACCTGAGCAATACTATCACCCAAACCACCGATGATATTATGTTCTTCAGCCGTTACTGCACATTTGGTTTTACGGAGGGAGTTTAATACTGCTTCTTCATCCAAAGGCTTGATAGTGTGAATATTAATCACTTCAACCGAGATCCCTTTTTCTTCCAGAGCAATACCTGCCTGTACCGCATTCCAAACCATATGCCCGCAGGCAAAGATGGTGACATCGGTTCCATCACTCAGCTTTTGTGCTTTGCCGATTACAAACTCATCTTCAGGCTTTGTAAAAATGGGCCATACCGGACGACCAAAACGCAGGTACACCGGACCTTCAAAATCAGCAATGGCCATGGTGGCCTGTTTGGTTTGATTATAATCAGCCGGTACAATTACCGTCATACCCGGCAGCATTTTCATTAACCCGATATCTTCCAGAATCTGGTGCGTAGCGCCATCTTCACCCAATGTAAGACCGGCATGAGAAGCACATATTTTTACATTCTTACCGCTGTAAGCAATACTTTGACGGATCTGATCATACACACGACCGGTACTGAAGTTAGCAAAGGTGGTGGTATAAGGAATTTTACCGCCGATGGTTAAACCGGCTGCAATACCCATCATGTTCGCTTCTGCAATACCGCATTGAATAAAACGCTCCGGAAACTCTTTCATAAACTGGTTCAGCTTTAATGAACCTGCGAGGTCAGCGGTAAGCGCTACAATATTTGGGTTTTTCCGGGCGGCTTCAGCAATGCCATCACCAAAACCACTACGGGTATCTTTATTACCGGTAACCTGTATATCTTTCAATGCCATGTGAAAATGAAATTAGAAGGGGTATAAAAAATTTGCTGCAAAGAAAAGGGAAAGTTTTCAGTTGACTTGAATAAATGATGACTTAGAAATGCACACTGAATTTTTGTGGTCTTCTTAGTTAAGTTCGCCCTTCTGCGTAGCATAAAAATCTTCATCGCTCCTGATGTTCTGCTCCCATTGCCAGGCAGTTTTCATCATTTCATCTAATGAATAGTTGGCCTCCCAGCCCAGGAAATCCCGTGCTTTATCATTATTGGCATAGATGGCCACTACATCACCGGCACGCCGTGGACCCAACTGGTAATTCAATTTTTGACCCGATACCCTTTCAAAAGCATGAATGGCTTCCAAAACGGTTACTCCGTTACCGGTACCGAGATTGTAAACTTCGCAGGGTGAAAAGTTTTTTAAGCTGATGAGGTAGTCAAGAGCTAATGTATGTGCATGCGCCAGATCGCACACATGAATAAAATCACGAACACAGGAACCATCCCTCGTTGGGTAATCTGTTCCAAACACCGTTAACTGCTGAATCTTTCCGATAGCCGTTTGGGTAATTGCAGGCACAAGGTTTTGCGGTTTGCCCACAGGAAGTTCACCAATCAATCCGCTGGGATGAGCACCTACCGGATTAAAGTAGCGTAAAAGTATCGCTGTAGATACGCTGTGTTTTATAGTTTCACTCACAATCTGCTCACCCATCTGCTTGGTATAACCATAAGGACTTTCTGCGGGTTTGGGTGGTGTTTCTTCTGTTACCGGTATCACATCAGGATTACCATAAACTGTACAGGAAGAAGAAAATACAAAGTGTGGAATTTTGAATTCATCCACACATTTTAATAAGTTGATGAGGGAAAGGAGGTTGTTTTCAAAATAAAGCAAGGGCTGTTCTACACTTTCACCTACTGATTTATAAGCAGCAAAGTGAATGATTCCAGCCAGGTCAGCATTTTCCTGGATCACTGCATAGGTATCATCATAATTACAGAGATCAACTTTATAGTTTTTGATGCTTTTACCAACAATACGTTCTACACCCTCTAAGATTCTGGACGATGAGCGGGAATTATTATCGATGGAAATTACTTCATAACCATGTTGCACCAGGTCCACAATAGTGTGAGAACCGATATAACCGCAACCTCCTGTAACTAAGATCTTTTTCATGTGTTGCTGCTTACTAAGAAGCGGGATTTTATTTTTGGTTGATAAGATTCATCAAGTATTGACCATAACCGCTTTTTAAAAGTGGCTTTGCCAGTTCTTTCAACTGATCTGTTGAAATGAAACCTTTGCGCCAGGCAATTTCTTCAATACAGGCTATCTTAATACCCTGGCGTTGTTCAATTACCTGTACAAACTGGGAGGCCTGCATGAGCGAATCAAAAGTACCGGTATCAAGCCATGCCGTACCACGATCTAAAATGGAAACTTTCAATTTACCCCGTTTGAGATATTCTTTGTTTACATCTGTAATTTCATATTCACCTCTTGGGCTGGGCTGAAGGTTTTTGGCAATGGACACTACATCATTATCATAAAAATATAAACCGGGAACAGCGTAGTTACTTTTTGGTGTTGCCGGTTTCTCTTCAATACTCAGTACGTTATTTTCCTTATCAAACTCCACTACCCCATAACGCTCCGGATCGCTTACGTGATAGGCATAAATAATTCCACCATCAGGGTTGGTATTATTGCTGAGCAATGTACCAAGACCGGCACCATAAAAAATATTATCACCCAGCACCAATGCTACTTTATCATTACCGATAAATTCTTCACCAATTACAAAAGCCTGGGCCAGTCCGTTAGGCACTGCCTGTTCTGCATAGGTAAATGAAATACCAAGGTTTTTACCATCTCCCAACAGACGTTTGAAATGAGGCAAATCATGTGGCGTGGAAATGATGAGAATTTCTTTGATACCCGCCATCATTAAAATACTGAGCGGATAATAGATCATCGGCTTATCATAGATAGGCATGATCTGCTTACTGATGGCATACGTAATAGGATGCAATCTGGTACCAGAGCCGCCTGCAAGAATAATTCCCTTCATATTCAATGGTTGTGCGGCAAAGATGCTGAAAACTGGTTAAAATTTCAGCCTTTAGAAAATAAGATTATAGAGGTAAAAACACAAAGCAGCAAGTAGTCCGCTAACCGGAATGGTTAGTACCCATGCCCAAACAAGATTTACAGTAACACCCCAGCGTACAGCGCTCAAACGTTTGGTGGCACCCACACCAATGATGGATCCTGTAATGGTATGTGTTGTACTTACAGGGGCTCCCAGGTTAGCCGCTGTAAACAATGTAATAGCGCCTGCAGTTTCAGCACAAACACCTTCGAGTGGGGTAACTTTTGTAATCTTGGTACCCATTGTTTTTACAATCTTCCAGCCGCCACTCATGGTGCCCAGACCAATGGCAGCATAACAGGCAATGGGTACCCAATTAGGCATTTGATCAAAGGTTTGTATTTGTCCGCCGGCGATTAAAGCAACAGTGATAATACCCATTACCTTTTGCGCATCATTACCGCCATGACCTACACTAAAGGCAGCAGAAGAAACCAACTGCAGGGATTTGTACATATTAGCTGTGCGGTAAGCAGATTCTCCTTTGAGATAATTATAAAAATAAGAGGCAACAAAAATCACCCCTATGCCAAGTAAGGCCCACTTTTCAAAATCCTTTTTAAATGGAATGAAAAATACACAGGTTCCTATCAAAAAAGTTATGATTCCTATTTTGAGCCAGAAATTCCTTTGCAATGTTACCACCGTAATGAACATGGAGATGAACATACCAATCAAAGGTGCCAGAATAATAAATAAAAGTGTTTTATAAATACTTGCCTGGTCAATACTGTCAAAACCTGCATGTGCTACAGCAGCTCCTGCAAAACCACCGATCAATGTATGTGATGAAGAAGAAGGAATACCGTACCACCAGGTAAGCAGGTTCCAGATGATGGCAGCAATTAAACCGCACAATACTACGGGTAGTGTAATCTGATCTGCATGCACTGTTTTAGCAATGGTATTAGCCACTGCATGATCACTGAAAATAAAAAAAGCGATTGAGTTAAAAAAAGCTGCCCAAACCACCGCCTGGAAAGGCGTTAATACCTTGGTAGAAACAATGGTGGCAATGGAATTGGCTGCATCATGAAAACCATTGATATAATCAAAAATGAGTGCGAGCGCTATGATGATTACAACTAAAGTCATGTTTTGGAATTTGAAAACTCAGAGATTTGAAAATCTGAAAACCGGTCAGCAGATAAAGCCTGTTTTCAAATGAATAATTTTCAAATTTCGTTACGCATATTTTACAATGATTGATTCAATAACATTAGCCGCATCTTCGCACTTATCCGTTGCAATTTCCATTACCTGGTAAATTTCACGTTTTTTGATCACCTCTTTGGCATCTGTTTCCGTTGCAAAAAGACGTTCAATACTCAAATCAAAAATATCATCGGCCTGGTTTTCAATGCTGTTCACCCGCACCAGTGCATCAGTTATCTGCCGCATGTTCTTCATATCTTTTAACTCACTTACAGCTTTGGCAATATTGTCGCAACCCTGAACAATCAGTTCAGCCATTTTGCTGAAACTTTCATGAAGCGGATCTACCCTGTAGAAATTGATTTTTTTGGCAGAGGCGAATATATAATCAGCGACATCATCCATAGCGGATGCCAGGTAGTGAATGTCTTCACGATCAAAAGGGGTAATGAAATTCCGGCTTAACTCTGTGAAAATCTTATGAGTTATATCATCATTCTTGTGTTCCAGATCTTCTATTTCACGTAAGATTATTTCACGCTCATCAAAAGAAGGTTCGCTCACCATTTTCTTTAACAATCTTGACATTTCCAGGCTTGTTATCGAAACCTCTTCAAATAACTTGTAAAATATTTTATCCTTCGGCAGGAATAATTTCATGAATGAATTAATAGCAGACATATCCTGTTTTTAAAATTTGAGCAAAAATAGGCTGTTCACCTCCGCAAGCCCATGTTCAAAAGCACTTAATAATTTTTTAACATCGGCAAGATAACGACTTTGTATCTTTTCAGAACCCCTGCCTCCAAACGCCAAACCTTATGCTAACGATTGCGAAAAGATTCATGGATTCAAAACCCCTCAACAAAACAATCAGTTAACAATTCCTTAATACGGGGTTCACTTTGGCGTAATATAGCCAAGGTTCCTTTGCGGCATAATTTGAAACTATGTTAAGGAATGCTTTTGGAAAATCGGTTTTAACCCTCCTTTTATTACTCGGAACTCTCATCGCAACTGCCCAGCAAATAAAATTATCAGGCCGTGTGCTGAACCAGAAAAACGAACCCGTTGCAGGTGCTACGATTGCTGTTTCAGGCAGTACTAAAAACATTGCAGCGGATGTAGAAGGACGCTTTACAGTAACACTTGAAGAGGGTAAGAAATATACTTTCACTGTTTCGGCTGTTGGTTATCAATCTAAGGCTGTGGATGAAGTGGAAGTTAAAAGAGGAGATGACAATGTACTCACTGTTGTAATGGAAATTGCAGCAAAAGAAGTAGGCGAAGTAGTAATCCGCAGTACCGCCAGAAGGGAAAACACTTCAGGATTACTCAACTTTCAACGAAACAATGTATCTCTTTCCAGCGGCATTGCTTCAGATTTTATACGCCGTGCACCGGATCGTAATACCGGTGAAGTTTTAAAACGTGTATCAGGACTAAGTGTGCAGGAAGGAAAGTTTCTTGTAGTTCGTGGCCTCGCTGATCGTTATAACCAGGCTATGTTGAACGGGGTATTACTTTCCAGCACAGAACCAGACCGTAAAACATTTTCATTTGATCTGTTCCCCGCAGGAATGATTGATAATATCATTATCAATAAAACATTCACGCCAGAATTACCGGGTGAGTGGGCCGGTGGACTTGTGCAGGTTAACACAAAGGATATCCCTACAAGAAACTACTTTACTATACAGGCTGGTATAGGACTTAACACACAAACTGTTAGCAATTCGTTTTACCGTTCAAACCTGGGTACGCTGGACTGGGCCGGTGTTGATAACAAGCGTGGTTTACCCGGCAACTACACTACAAAAACTCAATTTGATGACGGATTTACACCGCAGCAGAAAATTGATGTTTATAAACAAATGCCCAACACATGGAACCCTACCTCATCTGCTAACGGGCCGCTCAATGCTTCTTTTCTTGCCAATGGTGGTTTTTCAGGAAAGATGTTTGGTAAAAAAGCAGGCGGTGTGTTTGGAATTACCTACAGCAAAAGCAATCGTTTCCTTCAATTACAGAACAACTCCTTCAACTTTGGAGGCGGTTTAGCTACCGTAGATAATGCTTACGATGATAATAAATATGCACAGGATATTTTATGGGGTGCGTTAGGTAACATCACTGTTCAGTTAAATACGAATAATAAAATTACCGGTCGTGTATTGTTTAATGTTAATGCAACCAATTTTACCATTCAACGCAGCGGCGTTCGCAACTTTGGGCGTACACCCCTTGATAGCGTAAGAGGTACTGAAATTTCATTTCAGCAAAACATGTTCTTCAGCAGCCAGGTTAATGGTGAGCACAACATGCCTAAAGCTAAATTGAAACTTAAATGGTACGGTTCGTTTAACATCCTTGATAACTACATACCTGATCAGCGACGTATTCAATACACTAAAAGAAATGATGTAAATGGTGCTCCCTATGAAGCGCTTATTTCAAACACATTATCCCAGGAGAGTGGTAACATCTTTTACCAATTTCTCAATGACTATATTTACACAGGAGGTGGTGATCTTACAAAAACATTTAAACTGTGGGATAAACAACAGAGCATCAAAGCCGGCTATATGTTCCAGGTGAGAGACCGTTTGTTTGATGCAAAACCATTTTCAATTTATTTGCCAAGAGATAATGCTTCTCTGCGTCGTTTACCACAAGATCAGATTTTTGCTCCTTCTAACTTTGGCGATGGCTCTGTTAACAGCACACTCTTTGCATTTGATGCTATTAAAGGAAACCAGTTCCGCTACCTGGCTAATACAATCTTAAATGCAGGATTTATCCAGTTTGATAACAATTTTACAGAAAAGCTTCGTGTGATCTGGGGCTTGCGTGTTGAGCATTTTGATCAGTTGGTAGGAAGCGTAAAACAATCTGATCCACGTCATGCTTATTCTAAAGTGCTGGATTTCTTACCAGGTATCAACATCAGCTATAAGCTTACAGATAAAACCAATCTTCGGTTAGCAGGATCTCAAACGGTAATTCGTCCTGAGTTTCGTGAACTGGCACCATTTAATTTTTATGATTTTGAATTAAACGCTGCCGTAACCGGTAATAAGCGCCTGTTACGTACCAAAGCAACCAATGCAGACCTCCGTTATGAGTTTTATCCCAAAGCAGGTGAAGTATTTTCTGCCGGTGTGTTTTACAAATATTTCCAGAACCCCATTGAACAATTCTTTGATCCGGGTGCAGGTGGTGCAAGCTCTTTCAGCTTCCAAAATCCACCAAACGCAATTGTTTATGGTGCAGAGGTTGAAGCCAGAAAGAAACTTGATTTTGCAAGGGCATTAAAAAACTTTACCCTTCAGGCAAACGCATCTTATATCTACAGCCGTGTAAATATTGAAGCGTTTAATGTAAACAGACCACTCCAGGGTCAATCGCCTTACCTGGTGAACGTAGCCTTACTGTATGACTTAGAAAAGCTGGGCATTAATGCAACCGTATTATACAATCAAATAGGCCGCCGTATAGCATTTGTAGGCCAGGTGGGAACTGCACAAAATGTACCTGCCATCTGGGAAGCTACAAGACCCGTAATTGATATGCAGGTTGCTAAAAAACTGTTTGATAAAAAAGGTGAGATCCGCCTGAATGTGGGCGATTTGCTGAACCGCCGCCTGTTCTTCTATCAAAATGTGGATGCGAATGATGGTTTCAATAAAGCAGTTGATGCTGTCCGTTTTTCAAGAAAATTCGGTACCACACTCAATCTTACATTCTCTTATAACTTCTAATCAAATTTTTAAAAAACAAAAGTCAAATATGAAACGGTTATTTATTTTGGTAATAGCAGCTGCAACAGCAGCAACAAGTTGCCGTAAAATTGAAGTTGATGGCAATGGAACGGTAGTAGTACAACCTCCTACCACACCTACAACTCCCGGCAGTAAAACGGTAACACTCAGCGGCAGAATTACAAGAGATACCATTCTCCGTAAAGCAGATGTAAACATACTTAAGGGTAAAGTTTATATTGCCAATGGTGCTACATTAACTGTTGAAAAAGGTGCAGTGGTTAAAGGAGAATTTACCGGCAGTGATGTAGGTACGCTTATTGTAGCCCGTGGTGGTAAAATTGTTGCCAACGGAACCGCATCTGAACCTATTGTTTTTACTTCTAACTCTCCTAACCCAAGAAGCGGAGATTGGGCTGGTATCGTTCTTTGCGGAAGAGCAAGAATAAATACTTCCACTTCTTTTCCTGCTCCCATTGGTGGCGCCGGTACTTTTGAAGTAGAAGGTGGAATTAATAATGCAGAAGGCGATGGTGTAGCCGGAGGTAATGATGATGCTGACAGCTCCGGTGTGTTACGTTATGTTCGTATTGAATATGCAGGTTATGCGTTTCAGCCAGACAGAGAGGTAAACAGCTTAACTATGGCAGCAGTGGGCAACAAAACAGTAATTGAATACGTACAGGTAACCTACGCAAAAGATGACGCATTTGAATGGTTTGGCGGTTCAGTTAACTGTAATTACCTGATTGCATACAAAACACAGGATGACGATTTTGACAGTGATAACGGTTTCCGTGGACGTGTGCAATTCGGATTAATTGTTCGTGACTCTGCAATTGCAGATATTTCTCAATCAAACGGCTTTGAAAGCGATAATGATGCAAACGGTACAACCAATGCCCCTCAAACCGGCGCTGTTTTTTCTAACATAACTGTTATAGGACCCCGTGCTACGAGTACGAGTGTTGGAAGTTCACTTTTCAATGCAGGGGCTCATATTCGTCGTAACTCTGCTATCTCTATTTACAATACTGTATTCATGGGCTGGCCTACAGGAATTTTAATTGATGCAAGCCGTGGACGTGCTACTGACTTAAATATTCAGGACAGCAGCATCCGCATCCGTGGATGTGTAATTGCAGGTTATACAAATGATTCTATCCGTTATGTTGTTAATGCATCACCAACCGGATTAACTACTCAATTACTTACTGATTGGTATGTGACCCCGTTCTTTGGTAACCGTTTTATCAAAAACAATTTTGATGTACGTTATACAAGACCTTTTGACTATGTAAATCCTGACTTTGTTCCATTCGGCAACTCACCATTGGTGAACCAGGCTTCTGTGTTAGCAAGATTTACAACAGATCCTAAACTAACCGGTTTACGTGCTGTAAACTTTATTGGAGGCATTGATGCTGCCGGTGAACTGGCCAACTGGTTTAAAGGATGGACTGTATTTAACTAATTCATTCGAACAATTTTTCCTTAAGCAAGTATCCTTTAACGGCCCCCTGTTCCCAGGGGGCTTTTTCATTATAAGAATTCATCATTCGTTCATCCTCAGTTAATAATAGCATTACACAGGCATTGCAATTTTACACCGGCAAGTTTTCTCATACAACGGTTTTCATCAGCAACTCTTTTTCTCATGAAACCTTACCACCTGTATTTTTATACGGGTGTTTTTTTTTACCATAACAGTTTGCCCTGCTTTACCCGTAACTGAATCTGAAAAACGGTTTGAAATTGTTCCAATGGGTTTTGTTTCAATACCAGGAAACTGGCTTCATAACCTTCTTTGAAGGCTGCAATTTTACGATCGGGAAAAATAACCTGTGGTGTAGTAATGCACCACATATTCAGAAGTTCACGATTGGTATAAACGCCAAGTTGATATAAGTACTCAGCTTCTGTTTTCGCTGTTTGGTTATAACTGTCGCTGGCAATGGTTACAGGTACACCAAAGCGTTTGAGCAATTGCAGGTTTCTTTGCTGCACCCGTCTGCGTTCCCGGTATTGAACAGAGTCCGTTTCCTTTAACTCTGTTTCTGTTAGTGAATAGGTAGCATCCGTATGAATCCCTTTTTTCTTCATTTTCCGCACCAGCGAAGGTGATAATAAATAATAGGAAGCCTGGTATCCTTCTTTCCACCGTACCTGGTAACCGGGCACATGATTGATTTCATCTACACCAGCTTTAACAGCATACAATACATCAGCAGGAGTTTCTGCATGGCAACTAACTTTTAATCCAACACTATGTGCTTTGTTTACTACCAATTGCAAAAGCTTTGGATTCATCCCTTTTCTTCCGTTATACAACGTATCGTTTTTTCTTTGTTCATACTCCTCACTGTATAACAAATAGGTTTTGATAAACCCGGGTTTATCTTTTAAAATAAAAGGCCACTTTTTTTCGAGGTCTTCTTTGGAATCAATGACATAGTACGCATTGCCTTCCATGCTTTTGTACGTCCATCCTTTGATGGCTTCTTTATACCGGGTTTGAATCATGTATTGATACAACGGTACCGGGTGACCGCCGCTACCGGTTAGTCCGCCATTGGCAAAAACAACATCCACTGAACCGGGTTGATTGATACGATGTGTAATTTTTTGTGTAGTAAAAGGAATACTGTTAGGGTTTTTGATGTAAAACACACCATCACTTAAATAACGCTCATTAAAAATATCAAAATCAATTTCGGTATCGGGGGAATGATTGTGCGCTTCACCAAACGGGGGAATTACATATTGCTGCTTCAGATCAATGATGGTATCAACTTTTTCAGGTTTCGTTTTTACAAGCAAACCGTTTACACTGTAAAAAGTTTGTGCTTCAAAACCATTACCGTTATACCAATAACCGTTTGTAAACAGGATTGTTTTCTGTTGCGAAAAAATATTGAAACATAAAAAAAAGATACAGCAAGTAAAAAAGTACTTCATAGTTGTTACCATAAAGTAACTAAAAAACTATTTACGCTGCTGTTCTGGATTTACTGTCCAGTGTAAAACCGAAGGTAGAGCCTACATCAATGGTGCTGCGTACATGAATGCTCTTTCCGTGTGCTTCAATAATATGTTTGCAAATGGCCAGCCCCAAACCGCTTCCTCCTTCCTTACGGCTGCGGGCAAGGTCAGTTCTGTAAAAGCGTTCAAAAATGCGGTTGAGATGTTCTTCTGCAATACCGTAACCATCATCACTTACTTCAATCAGTACGAGGTCGTTGGTGGTTTTATAGGCGCTGAAAATGATATGACCGTTTTGTTTGCCGTACTTAATGGCATTATCCACCAGGTTGATGAGCACCATTCTGATTTTTTCTTTATCAGCATAAACGGCAATTGGCAATTCGCATCCTTTTTTGATGGAGGTTTTGATATTCTTTTCTGTGGCTTTAATACTCAGGCTTTCAAAAATATCTTCCACCAGTTCCTGGATAATGAAATTTTGCTTTTGCAGATGAAGCTGACCACTTTCCAGTTTTGAAATTTCATCCAGGTCGCCCACCAGGTTTACCAGTCGCTCAATATTACGGGAGGTGTTGAGCAGAAATTTGCGGGCCACTTCTTCCTTATTCATTGCTCCGCTGAGCAATGTATCCACATAACCCTGCACGGCAAAAATGGGCGTCTTTAACTCATGGCTCAGGTTTTGCAAAAATTCTTTGCGGTATTGTTCGTTCTGCTGGAGTTGTTCCACTTCCTGCTTTTTCTGCTCGGCCCACTCTTCCACTTCGGCACTTACTTCCTGCAGACTTTTTTCAGGCAACACTGATTTATTAAAAAACTCTTCCCTTTTAGTAGCCTTGGTTTGCGCAATGAATTTATAAATGAGTTTGATATGTCGGTAAATAAACCGTTCGGTAAAATAGCGGATGAGCAGATAAGAAATGAGAAAAAGAATCAGGAACGTAAGAAGCGCTATCCACCAATTGTGAACGAAAAAAAAGTTGGCCAACCCTACCAGTAATGAAATAGCAAATGCATTGATAGCAGCTATTTGTACCGGTGTTAAGTATCCTTTATTAAACATGATTGTAACAAAGGTAATAAGCCGTTAAGAAGCAGAAAGCTCAAACTTATACCCAACTCCTTTTACCGTGGTAATACAATCCACATTGAGTTTTTGGCGGATTTTACGGATGTGTACATCAATGGTACGGTCGCCCACAATAACATCATTACCCCACACCTGGCTCAGGATTTCATGACGCAGAAACACACGGCCTGGTTTGGAAGCCAGCAGCGCCAACAGTTCAAATTCCTTTTTGGCTAATACAATATCTTCTCCTTTATACTTAACAAGGTATTGTTCTTTATCAATCTGCAGTTCGCCCAGCTTAATCAATGAATCATCTGACCGGAAGCTTCTGCGGAGCAAAGCATTTACACGGCTGATGAGCACTTTAGGGCTGATGGGCTTGCTTACATAATCATCAGCACCCATTTCCAATCCTTTGATATGGCTGGCTTCATCATTCAAGGCAGTTAATATGATGATTAATGTTTGGGCATACTGGGGCTGGCTGCGCAGGATCTGGCAAACTTCCATCCCGGTTTTACGGGGCATCATCACATCCAGGATCATTAAATCCGGTTGATGCTGTTTGGCAAGGTCTAATGCCTCATCACCATTCTTTGCTTTGACTACCGTAAATCCTTCTGCCAATAAATTGTATTCCAGGATCTCCAGTATATCGGGCTCATCATCAGCAATGAGGATTTTTTTTCCTTTGGGTTCCATTGTTGGTTGCAAATTTAGCGGCAGCAACCCAAGCTTACCAAAACATAATATTATGTTATTGTTAACGCAACAGCAGCGGCAACTTTTGGCTTGCAAAGCATCTGTAAAGGAAGCGTTTATAAACGGAATGCATTTTGAAGCTAATTTTGCGTGAGTATGCAGAAAATCCTTATTCTGGTTCTAACCCTATTTTGCCAGGCCGGTCTTGCACAAACCCGTGTTGCCTCGTTTGATACATCAGGCCCCATTGAGATACCCATGACCCGTGTGCTGCGGCATGAAAATATTATAAAAGAACAAAAGCGGATTGATAAACTGGATGGCAAAGTAGATCAGTTTATCAACCTGAGTGCTAACGATGATATCAACACACAGGTTACGGATGTGATTTACCGCAAAACGGATGTGATGCGTTATGAAATTGAACGCATGACGGCAGATAACAATACGAAAATCGGCTACCTGCGTTCCCTGCATGAGCTGCTGCAGGCGATTGGTTTGAATGTAAAAACCAAAAAAGAAATATTGCCTTCTGTGCCGCTGATGTTTGAGAGCTACAAAAGCATTATGCAGCTTACGGCCGAACAGAAAACCATTGTACCTGTTTTTGAACAACTGCCGGCAGAAGCCGGAGAATTGTTGCTGCCACTCTTATTACAGAACAAAGAAGAACCCGCCATCAGGAAACTGCTCTTTCTCAAAAAAGTAAAAACAGATCCTTCTAATATCATCCAGGGTATTGATGCTTTTATGAATGATCCCTTTGCTGACAGTTTGATTTCAGTAGCAGCGGTAAAAATTCCGTTGCAGGTGTACACCTATGCACAGGCTACAAGAACCAATGCCTCAAAGATCATACGCCGCAGTACTGATCCTAAAGTGCAGATACTGGTTCAACTGAGTGATCTTACTAATGGAACTCTTTATCTCCCGTTCCTGGATGAATTACTAAGCAAAAATTTAACCATTGATGATATAAAGGCTGTAGCAGAAAACGAATTACTGTATTACCGTTTACTGGTAAAAACACAAACGAAGTATTTCATGCGGATGAACAATGCTGATACTCCCCTGCTTGCCAAAGAACTGTTTAATATGCTGATTCGCAAGGCCACGGATGCCTTTGTGAATGTAATGAATGAACTGCATGATTCACCCGATCCTGTACGTATGCGTGTAAGCGATCCGTTAACATCTGAAGAAATTTACTACTTACTTGTAACCACGGAAGAAGTTATTTATACCAGCACTTATACCAAGTTGTATGATCGTATGATGACCCGTTTTTCAAACAGACGGGGCGATTCCCTGCTGATGGCGGTTCATTTTGATAAGTTTAAAAAGTTTATCAAAATGGCAGCAAATTATAACCGGCTGGATGATTTTTTAAAATCGATGCCGGAAATAAGAAGCAATCAATTGATGTATGCTTTTGTAAACGGACTTCAAAAAACAGGTACACTGGAAGATGCTGTAGATGTTGCAGACAGTTATGGAAGTATTACCGATGTGAAACTGCAAAACTTCCTGATGGACCAGGTGAAGGAAAATTATGAAACCAGTTTAAAGAAACAAGACCGCAGGGGTGAAGTGATTTATAATATTCTGCAAACGCTGTTCCGCTCCTCGTTAGATTCCACTCTGGATCTTTCTGCAGCACTGGGCATACCGCCTGTTTATAAAGTGGATTTTAACAGTATTGCAGACAGTACGGGAAAAGTAGTACAGCAGGTTTTCTTTTATGGTGATGAAGATGGCATTATTTCTTTCAGAAGCTTTATGGGTTTATTTAATGGCAAACCGGAATGGAATGTAGCAATGGGACCCGAGTGGGTTACCATCACTGCCACCAAAGGCAAGCCGTATGTTATTTATGCCAATCGTCCGCTGGATTATAAACAGGACCTTGACCAACAGGCCCAGGAGCATTTAATTGACTATTTAAAGAAGAATAAAATCAACCCCACCTTTGTAGTACACCGTGGTCACAGTTATCATTTAAAATACACCATTCAGCAAATGATGCCTTCTTCCCGCATTGTAATGCTGGGCAGTTGCGGAGGCTATCAAAACCTGGCAAAAATTTTAAATGTCAATGAAGATGCACATATCATTTCTACTAAACAGGTGGGCAGCTTCAGTGTGAATGAACCGATTCTGCGTGCCATCAATGATAAAATCCGCAATGGTAATAATATTGAATGGATTCCGTTGTGGCAGCAAATAGGCACTTCCGTAAAAACTGATACCCGTGCTACAGAATTGCTGAAAGATTATGTGCCGCCACATAAAAACCTCGGTGCTATTTTTATTAAAGCGTTCAGGAAAGCAACCGGTGAAATGTAAAATCGTTTTCATTGTTATGTGAAGAAATGTTTACGAAATCATTAATTGTTGATTTTTTTTAGCTCAACGCCCGTTTCAGTAATGATTTGTTAATTGCAACATAACCTGTTGCTAATATTCCCGTCACAGGCTGGTAACATCAGATGTCAAGTTTTGCATCACAAAACTTACATCTATGACTCTTAAACTGCCGATGAGAAAACTGTTAGCAGTGCTTTTTCTCACCGCATTTTCATTTACTGCTTATTCGCAACAGGTTACCGGTAAAATTATTTCAAAGGTTGATGCTGCAGCTATTGCCGGGGCTACAGTAGAAGTAAAAGGTTCTTCAAAAGGAAGTTCCGCTGATCCTTCCGGTGCTTTTACTATCAATGCCAGGCAAGGTGATGTACTCATCATTTCTGCTCTTGGTTATAAACAAATCAACTATAAGGTTGATCAAACATCAGGCATTCTCATTGAAATGGAAACTGATGCCAAGTCGCTCAACGAAGTAGTGGTAACAGCTCTTGGTATTAAAAAGGAAACCAAGAAACTGGCCTATGCTATCCAAGAGGTAAAAGGCGCTGATCTTGTAAAAGCACGTGAGCCCAATCCTGTAAACAGCTTAAAAGGTAAGGTAGCAGGTTTGGTTGTAAACATCAACAGCGAATTGCTGCGTCAGCCTTCTATCAACTTTCGTGGACAGGGTAATATTTTATTTGTAGTAGATGGTGTTCCCATCCGTACAGATACCTGGAACATCAGCCCGGATGATATTGAAAGCTATAGTTTTTTGAAAGGACAAACCGCTGCCGCCCTGTACGGCAGTAATGCTGTAAACGGCGCCATCATCATCAACACAAAAAAAGGAACGAAAGACAAACGTGGCTTTTCCATTGAGTTTAACTCCAGCACCATGTTTGAAAGTGGTTTTCTTGCATTTCCTAAAGTACAGGATCAATATGGCCCCGGCTCTACCGGTAAGTATGCTTTTAAAGACGGAGTTGGTGGTGGCGTAAATGATAACGACTATGATATTTGGGGTCCACGTTTTGACGGACAATTGCTACCTCAATACGATGGTCAATTTACTCCTGGCCAAACATATGTAACCACTTTTGCAGATGGTTCAACTTTCACAGGTAACATCAGACCTACTCCATGGGTAGCAAGAGGTGTAAATAATCTTGGCCGTTTTTTACAAACAGGTTTGTTAAGCACCAATCATCTTTCTATTGCTTCACAAACAGATAAATATGATTTGCGTTTTGGTATGGGTCATACCTATCAAAAAGCTATCATCCCTAATATGGGTTTGAACATTACCAATTTCAATATGGCAAGTGGTTATAACTTTTCAAAGAAAGTAAGATTGAGTGCCAATATCAACTACAGCCGTCAATACTCTCCCAACTTTCCGGATGTGAACTACGGACCCAACAGTTTAATCTACAACATGAGCATCTGGGCAGGCAGTGATTGGAATGTAGATGATATGAAAAACTACTGGCAGGATGGTAAAGTAGGTATTCAGCAGAAGTATGCAGAATATCAGCGTTACAATAATCCGTGGTTCATGGTGAAGGAATGGTTGCGTGGCCATTACAAAAATGATTTGTATGGTTACATCACCCTCGATTGGAAAGTAGCACCCGGTTTAAGCTTTATGCTGCGCCCCGGTATTTCAACTTACAATTTAAGCCGTACAGAAAAAATGCCTTACTCTGCCGGTTCTTACGGACGTGATGATCGCCGTGGTGATTATCGTGAAGACAATCGTAACCTCTTTGAATCAAATAACGAAGTACAGGTACGTTACAACAAAAAGCATTTCAACTTTGTGCAGGTGGATGGTATGATTGGAGGTAATCTTCAAAACGTTCGATATAACAGTGTGTATGCTACCACCAACTATTTAAATGTACCCGGCGTATATAATTTAAACAACTCCTTACTGCCTTTGCGTTCATTCAACTGGCAGGCAGAACAAACCGTAGCAAGTGGTTATTATTCATTTGACTTTGGTATTGATAAATACCTCACCATTTCTACAACTGGTCGTTTAGATAAACACTCTAACCTGCCTGATAATAAATACAAGCAACAGTACTTCTATTTTTCAGCAGGTGGTGCTACCGTTATATCAGATTATGTGAAATTGCCTGATGTGATTTCGTTTTTGAAATTCAAAGGCTCCTATGCTACTGGTCGTAATCCACAAACATTTGCTACCATTGGACCGCTTGGTTTCTTAGGTGGCAACCCGCTTGAGTATGGTGATACTTATCAATCACCCTATGGCTTGGGTGCTTACGCATTTGCAAAATATACCTACAGTCTTGGTTTTGGTTATAACAATGCTGTGGGTGCTGCATTCAGTAACCGCTTAAATGATCCGGACATTGCTGCAGATAATCGTAAAACAACCGAGTTAGGTGCTGATATCCGTTTCTTTAAAAATCGTTTGGCATTAGATGTTACCTACTTTAATACCATCAATGAAATTTTAGGCAACAGAAGTATTTCTGCTGCTACCGGTTATGACGCCATTACCGTAAACAGTGGTAAGATTCGTACACGTGGTGTGGAAGTAGTATTGAATGGTACAGCTATCCAGAAAAAAGATTTTCAATGGAATGTATTGGTTAACTGGAGTACGTTTAAAAGGGTGTGGGTTGAAAATCCCAATCCTACTCCATGGATTAAAAATGGCGACCGTGTAGATTTAGTAGTAAGCCAGGGTTTTGTAAAGCTGCCCGATGGCCGTTACCTGCACAATACAGATGGATTGCTCATGCGTATGCGTGATGCAGTCAATGGTGGTCAGGCACAACGCATCTTTGGTCATGGTGATCCTGATTTTATTTGGGGTGTTACCAACACATTTAAATACAAAAACTTTTCACTCGGTTTTCAGTTTGATGGTGTAGTAGGTGGATTGTTATGGAATCAAATCAGAAGAAGAACTATTTCCGGTGGTCGTCATCTTGAAACTGTTCAAGGTGAGTGGGGTGTGCATCGTCCAAATGATGTAACCGGTGGTTCTTATGTGGCCAATGGTGTTACATGGACAGGCGTAAGACCAATTGTAGATCCTATTACCGGTGAAATCACCAATTTAAAAGACCTCACACTTGTTCCCAATACAAAAGCAGTTACAGTTCAGAACTATGCCAGCCGTTATGCAAGCAGCAGTGAGCGTGAGTTTATGTACCAGGATAAAACCTTTGCCAAGTTGCGTGAAATAACCTTAACCTATAACATACCGCAAAAGTTTCTGAAACATATAAAGGCCATCAATTCAGCCAACATATCGTTTGTGGGCCGCAACCTGTTCCTCTTCTACGGTGGCAGCAAAGATGTGGATCCGGATCAGTTTACCCAGCAGGTAAACTCTGACATTCAAACACCATCAACCCGGAGATTTGGTTTTAACGTTAACATCATCTTCTAAAACATAAAAATTAACTGAGATGAAAAAAATAAGTTTAATGGGTATGATGATTCTCTTCATCCTGTCCATGCAATCATGTAAAAAGCGATTTGAAGATTTATTGATCAACCCCAATCAACCGGTGAGTGTGCCACCCTACCTGGTTATGGGCAAAGAGCTGAATGATATCGTAAACAATATTGGCGGTAATGCACCATGGGATGCCGTTATGCGTTACAACCAGTATTATTGCCGTAACTATCAGTACTACGGTGATAATGCGTACAGTTTTTCAGGAACATTTGGAAATTACTCTAATGACCTTAAGAACATTCAGCAAATGGAAATTGAAGCAGCCAATGCAGGTGCACCTGCACGTAATGCTTATGCTGCTGTTGGTAAGTTTTTGAGAGCGTATTATTATTATCACCTCAGCTCTTTAATGGGTGATGTGCCGATGAGCGAAGCGCTGAAAGGCTTAACCAATATTTCAGGACCTAAGTATGACACGCAGAAAGATGTGTTTCTGCAAATATTAAAATGGCTGGATGAAGCAAATGATGATTTTAATGCATTGAAAGGAGAAGCAAGCGACAGAAATTTCAACAGCAACGATATTTATTACAAAGGTGATTTAGCCAAGTGGCAGAAAATGGTGAATGCATTTAAACTTCGTGTGTTAATTTCATTGAGTAAAAAGGCCGGTGATGCGGACTTAAAAATCGGCCAACGATTTACTGAAGTGCTCACAAACAGTACCAAGTTTCCATTGTTCAGCGGCATGGGCGATAACTTCAGTTATAAATACAATGCAGATTTTAACCGCTACCCGTTAAACCCATCCAACTTTGGTTTTGATGCACTTCGTTTGAATATGGCAGGCACTTGGGTTAGCAATCTTACAACATTACAAGACCCACGTGTGTTTGTAACCTGTGAGCCTGCATATAAACTCATTGACCAGAATGGCTGGAGCTTAACTGATTTCCGTGCATTTGTGGGCAGCCCTACTGCAGAAAATCAAACTGACATGGAAAGCAAAGCGCAAAGCGGTTTGTACAGTTTAATTGGCCGCTACCGTTATTACAGAACCTTTACTGCAGAAGAAGGAATCATAGTGGGTTATCCTGAAATGTGCTTCAACATTGCTGAAGCTATTAACCGTGGATGGGTTGCCGGCGATGCGGAGCAATGGTACAGAAACGGTATTGACGCCATGATTAAATTTTATGGCATTACAAATGGCAACAATACTTTTTATTTCCTGAGAAGCGGTAATCCAACGAATCTTGCTGATTACAGAACAGCCGTTTATACTTTTGATTTCAATACGTATTACAATCAATCAACAGTAAGATATGAAGCAGGTACCGCCGGCTTAAATAAAATCTTATTACAGAAGTATCTCGCCTTTTTCATGAACTCAGGATGGGAAGCATTCTTTAATCAAAGAAGAACAGGTGTTCCGACCTTCTCAGTTGGTGCCGGTATTGGTAATGGCGGGGTATTACCTAAAAGATGGACTTATCCGGTAGCAGAACAAAACGTAAACAATGCTAATTGGAAAGCAGCGGTTGACCGTCAGTTCAGCGGACAGGATGTTGTGGGTGGTGAATTATGGATAAATAAATAAAGCAGTTTTTTTCTCATAATCAATAGCAGTCTTTCTTAACAGACATCGGCGGAATTATTCTTAGTTCCGCCTTTTTTTAAATCAAATAATTTTTATGAAACAAATACTCATTTTATTAATACTCATCGTTGCCCTGCATACAACAGCACAACAAAAAACAGAGAATGTTATCGTCATAACCCTGGATGGTTTTCGCTGGCAGGAAGTGTTTGGTGGTGCAGACAGCATACTTATCAATCATGATAAATTCACAGAAGATAAAAAAGGATTACAGCAAAAGTTTTGGGCAGCCACCGCTGATGAACGCAGGAAAAAGCTCCTCCCCTTCTTTTGGAATACGATTGCACAACAGGGACAACTCTTTGGCAACCGTTGGCATAACAATTTTGTAAACAATGCCAATCCCTATTGGTTTTCCTATCCCGGTTATAATGAAATTTTTACCGGCATCCCTGATACGGCTGTTAACTCCAATGATAAACGCTGGAATAAAAATGAAAATGTACTGGAGTTCATCAACAAACAAAAAGGCTTTGAAGGAAAAGTAGCTGCTTTTACATCCTGGGATGTTTTTCCATGGATATTACATGAAGAGCGCAGCAAAGTATATGTAAACAGTGCATTTGAAAGAATAGGCTTTCAATCACCTACCTTTAATTTGCTCAATGAAATGCAGATGACTGCTCCACGTTTTTTAGGTGATGGTGTTCGTCCTGATTTACTTACCTTCTACATCGCAAAAGAATATTTAAAAACGTATAAGCCACGTGTACTATATATCGGTTTTGATGAAACAGATGATTTTGCACATGGTGGTAAATATGACATGTACCTGCACAGTGCTTATATGGTGGACCAGTTGATTGCTGATTTATGGGGTTGGTTGCAGATAGACCCGCATTATAAAAGCAAAACAACCATCATTATTACAACCGACCATGGACGTGGTGATGCTAAGAAAGAACAATGGACCAGTCATGGCGCAAAAATTCCTGATGCCGGACAAATATGGATGGCCGTGATGGGTCCTGATACAGAACCAAAAGGCGAATTGAAAACACAAGGTCAGCTCTACCAGAAACAAATAGCATCTACGATTGCTTCCTTTCTGGGTTTTAACTTCAGAACTACCAAGACAGTGGCTGAACCGGTAGCCGAAGTTTTGAGCAAATAATTACATAGAAATAATATCAAACTGATAAAGCAATTTTTCCGAAAGGTTAAATTGCTTTACCTTTTTGTCCCTTAATCAATTCAACATGAAACGAATTCCAGTACTGCTGCTTTTGTCGTTTATTTTCAGCAACTCGTCATTTGCTCAAAAGCAAGTACAGCTCCCTAATGGCTGGAAGCTTTCCCCGGCAGGAAGAAGTTTGCCGCTTGGAGATTTGCCTTTGAATATTGCCGTGAGCAAAAGCAAAAAGCTGATGGCTGTTACCAATAACGGACAAAGTGTGCAAAGTCTTCAACTCATCAATCCAGCAACAGAAAAAGAATTGGATAGAGTTGTGATTCCCAAATCATGGTATGGATTAAAGTTCAGTGCAGATGAAAAGTTTTTATATGCCAGCGGCGGTAATGATAACTGGATTTTGAAATACAGCATCATCAGCAATAAATTAAAATTGAGTGATTCCATCAAGCTTGGCGCTAAATGGCCCAATAAAATCTCTCCTGCCGGTCTTGAAATAGATGATGCCAAACAAATTATGTATGTAGTTGCCAAAGACAATTTCATACTTTATGTTATTAATCTTGCAAACAAGCAAATACTGCATGAACAAAAATTGGGTGCGGAAGCATACACCTGTGTTTTATCAACCAATAAAAAAGAACTCTATATTTCTCTTTGGGGTGGCGATAAAGTTTTGGTTTATGATGTGGAAGCAAAAACCATTACCGGTGAAATAGCAGTAGGAGATAATCCCAATGAACTACTGCTGAACAAGGCAGGAACTGTTTTGTATGTAGCCAATGCTAATGATAATTCTGTTTCAGTAATTGATACCAAACAAAAGAAAGTGTTGGAAGTATTAAATGCTGCGCTTTATCCTGATGCACCACAGGGCAGCGCCAGCAATGGACTTGCATTGAGTGCAGCTGAAAAAACATTGTATATTGCCAATGCTGATAATAATTGTTTGGCAGTATTTGATGTAAGCAAACCCGGCTTCAGCAAATCAAAAGGTTTTATACCTGTAGGTTGGTATCCAACCAATGTAAAACTAATCGGCAAAAAAATATTTGTAAGTAACGGTAAGGGTTTTGAAAGTTACGCCAATCCTTACGGACCTAATCCGGTACGAAGAAGAGAAGAAGTGGTTTATCAAAAAGGCGACCCCAATAAAAAGCAGGAAGTGCAATACATTGGCGGATTGATGAAAGGAATGATGAGTATTATTGATGAACCATCTGATGCCTTGCTTTCCACTTATTCGCAGCAAGTGTACAAAAACACACCTTACACAAAAGAAAAAGAAACAATTGCCGAAGGTGAAGCAGGCAATCCCATTCCTATGAAGGTGGGTGACGCCTCTCCTATCAAATATGTTTTCTATATCGTCAAAGAAAACAGAACCTACGACCAGGTGCTTGCTGATGTGCCCGGCGGCAATGGTGATACAAGCCTGTTATTATTTGGGGAACGCATCACACCCAATCAACACAAACTGGTAAAGGAATTTGTATTACTTGATAATTTTTATGTAGATGGTGAAGTGAGTGCTGATGGTCATAACTGGAGCCTCGGTGCCAATGCCAATGACTATTTGGAAAAAAACTGGGTTACCAGTTATGGCGGTCGTGGCGGCACTTATGATGCTGAAGGCACAAGAGAAATTGCCAATAACAAGATGGGTTTCATCTGGGATTTTTGCAAGCGTGCCGGCATCAGTTACAGAACCTATGGTGAGTTTGCTGATGACTATAAAGCCAACATTCCTGTGTTGGAAAATCATTTCTGTCCTTACTTCACCAGTTGGGATGAAAGTGTAAGAGATACCACACGTTTCTATCAATGGAAAAGAGAGTTTGATTCATTACTTGCACAAAATGCAGTGCCACGTTTCAACTCGCTTCGCTTTATTAATGACCATACAGAAGGATTGCGAATAGGTCGCCCCACACCTTTTGCACATGTGGCGGATAATGATTGGGCAGTGGGTTTGTTTGTAGAGTATTTAAGCAAAAGCCCCATCTGGAAAGAAACGGCCATCTTCATTGTAGAAGATGATGCACAAAACGGGCCCGACCATGTGGATGCACATCGCACCACTGCATATGTTGCAGGCGGATTTGTAAAAAGAAATTTTGTGGACCATACCATGTACTCCACTTCATCTATGTTGCGTACCATTGAACTGATTTTGGGTTTACCACCCATGACGCAGTACGATGCTGCCGCTACACCGATGTGGAGATGCTTTTCATCAACCCCAAATCTCACACCATTTACTTCCGTTGCATCCAATGTAAATCTGAATGATGTCAATCAAAAAGTTTCTGCCTGGAGTCAGCTGAGCGAAAGTTTTGATTTCACTAAAGAAGACCGCATTCCTGATTTAATTTTCAGTGAAGTGATTTGGAAAGCAGTTCGTGGCGAACAAAGTGTAATGCCCGCACCCCGCCGCAGTGCATTTGTAAAAATGACTGAAGAGGAAGAAGAGGACGACTAATCATAACATACAGTTCAGATTCTCATAACAATAAGTTTATCCTGAAATGATTATTTCGGATACAAATGCGTCTTTTATGAACAAAGAAAAAGCCATCAGCTATGCTGATGAAATTATGGAGCTGTATCAAAAACACGGCGGCAATGAATATTACGGCGAGGCAGTTACACAACTGCAACACGCCTGCCAGAGTGCAGAACTTGCAAAGCAGCAGGACTGTGATGATGAAATGGTGTTGGCTGCCTTCCTGCACGACATAGGACATATATGCGTTGCAGACCATAATGTTATAGTGATGGATAATTATGGTGTAATGAATCATGAAAAAATAGGAGCTGCTTTTTTACGCAACAGAAAATTTTCTGAGCGATTGATTGAATTGGTGCAGGCGCATGTGAGTGCCAAACGATACCTTACCTATAGAGATGAAAATTATTACAAGCAATTATCAGAAGCCAGTAAGAAAACTTTAGAATTCCAGGGTGGCAAGATGACTCGTGACGAAGCATTTATTTTTGAAGGTAATCCGTTGTTTGAACAAATGATTGCTATGCGCAGGATTGATGAACTGGCAAAAGATGAAACAATAGAGCCGGGTGATTTAAACTATTATCATCAATTAATCATTCGTCATCTAACGGAGCAACCAACACCTGTAACATTTTAAAATTTGAATATAAAGTTGTTAATCCCCTCCCGGGAGGGGTAGCAGAATCTTAAACAGAACCACTGATTCTAAGGGGTGGGTTTAAAACTATAAACTAAAAATATGTCCAACTACTCTCTCGTTGTATTTGATATCGCAGGTACAACAGTTCGTGATAAAGGTAATGTAGCTGAATCTTTCATGAAAGCATTAGCTCAGCACAACATCACCGTGCCGGTAGAAGAAGTAAACAAAGTAATGGGCTGGCGTAAAAAAGAGGCCATTAAAATACTGCTGCAGAAATTTCATACGGTTGATGAAGCGTTGATAGAAACATTGCATGAGCAGTTCACCCAAAACATGATTGATTTTTATAAACAAGATGAAGACCTGCGACCGCTTCCCTTTGCTGAAGATGTATTTACAGCACTTCGCAATCAAAACATAAAAGTTGCATTGAACACCGGTTTTACAAGAGCTATTACTGATGTATTACTGGAACAACTCAACTGGCAAAACGAAAATGTGGTTGATGATGTTATTGCAAGTGATGAAGTGCCCGAAGGGAGGCCACATCCGTTTATGATTCAGGAATTGATGAAACGATTCAATATTACTGATGCTGTTACTGTTGTAAAAGTAGGTGATACCGAAGTGGATGTACTGGAAGGACGCAATACAGGATGTGGTTTGGTAGTAGCGGTTACAACAGGTGCTTATACAAGAGAAATGCTGGAAAACTATCACCCTGATAAAATTATTGATAGCTTACATGAGCTTCCTTCCCTAATTTTATGAGCGTGAGTGTAACACATACTTCTACATCGTCATCGCTTTCACCCAAACAAACTCAAACAGCTTTGTATGCAGCGTTGATTGCATTTTTAACCTACGCCTCTGTGTATGCGTATCGCAAACCCTTTACAGTTGCAAGCTTTGGAGAGCTGGAATATTGGGGCATCCGTTATCAAACTTTGCTCATCATTTTTCAGGTTATCGGTTACATGCTCAGTAAGTTTTATGGTATTAAGTTTATTTCTGAGTTAAAACGCATGGGGCGGTGGAAAACTAGTGTTGTGCTGATTGGTATTGCATGGCTCAGCTTATTACTCTTCGCCGTATTACCACCGTTAGCCGGTTTGTTCTGCTTTTTGGTAAATGGATTTGTACTTGGCTTTATGTGGGGCATTATTTTCAGTTATGTTGAAGGCAGACAGGCAACTGATTTCATTGGTTCAGCCATGGCAGTGAGTTTTATTTTTGCCGGTGGTTTTACCCGCAGTGTGGCCAAATGGTTATTAGTTGAATGGAAGGTGCCTGAGCAATGGATGCCATTTTGTACAGGGTTGATTTTTGCAGCGCCTTTAGCATTGTTCATTTACCTGTTAGAAAAAATTCCTGCACCATCAATTGATGATGAAGCAGAACGCACCAAACGTGTGCAAATGACAGGTACAGACCGTAAACAAATTTTGAAATTATTTGGCGGTGGTGTTATTATGATTACGGCTACTTATGCTTTCCTCACTATCATCCGTGACCTGCGTGATAATTTTATGGCCAATATCTGGAATGATTTAGGTTACGGCAGCAACTATAAAATTTTTGCTTCTACTGAAACACTCACATCTATTGTAGTACTTCTCATTATGAGTCTGCTGGTATTGGTTCGCAGAAATATGAAAGCATTTCGTTTGATTCACCTGGTGATACTGGCTGGTTTTTTATTAGCAGGTATTTCTTCATTTCTTTTCAAATTCGAAATGCTGGATGGTGCGTTGTGGATGCAGTTGGTAGGCATGGGTTTGTACATGGCTTATATTCCATTCAACTGTATTTTTTTTGAACGGATGATTGCTGCATTTAAAATCAACGGTAATGTTGGTTTTTTAATTTACATAGCAGATGCGTTTGGTTATTTAGGAAGTGTACTCGTAATGCTGAGTAAAGAACTATTGCATATAGAAGCTAACTGGTCATCTTTTTACAGCAATGCAGCATTACTCTGCGCCATCATTGGCATTGCAGGAACGTTCTTTTCACTTTCCTATTTCAATAAAAAATATTTCAGGAGCAAATCACCTTATTATGAGTAGCAAACAGGCAATTGTAATTGGTGCAGGCATTGTGGGTTTAGCTACTGCACGTGCACTGGCATTGAAAGGATTCAAAGTAAAAGTAGTGGAGCGAAACAGTAAGGCTGTGGGAGCATCCGTAAGAAATTTTGGAATGGTGTGGCCTATTGGTCAGCCGGAAGGTGAATTGTATGAACGTGCTTTACGAAGCAGAACTATCTGGAAAGAATTTTCAGATGCAGGTGCATTTTGGAGCGATGAAGTCGGAAGTTTGCATGTTGCTTATAATGAAACAGAATGGAATGTTTTAAATGAGTTGTATGAGGTATATAAAAAAGACCGCCCCGTGCTACTGTTGCATCCTGATGAAGTTTTGAAAAAATCAGAAGCAGTTGTGCCGATGAATTTAAAAGGAGCTTTATACAGTGCCGATGAATTGATTGTAGACCCAAGAGAAGCGATAGCCGCATTGCCTGCTGCGTTAGAAGAAAAGCATCATGTTGAATTTCATTGGGATAAATGTGTAAGTTATATTTCTGACGGTACTGTGTATATTGGCAATGAGGAACAGTTTGAGGCAGATATTGTATTTATTTGCAGCGGTGCTGATTTCGAAACACTTTATCCTGAATCGTTTAACGAATACCCGCTCACTAAATGCAAACTGCAGATGATGCGTATGGCTGCACAGCCCAATGACTGGCGCATGGGTCCTGCACTATGCGGGGGTTTATCGCTCATTCATTACAATAGTTTTAAAGTTGCCTCATCGCTACCTGAGTTGAAATCAAAATATGAAACGGAAATGAGTGGTTATCTTGATTGGGGTATTCATGTAATGGTTTCACAAAACGGCTCAGGTGAATTAACAGTGGGTGATTCACATGAATATGGTGCTACGCATGACCCGTTTGATAAAGCCTTCATCAACGAACTCATTCTTGACTATCTGAAACGCTTTGCGCAATTCAAAAACTGGCAGGTGATTGAAACATGGAACGGTATTTATCCCAAACTCACTAACGGAGATACGGAATTATTTTTTTCACCCGAAGCAGGCGTGTATGTACTAAACGGTTTGGGCGGTGCAGGTATGACCCTGAGTTTTGGATTGGCGGAAGAAGTGGTGAAGAATTTGTAGTTAATGGGTAAATAGATTTTAAAACCGTTCATCCGGCACATATTCCATCAGCAATTGATTTATAGTAAAAGCCTCAAAGCATTTACCTTTGCCTATTAAACTTGAAAGGCTTTGAGCGATAGTACAGGTAAGAAAAAGTTATTCGACTTTAGTTTGCTACAGCGTATACTGGCATATGCAGCGCCTTACAAAAAAAGGTACCATGCCTCTATTGTATTAGCCATTGTGCTGGCAGTAATGTCGCCCCTGCGTCCATGGCTTATCAACAAAACGGTGAATGATTACATTCAGAACAATTTGGCACAAATGGTGATTGTCATTACCATTATTCAAATCGGTATTATCATTATTGAAACGGGGCTCCGCTTTCTGTTTTCCTATTTTACCGCCTGGCTGGGACAAACCGTAGTAAAGGATTTGCGTACACAGGTGTTTCAGAAAATTCTGCATCTCAACCTGCGGCAGTTTGATAAAACGCCCATCGGCACACTTACTACCAGAACAGTAAATGATATAGAAACCATCAGTGATATTTTTGCTGAAGGTTTTATTCCGATCCTTGCCGATCTGCTCACCATTATTGCCGTGCTCTTCACTATGTTCTATCTCAACTGGCAATTAACCCTGGTGTGTTTGATTCCGTTTCCTGTTCTAATTATTGCCACTTATTATTTCAAAGAAAGTGTGAACAAAAGTTTTCACCGTGTACGGAATGCAGTAGCTGCTCTCAATGCGTTTGTACAGGAACATATCCAGGGCATGCAGGTAGTTCAGGCTTTTGCTGTAGAAGAAAAAGAGTTTAATAAATTTCAAAAGATTAATAAGGAACATCGTAATGCCAACATCAAAGCCATTTTTGCATACTCGGTGTTCTTTCCTGTAGTTGAAATTATTTTAGCTGTTTCCTTAGGTTTATTGGTTTGGTATGGAGCAGGACAATCCATCGGCAATATCAACACCAACGGTACTAAACTGGCAGGTGAAGTAATGGCCTTTATTTTATTGCTGAATATGTTGTTCCGTCCGCTTCGGGTGATTGCAGATAAATTCAACGTATTGCAAATGGGAATGGTGGCCAGTGAAAGAGTATTTGGTGTTTTAGATAATAAAGATTCATTAACTCCGCCGGCACAAGGCTATAACCATGTTGCACAAATCACCAGGGGTAAAATTGAATTCAGCAATGTATGGTTTGCTTACTCGGATGAAAACTGGGTGTTAAAAAATGTTTCATTTCAGATCAATCCCGGTGAAACAGTTGCGCTGGTTGGTCACACAGGCAGTGGTAAAACATCCATCATAAGTTTACTCAATCGTTTATACGAAATTCAGAAAGGGAGTATTTTAATTGACAGTCATCCTGTTTCAGATTTTGAACCCGATGCATTACGTAGTAAAATCGGTGTGGTGCTGCAGGATGTGTTTTTATTTGCCGGAAGCATCACAGATAATGTAACGCTTCGCAATCCTTCCATACCAAAAGAAAAAGTAGTAGAAGCGGCGCAACTCATCGGTATGCATGATTTCATCATGCAATTACCCGGCAACTATGACTATAATGTAATGGAGCGGGGTGCCACCATCAGCCAGGGACAACGGCAATTGCTGAGTTTTATGCGGGCACTATTGTACAACCCTTCTGTTTTGATTCTGGATGAAGCCACTTCATCCATTGACACTGCTTCTGAGCAATTGATACAACATGCAATTGATACATTGATTGAAGGAAGAACGTCCATCGTCATTGCTCATCGCCTCTCCACCATCCGCAAAGCAGATAAAATTATTGTGCTGGATAAAGGTGAAATCAAAGAAATGGGGACTCATGAAGAATTACTGCTGCACAACGGGCATTATGCAAAATTGTACAACATGCAGTTTGCAAAAGCAATGGCCTGAAATAAGTCATCCCGCAGAAGCGGGACGGCTATCAAACACTGCTTATGGAGTAAACAATCTTATTTGAGTTGTTTTTCTGAAATAAAGCCACCTGTGGCACTGAATATGGCCTGCCATCTTTGAGCACTCAGCCAGAATTTTACTTTATACGTATTGCCATCTTCCCGCTGCCATTCAATTTCGCCACCGGCATTAGGGTATTTTGCTTTAAATGCATCCATTACAGCGGCAGGTACCTGCGCAGGTGATAAAGCTACAGACCTGGAAGAAGAATCATCAACACCCGCCGGTTTGTCAATACTTTTTGAGCAGGAAGTCATAATCAAGAGGAAACCAAGCATTGCCAATAAGTTTTTCATGTTTTGAAATTTAAAAGTTGTGAATGAAAGAACACTGTAAATGTAGTAGCACATGTAAACAGTAACAACTGATTTGAACTGAGCGGGAAGAGCAAGAACTTTAACAGGAGAAACAAAAGATTGAGCCATTGAGCCTTATTCTGAAATAGTTCTTAACCTGCCGATACCAAAAGCGAAAGGCCCGGTTGTGTCCATGGAACTTATTCGCTATTTAGAAACGAAGTATAAGAATCATTCGGACAAGTATGATGGCAATTTTTTTAATTCCTGCTGTGCTCTAAAATTACTGCGACATAATGCCAGGTTGAAAAGAAGCATCCGGCCTTAAGCCCCCGGAGAGGACATACAGAAACTCGAAAAAATCAAACAACTACGCCATCAAACGGAGCTCGATTCCCCTGAATAACTTTTTTCAACTTTCCCCGTTTCCGCCCCTTGTTTTCAGGCGTGCACCCTTATCTTTGCGCCAAATTTCAGAACGGGTATGCGTCATTTGAGTTTCAAATCCTTACTGGTAGCGGTTTTCAGCACAATTTTCATGTTTTCTACGGTTACTGTTTCAGCTCAGCATGAGCCGGAAGGGCACGAACCTGCCACCCATGAAACCGGGCATGAAGGCGAACACGCCCCTAAAAAAGAAGGATTTGACGCCAAAGAAGTGATTTTTGGCCATATCATGGACGGTCATGACTTCCATTTCTTTGACTGGAATGGCCACCCCATAGGTTTTCCATTGCCTGTAATTCTCTACTCTCAGCAAAAAGGCCTTTCCGTGTTTCTTTCTTCTAAGTTTGAACATGGTCATGCTGAATACAAAGGTTACAAGCTGGTAAAAGAGGAAATCGGCGAAAAGATCGTTTCAACGGATCCCGCTGAGCAGGTGTATGACTTCTCCCTCACCCGTAACGTGGTGCAGATGATTATCGCTTTGGTACTGCTGGTGTGGATCATGGTAAGTATTGCGGGTTCTTACAGCAAAGGACAGGGTGTAAAAACAGCGCCTAAAGGCAAACAGAATTTCTTTGAACCCATTATTACGTTTGTTCGTGATGAAGTGGCAGTGCCAAACCTGGGGCCAAAAGCATCAAAATATCTGCCGTTCCTTTTAACGGTATTTTTCTTTATTCTTATCAATAACATTTTTGGTTTGGTCCCCGGCTCGGCTAACGTAACGGGAAATATTGCCTTTACGGTGATCCTGGGTGTAATTTCTTTCATCGTAATTCTTTTCAGTTCCAACCGTCATTACTGGGGTCATATCTTCAACCCTCCGGGAGTTCCTTTGGGTGTGAAGTTCATCCTTGTACCGGTGGAATTGCTGAGTGCGGTGCTCATCAAGCCAGGTGCATTGATCATACGTCTTTTTGCCAACATGGTGGCAGGGCATATTATCATCATCTGTTTAATCTCGTTGATCTTTGTGTTCACCGAAAAATTAGGACAGGGTTTTGGTATCGGTTCCACCGTTATCTCCATCCCCTTCACCATTTTTATATATTTCATTGAAATATTAGTAGCATTTCTTCAGGCATTCATCTTTACCATGCTGAGTGCTGTATTCATCAGCCAGGCAATGGAAGGTGAACATCATCATGAAGAAGGGGCTCATCATTAATCAGTTTATTTTTTCACAATTATAAATTCACAAACATGGATTTAATTCTTTTAGAAGCGGTAGCAAATGCAGGTGGTGCAGTAGGTGCAGGTTTAGCAGCTGTAGGTGCCGGTATCGGTATCGGTCAGATTGGTAAAGGTGCTTTGGAATCAATTGCACGCCAGCCAGAAGCTTCCAATGATATCCGTGCAAACATGATCTTGACTGCGGCCCTCGTAGAAGGTGCTGCTCTGTTTGCTATTATCGTGGGCTTCCTTGCAATGGTACTCTAATCATTGCCGCTTAAACATTTTACTGCATCCAATGCACAGGGCGGCGGATGCAGTATTTTAAAAACATTGAACGACTTAAAATAAAAAATCATGGGTTTACTTACTCCTGCTTTTGGTTTGTTATTCTGGACCTTATTGGCCTTCCTGGTTGTGTTTTTCATTTTGCGTAAATACGCATGGCCTGCCATCATTAAAGGATTGAGTGAAAGAGAAAAAGGCATTGCTGATGCGTTAGAAACTGCTGAAAAAGTAAAAGCTGAAATGGCGCAGTTGAAAAATGAAAATGAAGCGTTGCTGGCAAAAGCCCGTGAAGAAAGAGCGCAATTGCTGAAAGAAGCCCGTGAAACAAGAGATAAAATAGTAAACGAGGCTAAAGAACAGGCAAAAGTAGAAGCCAATAAGATCATTACAGATGCACAGGCTGCCATTAACCAGCAAAAGATGGCTGCTATCACTGATCTGAAAAATCAGGTGGGTAACCTGGTAATTGAAGTGAGTGAAAAAGTGTTGCGTCGTGAGTTGAGCAATAAGAATGAACAGGAAGCTTATATCAATACATTGGCGAAAGAAGTTAAATTGAATTAAAAAGCTTTAGCTATTAGCTGCAGGCTTCAAGCTTACAGCTAATAGCTAAAGCCAAAAGCTGATTTTAATATGCAAAATCCCCGTCTTGCAGGCAGATTCGCAAAATCGCTGGTTGTTTTAGCACAAGAGCAAAATCAACTGGAAGCGGTATATGCTGATATGAAATATTTACAGGATGTGTGCAAACAAAGCAGGGACTTTACCAACCTGTTGCGCAGCCCTGTTATTAAAGGTGACATAAAAGAAAAAGTAGTAGCACAGATCGTTGGAAATAAAGTAAGCAAACTTGCTTCTTCGTTTATTCATTTGTTGGTAAAGAAAGGGCGTGAAAGCAACCTGCCCGAAATTGCAGGAGCTGTAATTGAGCAATACAATGAAATCAAAAATATTCACAGGGTAAAGCTTACCACTGCTTCTCCTGCTAGTGATGATTTAAAAGCAACCATCATAAGCAAGGTAAAAACAGATGCGGGTTTGCAAAATGTGGAGTTGGAAACAGAAGTGAACGAAGCCATCATTGGTGGTTTTCAACTGGAGTACAAAGGCAATTTGATCGATGCCAGCATTGCACGTGATTTGAGAGATATCCAAAAGCAGTTTCAGAAAAATATATACGTTCAGAATATTCGTTAATCAAACTTTTTAAAATAAAGCGTCATGGCAGATATTAAACCAGATGAGATTTCAGCGATACTTCGCCAGCAGTTAAGCAACTTTAACGTTGGTGCTGATTTGGAAGAAGTGGGAACCGTATTACAGGTGGGTGATGGTATTGCCCGTGTATATGGTTTGAACAACGTACGTTACGGTGAACTCGTTGAATTTGAAAACGGTGTTCGTGCAATTGCATTGAACCTGGAAGAAGACAATGTGGGTGTGGTAATGATGGGTGAAGGCAAAAATATTAAAGAAGGTTCTACGGTTCGTCGTACAGGTCAAATCGCCTCTATTAAAGTAGGTGAAGGTATGAGTGGCCGTGTGATCAATGTATTGGGTGAACCTATTGATGGTAAAGGCCCTCTTGTTGGTGAATTGTATGAAATGCCTCTGGAGCGTAAAGCGCCCGGTGTAATTTACCGTGAGCCGGTAAAAGAACCCCTGCAAACAGGTATCAAAGCCATTGACGCCATGATTCCTATCGGTCGTGGTCAGCGTGAGTTGATCATTGGTGACCGTCAAACAGGTAAAACAGCTATTGCTGTTGACACCATCATCAACCAGAAAGAATTCTATGATGCCGGTAAGCCTGTTTACTGTATCTATGTAGCTATTGGTCAAAAAGCATCCACTATTGCCGGTGTAATGAAAACGCTGGAGGATAACGGAGCTATGAAGTATACAACCATCGTTGCTGCTTCTGCCAGCGATCCTGCTCCTCAGCAGTTCTATGCTCCTTATGCAGGTGCAGCTATTGGTGAGTTCTTCCGTGATACCGGTCGTCCTGCATTGATCATTTATGATGATTTGTCAAAGCAAGCGGTAGCTTATCGTGAAGTATCCTTGTTGCTGAAGCGTCCTCCGGGCCGTGAAGCTTATCCCGGTGACGTATTCTATCTCCATAGCCGTTTGCTTGAAAGAGCTGCGAAAGTGATTGGTGATGATAATGTAGCTAAGAACATGAACGATGTACCGGACAGCATTAAGCACCTTGTAAAAGGTGGTGGTTCATTAACGGCATTGCCTATCATTGAAACACAAGCGGGTGACGTATCTGCTTATATCCCTACAAACGTAATCTCAATTACAGATGGTCAGATCTTCCTGGAAAGTAACTTGTTCCTTTCAGGTATCCGTCCGGCTATTAACGTAGGTATTTCTGTAAGCCGTGTGGGTGGTAACGCTCAAATTAAATCCATGAAGAAAGTGGCCGGTACATTAAAACTGGACCAGGCGCTTTATCGTGAAATGGAAGCTTTTTCTAAATTTGGTGGTGACCTGGATGCTGCTACTAAAGCTGTAATTGATAAAGGTGGCCGTAACGTAGAAATTCTGAAGCAGGCGCAATACACTCCGTTCTCCGTAGAAAAGCAAATTGCGATCATCTACCTCGGTACAAACGGTTTGTTGAATGCAGTACCTGTTAAACGCATCAAGGATTTTGAAGAGCATTTCTTACAGGAAATGGATAACAAACTCCCTGATGTATTAGCTGAATTCAAGAAAGGTGCATTGCCTGAAGATGGTATTAAGAAAATGGTGGATTTAGCCAACAGCTTAATTCCTCAGTACAAAGCTTAATAGAATTCAATTATATCCACAAAAATCCCCGCTATTTGCGGGGATTTTTTTTATGCGGTATTGTGAATGATTTGATTAACCGGAAGAACGATCTGAAACAAAAAGCCCCCTGCAAAAGCAGAGGGCTTTTACCTATAAGGAACCAAGAGTCGTTTATTAACTGCAACCCATACTGTTACCACAATTCAAACACTTGTAACAGGTACCACTGCGGATGGTAATGTGACCGCAGGTGTTACAGGCAGGCGCATCACTTTGCATGCTTTTAGCTGCCATGTTCACCGCATCCAGACCCACTTCAGCCTTTACCGTGCTTGAGTAACGCTGTGTTTTTTGAACCTGTGGTGTTGTGGGCACTGCACCTACTACTCTCACATCACTTAACTCCGGAGTTTTTTTTTCGTATTCCAAACCCGTAGGCACATCATCCCAATCATCCATACCTGTGTTCATTACATCGGGCTTATCCAATACATGAACTAAATCTGTACGACCTAAATATTCATATGCCAGGCAACGGAACACAAAGTCAACAATAGAAGTAGTGGTTTTTATGTTTGGGTGATCCACCATTCCGCTTGGTTCAAACTTAGTGAACACAAATTTTTCTACATACTCTTCTAACGGAACACCATATTGCAACCCAACAGAAACAGCGATTGCAAAACTATTCATCAAACTGCGGAGTGTACTTCCTTCTTTGGCTAAATCAACAAAGATTTCACCTACTGTACCATCAGCATATTCACCGGTGCGGAGGAAAAGGGTTTGTCCGTTAATCTTTGCTTTTTGTGTAAAGCCACGACGCTTGGCCGGTAATGTTCTGCGTTCTACAATGCGTGCCAGCTGACGCTTCAATTTTGTATCAGGTGATGCCTGTACACGGTTGTGCAATTCTTCCAGCAGTTCTTCTACTGTGAGTTTGCCCATATCAATCATCATGCTTTCTGTAGCAGCAGTTGCTTCTTCAGCAGCAGCATCTGTTTTCTCTTTTTTCTTATCACTCTTAGTGCTGAGGGGTTGAGACAATTTAGAACCATCACGGTACAGTGCACATGCTTTCAATCCCATCTTCCAGCTTTCATAATACGCTTCGGCAATTTCTTCCACAGTTGCTTCATTGGGAAGATTGATGGTTTTAGAAATAGCACCGCTTAAGAAAGGTTGTGCTGCCGCCATCATACGGATATGACCCATGTGATGGATATAACGTTCCCCTTTCTTACCGCACTTATTAGCACAATCAAATACCGGATAATGTTCTGCTTTGAGGAACGGAGCACCTTCCATGGTCATGGTGCCGCAGATATAATCATTGGCTTCTTCAATCTGCTTATCATTAAAGCCGAGTGCTTCCAGTAAGCTCCACTCAAAATCATTGTATTGGTCAGGAGTAAAGCCCAGGCGTTGCAAACATTCTTCGCCCAATGTGAATTTGTTAAAGACAAACCCGATTTCAAAAGCAGATGCCATAGCTGCATCCAGCTTTTTAATTTCTTCAGCAATAAATCCTTTTTCGCTGAGTGATTGCGGATTGATGTGTGGCGCACCATTTAAAGAAGCAGCACCCACTGCATATTTCACAATAGCATCAATTTCTTTTTCACTGTAACCTAATTTCACTAAGGCAGCAGGAACAGATTGGTTGATGATTTTAAAATAACCGCCACCGCTCAGTTTCTTAAACTTCACCAATGCAAAATCAGGTTCAACACCCGTAGTATCGCAATCCATTACAAGACCAATAGTACCTGTAGGAGCAATTACTGTTGTTTGTGCATTACGGTAGCCATACTTTTCTCCAAGCGCTACAGCATCATCCCAGCTTTTGCAGGCACTTGTCAACATATAATCAGGACAATACTGTGCTTTGATACCTTGGGGTTTAATGCTTAAGCCTACGTATGCATCTTCTGCATCATATGCAGCAGCACGGTGGTTACGCATTACACGCAGCATGTCTTCCGCATTTTCTTCATAGCGTGGGAACGCACCGAGGAAGGAAGCCATTTCCGCTGAAGTTTTGTAAGAGATACCCGTCATGATAGCGGTGATAGCACCGGCAATACCACGGCCTTCTTCACTGTCATAAGGAATACCCATTACCATCAACATAGAACCGAGGTTGGCATAACCAAGACCTAATGTTCTGTAATCGTAAGAAAGTTGTGCTACTTCTTTGGATGGGAACTGTGCCATCAATACGGAAATTTCCAGTACTACTGTCCATAAGCGACATACATATTCAAATCCTTCTACATCGAATGTTTGTGTTGCTTCATCAAACAAACGACGGAGGTTTACTGATGCCAGGTTACAAGCTGTATTATCAAGGAACATGTACTCACTGCAAGGGTTGGATGCATTTATGCGTCCGCCCTTAGGTGAAGTATGCCACTCGTTAATAGTAGTATCATATTGTGTACCGGGGTCAGCACAGCGCCATGCAGCATAAGCAATCTGATTCCACACTTCCTGTGAAGGAATCTTTTTCATGGTACGTCCGTCTGTACGGGCTTTGAGTTCCCAATCTTCGCCTTTTTCGAGTCTTTCAAAAAATTCATTGGGAATACGTACAGAGTTGTTACTGTTTTGTCCGCTCACGGTGCGGTAAGCTTCTCCTTCATAATCATGAGAGTAGCCTGCAGCAATGAGTGCGCCTACTTTCTTTTCTTCTTCTACTTTCCAGTTGATGAAGTCCATGATTTCAGGATGGTCTAAATCCAGGCAAACCATTTTGGCAGCACGACGTGTTGTACCGCCGCTTTTGATAGCTCCGGCAGCACGGTCGCCAATTTTCAAAAAGCTCATCAATCCGCTGGAGGTGCCACCGCCGCTGAGTTTTTCTCCTTCGCCACGGATGGTAGAGAAGTTAGTACCCACACCTGAACCATATTTAAAGATGCGTGCTTCACGAACCCAGAGATCCATGATGCCACCATCATTTACTAAATCATCGCTCACGCTTAAGATAAAGCAGGCATGCGGCTGAGGACGTTCGTAAGCTGACGTTGATTTCTTTAACACACCATCATTGGCATCAACATAATAATGGCCCTGTGGCTTTCCCTTAATACCATAGCTTTCATACAAACCTGTATTAAACCATTGCGGGCTGTTGGGCACACAAACCTGGTTGAGGATACTGTACACCAGCTCTTCATAGAAAATCTGTGCATCCTGTTCGCTGTTGAAATAACCATAACGCTCACCCCACACTTTCCAGCAATTAGCCATACGATGTGCTACCTGCTTGGAGGATGTTTCTCTTCCGAGAGATCCATCTGCCTGGGGTACACCAGCTTTTCGGAAATATTTCTGGGCAAGGATATCCGTAGCAATCTGGCTCCAGTGCTTGGGTACCTCCACATTATTCATTTCAAAAACCACCTCACCGCTGGGGTTACGGATAATAGAAGTACGGTAGTCGTACTCAAACTGATCGAAGGGAGAAACCCCCTCTTTTGTAAAGCGACGCTGAAACTGCAGCCGCTGCTGATTTTTTTGTTTGCCTGCCATAATGGTAATATCGTTTTGGTTAGTAAGGTTACGAAATCGTTAACAACGAAGACAACGAAAATATTTTTTGATACGATACAGGCAAAACCCTAAATATTAACAAGGTGTGGAAAATAGCCAAAACCCTTGCCAGCATTGAATTTTTAAGTTTCTGCTTAAATTTTTTTGGCAGATACCATCAAATTTTCTAAAAGTAAGCCCGTACCGGTTCAAATTGCTGCCGCCCTTGCCAGTATTAGGTTTGAGGGGCAGTGTAGTCGAAAAATATACTAACGGTTTTTGTCAGGCGAAATATAAACAGGAGGCTTTCAAACGGGTTGAGTTTCATGCCGGTAACCATGCACTGCTTTTTCATTCACGTAAGAATTTACCGTTTCCCGGGCATGAAATTAAGATTGGTCAGGTAGCCCTTTTTTTGCATTTTTGCAGGGATCAGAACCATTAATGAATAACAGCATCTACCATATTCTTACCTCCCGCAAACAAAACGGTCAAAAATCTTTTGCCGTACTCATTGATCCTGATAAAGTGGATGCAGGTGCGGTACAGCAATTGGTACAGCTGAGTACAGAAGCAAGGGTGGATTATTTCCTGGTAGGTGGCAGCCTGGTGATTTCGAACCGGCTGGATGAAGTGGTGCAGCTTATCAAAGCTTCCTGTAGCATACCGGTCATTCTCTTTCCCGGAAGTCCTTCGCAGATTTCAAAATATGCAGATGCGTTGCTCTACCTTTCACTCATCAGCGGCCGTAACCCGGAACTGCTGATCGGTCAGCATGTGATCTCAGCGCCTTTCGTAAAGCAAAGCGGGCTGGAAATTATTTCCACCGGTTATATGGTGGTAGACGGAGGTGCTCCTACTACGGTTTCTTATATCAGCAATGCTACTCCCCTCCCCTCTGATAAAAATGAGATAGCCATGTGTACAGCTATGGCAGGCGAAATGCTGGGCATGAAAGTAATTTATATGGATGCCGGCAGCGGTGCCAAACGCTCTATTACTGAAAACATGATTCAAAGTGTGGCCCAACAAATTACAGTTCCGCTCATTGTGGGCGGCGGCATAACCGATCCTGAAAAAGCATACCTCAATTGTAAAGCAGGTGCAGATGTGATTGTGATTGGAAACGCTATTGAAAAAGATGCTTCACTTATTAAAGAGATGGCAGCAGCCATTCATAGTGTGCCGGTGAAAGTATAAATCAGTTTTTCTTTCTTTTCAACAAATACGCCTTCTTCACTACATCCAGTTTGGGAAATTTTTTAAAGAACGCTTCTTTGTTTCTGTACATCGTATCCAATTGATTCATGGTAGTACCTCCATAACCATTGTATAAAGAATCAACGGTTTGCATACCTTCCACTACTTTACCCAGCACCGGAAATCCTTTTACACCGTTGTAGTTAATGGTATCAAGTCTTGGATTATCCACCAGGTTGATGAACAGGACAGTGCCCCTGGTTTCTTTACCGCTACGGGCATAGCTGATGGTACCACGCAGGTTGCTTGCTTTTACTTCCTCATCAGCTAATTTGAATTTACTCCATGCTTTTTCAAGAGCTGTATCTGCCGTACCAAACTGTGCTACAAACTTTGGAACCACACGGTAAAAAACAACACTGTCAAAGAATCCATGTTTTACTAATTGGTATAAACGATCAGCACCCGCAGGTGATAGCTCTCTTTTTATTTCAACATCAAAGTTTCCTTTCGTTGTTTCAAACCTTGCAGTAAAAGTTTGAGGAGCAATTTCTTTACTCCATTTTTCTTTGAAGACAGACCTGGAACATGCAGAAAAAACAAGAAAAGCTACAAGTAAAAATAACAACCGCATACCTATGAATTTGTGAGCCATAAAAAAATCCCGTCGCACATAAATGTAAGACGGGATCGGAATATCTGAAAGTAAAACTGATTACAAGCTCATCATCTCCTTAAACTTCACGGCCTGTCTGCGGCTCACTTCAATCTTATCACCACCATGTATTTCCAGCAACAAACCACCGTTAAAGTAAGGTTCAACTTTTTCAATCATACGCAGGTTGACGATATGTTTCCGGTTGGCACGGAAAAACACTTTCTCATCCAGACGTTCTTCCAGTGCATTGAGTGATTTTAAAATCAAAGGCTTGTTAGGACCAAAGTAAACTTTGGCATAGTTGCCCACACTTTCAAACAAACGGATTTCACTGAGCTTCACAAACCAGCAGCGTTCACCATCTTTTACAAATACCTGGTCACTCTCACTGAGGATGCTTTTGTTTACGGATGCCGTGGTTTCTGTATCTTCAGCCGCATCTTCTTCTTCCAGCTTATGAATGGCATCAGCCAGGCGTTTGGGCTCAATGGGTTTTAATAAATAATCCAGTGCGTTTACTTCAAAAGCACGCAGGGCGTATTCATCATAAGCCGTGGTAAAAATCACTTCGGGTGTGCGGTTGAGTTCACGCAGGAGATCAAAGCCGGTTTTGCCGGGCATCTGTATATCCAGGAAAATCAAATCAGGATTCTGAGCTTCTATTTTCTGTATGCCTTCATCTACATTGGCTGCTTCATCCACCACTTCTATCTCCGGATACTCACCCAGCAGCTTTTTTAATTCGTTACGGGCCAAACGTTCATCATCAATTATGATTGCTCTTTTATGCATGGATTAAAGTTTTCTGAAAATTATACATTCACCGGCATTTGTACAATGGCTTCTACCTGTGTATCATCCGTGTTTTTTAAAACAAAAGAAGCTTTATCGCCAAACATCAGTTTTAAACGATCCAGTGTACTGCTTACTCCAAAGCCGCCGTTGTTATAACTGCCGTTGATCTTACCCGTATTCCGCACAATCAGTTCATGATGAAAATCATTGAACCTTGAAACGACCTGCACCTCACCGCCGGCAATATTTTTACTGATGCCGTGTTTGATGGCGTTCTCCACCAATGTTTGCAACATCATGGGGGGCACAGGCTGGTCCAGTGTATCTTCATCAATATCAAACTTCACCTTGAGCCGTTCTTCAAAACGCATCTGTTCCAGTGCCAGGTAATCTTTTACAATATTGAGTTCTTTTTCAAAAGGAACCGTCTCTGCTTTTTCTGCCTGCATACTGCTGCGTAAAATATTACTCAGCTCTGTAATGGCGGTACGGGCACGACTCGGATTTTCATCCACCAGTGCACGAATGCTGTTGAGTGAATTAAAAATAAAATGCGGGTTGATGTGCGATTTAATCGTCTGCAACTGCAAATCACGAATCAGCGATTCTGCCTTTAATGATTCAATCTGCTGATTACGTACACGCTCCACATAGTGATAAATAAAGTAAATAAGATTCCACACCAGCAGGGTTACAAAAGAATTAAACGTATTACCAATCAACCTGCTGGTAAAGCTGAACTTTATTTCGTTGGGCTCATACAGGTCAAACTTGCTGTAAAACAGTTGTTGCAGGAAGGCCAGTAAAAAAGAAACCGAAGCAGTGATGGTTACAAAGTAAACCGTTTGCTTTTCAAATGATTTCTGCAATACATTCAACCGCAGCAATACGGTACGCATCAGGTGTGTGAGCAATAACCCCAAAGCGGTAAGAATCAACACCCGCCATAAAAACAAAGTTGTTATTTCACCACGGAAGGTCCATGAAAAGAACACATTCACCAGCAGGTTAGCACCCCATCCGGCAATCTGGCACCACCAGTAAGCTGATATTTTTTTAAAAACCTGCATAAATTAATTCCTCATTCGGTTTGGGTACCGCTTCACCTGTTTTAAATCTCATTACCAGTTACAAAGCTACCCTCACCCTCCGCAACAGAGGGTTTAAATGTACAAAGGGTTGATTACTTTTGTAAATGGAATAAATGAGGGATAAGACCCTTAAAAAGAAGCAGGCCGTTTCACAACCTTTAGAGCGATAGGTTGTTAAATTAAGCTGCCGCTGCAAAAAGGCGCTCATTTTTTCTATTTTTACCACTTATTCAACTCATTATGGAAATTAAACCCGGACCGCTGCTCAGTAAAATCAATACCCCTGATGATCTGAAGCAGCTCTCCATGGACCAGTTGCCCCGGCTTTGTGATGAACTGCGTCAATACATCATTGATATCGTAAGTGTGCACGGCGGGCATTTTGGCGCCAGCCTGGGTGTGGTGGAACTCTCCGCTGCCCTGCACTATGTGTACAACACACCCTACGATCAACTTGTGTGGGATGTGGGGCACCAGGCCTACGGTCATAAGATACTCACCGGCCGCAGGGATCATTTCCATACCAACCGTAAGTATAAAGGATTGAGCGGTTTTCCCAAACGCAGCGAAAGCGAGTATGATACGTTTGGCGTGGGCCACTCTTCCACTTCCATTTCTGCAGCACTGGGTATGGCCATGGCCGCCAAACTGAAAGGTGAAGAGCGTAAAGCTGTAGCCGTAATTGGTGATGGCGCTATGACGGCCGGCCTGGCTTTTGAAGCCATGAACCATGCAGGTGTGGCAGACAGTGATGTGCTCATCATCCTCAATGATAACTGTATGAGCATTGACCCCAACGTGGGCGCTCTCAAAGAATACTTAACAGATATTACCACTTCACCGGCCTATAACCGTTTGAAAGATGATATCTGGAATGCCCTGGGCAAATTACCCGTAGGCAAAAACTTTACCCGTGATATGGCCAGCAAGCTGGAGCACAGCATCAAGGGTTTTGTAAACAGGAACAGCAACCTGTTTGAAGCCTTGAAGCTCCGCTACTTTGGTCCTATTGACGGTCATAATATTACTAAGCTGGTAGATACGTTGAAGGATCTCAAAAATATTCCCGGTCCCAAGCTGCTGCATATTGTAACTGTTAAAGGAAAGGGTTATGAGCTGGCCGAAAAAGATCAAACCAAGTGGCATGCGCCCGGACTGTTTGATAAAGTAACCGGCGAAATCCAGAAGAAGAAGTTTGATACACCCCAGCCGCCCAAGTACCAGGATGTGTTTGGTCATACCATTATTGAACTGGCGGAGAAGAATGAAAAGATCATTGGTGTTACGCCGGCTATGCCCAGCGGTTCTTCTTTAAAGTTCATGATGGATAAAATGCCGCACCGTGCTTTTGATGTGGGCATTTGTGAGCAGCATGCGGTTACCCTCAGTGCCGGTATGGCTACGCAGGGTATGAAAGTGTTCTGCAATATCTATTCTTCTTTTATGCAGCGTGCTTATGATATGGTGGTGCATGATGTGGCCATTCAAAAACTGCCCGTGATCTTCTGTTTAGACCGTGCCGGTCTTGTAGGTGAAGACGGACCCACCCACCATGGCTGTTATGACATCGCTTACATGCGTTGTGTGCCCCATATGATTGTAGCTGCTCCCATGAACGAAGCGGAGCTGCGGAACATGATGTACACGGCACAGTTAGATACACACACCCTGCCCATCTCCATCCGTTACCCACGTGGCGAAGGTGTAATGCCGGAGTGGCGTACAGAAATGAAGGAGATTGAAATGGGTAAGGGACGCAAGCTGAAGGATGGAGAAGGTATTGCCATTCTTTCGTTTGGACACCCGGGAAATTTTGCAGCCAGCGCTATCCGTGAGTTAAAGAACGATGGTATTAACCCGGCGCATTATGATATGCGTTTTGCCAAGCCTTTGGATGAAGCATTGCTGCATGAAGTGTTTGCAAAGTATGATAAAGTAGTTACGGTGGAAGATGGTTGTGTACAGGGTGGATTTGGCAGTGCCGTACTGGAGTTTATGGCCGAACATAATTATAAAGCCGAAGTAAAAATCCTGGGCATACCCGACCGTTTGGTAGAGCATGGCACACCCAAACAGCTGTATGAAGAAATTGGTATTGATGCCAATGGTATTGCAAAGACCGTACGGGAAATGATGAACGTAACAGTGAAGGTGCTGGTGAATGGATAAATCTTATTGAATTGAATAGCAAAATCCCGAACTGATTTGTTTCGGGATTTTTTTATGTGTTACCGGCAGGTTGCTTAAACTGTTGCGGGAAGATTATTTGATGCTTCACTCTTTCTTTTGTTACTTTTTTGTCCCGCTTAAAGCGGCACAAGTTGTAGTGAATTACTGTTGACTAATGCTGAACATCCTATGTGTAGCAGTTTGATGAAAAGAGCTGTCATCCCGACGTTAGGAGGGAACCGCCGGGAAATAAATTTTAGCGTACCTGTTGATTGGTCAGACGACCAACAACAGCGTAAGTAGACAGGTTGTGAGCCAGCCCTGTTTTTTATGAATTGATGCTCTCTCCATGCACTCCCCATGCTCTCTCTATGCTTGTGCTATGCCTGTGCCTTGCCGCAAAAGCTTTACAACCAAAAGTTATATCGAAAAAAAGTACAGTTGGTTTATTTGAAAATTTAAAAACACTGCTTTATTTTTAGACAACTGCAGTATGCCCGCCGGGGCCGGGACACCGAGGACTAACTGTGAAGATGCCAACTCCTGGTTGCTGCAACAAGTATCAGATTTTAATTAGTTTGAAATGCATGGGAATGTAAAGCGTGGACAAGTGTTTAAAGTAATAAAAGAAGCGTGTGCAAGCGTTTAGAAACGTTTGTACACGGGTCATTAAAAAACGGATTGTTCTAACGACAATTGAAAATGTTGAATACTAATTCATTGATTTACAAAAACATTATTTTACATAACATTACGTATAATAACATAAATACTTGTGTTGGGCGGTCATGCTAACAGACATCCTCTGAATAACCAAGATTACTTTGGACACTTTTATTAAAACACAAAATAAAATTTATGAGAACAAAAATTTTAAAGCTATTGCTCAGCATAGCACTAATTCTTTTTGGGACAAACTCATATTCCCAATTTCAACCAATGGGTATTGCAATTGGAAGTTATGTTCTTGAAGCTAACGCAGCCAAAGACATAACAGCTTTCTGCTTAAGGGAAAGCCTATCAAGTCCGAGGGCTGGCATAAGCTATCAGTCAATAGGCTTTGGGGCAGACAACGCATTTATCGTAACCTCAAAAGGAAAATTTAGCGTAAATGAGGCATTAGAAAAAGGAATGATTGAAATAACAGGAACAAGTAGTGAAGATGGATATGGACAACACGATAGACTTAGATTTAAAAACAATACAGGAGAGGATATAAAATTTGAAGTAACAGATGACTTTGTCTTGAAAACAAAAGATGACAACTATACTCATGTTGCCAATGTGCTAAATAAATTCAAAACAAACGATGAAATGTGGGAAGCATTAGCCCCATTTGAAAAATTGCAAAGACAAAACGATATTTTAAAAGAAATAAACAAGAACTCTCCTAATCAAATACTTAAAGTGACCTATATCAACGATGGAACATCTGTAAAATACAAAATTGAAAATGGACAAAAGGAAGCTATTTATTCTGGAAATAATTTTAAGGAAATAGCAGAAATAACAAATTCCACTTCAAGCAAAAAGCAACATTTTATACTTGAAGAGTTTCCAAATAAGGATAAGGAGAACGGCTTTTTGAGAAGTGTTGAAATTGCTAATCAAAAAACAACTGGATATAAAGCAATAGAATTTCCTAAAGAAAACTTGAACATTGCCGATATTCTTTTTGAAAATAATCCAAGACTTGTCAAAACATATCCAATAGAAGAAGCATTTTTAAGCGACTATAAGTATTCCATATCTGCAGACGTGGAAATAAATAACTTGGAGTATGAAGTAATTGCTGAAGCAAATAAAAAAGGTTTACTATCTACTTGGATAACGAACATAAAATCATTTTTCGGTGTAAGGAGTAATAACCTAAACGACATTTTGAATAATGCAAACAAAACTATTCGTAGAGTATATCCTAATGACAAATATGGTGTAACAGTTGATTATATTGATTTCAGTTTTACAATTAGACTTAAGAAAGTTGAAAATGATTTAGCTAAACTTTAATGGGAATATCAGAGGTCATATTGAAACCGATAGATTGCATTTTGGCTCTATCAATACCATGTTCAAAAAAAAGCTTTGTAAAAAATCTAAACAGTGGTCATGAGATTGATTTTACAAAAAGAAATTTATTGCGAATGCACGAACATGAGTTTGTTAAGCCGACAAAAAAAACCATAAAAAGCATTTCAAATAAGGGCGTTCAGATTTTTTTTGATTTTACTTTTAATGACTTAACCTTAGTATTGAAAAATGAGTTTAAAGTTTTATTTCTTTTTGCCCATAACATAAACGATAGAATTGAACTTTATGATGGTCTTTATGATATTGCTACAATAATGGATTGCATGCCCAACGACAAAGTTTTTATTTTAGACTTGAATGTCTGCTTCTGCGACAATTTAGCATTGCTCATAGGCGCAAACAGAACAAACATTCTAGTCAAATATGGTCAAGTCAGAAAAACAATTCCTCTTTACTGGATACTGTTTTATGAGTATTTTTTTGAACTAATAAACCAAAGACAGCTTAACTATTTTGATGCAATGCAAATAACATTCAATAAATTTTCAAAAATATAATGACATGAACACAAATAAAATACTTTACGACTACTTAAAAAACTCTGGGGTTAAAATTGATTTAGGTGCAACAACAGATTTGCCAAAAGAAGACTTGAGTGCTGGATACAATTCTCTTGTGTCGGAATTAAAAGCCAATTCAACTTTTAAAAACAAACTGATAATTGTAATCTATATTTTGCTTGCAATTTTTTTCTTTTTCTGTTTATATCTTTTCTTTCTTGTGAAGAATGACCCAAATAAAATTGCATACCTCTTTGGAGGTTCTGTTTTTTCAATTTTAGCAGTTATTACTCCAATGATAAAAATTTGGAAAGACAAGGAAAAAACAGACACCTTTTTAAAAGTTCTGCCGTTTTTGAAAGAGGAAGATAGAATTACAGCAGTCATGGGCTTTCTTAAATTGAGTGAGCAAAAAAAATAGCGACGAGAAGCACGAACCGCCAACATGGGTATTGCTGCAAGTGGGGCTTGACGTTGTAATCTTCGGCATCAGCAATGTGGCGTCTTTTGTTCCGGCTGGACGTTAGTAATTTAGCTTTTAGTTCTTATCTTCATCAGCAGTTTTTCAATCAGCATTTGTTCCGGGCTGGACGTTCAATGAATTCCCCACCTGCAGCAATACCTGCTCGTTGGCGGCAATGCAATTCCATCGTACAATAATGGACATAGAATGACAAGACTTATCTTTTTTTTACTAATACTTCTGGCAAGTAACTTCTGTTTTTCGCAGGACATTGAACATCAAATTCAGATTACTAATCCCAAAGAACAAGTGAAATTAATTGGTCAATTAGGCAAACCATTAGGTACTACTTTGACAGTTCAAGGTATCATTGTAGACATTTCATCTAAAGGGTATAAAGACGGACTTAACCTGACTGTTCAAAATATTAATGATTCATCAATTCAAGAACTCATAACAATTCCTCTTGCACCATATTTTGGAAAATTTGGCGACAAGTCACTTCCAAAACTTGAGAAAGGCTCTACCTATCAATTAAGAGTTTACGAGACTGGTGAGTTTGTTGGTATTCCCAGCAAAGCATACAAAGAAGCAGACATTCTTTTGCAGACGACAGGATTTTATTTTCAAAACAGATTAATTGTTATTTCAGGGGAAAAGATTAAGCCGATAAAAGCGACACCAAACAGCTTTGTTGGACAAATTGTTCTCATATCAGGAATTGCAAAAAACGAAAATGATACAGCATATATTAATACTTCAAAAGGAAAGTTAAGATTAATAGGTTTTAGAAAATGGACAGCATCAGAAATCGGAAAACTTGCCGAAGTATATGGAAAAATTGAACAGGCTGAAACAAAGGGTATCTATAATGTGAGAAATTGCAATCCAAGACTCGTTAAGTTAGAAGACCAGATTGGAATGACTGTTAAGCTTCGTGGAAAAGCAATTAGTTTAAACGGCTACTGGTGGTTTAATTATCGTGGGACTGACATTTATGTAGAAAAGATGGAAGATCTTCCGAATTGGACTGTTGACAATCATTTTCGTCCAATGGAAATAACAGGAATTTTAGAGCAAGCTGTCTTACCAAGACTTGACCAAATAACATTAAAAACAAACCGAGATAGTAAGTTGTACTATATTGTTCGTAAACCCAGTTGGACACCAATAGACAAATTGTTAGCAATAGAAGAACCACAAACAGAAGATGATTAAAGAACACTGCCGCCAACATAAGTATTGCCAATAGTGGGGCTAGACATTGGAAAAATCAGCAGCAGTAATTCTGCTGTACTGCGGTTAGGGGCTTGACGAATAAAGCCCAGCTTTAGTTCTTACTATTTAACTTTATTAAAAAGCCAGGCAGCTATTCCGGGCGGACGAATATAAAATTCCCCAACATCGCCAAGCCTAGAACGTAAGCTGCATTTTTTTGACACTCCATGGACATAGCTGCAATTAAGACAGGTGACATTTTTCACTACGACTCATATACCGCACATGATGACAAAACTCATCATCATAAGTGTAGAGTATTATTTGTTGGCTCCGAAAGCCTTTTTTATGATGCATGGTGGGACGGTATAAACAAATGGACATTTGTTCCAGTAAGAAAACGACTCGCCTATTATAGGTTTCCGCTGACGATTCTTCATAAACTTACTAATCTTACTTTCAATGGTTTTGAACCAATTGATGAAAAAAGTGCGGACAAGTTGTTTTTAAATTCACCAGAAATTTTATTGAGCACAACAAAAGAAATGATTTCAAAAAATGAAAGTGACGACACATCAATAGAAGTGCATTCAGACACGATTGCATTTATTCCAATTGGACCTAAAGGTGGAGCTTTAAAGCCAGTATTATTGGACAGTACCCAACTCACAAAAGATTGGTTGACTAGAAGAATATTAGAGCATCAAAATCTTGACCTTATTCAACCTGACCAAATTGTTTTACACAGAGTTGGTTTGGACGGAGGTGTTCCTTCTTACATTATTAGAACAGCATAACTGCAGCTTACATTGGTATTGCCAATAGTGGGGCTTGACATTGGAACAATCAGCAGCAGTAATTCTGTTGTATTGCGGTTCTACGCCGTTATTGGTCGCCTGACCAATCAACAAGTAGAAGAAAATAATTTCCCGGCGGTTCCCTCCTAACGTCGGGATGACAGCCCTGTGGGGCTATGAAATAATTATTGAATGTTGTACAAACTCAATCTTGTTTGTTCTGCTGAAAACATCATCTATCAATACACCAATACCGGAACTCCGCTGCTGCAATCAACTGCTTTGGGCGCCGGCGGCACACTACAATCAGAGCCTACACCGTATTTTACGTTATAAACTTGTTGTTGCTCGTTGTAATGCTTGATCTTTTTCATGAGACAATCCACATCTGCATTCAAACGGTAGGGCAGGTAGGTCCAGGGACCGCCGCAGGGTTTTACACCCACGGGTGTAATACCCCAGCCATTGGCCCGCTGGCAGGTTGCCGAGCCCGAGAGCGCCACAATATCATCCCATAGTTGATTGAGTAACTGTTGATCCTGCTGCACTGTGCTTACAGCAGTAATAACCTGTGCAGGAATACATTCATCTGCTTTGGTTTTGCCTGTATTTTCCTTTTCGCAGGAACTGAGCAACGCAACGGTGAGCAGTGTGAGCAGCAGGTATTTTAAGTTCATGAGCTTTTTCTTACCTAACAGTTGCGGGTAAGAGAACGTTGCATGGTTTTCGTTTTTTCTTAATTACCGGTACCTGTTTTATTCTGCACGGTTCAGCTTTTTTACAAACTGTTCTATTTCCTTGCGGTTGATGGTTTCCAGCTCCTGCAAAGCTTCCGGGTTATCACTTAAGATGGTACGCAGGTTTTTCTTCCAGTTGCCCAATACATGTGTAGTGAGGTCTTTGTATTCACCATTGGGTTTGAAGATGGCATAATGCGGCAGGGTAACAGCTACGCCGTTATTGTAATCAGTAAGATAATTTACATAGAGTTTGTACTTTTTACCATCATCAATCAACCGAAAGAACCCGCTTTCATAGTTCTTGTTCACTTCCACAAAACGGTAATGGAACTGTACTCCGTTGTATTGAAATCCATACGCAAGTACCTGTTTGTCTTTAGCGTTGAAAACCTGCTCTTCTCCTTCCGGTGTCTTGATTACAAGGCCGCCATAACCGGTTACTTTCTTTTTACCGGCTACCTTGATATTGCACAACAGGGTATCATTATTTGCATGAACCCTGTATCCGTAAACGGACACTTCTGTTTGTGCCGCAGCACCAAGACAGCTGAGAAGAAATACAATGAGCAGTGATTTCATAAAAGTAAATGATGTATTAAAAAACCTATGAATGTTATGTGCTTAAAACACTCCTGAAAAAGTCAACCCAATCGCATTGGCTGAATAAGAACGGGAGGTATTGTCTTTATACGTCATGAAGGTATAAGAGAGTGCCACCAATCCATAACCGGCTTCTACTATAACGCCGGGCGAAGAAGTAAGTTTAGCATTCTCGCCCAAACCATCAAAGTTGATACGGATGGCCTGGTGTGTTACCAATCCTGCAGCTATCCGTATTTTATCAGGAGAGATATAGTTGGCCGTTAGTTGCAGGGGAATACGGGTGAGCCGGATGTGAGCATTATCAGCTTTGGTAGTTACATATTTGATACCCACACTGCTGCGCAGAAAGAAGGTTTCTTTTTGATTGAGCCGGAACTGGGCACCTGCATAAACAGTTCCACCCTGCCCTGCTTTAATGTCTTGTGTACTGCCATCAGTAAAATAAACCTCGGCTACTTTATCACCCCCCAGTTCTAATGCACCACCTAATAAAAAACGTACCGGCTTATTGGTGTTTTTCTTTTGCTGTGCGGTTGCTGTAGTAACAAGGGCTGTGATCATTAAAAGGGTCCAACAGATTTGTTTCATGGTATGTAATAAGGCTGCAAAATAAAGGGAAGTTTCACAGGCCTGTAAAAATGTTCAGTCCTTTTTATTTATTGACCGTTTGATGGCCTCAACAATCACATCCAAATTCTCACTATTTCATCCATTGCCATATAATTCCGGGAAAAGAAAAATGGTTCCCGTAAACAGGAACCATTTAAAACAGTTATTCAAAACAATTAATTCAACTCCGGATTTATAATAATCTCTGCAGGATCGGGCTCCCGGTTCTCATTCCATTCAATGATGAAATTGTTTTTGCCTTCGCCTACCAGGAGTGTCATATAACGTTGTTGTGAAAGCTCCAGCAATGATAAGAAGAGGAAGATGGCATGGATGCGGTTTTCGCACACTTCAAATAATTTTTCAAAAGCCATCGTCTTTTCCTCCTTTACCATGTTGAGCATATAATCACGGCTGCCTTCCATGGTGTAGTTGTACTGCACCACGGTATGTACCGGTTTGTTATTACGTTCAGCATTTTTCTTCATCACCCGCTCAAATGTTTTCATCAATTTGAACAGTGTGATGGTTTGTATTTCTGTACCCTCTCCGCTCTCTTCACCAATCTGGGCCAGCTCTTTGGTGATGTTGCCACGTTTTACCATGTACATACGCTGGGCTTCCATTTCCGCCATTTGCAGACTCGCTTCTTTAAAGCGTTTGTACTCCAGGATTTTATCCACCAGTTCCTGGCGGGGATCAATTTCATTACCCTGCTCATCCAGTTCTTTACGGGGCAGTAATAATTTCGCCTTGATGCGCATGAGCGTGGAGATGAATAAAATAAACTCACTGCTGAGTTCAATATTCAACTCTTCACTGGCATGAATGTAGTCCAGGAAATCGTTGATGATTCTGGTAATGGGAATATTGTAAATATCCAGCTCATCCCGTTCAATGAAAAACAATAACAGGTCGAACGGACCTTCAAACTGGGGTAATTTAATCTGGTAAGCTTGTGTATGCACGAATCAAAAAATTTAAAGGTTCAGCAACAGGCTGAACCTTGCAAATGTAGGGGAAGCGGGGTAAGAAAAAAGCGCTCCATTATCCCCATCTTTCCGTTATTTACTGACGTTAAAAGGTAGCGGTAAGACCTACGCCCAGCAGGGATTTCCATTGCGTGCCCAGTTTGCGGCCGGGACGTTTGGCATCTGACACATCATCATCATAAATGAGATCAAAGTTGTAGGTAACACCGATGTATTTATTCACCTTCATACCAATGACATTGGTCCAGAACACATCCACATTTTTGGGATTGTTGCGGTAGTTACTGAACAGATCCAGGCGGCTGGTGAGGTTGATGTTTTTGGCGATATCCCTTTTGAGATTGGCGGTTAAAAAAGCACCGATTTCGTTGATAGATGCTTTTGTGGTATCTGTAAAAGCAAAGAAACGGCGCAGGTCTTTATGACCACCGCTTACCACTACCCAACGGGAGGTAACGGGAGATACAAACACATCAAAGGTTTGATTGGGCTTGTACATCAAACCCGGTGACAGCAGCACATAGGCGGGTGCAAAAAAAGCCGAGTTCTGCTTTTTGGGTGTGGCGGAGTAATCAAAGCCATCTGTAAACTGTGTACGCACATTACCCAGCACAGATACATACCATTTGGGGTTTTTTAACTGGTAACCGTATTTGCTGAGGAGGTCAATACGATCATCATTTTTACGGGTGCCGATGCTGGTGGCATTTACAATACCGTATTGCAGGTTAGCCGTATTATCCCAGATGTTTCTTCCTTTTTTGTAATACGCATAAGCGTTGGTAAGTGCATTGATGGAGAAAGAAGCACGTTCAGCACCGGCGGCCCAGTTACGGCTGGCGCCCTGTGAAAGGTTGAGGTTGAACACACCACCTTTGGTCCAGCCTTCCTTTTGTTTTTCTTCTTTTTTTACTTCACGGTTGGCTTCTTTTTTCATGTTGTTAACCTGCTGATCCTGTGCGTGTGTTATCAATACAAGCAACAAAGACATTGAGGTGAGCAAAATCTGTTTCATACAATTCTTTTTGGGTTGATAAAAAAACGGCAACGGCTGCGCCGTTGCCGTAACAGAATAGTGTTGCATTATTTTTTAAGAGCGTCTCTTATTTCACGCAGGAGCACAATATCTTCCGGTGTGGGAGGTGGTGCGGCAGGTGGTTCTGCTTTCTTTGTTTTGTTCAGTGCTTTAATGACCAAAAACAGGAAGAAAGCAATTACAACAAACTTAACGGTGGCGGATATAGCCAACCCATATTTAAGTTCTGCTTCCCCTACTTTTACAGACAATGTATCAAAATTGATACCTCCTGTAATGATGCCTACAACGGGCATTAAAACGTGATCAACAATAGCGCTAACAATAGCACCAAAAGCGCCACCAATAACTACGCCGACTGCAAGATCAACAACATTGCCTTTCATGGCGAATTCCTTAAATTCTTTGAGCATTCCCATAACGATTGGTTTTAGATAATTAAAAAAAGTATGTGTCCGGATGAAAAGGTAAACAGTTAACAAGTGGGGAGGGATAATACAAATCTCACAAAAAACAAACCAAAATGCAAATCCCAAGTCAATCATTTTTTTAAACCAGGGTATTGCATTTTGAGTGCTTTGAGTGTATCGTACACTTTTTGAGCCACCAGGTACTCTTTATACCAGTTCTGATCAGCCGGAATAATATGCCAGGGTATTCTGTTGCACTGATTGAAGCAGACTTCATAATACTTCATGTACTGCTTCCACAATTTTGCTTCTTCAAAATCTTTTTCGTTGTACTTCCACATTTTGCGGGGGTCATGGGTGCGTTCTTTCAATCGTTCCTGTTGTTCCTGCGGTGAAATATGAAGATAGAACTTGAGTATTTTTGTATTGTTATGCTCCGTGAGCAGTTGTTCAAAATCATTGATGGCTTTGATCCTTTTTTCAGCCGTTGCATCATCACACCAGCGGTGTACACGGGTAATGAGGATATCTTCATAATGGCTGCGGTTGAAAATTTTGATCATTCCTTTGGCGGGTGCTTCTTTATGTATCCGCCATAAAAAATCATGACTCAGTTCTTCGGGTGTGGGTGCTTTCCAGCTGGCTACTGAAACACCCAATGGATTCAGAGAACCAAATACATTCCGCAGTGTACCATCTTTACCGCTGGCATCCATTCCCTGGATTACTACCAGCAATGCATGTTTACTTTCAGCAATCAAACGGTTCTGCAACTCATCCAGTTCTTCCAGCAGCTTTGCGGTTTTTGCTTTTGTTTTTTCTTTATCAAGCCCTTTGGGAGCTCTTGTGCTGATAGAAGCAAGTTTTACTGATGCCATGGTTGCTGTTTGTTGTACGAATATAAATAATCCATCTTGCCATTCCGTGTATTTCGCCCACCTTTGCAACTTCTATGAACGGAAAACTCATCAGCTGGGCTTTATTTATTGTTCTCTGTATTATCTGGGGCAGTTCTTTTATTTTAATGAAAGAAGGGTTGCAACAGTTAAGCGCTTACCAGGTAGCCGCCGTGCGTATGCTCAGCGCCGGTGTAATTTTACTGCCCTTTGCTTACAAAGGTTTTTTGCAGGTGGAGCGGAAGAGCCTGGGTTTGATTGTACTCACGGGTATCATCGGCAGTTTTATACCGGCCATACTGTTTTGTGTAGCCGAAACAAAAATTGACAGTGCTCTTGCCGGTATGCTGAATGCATTAACCCCCCTCTGTGTGATCCTGATTGGTGTACTTTTTTTCAAAAGCAAAACGGCCTGGAAAAAAATTGCCGGTGTAGTAGTTGGCTTTGCCGGAATGGTGTTGCTGTTTCTTACTCAAAAAGCTTCTGCACAGGATACGCATTGGTTTTATGCATTCCTGGTGTTTCTTGCCACGCTCAGTTATGGTTTGAATGTAAATATCCTCAGCCATCATCTCAAACAGGTTTCATCGCTGCATATTGCTTCCATAGCATTTGTATCACTCATCATTCCTGCGTTAGCCGTATTGTGGGCAGATGGATTTTTTAATCATTCTTTTACGCAAAAAGAAGTGTTATGGTCTGTTACTGCCAGTGCGGTGCTGGGTGTGTTTGGTACCGCCATTGCTTCTGTTTTATTTTATATGCTCATGAAAAGAGCAGGCGCTTTGTTCAGCAGTATGGTTACGTACGGTATCCCTTTTGTAGCGGTAGGCTGGGGTTTGATTTACGGTGAAAGTGTAACGCCGCTGCAACTGCTGGGGTTACTTATTATTCTTTCCGGTGTGTACATCGCCAATAAATAAAAAAGGAGATGCCGGGCACCTCCTTTCCTCAAAATGAATTTTTATTGATTACACACTCATGATTTCTTTATCCTTCGCTTCAAGGTGTTTATCAATCTGAGCGGTATATTTATTGGTTAAATCCTGGATGTCTTTTTCCGCATCTTTAGCAGCATCTTCACTTAAACCATCTTTTTGTAATTTTTTGATATGTTCTATGGCATCACGGCGAATGTTGCGGATAGCTACTTTGGTATGCTCCCCTTCTCCATTTACTCTTTTCACCAGCTCCTTCCGGCGTTCTTCTGTAAGTGGCGGTAAAAACAAACGGATGATGTTACCATCGTTCTGCGGTGTTAAACCAATATTGGCATTGATGATAGAACGCTCAATTGGCTGGAGCATATTTTTTTCCCATGGTTGTATGGTGATGGTTCTTGCATCACTCACACTGATGTTACCTACCTGGCTGATGGGTGTAGGTGAACCATAATAATCAACTACAATTCCATCCAGCATATTCGGATTTGCCCTGCCGGCACGGATTTTCACTAATTCAGCTTCCAGGTGTTGGATTGCTTTTATCATATGCTCTTCAGCATCATTGAAAACTGCGGTCAACTGTCCACTCGTATCTGACATATAATTTTTTTTTGAAGTGCAAACCTAATAAAAACATGCTATTCTGCCACAGGGAGCGAACTGAAAATAAGAAAGAAACGGCCGGATTACTTTGCCATTTCCTCAGCAGCTTCCATACCGGTGGTGCCTGTTTTAAGGGAGATGACCTTGGTTTCAATATCCAGTTCCTTATCGCCACGAAGGGTTTGATACAACTGGCGGCGTTTGGCACGGTTGGTGTAAATGAGCAGGCTGATGGTGGAGAAGCCAATGCTTACAAGACCCAATAATAAAATTGTATTCCCCAATGTGCGGCTGAAAAAAGTAAGTGCAATGATGAGCACATTAAAGCTTACAGCAAGGAAGGTTACCATGTTATGACTGCAGCCTTTTTCCTGCAACAAGTGGTGCACATGGTTACGATCCGGACTAAATGGCGACCGACGTGACAAAATACGGTAGCCAAAAATGCGGAGTGTATCAAATAAAGGAACAAATAATACAGCAAAGCCGATTGCAGGAGCAGCCGGTAAATAAATAGCAGCCGTAGGTGCTGTGGCAATCTGTATAAATTTGATAACTAAAATAGCATTAACGGTTCCCAGCAAAAGAGAGCCCGTATCACCCATAAATATTTTAGCGGGTGAAACATTAAAAATGAGAAAGGCTGATAAAGCTCCTGCCATGCTGAAAGCCATAACAGAATACAAGTGCTGGTTTACCAGGAAAAAATAAACACCCAAACAGGAAGCTGCCAGTAAACCTAAAGAACCGGCCAAACCATCTACCCCATCAATCAAATTAAAAGAGTTGGTAATAACGATGATGGTAAAAATGGTAATGGCGACACTGGTAGCATAAGGCATTTCATGAATGCCCAGGAAACCATGCATGCTGTTAATGAGAACGCCACCTTTAAAAACAAGAATGGCAGCAGCTACTACCTGTCCTAAAAACTTTTTGAAGGGTGTGAGCACCACAATATCATCTTTAATTCCGAGGAAAAAAATTACCATAAATGCAGCGGTCATAAACTGCAGCTCCAGCCCGCCAAAAGGCACGGCCATCAAAAGTGCTACTATAAATCCGGCAAAAATTCCGATACCGCCGAGGGATGGAATGGGGCTTGCATGAAGTTTACGGTCATCATCGGGCACGTCAAACAAATGCTTCATTTCGGCCACCCTTATAATTATTGGTATAGCAGAAAACGTAATAAGAAATGCTATAACAGAACCAATCAAAAGGTGATCCATACAGTTGTTTGTTTTGGGACTATAACGGCAAAGCTATAAATATAATGTCAATATCAAAATCCAACTACGGGATTTAGGTGCAACCATTTACTAACATGATCCCCTGATTGTTGAAAAAGTTTCCCGTGCCCGCTGATTTTCCTATAGATTTGCCGCAATTTTTAAAAACATGCCCGAATTAAAAGAAATAGCCACCCAACTGCGTCGTGATATTGTGCGGATGGTGCATGGCTGCCAGAGCGGACACCCCGGCGGCTCCCTGGGTTGTACCGAGTATTTTACTGCCCTTTATTTTAAAGTGATGAAGCATAACCCGGCATTTGATATGAACGGCCGGAACGAGGACCTGTTTTTCCTGAGCAATGGGCATATCACTCCCATTTATTACCCGGCACTGGCCAGAAGCGGATATTTTCCGGTGGATGAACTCAAAACCTTCCGTCGGTTGAACTCCCGTTTACAGGGCCACCCTACCACGCATGAGCACTTGCCCGGCGTTCGTATTGCATCCGGCTCATTGGGACAAGGGATGAGTGTGGCTATTGGCGCAGCACTGGCCAAAAAGTTGAATAATGATCCGCATGTTGTGTACTCACTTCATGGAGATGGAGAGTTGCAGGAAGGCCAGGTGTGGGAAGCAGTGATGGCGGCAGCACATCATAAAGTAGATCATCTTATTTCAACAGTTGACTGGAATGGCCAGCAGATTGACGGGCCCACCAGCAAAGTGATGAATATTGGTGACCTGGGTGCAAAGTTTTCAGCGTTTGGCTGGGAAGTGCTGCACGTAGAAGACGGCAATGATATGGACCAGATGGTTGCCGGTCTGGAAAAAGCCAAAACCTATGTGGGCAAAGGCAAACCCATTGTTATTTTGATGAAAACAGCCATGGGCAAAGGCATTGATTTTATGGAAGGCAGTCATGAGTGGCACGGCATCGCCCCCAATGATGAGCAATTGGCAAAAGCATTAGCTCAATTGGGTGAAACCAGTTTGGGTGATTATTAAAAGATGAATTTGATTGAAATAGAAAATCCGCTTGATGAAGGCGGATTTTTTTTATTGAACTCAACTTACATTAAATAATTTTTGAATCAATCTCAGCACCTGGATTTGCAACCCGTATATGTGAAATCAATTCATAAAAATTCTTATAGTTATATGGCGCAATAACCACAATTGCTTTTTTTACTGAGGCTGCAGACGAGTATCGGATGATATATGTATCCCAATATTTAGACCTGGCGAATTTTGTTTTTTGCGGAGACCAGAAGTATTTGAGAATGAAATCTAATTTCTTCTCTTTTATCATCATTACATCCTTAACTGAAACTTCCGTTTGTCCAATATAAATCCTGCTATTATTGTACTGAATGGCTTTTACAAATAAAATCATCAGTGAGTATAAACAAAAGATAATACCTACAGACCCAATTAATAATAACCAAATAACATTATCAGATAACCCTACTAAAAAAAGGAAATAAAACACTGCCAGATAAACCAGAATACCAATAACAATTCTAAGTTTCCGTTTTAGTAAACTTTCTTTCTTTTCCATTTTTTTATTAAGTGAATAGTCTTTTTATTGAAGTGGCTTGTATTTTTCTTCTCTTATAAATTTCTCATCCGTTAAGGTTCTTAAAAAAGCAATCAGTGCATTTTGTTCGGCTGCAGAAAGCGGAATTCCATTTTTTAAACTTGCATCCAATGTAAAACTTTGCTGCACGCCATTGCTGTAATGCTCAAACACCTGGCTAAAGGCAACAAACCTTCCATCGTGCATAAACGGGTAGGAATAAAACAAATTGCGGAGCGATGGCACTCGGAACTTTAATGAATCTTCTCTCTTACCTGTTACATCCATTCTTCCGTTATCTTTTAATGATGTATTGAGCGGCAATCCAATATTTCTGAAATCATCGCTACCAAACAACGGTTCTTTATGGCAACTGCTGCATTTGTTTTGAAAGATGGTATAACCTGTTTGTTCTGCTGAAGTAAATGTGGTGAGGTTTTGTTTTACTGAATCATATTTTGTTGCTGTGCTCACCATTGTAGCGGTAAATGATGCCAGTGCATTGAGTAATCGTTCTTTGGTAATATCCACACTTCCGTAAGCTGCTTTGAAATAAGGCTGGTATTTATTCATTGCTTCCAGTTTAAGATGTGCATGCTGTGCACTGCCGCCCATATCAATATGACTGTTGAGATGTGCTTCAATCATATCTTCCATTCTGTTATATCTTCCATCCCATCCAAAAGATGTTCGCCAAACTAAATTAAACAGCGGCGGTGCATTGCGGTTGCTGTGTGCACCATTGATGCCGTGACTTAAATCATGATCATAAGTTCCGAACGCTGCCACCTGCTGATGACAACTGCCGCAACTGATGGATCCATCGGCTGAAAGTGCTCCTTCATAAAATAATCTTCTGCCCAGTTCAATGCGTTCTTTCGTCAATGGTGTTGAAGTAAACTGCACCTGTGCAGGAAAGCCCGCCGGATTGGGAATGGTTACAACAGTGCCACCTTTGTAGTCATCTTTTCTGCAGGCATCTGCTACAATTGTTATTGCAAATGCTACTATTAAAAACAATATGGTGTTTTGTTTGCTCACTCAGTAATCACCGGGTTTTAATTTTCTGCGGTTGGCTTTTTGTTCGCCCTGTTTCTTTTTAGACTCAAATCGTTTTTCTTTTGCTGCTTTACCCGGTTTGGTAGCGATACGTGCTTTCTTAGGCGTGAGTGCCTGTGAGACGATATAATTCATCTTCACCACTACTTCTTCCTTATTGCTTTGCTGGGTGCGGTGTACCTGGCTTTTTACCTGTAGCCATCCTTCTTTGGTGATGCGGTTGCTGAGTTTGTGCAGCAGCAGTTCTTTTTGCTCATTCGTAATTAATGCAGAAGCAGCAATGTTCCAATAACCCATCACCATGGTTTCCACCTTGTTTACATTTTGTCCGCCGCTGCCGCCACTTCGGGCAGTGGTGAATTGTATTTCGCTGCTGATGTCTATGTTCATGCTGCTGAACCCTTAATTTTAGGCATTAAAAATACAACGAAAGATCGGCAACATGCGTGCAGTCATACAAAGAGTAACCAAGGCTTCTGTTACAGTAGAAGGAACAATTACCGGACAAATTGAAAAAGGATTACTTGTACTGCTGGGTATCGAAGATGCAGATGGCAAAGAAGATATTGAATGGCTGAGTGGTAAAATCTGCAACCTCCGCATTTTTGATGATGAACAGGGTGTGATGAATCTAAGTGTGAAAGATGTGAGCGGGAGTATTTTACTAGTGAGCCAGTTTACATTGCATGCTTCTACCAAAAAAGGAAACAGACCATCTTACATACGAGCCAGCAAACCGGAGATGGCCATCCCCATGTATGAGCAAATGCTGCAACAGCTGGAAATGGATTTGGGTAAAAAAATTGAAGCGGGTGTTTTTGGCGCTGATATGAAAGTGGAATTGTTGAATGATGGTCCGGTGACGATTGTAATGGATACGAAGAATAAAGAATAATTGATAATTAGTTAATGGATAAATGATAATCTTATGAATACAGACTTAACAATAAAACAGGCACAGCAGCAGGTAGATAAATGGATTAAAACAGTTGGAGTTCGATACTTTAATGAATTGACCAACCTTGGTATTTTGATGGAAGAAGTGGGTGAACTTTCACGGTTGATGGTGCGTACCTATGGTGAACAGAGTTTTAAAGAAAGTGATAAAGGTAAAGAGCTAAGTGATGAAATGGCGGATGTATTGTGGGTGCTGATTTGTCTGGCCAATCAAACCGGCGTTGATTTAACTACGGCACTGCAAAAGAATTTTGAAAAAAAGATGAACAGGGATAAGGAGCGGCATCAGCAAAATGAAAAGTTGAAATAAGTGACAACATTTTGTTCAACCCCTTCAGGGCTGTTTATAGCCGCAGACCATTTTTTATCCAAATTCAACCCTTTCAGGGTTGTTTCTAACTACATACAGGGCTTGTTATTCAAATTGAACCCTTTTAGGGTTGTTTTTAAATACATACAGGACTTGTTATTCAAATTCAACCCTTTCAGGGTTATTCAAAGTACTCCATTCCATTTGTGTTGCGTCTTAAAAATCTAACATTTAAAAACCAAATACAAAAAATCTACCCTTTAACACTAAGCCCGAAGGGGTTAAATCTCAATAACCCAAAAAGTAAAAGAAGCACTTAACCCTGAAAGGGTTGAACTTCTAACCCTTACTTCATCGACAACCAAAACACCATCTACAATTCTTAATTACCGGACTTAACCTATAAACCTGTGCTTGCATTCAAAGCCCAAAGGGCTTAAACTTGAATAACCAAAAAACAAAAGAAACACTCAACCCTGAAAGGGTTGAACCTCTTCCTACTTAATTCAGCATCAATCAAAAGACGATCTACAATTCTTAATTACCGGACTTGACCTATAAACCTGAGCTTGCAATCAAAGCCCAAAGGGCTTAAATTTGAATAACCCAAAAACAAAAACACACAACCCTGAAAGGGTTGAACCAATTTCAGCATTATAGTCTTAAATCAAAACACCATGAGCACCTACCGCCAGATTTATTATCAGATTGTATTCGGTACACGTATGCGTGAAATGACCATCAACGAAACACACGAACAGGAATTATACAAATACATCTGGGGCATCATCAATAACCATAAATGCAAATTGTACCGCATCAACAGCATGCCGGATCACATTCATATCTTTTCAGATTTACATCCATCTGTAAGTTTAAGTGATTTTGTGAAAGCTATTAAAGTAGCCAGCAGTTTGTGGATGAAAGAATCCGGAAAGTTTCCCGGGTTTACAAACTGGCAGGAAGGCTATGGTGCGTTCACCTATTCACAAAAAGAAAAAGACAGGGTGATTGATTATATCAAAAACCAAAAACAACATCACGCCAAACAGAATTTCTTTGATGAATACAAACAACTGCTGCAGGAATTTGAAATTGAATTTGATGAAAAATACCTATTGTAAATGATTCAACTCTTTCAGGGTTGTTTTACCCTTCATTATTGAGTCTATTCAAATTGACACCCTTTGGGTTGTTGAATCTTGCTGCTATGTATATTTCGGCTATTCTAACTTTATTGGACCTCCCTTCTCCCCTCAAACGCTTATCTTTGCCACCTTTAAAAAGTGATACATGGCAAGCGAAAAACTCTTTGCAAACATTATCTCACACGCCAAAGAATACGGCTATATTTTTCAGTCTTCGGAAATCTATGATGGTCTGAGTGCTGTATATGACTACGGCCAATACGGCGCCCAACTCAAAAAAAATATCCGTGATGCCTGGTGGAAAAGCATGACCCAGCTGCACGACAATATCGTGGGCATTGATGCAGCCATCTTTATGCACCCTACCACATGGAAAGCCAGCGGCCACGTTGATAACTTCAGCGACCCAATGATTGATAACAAAGACAGCAAAAAACGCTACCGTGTAGATCATTTGATTGAAGCGCATGCTGCTGAACTGGAAGAAAAAGGTGAAGGGGCAAAAGCTAAAGAATTGCTCGATGCTATGGATGCATTACTTGCAAAAGATGACTTTGCAGGCTTAAAGCAGTTGATTGAAGATTGGAAAATGAAATGCTCGGTAAGCGGTACCAGTAACTGGACAGATGTGCGTCAGTTCAACCTCATGTTTTCCACTGAGTTTGGTGCGGTGAGCAGCGATAACCCGGAAGATAATATTGTGTACCTGCGACCTGAAACAGCACAGGGCATTTTTGTAAACTTCCTCAATGTTCAAAAGACCGGGCGTATGAAAATTCCTTTTGGCATTGCACAAACGGGCAAAGCCTTTCGTAATGAAATTGTAGCCCGCCAGTTCATCTTCCGTATGCGGGAGTTTGAGCAGATGGAAATGCAGTTCTTCGTTCGTCCCGGCACTGAGCTGGATTGGTATGCCAAGTGGAAAGAAACAAGAATGCAATGGCATAAAGACCTTGGCTTACCGGCAGAGAAACTACGCTTTCATGATCACGTGAAGCTGGCGCATTATGCCAATGCTGCAGTAGATATTGAATTTGAATTTCCGTTTGGCTGGAAGGAACTGGAAGGTATTCACTCCCGTACCGATTATGATTTACGCCGCCACCAAGAATTCAGTAAAAAGAAACTACAGTATTTCGATAATGATTTAAACGCAGAGGGTAAACCATACGGTAATTATATTCCGTATGTAGTAGAAACATCGGTTGGTTTGGATCGACTGTTTCTCACAGTGCTCAGCAATGCGTATCATGAAGAAGTGGTGCCTACGGCTGAAGAAGGAAAAACAGATACAAGGGTGGTGCTGCGTTTACCCGCCAAAATCGCCCCCATTAAACTGGCTGTTTTCCCACTTACTAAAAAAGACGGGCTTCCTGAAGTGGCTGATGCAATTGTGAACGATTGCCGTCCGCATTTTCATTGTTTTTATGAAGAGAAGGACGCCATCGGCAAACGTTACCGCCGGCAGGATGCCATTGGTACACCTTTTTGTGTAACGGTGGATCATCAAACCAAGGAGGATGGTACTGTTACCATACGTGACAGGGATAGCCTGGAGCAACAACGCATACCGGCAATCACTGTAAAACAATATGTTATGAATAAAATTGTATAATTGACGCTCATAGGCTTACTTTGCACAGAAGCGTACGGCAATACAATCAACCCTGTTAAATTCACTAAACCCAATTAAAAATGAAACTTGCCAGTTCAACACTCGAAATTCACCTGCTTATTTTTCTCGGCTTTATGTTGGTTGCAGCGATCATTGGCTACCTCATAGGCAAGCGAAAGGAAGCTCAATTAAATAAAAGAATCCTGGAAGTAGAAACAGAAATGTTGCATGCCAATAGTGAAGTTTTGCAGTATGCTGAAATCAATAAACAATTAACAGATGCATTGGAAAAGGCAAAAGTACCATTGCCCTCCATTGCCAAGCATAAAGAGGAAGAAGAAAAATTACGTTCCATCCCTCTTGGTAAAATAGGTTAAAATAAAACCCCGCCGCTGGCGGGGTTTTTATTTACGGTTATTGTTTGATGAACTTTTGTGTAAACACATCTCCTTCCCTGCTTCTTATTTCAATAAAATAAATACCGGCAGCCAACGAATTGATGTTGATGAACGCATTACTATAATTCCGTTGCTGTTGTAATACTGTTTGTCCGGCAGCAGTTGTAATCCGGATATTCATATCACGGATGCCTGTTTTATTTCCTGTTACAACCTGCAATTGTGATCCGCTGTTATTGTATACGTTTTCAATAAACATTCCGTTTGATGAAGATTGTATTGTTACAATTGGTGAATAGCTGTACTTGCCATCGAGGTCTACCATTTTTAAACGGTATTGTAAACGCTGTCCTTTTAACAATGCATCTTCATCAGTATACGCATAGTATTGCGGCTGTGCTGTAGTTCCTGCAGCTTTGACTTCTTTTATTTTTTCAAAATTGGTTACAGCATCCATCCTTCGCTCCAATTCAAAATGACTGGTGTTGTTTTCAGTTTGTGTTTGCCATTTCAGATCCACATGCGATAACCGTTTGGTGCCGGTAAATTCAACCAGTGTTACCGGTAAGGGTGTGGATTGATTGGTACCACCGCTGTTAATCCAGAACTCAGAAAAACTACGCACCTTAAACTCGGCGTAGTAGCCATTATTATAAGGAATGATATCCACTTCAGCAGGAGTTAAGAAGGCATAGCTGCCGCTGTTATTATCCAGCAATGTTCCGTTTTCTGTAGACGGATTGGAACCGGTGAACTTGGTAACACCCGCAATAAATGCATCTGTAATATTGGTACAGGTACCGCAATTGGTTGCATTGATCATCGTTGCTGCTTCCTGTTCTGTAAAATAAAAACGTACAGCTACACTATCTGTAAGCGGATTCGTAGGTTTAATTACGATATTACGATCGAGATAATATTGATTGTTAGCAGTTCGAACTACACCGCTGGTATTAAAATAAACACTTGCTGTTGTATTACCGAGGTTTTGGCCGAGCGGATTAATAGCGGCAATCATATTACCGCCGCTTGTAAATGGAATCCAGTTGCTGCCACCGGTAATATTCTGTGTTAAACCTGTAATGTCAACTCCGGTATAAATTGTTTGCGCTTCACCAATGTGGATGTCATCAATACCAATACCTTCCCGCTGAACAAGCACATCAGAATAAAGCAGAAAGCGAAAACGCACAGAAGATGCGGTAGTTGGTATGGCTACACTGGAAACATGCCAGCGTTGTAAACTGGTGAGCCAGGTATTAGCAGGAGAAGTAAACCAGTTAGTACCTCCATTCTGCACACCCAAACGCTGCCAGGTAATACCATTATCAATGGTATATTCAACTGTATGAAAATCGAAGTTATCTTCCTGCTGAGATATATGTGCAAAGCTCAGAACAGGATTGGTTAAACTGCTTAAATCATAACAGGGTGAGTAGAGATATGAATTTTCATTGTTCTTATACGTACCGGACAAAGCAGTAAACCACGCATTGTTACCATTGGCAGCCCTGCGCAACCTGCTCCTGGTGAGAGGATCTGTTTGTCCCCATTTCCAGGAACTGTAACTACCTGTTGTAAAAAAGTTTCCATCATTACTTTCAAAACGCTGCAGGTAAGGATAAGAATTAATAACCGGACTGTTATACACCTTCCAATTGTTGATGCTGTCGTTCGAGGGATAGTTATCTGATGGCAATTGCGTCCATGCATCAATTTCATAGGTTTTGAATTGCGAAAGATCAGCTGTAGTAGTAAAGCTGTAATCAACAGTACTGTTACCTGCAATGGAAGGAATGCTGCCTGCTACAGCCACACCGTTATCAATACGGTAGTAAACAGGAACATTGTTAAAGGTTGTTGCTGATGTATTCTGAACTCTTATAGTGATAGTAGCAGCAGCACCTGCACTGCAATTAAAAACGGAGGGAGCAACGATTTGCGTTACAGTTAAATCGTTTACAGCAGCGCTGATGCGGATATCATCAAACGAAAATCCATCATCAATATCTGCCCCTTCTGCCAGGTACGTACCATTGTTAGAAGAAGCCATTCCCGTTTGATCAAATCTTAACTGGAAGCTGGAACTGAGGCTTTGTCCTGCATTAGCCAACAGTTCTTCGATATTCAATGACACTTGTTTTATTTCACCCAGCTCACCCTGGTTGCTGCTGAGGTTGTATGCTAATACCCATGGTTGATTATCCTCTCCACGCATCCAAACACCTGTTGCATTGAGGTTCAGCTGTCCCTGGTTGCGGAATTTAAAATCAAGCCGCAATCCCGGAGTAGCAAGGTAACTGGTCATATTGTAAGTAGCCAACAGGCTGTTTGTATTAAGAGCACCGGTAAACTGAGTAGCATCCAGGTACAAAGAACGGTTGCCGTTGATCTGCATCGAAGAATTGATATACGTACGCAATCTTCCATTGGTAGTATTGGGTTGAAAATCGAAACGCTCTGCATTGGTTAACCCGATCCTGTTTGTTCTGTAGATGTCATCACCCGTGCTTTCAAAGCCATCGATATGAGGCAAAGCAACAGGAGCGTTATCCAGATGACGACCGGAATAAACAACCTCATCATTTTCTGTACGCAGATCATTAATTTGTTTTACAAACACACGGAGTGAATAAATGCCTGCTGCTGAAAAATCATAGGTAGCAGTGAACGTATAATCAAGCGTTCCGCCGGCTGCAATACTGATACCCGGATTCTCATTTACAACAGCACCCCCATTTACCTGGTAAGAAACCGTATAAGTTGCAGATGAAGCAGCATTATCCAGGTTTTTAATTCGTACAGTGACAGGATGTGCAGTGCTGAGTGCTGTAGAAGTAAGTCTTCTTCCAATGATGGAAGAAAGAATGGTATCTATTTTAAGATCATTATCAAAAAATACATCGGTGCAGGGAGAACTGCTCCTGGGTAAAATACTTCTTGCATCCGCTCTTCTTGAAACAGAATCCGTTAAGCGGGGGCGTATGGAAAACCAATAAGTTGTATTCCGGTCAAGACCACTGACACGATGATTGAGCGATGCCGTAGTTGCAACATTAGTTAACACACCGTTTACTAACTGCATCACCTGGTAATCTGTAGCACCTGCAACTGCTGACCAGGTAAGATCAACATATCCTTCACAGGGTACTGTAGCCGAAAGTGTAGGTTGATCGGCAACAACAAAATTGCCGGGTGATGTTGAATAAACAGAACCGGAAGTTCTCTTGATACGCACTTTGGCTTTGTTACTGTTTACTGCAGGTACCGTCCAGAAATAACGGAAATCAGTAGCAGCAATACCATCAGCAATTAATTGCCAGGTGCCGCCATCATCCAGCGAATATTCCAAACGATACGTATCAGAACTTACATCATTCGCTTCCCAACTGATTGCTTCCTGTCTTCCGGAAGAAGCAAATGAACTGAACCGTTCGCCACCGTAAGGATAAAGCAAAGTAAGTTCCGGCTGCACAAATTCGTAAGTGATAAAAAATTCCTGCGAGCCTGTAACATTAAATCCATTTACATTAATGCTTACAGAAGTGCCGGGGTTATCAATAGTTACCTGTTCAATATTGTTGAGATGATCTGCTCCTCGTACTGCGTTGTTATTTACAGATGCAGGTGCCGGGTTGAGTATCCATGGCTCATAAACAGAACCATCTGTAACTGTAAGATCCAGATCGTTTTCCAATGCATTTATATTATTGGGCAATCCTTCACGGTCGTGCCAGTAAAGCATAACTTTCAGTTGCCGGGTACCTGCAGGCACTGCAATTATCTGTGTATGATTACCTCCCATACTTACGGTATTACTGTAATACCTGTTTTGCTCCAGCATCTGAACAGCACGTTGTGCATTTACAAAACCAAAACCGGCACGGTAATCAGGACCGGGATTACCGATATCATTAGCTGTATTACACAAAACATTTTTTAATAATCCTGATTTGGGATTACTTCCATTCAATTGTTTGTAACGTTGTGTGAGCAAAGTCCAGATACCCGTAACACCCGGTGCGGCAAAACTGGTTCCTGTGTTATTGTAATAACCATTGTTGATGTTGGTTCCCTCAACTTGTCCGCCTGATGCAAGAATCTCCGGTTTGATACGACCATCATTTACGGGTCCTTTACTGGAGAAACCGGAAATAACATTTACCACTACATTATAACTACCGACAGATAAAACATTCTTGGCAGCCTGATAACCGCTCTTTACAGTACCAAAACCGGTGGGGTACGGTGTGCAAGTCAGCGTACCATCATTACCCACTGCAAAAATGTGCTGCAGGTAAGGATTGGCAAACAGTTGACCATCAATATAAGCACTGAGTTCGTTGTAATCTCCGTTACCGGTACAACCGCTCAACCCATTAAAGTAGGAGTTATTGGTTACCGTTAGATCATAATCTGTTACATAGGTGGGCGACTTGGTTACAATGAAATCAAAAAAATCAGTGATAAGAAAACTGGCCGGCGCCACACCTGTTAACCGCTCCTGTATAATACCATCACCTGAAACTACACTGCTCACCAGGGTGCCATGTGCAGAGCTGCTGATGAGCGATGGATTTCTGTTAACAGCATTAGTTGTGTTATCAAGATGCGAAGTAGGATCTGCGTTATCTCCCACCCCTGCTGTTATTCCATTACCATTTAATTGGCGGGCCACTCCCTGGTTTGCCGTGAGCGCTGTTAAACCATAAACGGCACGCTCCCGGTGATTTAATTGCTGAGGTGTAAAATGAGCCTGGTTGAGATAACTGATAAAAGGCAGTGATGCAATTTCTTTGACATTGGTACCGGAAATGGTACCAATTAATAAACCACGATTGATGAACTGATCACTGGTAAGCGAAAAACCGGATTGCTTTAAAACAGGAAGCACTTCTGCAACATCAACACCGGGCATGAGCTGTACACTCAACTTAACTGTTGAGGCAGTAAGAAAGGGTTGCTTTAAAAACAAAGACAACTCTCTTCCGTACTTATATTCACCCGGCAACTGCACCACACTTTTTACACCTGCATCTTTTAACACTACAGCTGATGGATACACTTTGCTGCGAACCTGGTAAGCATGATCAGGAAGATAGTGCAGGAATTCAACACCATTTGCTGCCAAACGTTTCAACTGCTCAGCTCCCGGTTTTGCATCAAACACTAAAGTGAAATAACCTTCTTTCTTCCACCAGCCTTTTTTTACTTCATTCCTTACACCTTCTTCAGAAGTATTTTCTTTTATGAGCACATCACCCTGTTTCAGATGCAGTGAGCCGATTGCTTTTTGAGCATGAAGTGTTGAAGAGGAACTTAAAAGAAAAATAAGAATAGAAAAACGTAAGATATAAACACGTACATAGCTGAACATGTACATAATATTTGTAAGCGGATTGGATTTGTAATTCATAGCTATCTGGATTTACCGGAAATTGGTAGCAGTAAAAGTACTCAAATAAGCCAAAAAAGATAATATTTCCGCTGTTTTTATTGCAAGCATGATTGCTGCTTCAAAAGAGGGTTTCATTATCTTTGCACCCCGTGAATTTTGAAGCGTTGTTGAAGAAATTTTCTGATGATCCCCGTGTTTTTCAACTGGCGGACAGGCTTTCTTTTTCCGCTACGCAACGAATCTGGCTGAAAAACCTGCATGGAAGTGCCTCACAGTTTATTGCAGGTGCTGTTTTTAACCATCCCAGCCAGGAGCAAACCAATCATTTGTTTATTCTTAATGATGCAGAAGAGGCCGCTTACTTCCACAATTCACTGGAAAGTATCACCAAAGAGTTGAACCTGTTTTATTTTCCCTCTTCGTTTAAACATCCCAAAAACTTCAAGCTGCTTAATGCTTCGCATGTAATGTTGCGCACAGAAGCGCTCACCAAATTTTCAATGCCCACCGGTCAACGGGTGGGAGCGATGGTTACCTATGCTGAAGCTTTGTTTGAAAAAGTAGTGCTGCCCAAAAAATTACAGGGCAATATGCTGCTCATTAAAACCAATGATACGTTAGATGTAGATGGCATCATGCAGTTTTTAGTTGATCTTGGTTTCAGCCGTACTGACTTTGTGTATGAGCCGGGGCAGTTTGCTTTGCGGGGCGGTATCCTGGATATTTATTCTTTCGGCAATGAAAAGCCGTATCGTGTTGAATTGTTTGGTAATGATGTAGACAGCATCCGCATTTTTGATCCGGAAACACAGTTGAGTGAGCGGAGACTGGCACAGGTAAGTATTATTCCCAATGTAGAAACACAATTTGAAAGCGGTGAAAAAGTTTCGCTATTTGATTTTTTGCCGGAGAATACAGTTGTATGGATGAAAGACTGGGATGTAATTAAAGAGCGGCTGTTAACCATGGAAGAAGAACTGGAGCAGTTTTTAAAAATTGCTGCTGTTCCATCCAGGAATCAATACGAGGAGGAAGACCGGCTGGAGAAAACAGAAATAACAGCTGCAGATTTTATTACTGCAGAAACAGCAGAACAACAGTTGCAGCGAACGCATACGATTGAATTTGGTTATGAACCACATTTGCTGCAAACCGTTGATGAAACAAACCAGGTTACCATCAGCTGTCATACCAAACATCAGCCGGCATTCAACCGTCAGTTTGAACTACTCATCAAAGATTTAAAAAGCTGGGAAGCAAAAGGATTTGAAGCCTTCATTTTTGCAGAGAATCCAAAACAACTGGAACGTCTGTACAGCATCTTTTCCGATTTAAAAGCTGAGATACCATTTACTCCCATCAACAGTGCTATTCATGAAGGCTTTATTGATGAAGACCTGAAGATGGTGTGCTATACCGATCATGAAATTTTTCAGCGCTATCACAAATACAAAGTAAAGCAGGCCTATAACAAAAGTAAAGCACTCACTATCCGTGCGCTTAAAGAATTACAACCCGGTGATTACGTTACACATATTGATCATGGTGTGGGTGTGTACAGTGGTTTGCAAAAAATTGATGTAAACGGTGTGATGCAGGAAGCAGTGCGTTTGATTTATAAAGACAGTGATATTTTGTATGTAAACATTAATTCACTGCACAAAATTTCAAAATACACAGGTAAGGAAGGAAGTGTACCGAAGGTGAATAAACTGGGCAGTGATGCCTGGAACCGACTCAAAGAAAAAACCAAGACCAAGGTTAAAGAAATTGCTTTTGATCTCATTCAACTCTACGCTCAGCGTAAAGCACAGGAAGGTTTTGCTCATACGCCTGACAGCTATTTGCAAACAGAGCTGGAAGCTTCGTTTATGTATGAAGACACACCGGATCAAAGCAAAGCCACAGCTGATGTAAAGAAAGATATGGAATCATCATCGCCTATGGACCGGTTGGTATGCGGCGATGTGGGTTTTGGCAAAACGGAGATTGCCATCCGTGCTGCGTTCAAAACTGTGTGCGATGGAAAGCAGGCAGCCGTAATGGTACCAACTACTATTCTTGCCTTTCAGCACTATAAAACATTTAAAGAACGGTTGAAAGATTTTCCTGTGACGGTTGATTATGTGAATCGTTTTAAAAGTGCTAAAGAGAAAAAAGAAACCTACGAAAAAGTAAAAGAAGGCAAGGTTGATATCATTGTAGGAACTCATGCGTTGCTAGGTAAAGAAGTAAAGTTTAAAGATCTTGGTTTGCTGGTGGTGGATGAAGAGCAGAAGTTTGGCGTGGGGCACAAAGAAAAAATCAAAACCTTTAAAACCAATGTGGATGCCCTTACACTTACGGCCACGCCCATCCCAAGAACACTTCAGTTCAGTTTAATGGGGGCACGGGATTTAAGTATTATGAATACACCCCCACCCAACCGTCAGCCCATTCAAACTGAAGTGCGGGTGTTTGAAGAAGATTTTATTCGTGACGCCGTTTACTTTGAAACAGAACGTGGTGGCCAGGTATTTTTCATTCACAACCGTATTGCCGGTTTGGCTGAAATGGCAGCGATCATTCAGCGATTGTGTCCGGATCTGAGTATTGGTTTTGCACATGGTCAAATGGAAGGTCATGAACTGGAAGAAAAGATCTTAGACTTTATTGATCAGAAATATGATGTATTGGTTTGTACCAATATTGTAGAGAGCGGGGTTGATATTCCCAATGTAAATACCATCATCGTTAACAATGCCCACCAGTTTGGTTTAAGTGATCTGCACCAGTTGCGTGGACGTGTAGGCCGCAGCAATAAAAAAGCATTCTGCTATTTACTGGCACCACCGATGAGTACCTTACCTAACGACAGCAGAAAGCGTTTACAAACCCTGGAACAACACAGCGAGCTGGGCAGCGGTTTTCAGATTGCCATGCGTGACCTGGACATTCGTGGAGCTGGCAATTTATTAGGTGGTGAACAAAGTGGTTTTATGGCTGAGATTGGTTTTGAAATGTATCAAAAGATACTGGATGAAGCCATCCGTGAACTGAAACGCACGAAGTTTAGAGAGCTCTTTAAAGAAGAAATTCAGCAGCAGGAAGATTATGTAAAAGATTGTGTGATTGATACTGATCTTGAAATCTTGATTCCGGATGCCTATGTGGAAAGTATTACCGAACGTTTGAGTCTTTATACCCGATTGGATAATTGTGAAAACGAAGAAGAGTTGCAGGCATTTCACACTGAATTACACGATCGTTTTGGCGCTGTTCCGCCGCAGGTAGAAGATTTGTTTACAACCGTACGCTGCCGCAGGCTGGGTGTAGAACTTGGCTTTGAAAAAATGACCTTAAAAGACAAAACACTCCGTTGCTACTTTATCAACAATCCTGACTCTCCCTATTTTGAGTCGAATATTTTCCAGGGCATCATGCAGTTTGTACAAACAGGATTGAATAAAGCCCGTTTAAAACAAACAGGCAAACTTTTTTTATTGATAGTAGAAGATATTTCTTCGATGGAGCATCTATTAAGGCTGCTCATCCGTATGCATCAAAGCATTTTTATAAAAGAGTAAATGAGCTTCTATTTAAGGGAATAATTAAATGAAAACTGATAAATAGGCATTAAATAATTGATTTCAGGCTTTTTAAAATACTTATAGTAAACTACTTTAATATTTACAAGTTTTGTGATTTCTACTGCCCAAGCAATAGAATAACCCGTATAAACACCATTTGTTTCGATAGAAGGTAAGAATTCGTTTATTTGCTTCGGATTAGTATAACAAAAAATATACCTTAAAGCAAGCCATGAAATACCTACGTTTTTGGTATTATTTTTTTCCCATGCACCTGTTTGAAAGTATAAGCCCATTGCAAAAAAGGAGTTTAAGAAATTAACAGGCCTTCCTGTTGTGGGATCTGAAGCAGGTCCTACTTTTACTCCAGTTAAAATACGCTCTCCAAAGTGATATAAAACTCCTGCTTTTGTAACTTTCTCTTTTTCTTTATTAAAAAACAGTACGCCATCTATAGATATATTAGCTAAACCACTTAAAGGATTTATAAAATTTGTGACCAGAACATCATTATTGCGCTGTACGTTGAGTTGTTGATTTTGAAAACTGTTAGAAGACACCCCCGAATAAAGTGAAAGGGGTATTGCAAACTTTCCTGGTTCTCCAATGTAGAGTCTGATGAAACGTGATGACGCATTAATTTGTCCATTATTAAGTATATCAATAAAACCGGATGTAAATATTTCAGGTTTATACTGAGCAGGGTTTATAGGAGTATTTTTATCTGAAACTTTACTACTTGAAATAGCCGATCTTGAATTAGTAAAGCTACTCCGGATAGTGTCTGTTGACTGAGAAACCAATATTAATGGAAGTATTATTAATAATATAAAAATATGCGTTTTCATCAGCATCTTATTTCATAGAAAAGACTGAATAAATTAATCCCTTAAAATCAGGAAAGATTAGAAGTGCAGATAAGATGCAAACAAAAGCTTTACTTAGTTGGTTTCATAAGCCTTTCTTATTTTATAATTCGTGCTTGTGAAAACATAATTTAATGACAGCCCTATATAAGACCCCGTTGTATTGTATAAACCTGTTGTAGAAATTCTACCGGGAATATCAATACGGTAGGCACCATTTACATACTTTGTAAACGAAACATTTGAGCATAAGGAAAGCTGTAATAAGTTGTTATTTTGTAATAGCCATGAATGCCCTGCGGTTAAGGGAATACTTATCCACGGCTTCGCATCATTATTTGCATACACATCTACCCCGCCTGCATCATAAAATCCATTATTCGTGTTGGGTAACACAATTCTAAAAATTGCAAAATCTGCACCTGTACTAATATTCAATCGAAGTCCGCTGTTAAAAAACAGGTGTTTAGCAGGTTTATACAATATTCTTTTCTCAATCGTTGCGGAAAACGACAAAATTAAATCAGATAAATAGCCATTTGTTGCATTAATCTCGGCATCCTCTGTCAAAGGTGGAGAAAAATCGCTTTTATTAAACGAGGTAATAAAATTTCGGCCTGCTAATATTGCCTCTGGGCCTATAGTAAGAGCATATTCATTACTAAAATTGAATTGATACTTGATGCCAAGAGCTAATCCGGGTGCCATAGAGCTTTTAACAGGATGGGTCCCAGATTGTCTATTTAGCCTCGCCTTAAAAAACGATAACCCTGAACCTTCTAAACGAATATGGTTGCTTTTAAAAGCAAATTGCTGTAATACTTGTGTTCGGCTTACTTTTTTTTGTTGAGCTATTGTATTGGAGCAAAGTATAATAATAAAGCACAAAAAACTAAATTTTAAAATGCTGCTATGGCTATTTGTTTTTGGCATACAATTACTTTTAAAGCCTATTATTTTTGATATTGCTTTGCAAGCCGTCTGTTTGTACCTGTAAAAGTATATGCTACTGTAAGACCTGTAGAAAATCCGTTTATTTTGTAAGTACCGTAAGAAACAGGTTTGTTAGGAATGGCAATTGAGTAACTCCCACTTACATACCCATTTTTACCCGCTTCGAATCCAATATCAATACTTAAAATATTTTTATTTGAGAGTACTAAGTTTTTTGAAATTCCAGCTACTAATGTAATCCACGGTTTAGAATTGTTCGAGTATTGAAATATACCCGAGTAAATACCCACCCCTTGTCCATTAATATCTGTAACACCATACCCTACATTTCCATCAAGATTAAAGCCATTGTAATTAATATTTCCGCCACCCCTTAAGGCCCAAAACTGATTTTCCGTAACATTAAAGCGCCGTTCAATTAATAAGGGAATGGCAATATGGAAGTGCGCCTCCGTATAATCTACTATTGGAGTGTTAGGAAATGCCCGTGGAATAGTTGGAATATCTGAAGCAGGTATAAAAACGTAAAAATTCAGTTTTGTAAATTTCAAATCTACCCCTGATATTAATCCTACTTCAGGTTTTAGATTACGGATGTATCTAAATCCCCCACTATATGAAATATTTGGCTTGGGACTAAGAAAATATTGACCTGCTAATTTTTCAATTTTGGCTTTCGGCAAAATTGAAGTTCTTAGATATACTCCGAAAAAAGACTTTGATTCCCAAATAGCGTTTTTAAATGCGCTTAGCGACTTCTTTTTCCTGTCATTAGGTCCTTCATTTTGTCCCATGACTTTAATTTGAAGTAAAATTAACACAGGAAGATATAATAATATCTTCCTGTGTTGAAAAACTAAATAGCTTTTATTCATATGCTAAAATGTTAACGCCAAACTTCCGGTTGCCAAATTCTTAACATCAAAGGTCATTCCTATTTGATTTGTGTAAGTTCTCCAAATAGTATTGGTTGGATAATCATTAAAATTACTTTTTGCTCTTACCTGTATTCTATTTCGTTTCTTGTAGTCAGATACAGGATTCCGCAATGAAAATTGTAGACTAAAGGCACAAACCTTATTATATACAGTTCCGCCGGCCGTCACAGCCATATCAACCCTGGCATTTTTCCAACCCCCATTATTTTTCCTTTTATAGTAAACTATTTTCGAACCAGCGCTACTACGTATTGCAATTGATGTAATTGATACTTTTTGCTTTACACGCTTCGTATCGTTATCAAAAGACTGAAATATTTTATCCTTTTTATTCGATTTGCAATTCGAAGGAGCGAAACCATAAGATACCATCTCATAAAAAGGACCAGCTTTTATATTAGGAGGCATAAAGGAATTCAAAGTATTGAAATTATCTATGTTATTAAAATTATTTATGATAGCTACGTTTCCAATATCCTCATCAAATACTCCGTTTACATAAACACCTGTTGAAGTTAATTGATATACTGAATTTACTATTTTAAACGAATAATTCCCGTTAAATATTGTATTTAAAGCGTCGTCAAAAGTCAAATCAGTATCATCAGGATCGGCTCCAGTAAAATTATTGCTTAGCCATGCATTTTCAATATTCTCTACTTCAGCCCTTTTTGAAAAAAAGCCAGGAAAAAGGCTTTCAAAATCTTTAAATGGCTTGAACTGATCGAAGTTGTTTTGTACATCCATATCATCAAGCTGATCAGCGCTGAGACCGGGATATTGGTTCTCGTAGTTTGTGTTGTACATTTCATAATCCGACTCAAGCTGATCAACCACTGCATTAAAATCCGCCGCACTGCCAAACTTTAGCATATTAGCCTGTACATCAAAAACAACAGAAACGTTTGCATAAGTGGCCGTAAGCGTACCTAAAGTTACACCTGCCCCACACGCCGGGCAAGCCTGCAAAATATTATTAGCGGTTTCCGCCGTTTGCGTACCAGAAAAGATAGTAAGCGTAAAAGGTACGCTATTACTTGGGGAGCCATCATCGTAAATAGAGCCTGATACAATAAGATCTCTGTCTAACGCCTGTTCCAGATGTAAACGAACTCCGAAATAATTGTACTGCCCAGTTTGCGGTTCAGGCTGTATAATTTCCGTGGTAAGTTGCGCTTTGATATCTGTACACAAGAAACAAACACCTGCTGCTAAAAAGAAAAGTAGTTTTTTCATAAAAAAATAATTTGATGCCTACTCTGTAATCCGGTTTTCGGCTAACCCGAGTCATTGGCCAATAACACACCGAATGTAATATGCTGCTTAGCCATGCTCAAGTGTATTTTACGAAATCGGGTTAGTATTTTTCTCACTATTAAAGTGATAGAATGTATTGCAATAAGTGTTACTTCTTATAAATACATTAGTGCTTTTTAAAAAAAACTTTCTACTTCAAAAGTTTGCTTTGCTTTTTTTCCCAATTTTCCGTAAGAATTAACACACAACTCTCTTTCTTGTAAATATGAAATACACTCATGGGAAATCATTAATACGAATTGCAATAGCAGAAGATCACATATTAGTTAGACAGGCTCTTTCACAAATAATTAATAGTTGGGATAATTGTAAAGTAATCATACAGGCTAGTAATGGAAGTGAATTAATTGAATTACTTAACAATGAAGAAACGCCTGAGCTTATCTTAGTAGATATTTCTATGCCCGTTTTAAATGGATTTGATACTATTACCAGAATAAGAATGAGTGATCAGAGTGTTAAAATTTGCGCACTTTCCTTTTATGATTCACAAGAACTCATAAACAGATTAATAAAGATAGGAGTAAATGGATTTGTGAATAAAAATGATGATATAGTTGTGCTTAAAACAGCTATTAATGAAATCATGAAATCTGGCTATTATTATTCAGATATATCAACTTTAAAGATTCTTATGAAGCTACGAGATAGCAAAAGTGTACCTACAAAAATTAGTTTTACTGATGAAGAATACAGGTTTCTTAAGTTAATAGCATCAGATAAAACTTATAAAGAGATTGCGAAAGAAATGAATACAAACGAACGTCATATTGATTACCTCACAAACTATTTCTTTGAATACTATGAAGTAAAAAGCAGGACTGGCCTTGCAATGAAAGTAATTCAAAATGGTATGAATATTTAAGCAACTACATTTCTTAATATATAATTCATAGTAGCTGAAAGTGAAAGAACTATATCACCCGTATGCATCAGTCCATCATGAGCTCAGCAACAGCATAAATGTTTTGCTGCTATTTTGTTACTTTACCAAAAAAAGAATGCGGAAGCTATTGAAGTTAATCGGCATTAACCTGCTTGTGTTAATCGGTTTGATTCTTATTGCCGATTTAACAGCGTTGATTCTATTTTCCATTCAGGATGCACGTGCCGCTAAAAAGAAACAACAACTAAGGGAAGAAGGTATTACTGCCATCACTTCACTATCTGCTTATAAAAATGTGAATTGGGCCAAAGAACAATTGAAAGAAGAACTGCAGCAAAAATTTGTGTACCGTTCTTTTGTGGGCTGGCGCAAGCTTCCCTTTGAAGGACGCACCATACATGTTGATTCCAACGGCATCAGAAGAACCATTCAAAGTGAACCTGGCAGTGATAGTGCTGCTACCGTAGCCTTCCTCGGCGGGTCAACCATGTGGGGTGATAATGTGCATGATTCCTGCACTATCCCTTCTTACTTCAGCCTGTTATCAAAAGGAAAGTATAAGGCGGTTAATTTTGGTGAGGACAGTTATTGTGCTTACCAGGGATTTTTGTTTTTACAGATGCAGCTGTTGCAGGGATTACAACCCAAAATTGTTATTGCGTATGATGGTGTGAATAATGCACCGGGCATGGTGCTGCGTCCTTTCTCACATCGCCGGGAAGAGCAGATAGCTTATCATATTGATGGTGCAGACGGGAAGAAACCACATCCCAAATTCAGTGATTATTATTTTAAACCAACCAGGGAATTATTGCGTATTGCCCATCAAAAGATTTTCAGTAAAGAAGATTTGCAGCCAATGGAAACCAATACCGGGACCATGAGTGATTCTGCCGCAGCCATCTATTTACTGGACTCCTGGCTGGCTGCAAAACAATTATCCAACCTGTATGGTGCAAGATTCATTTGTGTGTTACAACCGAATATTTATACCGGCACGCCCATCACTACTGAGTTAAAAAATCCGGTACGCATTAATTACAGTTACTACAAATTAATTCCGGGTTTACTGCAAACATCTAAATACGAATCACTCAAAGAAAGCTTTCTTGATTTTACACAGATGTTTAATAACAGGGAAGGTATTTACATTGATTTTTGTCATCTAGGACCCGAAGGCAATCAAACCATTGCTCAACAGTTACTCCTGCACCTGGAAAAAAGAAACTGAAACTTCTGATTTTTATTTACCTTAAAGCAATAAACAAGCTATATGGAACAACAAAACTTTTCGCAATCAAGTGAAACAAGATATACCAATGTAAGCAGCGATGAAAGGACCATGACTATTTTAGTACATATCCTTTCCATTTTCTTCTGGATTTTTCCCGGGCTTATTATTTACCTGCTTAAAAAAGATGAATCCTCTTATGTAGCGGAGCATGCAAAAGAAGCCCTCAACTTTCAGATATCACTTACAATTTTTTATGTCATCAGTGCAGTATTAATGCTCTTATTGGTGGGCATCTTATTTTTTGTGATTCTTTATTTTGCCAATATCATACTCTGCATTATAGCTACCGTAAAAGCAAATGACAATATCCTGTACCGTTATCCTTTCAGCATCCGTTTGGTGAAATAAAGCCATCGTTATTTTCACAGGTAGTTTTACGAAGCTGTTAAGCATTTTGTAAAGCAGTTACAATAACTGCTTGTTTCATTCGTTTGGCATAAGTGTTGAATCTTCTAATGTGTACACATTGTATTATTCACATTTAAAACCGAGCTTATGAACCGTACTTTACTCATTCTATTTTCCATTCTTATTTTGGCCTCCTGTGCCCGAAGACGTACCATGGAACGGGTGCAGAGTTATGGAATCCGCACTATTGCCATTCTGCCCATTGATTTAACCGTAGCTGGCACTAAGCCAACTAAAATCAGTCCGGAAGAATACCAGAAGCGGATTGAACGTAACCGTAAGTACATGTACAATGCGCTGTACATTGACCTTGTACAATTTGCTGATATCCGGCTCCGTAAATATTCCCAGGCTGAGTTTCAATCACTGGATAAAACAAGACAGCTTTTAGAAGAAAAAGGAATCACTGATTCAGCCGCTCATTTAATGGATGCGGAAGAACTGGCAAGAATCTTAGGTGTTGATGCCATCATCAAAACAAGTATTACACAAAACCGTGTACTGAGTGATGAAGCTGCTTTTGGAGTAGATGTCATTGGTGGTGTGATTCGCAGTACCGGTGCTAATCTTCCGCTGCCTACAGGCGCTGCACGCACCAGTGATATTTTTGTAAGCTGTGCCTTAATTAAAAGAGGTTATGCTGTTTGGAGTACCCGTTTCAATAACTCCACTGACTGGAACTACCCGGTAGAAGTGGCCATGCAGGATGTAACAAGAGGTATTGCAAGAAGATTCCCTTTGTAAATAAAACCGATCTAAAAAAGAAACGTCGTTCTGCTAAGCGGAACGACGTTTCTTTTTATACTTGATAAGACTCAATTAATCCCATCCTTTTTTAGCAGTACCGGCTTCAATTGCAGCCAGTGCCTTTGCTTCACTCAACAAAGAAGTGAGTTTATTGCCTTTACCATCATGCCCCTGGGCCATATAACCACCTTTGGCAGTTTTAGTAATTACGGCGTCGTGCATAGGAACGTTCTTTTCTTTTGTCTTTACGTTATAAGCTGTGAGTTGCATACGTATTAATTTGAGTTAGTGAATAATATGTTTTGTATCTACGGCCGGAACCGGCTTTGATTCTGAGCAAAAGTAACAGTTCAGGGCCAAAGGGGGTAATGAAGCTTTTCCACAGCCCTAAACAACTGAAAATCAAATAAAAAAGCGACTTTTCAGTCGCTTTTGCTTTTATTTTATAGGCCTTTTGCTGCTTCTGGAAACCGACGAACTATCTAAAACGATCGGCTGGAGGCGCTCTTACGCATCAATTTTCGCATACTTCGCATGGCTTTCAATGAATTCCCTGCGGGGCGCTACTTCATCACCCATCAGCATACTGAACACACTGTCAGCCTCAGCCGCACTTTCAATGGTTACTTTTTTGAGTGAACGGGTGGCCGGGTTCATGGTTGTTTCCCACAACTGATCGGCATTCATTTCACCCAAACCTTTATAGCGCTGGAAACCTACATTATCTTCCTTACCACCACCAATTCTGATGGCAATTGCTTTACGCTCCTCATCCGTCCATGCATAAGCCTGTTCCTTTCCTTTTTTCACAAGGTACAAAGGCGGTTGAGCGATATAGAGATACCCTTGTTCTACCAGTTCCTTCATATAACGGAAGAAGAAAGTAAGAATCAATGTAGCGATATGACTACCGTCCACATCAGCATCCGTCATGATGATGATCTTATGATAACGGAGTTTGCTTAAGTCCAAAGCCTTGGGGTCTTCAGGCGTACCGATCTTTACACCCAATGCGGTGAACATATTGCGTATCTCCTCATTATCATAAATCTTATGCTCCATCGCTTTCTCTACGTTCAGGATCTTACCACGAAGGGGAAGAATTGCCTGGAAACTTCTGTCACGACCCTGTTTAGCCGTACCACCTGCTGAGTCACCCTCTACCAGGTACAACTCACAACGCTCAGGGTCACGGTCAGAACAATCTGCCAGTTTACCGGGCAAACCGCCGCCGCTCATTACGGTTTTACGTTGTACCAGTTCACGGGCTTTGCGTGCTGCTGCTCTTGCCTGTGCGGCTAAAATGATTTTCTGAACAATATTCTTCGCATCTCTTGGATTTTCTTCCAGGAATGCTTCTAATGTTTTACCAACCGTACTCTCTACAATACCTGCCACTTCACTGTTACCCAGTTTGGTTTTGGTTTGACCTTCAAACTGAGGTTCAGGTACTTTTACAGAAACAATGGCTGTTAATCCTTCACGGAAATCATCTCCTTCCACATCCACTTTTGCTTTTTCAAACAAACCTTCCCTTTTGCCATAAGCAGTAAAGATCCTGGTGATAGCACGACGGAAACCGGTAACATGTGTACCCCCTTCAATGGTGTTGATATTATTTACATAGGAAAAAATATGTTCGTTGAAAGAGTTGTTGTACATCATGGCTACTTCCACTGCTACATTGGTGGCTTCATCACGGCCTTCCATATACACTACTTTAGGAAGTAATGCATCACGCTTGCCATTCTTGTCAATCAACTCTACAAACTCGATGATACCGCCCTCGCTGAAAAACGTTTTGGTAAAAGTAGTGCCGTCTTCATTTATTTCACGCAAATCATTTATAGTGATGCGTATACCTTTATTTAAAAAAGCCAGTTCACGGAGACGTGCTTCAAGGATTTCTTTTTTATAGGTAGTGGTGGTGAAAATGCTGCCATCGGGCCAAAAGTGAACACGGGTACCTGTTATTTCGCTGGTACCAATTTCACGTACGGCATATTGAGGAACACCAATGTGATATTCCTGCTCAAATATTTTTCCTTCACGTTGTACGGTAACAAGTAATTTGGTAGAAAGAGCGTTCACACAACTTACACCCACACCATGCAAACCGCCCGATACTTTGTAAGACCCTTTATCAAACTTACCGCCTGCATGCAAAACGGTCATTACCACTTCCAGTGCTGAACGTTTTTCTTTAGTATGCATGGCAGTAGGAATACCACGGCCATCATCCTGAACGCTGATGGAGTTATCTTCATGAATGGTAACAGTGATATTTTTACAATAACCGGCCAGCGCTTCATCAATAGAGTTATCCACTACTTCATAAACAAGGTGGTGTAACCCTTTTTCACTGATGTCGCCAATATACATGGCTGGGCGCTTGCGAACAGCTTCAAGTCCTTCAAGAACCTGAATACTGTCGGCTCCGTAATTTTTTTCCTGGTTCACTGCGCTATTCGAGGGGGTTGTTGTTTCAATTGTTTCCTGCAATTCTGTACTCATAAAATGCGTCTCAAAATCTTGATTGGTGAGTGAAAAAACGATTCGGACAAAAGTAAGGAAAAGGCATGGGTTGACCCGTTTTAAAGGGCTCTTTTTCGCTCTTAAATTTCCCCATTTTTCAAACAGCAAACGGGCTGCAAAAACAGTGCGGAAGCCGGTTTAGAAAGATGACAAAACAGTGTCATTCAAGCCTCCTCATCTCCCCTTTGTTTCACTTATCTTTGCCGGTGGATGGAGCAGTTAAATGAACTTCTTTTATTAGCCGGCCGCAGTACGGTTGTAACCAGCGAACTGGATCTGGTTTATGAGCAGGAAAAACAAATTCCGGGCTCAGTTAACTACGGCATTTACCGCTATAAACTCCTGCCCCATATTACCCCGGAAGATACCGCTGTGCTGGTGTACAATTATGAAGCCGGCCGGAATAGTGAAAAAAGTATTGAGCTGCGTTTTTGTGTAAGAGGAAACCAATATTGCAGCAATAAACAATGCCGGAACGGTGTTTGCAAAAAAAGCTCCGCTGAGTGCGAAGCAGCACCTACCATTGATCTTTTCTTTTTCCGCTTTTCACCCGCTTATCTTACACCATTTGTAAAAGGAAGAACTATTGCCACCAAGAGCGACCGTGTGATTGCTTTTAAGGAAAAGCAATCCTTTACAACTACGGTGAACCTTTGCAACAGAATCAAAACGGTGCTGGATAACCTTCTGCAACATAATTACAGCAATGCGCTGGAGAATATTTATGTGAACAGCCAGTTGCAAACCCTGCTGCTGTACGGGCTGGAATGCCTTACTGATCAGAGAGCGGAAGAAAGTTTTGTATGCCGCTTTCTTGCCACTGATACCGCCCGGGATACCATTTTGCAGGCCCGTGAAATTCTGCTGCAACGAATAGGCGAACCGATTACTATTAAAGAACTGAGTCGTAAAGTAGGCACCAATGAGTGTTACCTTAAAAAAGGGTTCAAGGAAATGTTTGGTACCACCATTTTTGAATTTTATCAAACACAAAGGATGGAACATGCCAAATACCTGCTCTATGAAAAAGGGGTAAGTGTAACAGAAGTGAGTGCATTACTGGGCTATTCTTCCATTTCGCATTTTTCCACAGCATTTAAAAAACATACGGGTTTAAAGCCTTGTGAGCTGCTCCTCCGTTAAATATTTGAAACACCGCTGCCAAAATAATCGCTTCGCTAATTTGCTGCCTGCTTAGATTTGCGCCGTGAAAAAAATTCTTCTGTTTGTATTGCTGTTTGCCGGTACGCATTGTTTGGCGCAAAAAAAAATCAGTTTTATTGTTAAAGAAAAACAATCGCAACAAGCACTTGCCGGTGCTACAGTTACGCTTCTAAAACTCAATCAAACCAAACAAACCGATTCAACCGGAAAAGTTGTGTTTGAACATGTACCTGCTTCCACTATTGTTTACGCAATAAGTTTTGTTGGCTTTAAATCAATAACCGATTCTGTTGATATGGCAACACTAACTGATGCAACTCAGATGGTGCTGCTGGAACGTAATGAAGAAGAAGAGGAAGAAGAAGAAATCATCATTACCTCTACCCGCAGCACCCGAACGATTTTTAATATTCCAACCAGGGTTGAATTTATTGCAGGTGAAGAACTGGATGAAAAAGCTAATATGAAACCCGGCGACATCCGCATGGTGCTGAATGAAAGTACAGGCATCATGACACAGCAAACTTCTGCTACATCTGCCAACGCATCTATAAGAATACAAGGGCTTGATGGACGTTACACACAAATCCTTCGTGATGGTATGCCGCTTTATGCAGGCTTCAGCGGCGGATTGGGTTTATTACAAACACCACCATTGGATTTAAAACAATTTGAAATCATCAAAGGCTCTTCTTCTACCTTGTATGGCGGTGGCGCCATTGCGGGACTTGTGAATTTAATTTCAAAAACACCCACAGAAGAGCGGGAATTGAAATTAATACAGGATGTTACTACGGCTGGTGGTTTAAACACAAGTGTCTTCTACGGACAACGGTTTCATAAATCAGGGATGACAGTTTTTGCATCACGCAACAGTAATGCTGCATTTGATCCCGCCGGTATAGGCTTATCAGCTATTCCTGAATTTGAACGCTATACCATCAATCCGAAATTATTCATTTATCCAACAAATAAACTCACCGTTTGGGCCGGGTTGAATTACACTGCTGAAAACAGAACCGGTGGCGATATGAACTTTATCAAGAATAACAGTACCAATGGTTTTTTTGAACGCAATAAAAGCAAGCGTATCAGTACACAGTTCAATCTTGATTATCGTTTTGAAAACAACCAACAGCTCACTATTAGAAACAGCTTTGGATTGTTTGATCGCAGCATTACGCTTCCTTCCTATTTATTTGACGGTGAACAAAGAGCCAGCTTTACAGAGGCTGCCTATGCCGTTCATGGCGAAACACTGGAGTGGACAGGAGGTATTACGCTTGTAACGGATGCTTTCCGGGAACGAACCGGAAACGCCCAGGCAAAACGTGATTATAATCAATTAACAGCAGGTTTATTTTTACAGAATGTATGGAAGATGAGTGAAAAAATTCATCTTGAATCCGGCATCCGCTCTGATTTTGTAAAAGATTATGGAACTGTTTTACTTCCCCGCTTTTCTTTATTGGTAAAATACAACAGCCATTTCACTTCACGCATCGGGGGCGGTATCGGTTATAAAACCCCTACTGTATTTACGGAAGAAACAGAAAGAGTCTGGTACAGAAATGTATTACCCATCAGCTCACAAAACAATAGTTTTGAAAAGAGTTATGGTTTGAATGCCGACATCAACTATAAAACAAAACTCTTTGATGAGGCGCTTGATTTCAGCATCAATCATCTCTTCTTTTATACCCGCATCAACAATCCATTACTGCTCCGTCCTGTTCAAAATGTTCTTCAGCTGGAAAATACAGATGGTTATTTCAACAGTGCAGGTATGGAAACCAATGTAAAACTGGGCTATGAAGATTTTAAATTATTCCTCGGTTATACATTTACCCGTGCCTTTCTGCACCGCTCTAATTCAAAATCAGAAAATTTTCTTACACCCCGTCACCGCCTCAACTCGGTGCTCATGTATGAAGTGGAAGAGAAATGGAAAGTGGGTCTGGAAGCTTATTACTACAGCAACCAATTGTTGAGTGACGGGCAGACGGGTAAACCTTATTGGATCTGTGGCTTCATGGCTGAAAAACTTTGGGAAAAATTTTCTTTGTACATCAATTTTGAAAATCTGTTGAATACACGGCAAACAAGGTTTGATACCATTTTCACTGGTAATATCAATAATCCTGTTTTTCGAGACATCTATGCCCCGCTTGATGGCTTTGTAGTAAACGGAGGCATCAAGTTACGTTTATAGTTTTTCCCGTTTCCGTAACAGTCTTTTCCATTTCCGTAAGACCCGGCTACCTGTTTCACTTCAATTTTGCAGCTGAAAAAGAATTGAATCAATGATGAACAGATGTTTAGGGATTTTTTTAGTTAGTTTAGCAACACTACAGTTAAACGCCCAGGAAATACAAAGAGATACCGCCCGCACACATACCAAGTACTTATCAGATATTACGATTGTTGGTCGTAATACAAGAGCTGATATTCATTTCTTACCTGAGATTGTAGGCACACAGATCAACGCCGGTAAAAAGAACTCACTCATTGTGATGGAGAATGTACAGGGCAATGTGGTTACCAATACCATGCGCCAGGTGATGGCGAAAGTACCCGGTATTCAGATCTGGGAAAGTGATCCCAGCGGTATTCAGATTGGTATTGGCGCAAGAGGTTTGAGTCCTAACAGAAGTTGGGAATTTAATGTTCGCCAGAATGGTTACGACATCAGCAGTGATCCATTCGGTTACCCGGAAGCTTATTACACACCGCAGTTAAACTCAGTACAACGCATACAGGTAGTGCGTGGTGCCGGCAGTTTGCAATACGGTCCGCAGTTTGGCGGCATGGTAAACTTCATTATGAAAAACGGAAGTGAACTCAACAAACCCTTTCAGTTTGAAACACAACAAACGGCGGGAAGCTTTGGCTTGTTCAACACCTACAATGCTATTGGCGGTGAAACCAATAAAGCACATTATTATGCGTTTTGGGATAAAAGATTGGGCAACGGTTCCAGACCCAACAGCGGTTTTGATGTAAGCACCGGCTTCGGCTCTTTTACGTGGAAGGCCAGCAATAAATTAAAACTGGGTATTGAGTACACACATTTCAACTATGTGGCGCAACAACCCGGTGGTTTAACAGATGCACAATTTGAACAGGATCATTTACAGAGTTTACGCAGTCGCAACTGGTTTAATGTACAGTTCAACATTCTTGCACTGAATGCTGATTATACCATTAATGATAACAGCCGCATCAACGTAAAAGTATTTGGGATGACGGGCGACCGTAACAGCAATGGCTTTATGTCAACACCGAATATAAAGGATACAGTGAATGCTGCTACCCTTCAGTACAATAACCGGAGAGTAGATATAGACAGGTACCGTAATGCAGGAGCTGAGTTGCGTTACATCAATGAATACAAAATCGGTTCGCTCAAGAATACAGTGGCAGCAGGTGTTCGTTATTTCCGTGGCAATACAGCACGTATGCAAAATGGAAGAGGTGATACAGGAACTGACTATAACATCAATACATTAGCTCCTTTTGGAACAGACCTGGACTTCGTTACCTCTAACACTGCTTTGTTTGCTGAAAACATTATTCATTTTGGTAAGAAGCTCATTTTAATTCCGGGCGTACGATATGAAACGATCCGCAATACTGCTGAAGGAAGAATCAGTTTTAACAGTAACGGAAGCGAAAACAAAGTGAGTAATGAAATCCGTAACAGGAATTTTGCGTTGCTCGGCGTTGGTGCAGAATATCACATCGGCAATACAGAATTATATGCCAACTGGAGCCAGGCTTACCGCCCTGCATTGTTCAGTGATTTAACGGCCAATCCTACTACGGATGTAATTGATGAGAATTTAAAAGATGCCAAAGGTTATAATGCTGATCTTGGATGGCGTGGAAGCATTAAAGAATTTTTGTTCTTTGATGTGAGTGGTTATTACCTGCAATACAATAACCGTATCGGTTTAATTGCACAGCAACGTACTGATGGCAGCTTTTATAACTTCAGAACCAATGTGGGCAACAGTACCAGTAAAGGTGCAGAGTTGCTGGTGGAGTTCAGCCCGGTGAAAGCATTTGTAAAGAATTCAACATTCGGAAATATTACGCTCTTTGCTTCATTGGCCTTTATTGATGCCCGCTATGGAGATTTCAGAGTGGTGACCAGAAGCGGCAATACATTAACTGAAACTACATTAAAAGATAAGCGTGTGGAGAATGCACCACAGCGTATCTTCCGCACGGGTGTTACGTACGCTTACAAAAAGTTAACAGCTACTGTTCAATACAATTACACCAGCGATGCATTCAGCGATGCCAACAACACCGTTGCACCTGTTGCAACAGGTGTGAATGGACTGATTCCTTCTTACCAGATTGTGGATGCATCCGCTACTTACAAATTCACAGAACGTTTCTTTGTAAAAGGAGGCTTGAACAATCTGTTCAACGAAAAATATTTCACAAGAAGAGCGGGAGGTTACCCGGGACCTGGTATCATGAGTGCAGATCCACGAAATTTCTTTATAACCGTAGGTGCTAAATTTTAGAAATGATCTCCAATAAAAAAAGCGACCCTTTGAATGGGGTCGCTTTTTTATTTACAGCTCCTGCAAACTTTCTTTTGTTGCAGCAATGGTCTTATCTAAATCTGCATACGTTAATGCATTGTTGAGGAACCAGCTTTCAAAAGCCGATGGCGGTAAATACACACCACGCTTCAACATAGAGTGAAAATACTTCTTGAACAACTCATTATTGGCTGATGCTGCTGTAGCAAAATCTATAACTGCATGATCACTGAAATGCACGCTGATCATTGAACCAAGCTGATTGATCACATATGGTTGTCCCCATGCTTTCAATACTTCGTTCAAACCATCACGTAAGTAAATGGTTTTTTCTTCTAACTCTTGATAGATAGAAGGATTGTTCTTTAACTCAGTGAGCAACGTATAACCGGCGATCATTGCAATCGGGTTGCCACTCAATGTTCCGGCCTGGTACACATTTCCCAACGGAGCAATCTGCTGCATAATTTCTTTCTTACCACCAAACGCACCAACAGGCATACCGCCACCAATGACTTTACCATATGTAACCAGGTCGGCTTTAATGCCCAGACGTTCCTGTGCACCACCTGCTGCTAAACGAAAACCTGTCATCACTTCATCAAAGATGAAAACGATTCCTTCTTCATCACACAGTTTGCGCAATCCTTCATGAAAACCGGGCTGTGGTAAAATACAACCCATGTTACCTGCAACAGGTTCCACAATGATGGCTGCAATTTCTCCCTTATGTTCGGTTGTTAATTTCTTTACTGCATCAAGATCATTGTATACAGCTGTTAATGTGTCGTTCGCAACGCCAGCTGTTACACCGGGCACTGTTTGAATGTTGAAGGTGGCAACACCACTTCCAGCTTTCACTAAAAATGAATCAGCATGACCGTGATAATGCCCTTCAAACTTGATGATCTTGTTTCGTCCCGTATAACCTCTGGCCAAACGAACCGCACTCATGCAAGCTTCTGTACCACTGCTCACCATGCGAATCATATCTACATTCGGCACCATGCTCAAAATGAGTTCAGCCATTTCAATTTCCAATTCTGTCGGCGCACCAAACGAAGTTGAATCCAATGCTTTTTCCTGGATGGCTTTTACAATTGGTTCATGTGCATGGCCAAGGATCATTGGTCCCCATGAAGCAATGTAATCGATGTATTGATTGCCATCTGCATCATACATGTAAGCACCTTTTGCTTTTTGCATGAAGAGGGGCGTGCCGCCTACACTTTTAAACGCACGTACCGGGGAGTTAACACCACCTGGAATTGATTGTTGAGCTCTTTCAAATAATTCTTTGCTCTTATCGTACATAGTTGTGAATATTGTTTGAACCACAAAGGCACAGAGAACACAAAGTATCACGAAGAATCTTTGTGCAGCTTTGCGCCTTCGTGTCTTAGTGGTTTAAAATTCTTATCGCATCTTTTGCAAAATAAGTTGCAATGAGATCAGCACCTGCACGCTTGATAGAAGTGAGTACCTCTATGATCGCTTTGTCTTCATTGATCCATCCTTTTTCTGCTGCTGCTTTGATCATGGCATACTCTCCGCTGATGTTGTAGGCGCTTACAGGAACATTCACTGCATTCTTTACTTCACGGATAATATCTAAATAACTCAATGCAGGTTTCACCATTACAATGTCAGCACCTTCTTCCACATCCATTAACGTTTCTTTAATGGCTTCTATACGGTTTGAATAATCCATCTGATAAGTCTTCTTATCACCAAAACCGGGAGCACTATCGAGTGCATCACGGAAAGGACCATAGAAACAGGATGCATATTTTGCACTGTAGCTCATGATGCCCGTGTTGATGAAATTATTTTCTTCAAGTCCTTTACGGATAGCACCGATTCTTCCATCCATCATATCACTTGGAGCAACCATATCAGCACCTGCTTCTGCATGACTGATACTCATCTTCACCAATGCTTCTACCGTTTCATCGTTTATGATCTGCCCATCTTTCACAATGCCATCATGACCATACGAAGAATAGGGATCGAGTGCCACATCCGTCATCACATACATTTCAGGCACCACATCTTTAATAGCTTTGATGCTGCGTTGCATCAGTCCGTCTTTATTCCATGCTTCTTTGCCGGTGTTATCTTTTAATTCATCTTTCGATTTTACAAAGAGCAACACACTTTTCAAACCCATGCTCCAGAGTTCTTTCACTTCGTTCACCGTTACATCTAAACTGTTACGATAGTAACCGGGCATGGAAGCGATCTCTGTTCTTACATTCTCGCCTTCATCAATAAAAAGCGGAACGATGAAATCATCAGGTGTGAGAATCGTTTCTCTTACCAGACTTCTGATAGCTTCTGATTTACGGGTGATTCTGTTTCTTCTTTGCAGATACATATAATCAGTTTAAAATGTTAACAGGAGTTCGAACGCTTTGCCCATGCAATCTTCTCTTCTTCACTTATTTCATTCAGCCATTCTCTCGGGTGCAAGCAGGCTTCCTGCAATTTATATTCTTCACTGCCAAAGGCCGGCTGATAGTTGTATTCAAACCGGACAGTGGGGGGTAAGCTCATCAAAATGCTTTCAATCCTTCCGTTGGTTTTTAGTCCGAACAGTGTACCACGATCATGTACTAAGTTAAACTCCACATATCGTCCTCTGCGTATCTCCTGCCAGTGTTTATTTTCTGCAGTATAAGTTGTGTTCTTTCTTTTTTCAACAATTGGTATATATGCATCAATAAATGCATTGCCGCATTTCTTTGCAAACTCGATCCAGAAAGTTACATCTTGTTGTTCAGTTGCTCTTTGGTAATCGTAGAAGATACCACCAATACCTCTGCGCTCTTTGTTGCGATGCCAGTTCACAAAATAGTTATCGCACTCTTCTTTGAACTTTGGATAGAACGTTGGATCAAATGCATCACATGCGTCTTTATAAGTCTGGTGAAAATGTTTGGCATCCTCTTCAATCAAATAATAAGGAGTGAGATCTGTACCGCCGCCAACCCATCTGTCAATCACTTCGTCGTTTTCATTGTACAACTCAAACATGCGGTAATTGCAATGCACCGTTGGTACAAATGGATTGATAGGATGGATCACCAAACTCAAACCACAGGCAAACCATTTTGCTCCATTGATCTTTAGTTGAGTTCGCATGGCATCGGTCACATCACCAAACACGATGGATGTATTGACGCCACCTTTCTCAATTACATTTCCATTAGCAATCACACGTGTTTTACCACCACCACCTTCGGCACGTTGCCATTCATCTTCCACAAATACAGCTTTGCCATCGCACTGCTCCAACGCAGCACAAATGCGGTTTTGCAAATCGTGAATGAAACTGATCCATGTTTGTTTAATATCCATATAGTTGTGAATGGTGAATGGTGAATTGTCAATGGAGGTTTACATTCAGATATTCACCATTGACCATTGACCACTCACGGTTGATATTCCTTCACAGCATCAACAAATGCTTTTGCATGATCAACAGGTACATTCGGTGTAATACCGTGCCCAAGATTAGCAATGTATCGCTGTGTACCAAATGCATCGATCATTTCTTTAACTGCTTTCTTGATCTCAGGAATGGGTGCTAATAATTTTGCCGGATCAAAATTTCCCTGAATGGTGATCTTGTTCTGCGTAAACTCCCTTGCCATTTGCGGCATAATACACCAATCGATACCCACACCACTCGCTGCACTTTCACTGATATCTTTCAACGCATGCCATGTTCCTTTTGGAAAAAGAATGACAGGTGCATCATCTTTCAACGCTTCTGCAATCTGGAATAAATAAGGTTGTGCAAATGTTTTAAAATCGGCTGGTGATAAAGAACCTGCCCAACTATCGAACACCTGCACGGTGTCTGCACCGGCTTTTACCTGGTGCTTCAAATACACAATGGTAATATCAGTTATCTTTTGCAAGAGTTGATGTGCCATTGCAGGTTGTGTGTAGGCAAACTGTTTTGCTTTGTCCCATGTTTTGCTGCCTTTACCTTCTACCATATAACAAAGAAGCGTCCATGGTGCACCGGCAAAACCAATGAGTGGTACACGACCATTCAATTCTCTTTTCGTTAAGCTCAATGCATCGTACACATACTTCAAACTTTCTTCGGCACCGGTAGTGATCAATGCGTCAATATCTGTTTGTGTTTTGATGGTCTTTGGCAACGATGGTCCTTTCCCTTCTTCCATTAATACTTCCACACCCATCGCCTGCGGTATTACCAGAATATCACTGAAGATTATGGCTGCATCTACTCCCACCTGGTCAACCGGTTGCAAGGTGATCTCCGTTGCAAGCTCAGGTGTTTGGCAACGTGTGAAGAAATCATATTTCTCCCGCAGCTTCATATAATCAGGTAAATATCTTCCTGCCTGGCGCATCATCCACACGGGTGGACGTTCTACCGTTTCTCCTCTGAGTGCTTTTAGTAATAAGTCGTTTTTTAGTTGAGTCATAGTCGTGTGTTGTGAATCGTTAGTCGTCAGTTGTGAAGTATGAGTGTTTACACTCACGACTCACCATTGACGGTTTACGAAAAAAAATCCATCGCCTGCCTTACCAGTTCTTCTTTACCGGGTGATTTGCCTACGATGATGGTATTGTTACAATATTGTTGAATGGTTTTTGCAGTAGTATTACCAATGGCAAACAAAATTGTTTGCTCAGCAACCTTGTTATTGCTGAAAAAACTTGTAACAGCACTTGGGCTGTAAAACAAAATGCCATGGTACTGTTTGTTTATCTTATGTGGCGTGTGGATCGTTTCGTACACCACAATTTCCTGCACATCGATGTTTTGTTTGCGAAGGATATCCGGTAATTCATCTCTGCGTTGTTCGCCGCAAAAGAAAATCACTTCATCCGTATCACTTTCTTCTGCTATGCGTTCAGCAAGTTCGGCTGCATTATTAGCAGTACCCGCAACGCTGTGTTCTCCAAAACTTTCCTGCAACAATTTTTTGGTGGTGTTGCCCATGCAATAAATTACCCAGTCGGGCTGTTGATCATCCTGTTGTGCAAGTACGGCTGTAACTGCATTCATGCTGGTGAATACAACCGTTGCTGATTGCAGGTACGCCTGTTCAATTTCCTGCTGTACTTCTATTGTTTGAACGGGTTCTGTTTCAATGAAGGAAAGCACATCAATAAGAATACCTTCCTGTAACGCTTCCTCTAACAGTGATCCATCTAATGGCCGGGTAGATAATATGTTGATCTTATTTTCCTGCATTCCTGATGCTATCGGCAATTGCTTTGCCTCCTTTATTCAAAATTTCTTCTGCTGCTTCTTTTCCAAGATGTGCCGCCTGCCACAATGGAACTGTATTCTCATACTCCACTTTTTCTTTTCCATCTACTGAGAAAATGTTTCCTTTAAAATGTACTTCATCATTAATGATCTCAGCCAATGCACTGATGGGTGTAGAACAACCGCCTAACAATGCACGCAAAAACTCACGCTCCAGCTTTGTACAAAATGCAGTATCTGCATCATTAAAATGTACACATGCATCCAAACTATAAGCATCTTCTTCTCTGCACACCACCATAATAGCACCTTGTGCGGGTGCAGGTAACATCCAATCCAGTTCAATTGAATTTTCAGGACGAAGGTTGATACGTTCCAATCCTGCCGCAGCAAAAATAGCCCCATCCCAATTTTCCTCTTTCAACTTGCGTAACCGTGTATTTACATTTCCACGCAGGTTATGAATTTGCGATGATGGAAACCGATATAACCATTGAGCTTTTCTTCTGATACTGCTGGTTGCAATGATCAATGATGAATGATGATGAATGAGTGACGACCATGATCCATTTTGATAACCTAACTCATCACTCATTACTGATAACTCATTTTTCAGCACCAGCAAATCTTTCACAGGTCCACGCTTTAACACTGATGCCTGGATAATTCCTTTCGGCAGCTGTGTAGGCACATCCTTCATAGAATGAACCGCTATATCAATCTTATTGTTGAGCAAAGCACTGTCGAGGCTACGGGTAAACACACCCTGCACCCCCATTTCATACAAAGGAGTTTTGAGATCAATATCACCTTCGCTTTTGATGTAAACAAGTTCTGACTCATACCCATGTTGTGCCAGCAACTTTTGTACTTCTGTTGCCTGCCACACAGCCAGTTCACTTTCTCTTGTGCCAATACGAATAACCTTTCCCATTTTAATTTGTTCCGGTAGCTATAAAATCATTGATGGCCTGTATATAATGACAGCCCTGTTGATTTTGCTCTTTCATTTTAGAAGCCATCACATTGATCACCCTTTGAATTTTTTCATCAGCATTGATCAAAGCACTTTGTTCACCGGATAATGTAATATACAAAGGAGAAGTATGAATTTCTTTCAATTTTGATTTTACTGCTTTCAGCACCGGTACATTCCTGCGCATGTGCAGCCATTCGTTGAACTCAGCAGTATGTTCTGCTATGATCGCTTTTGCTTTTGGCACTTCTGCCCTGCGCATATTCAGCGTTTCGTCCTTGAGTCGGGAGAGCTCATCAACATTAATCAATGTAATGTTGGGCAATTGCTGTGCTTCTGCTTCCACATTGTAAGGAATAGAAAGATCAATGATGATCTTTGTACCTGCACCTTCCAAATGTTCTTTCCTGATGATTGGCTCTGGTGCATTGGTTGCTACAAGGATAATATCAGAAGCCTTGATATGTACATCCAAGTCCTGTATAGGTGCTGCCGTTAAACCCAGTTCCTGCGCCAACTGTTCTGCCTTTTCCTGTGTACGATTGATGAGCGTAATATTGTTCGTTTGCAGATATTCCACTACGTTTTTGCAGGTATTGCGGCCAAACTTGCCGGTACCGATCAATGCCATTTTTTTAGAAGCGATCTCTTTTACCTTTTCTCTCAGGTATTGAACCGCAGCAAAAGATACTGATACCGTACCACCACTTAATTGGGTATTGGTTTTAATATTTTTTGAACATTGGAACACTGTATTGGCCAACCGCTCGGTAAAAGCATTGATCCTGCCATATGCACGTGCCGTTTTTACTGCCAGTTTCAATTGTCCTACAATTTCATAATCCCCCAAAATTTGAGAATCCAGTCCGGCAGCTACTTTAAACAAATGGTTGATGGCCGCAGTTCCATGTTTTACATACGCTATTTCCCTGAAATGAGTGCTGTTTCCTTCCGTTTGTGAACAGAGCAGTTGAATGATCTGCTCAGCCTCATCAGCCAATCCATAAATTTCCGTTCTGTTACAGGTGGAAACAACAAAGCATTCTTCCACGCCATAATGAGAGGCCAGTTCCAATATGTTCTGGTATTTCTCTTCGTTAATAGCAAACAGGCTGCGTATGGCGGCATCTGTTTTGCGGTAGTTGATGCCCGCTACGAAAAACCTTGAATTATCTGTTTGCCTGTTGCCCATGATTCAGTTGTGGCTGCAAAAATAAATGCATGCAGTTGAGCCTCCCAATTTAGTTGTCATTGAACCGTCATTTCTGTTGTATGAATTGCATCATACCGGTTACTGACAAACATCAGTTTCATTTTTTACTGTTGATTGACGGATAATTTGAACCAAAGATGATTTACTTGGTTATGTTTGCAACATTTATTTTCTATGGGCAGTAAAAAAGCAATTTTGTTGATGAACCTCGGCTCGCCGGATTCTACATCTGTAAAAGATCTGCGTAAATATTTGAGTGAGTTTCTGATGGATGAACGGGTGATCGATTATCCTTATTTATTACGTCTTTTATTGGTACGAGGAATTATTGTTCCGTTTCGTGCACCTAAATCAGTCGAAGCCTACAAATCTGTTTGGACCAAAGAAGGCTCACCATTGTTAGTATTGACACGCCAGTTACAGAAACAGTTACAGCAATATGTGCAGGAACCTGTTGAAATTGCCATGCGGTATGGTAATCCAACTCCTGCCGCCGCTTATGACAAGTTGATGAAACAAGTGCCGGGACTTGAAGAAGTAATTGCTATTCCTTTGTACCCGCATTATGCTATGAGCAGTTATGAAACAGCAGTGGAATACGCCAGGGAAGTATGGAAGAAAAAGAACTACCCATTCAAACTCACGTTCATCAAACCCTATTTTGATGAAGCTTCTTACATTGAAGCACTAGCCAACAGCATTGCTCCCTATTTACAACAGGAGTACGATCATATATTATTCAGCTATCATGGTGTACCTGAACGTCATATTCGCAAAGGTGATATTACAGGAACGCATTGTTTGAAAGTGAATCAATGTTGTGAAGTAGCCTCCCCTGCTCATAAACAATGCTATCGTCACCAGTGTTTCACGACCACAAAACTGGTAACAGAAAAATTGAACATAACAAAAGAAAAATTCAGTTTTTCATTTCAATCAAGGCTGGGTCGAGAGGAATGGTTGAAACCCTATACAGCCAGTCGCTTAGAAGAAATGCCTAAAGAAGGGATCAAAAAATTATTAGTGGTTTGCCCGGCCTTTGTAAGTGACTGTTTGGAAACACTGGAAGAAATTGCAGAAGAAGGAAAAGAAACATTTCTGCATGCGGGTGGAGAAGTGTTCACCATGATTCCCTGCTTAAACATTCATCCTGATTGGGTGCAAACTTTGGTGAAGTATACGAATACTGTGAAAGAAGGGAAAACGGAAATGATTTTATCTTAGTTTCATGAGCTACCTGTATATAAAAGCTATCCACGTCATTTTCATTGTTACCTGGTTTGCCGGCTTGTTTTACATGCCCCGGCTTTTTATTTATAACGTGGAAGCAAATCAGAAAGATGAAGGTAGCCGGAAAGTATTACAGGAACAGTTTGGTATTATGATGAAACGTTTATGGTATGGTATCACGTGGCCATCCGCTGTTCTTACACTCATCTTTGGTATTTGGGTTTTGTTTGAAAGCGGCATTGCACGCATTGTTTTTTTACCGGAAGGCAGATGGATGCTCATCAAACTCATTTTTGTTTTGCTGTTATATGTATATCATTTATCGCTGCACAAAATTTTAAAGCAACAACTATCGGGCAGATTCAACTACAGTTCACAACAACTTCGTATCTGGAATGAAGTAGCTACTATTTTTTTAGTAGCGATTGTAATGCTGGTGATCGTAAAACAAAACCTGAGCGCTGTTTGGGGCATTGCCGGGTTAGTATTATTTGTAATTGTATTGACGAGTGCTATCAAAATTTACAAACTCATTCGTAAGAAATGATCATCAAATGGCCTTACTGAAAAGCTGTTGCCTGTTTTGATCTTTTGAACGTTGCATGTACAGATCAAAAGCGCTGCAAATATTCCTGATGAATTGACGTCCTGTAACGGTAACAGTTAATCCGCTTCTATCCCACTCAATCAATCCATCATTCTCTAATGAACTCAATTCTGGAAAGGTAAATGTTTCAAGTAGCCGCAAATCTTCGTTCTTAAATGTTGTTTTGCCCCTGCAACTGATATCCAAAATATAATTACGAAAAGACAGGTCTTCCTCATTTAAAAAATAACCACGAAATACGGGAAGCTCATAATTACTTACCTGTTCATAATATTCATGCAAGCTTTTTTTGTTCTGTGCAAAAGCCGTTCCTGTATCACTGATGCTGGAGACACCCAGCCCCAATAAAATTTTTGTTTTTTGTGTAGTGTAACCCATAAAATTCCGGTGCAGATCTCCATTGACCCAGGCTGTATGCAGAGCATCACCCGGCAATGCAAAATGATCCATTCCAATATCGGCATAACCGGATGCCGTTAATAATTCTTTCCCTTTGAGATAGAGTTGAATTTTTTCAAATGGTGATGGCAAATCCTGTTCATCAAACAAACGTTGACCACGGCTTGTCCATGGTACATGAGCATAACTGTAAAACGCAATTCTGTCTGGTTGCAGGTTCAGCACTTCATGAAAGGTTTTGGTTATGCTCTGCAGGTTTTGTTTGGGTAATCCATAAATCAAATCATAGTTCACTGAATCGTATCCCAGCATTCGTGCCTGTTCAGTAACACGTTTTACATTCTCCAAAGGTTGAATGCGGTTAATGATACGTTGTACTTCCGGGTCATTGTCCTGCACACCAAAGCTTACCCTGCGGAAACCCAGTTGATGCAATACCTGCAAATGTTCTGCTGTAGTATTGTTGGGATGACCTTCAAAACTGAATTCGAACTGTGAATGAAGTTTGGACCTTTTGAGGATGGAAGAGATCAACAGTTCCAGGTTAGCAGTTGAAAAAAATGTAGGAGTGCCGCCCCCTAAATGAAGCTCACGAATGATGGGTGGTTCTTCCAGTACAGAAAGATACATCTCGAACTCTTGTAAGATCGCTTTCAAATATTCTTCCTCTACACTATGATTGGTGGTGATCTTTTTATTACAGCCGCAATACGTACACAAGGATTCACAAAAAGGCAAATGAAGATAAAGGCTGATGCCATTCTCACTGTTCTGCAAGTGAAACTGCTTTGCCAGTTCCTGCTTCCATGCGCCGGAGTCTAAATCATCTTTCCAAACAGGCACAACTGGATAGCTGGTATAACGGGGAACCGGCTTGTTGTATTTCTGCACAAGTTGCAATAAAGCATCCGTATTCATGGCTGCAAAATTGCTGGCAGAGCTACTGGCAGCACATGATAAGGATTGCAGCGGGTTATGATTGCCATCAGCACCTCTCCCGCTATACTAAGTCAAATGAAAACGCTCCCGCATCAGCGGAAGCGTTCATCCGTACACACATTTGCCTCAAGAATTTAATGGATGCTATGGTTTTCAGAGGAAGAATTCATTTATCCTGAAATGAACCCTGCATCATTGATATAAACCATTTTGCTCTCCTTGTCTTTTACCAGTTTCACTTTGTAAAACACACTGATATTTTCACGCTCAATTTTTTTCACTTTCTCTACCTGCATATCAGCATACATTTCTTTGATCTTATTTTGCGCTGCTTCTGTTAATTGCTCAAAAGGAATTTCTGAAGCCGTATTCAGCCATTTTCCTTCAGTATTGAACTCTGCATGCTGTTTCATGCCATTATTATCGATGGTAGCAACAAAATTTCCATTGGGGGTTTTACTCCATTCAGGAGTGCTGCCCATGAATTTTTGATTGAAGGAAGTAACTACTGCCTCAGGTGCTGTAATTTTTTCAACTTTCACTTTTTTAGCTGTAGATTTTTGCGCCATGGTTACACCTGCACAAAAGAAAGCCAGCAGCAGAAGAACTACTGTTTTTTTCATAACGAATAAGTTTTTATGATTTTATAAATGTGGCGCCAATACCTTCTTTTTCAGAAACCATGCCAAGGCCGCAATTTGTGGAAAACTCCAAAAGGTTATCACCAACTCCGTACTCAAAAACAATTCTGTAACCGCCTCCAATCCTCCCTGTATTTTCTTACCTTCGCCACCTTTAAAAATCAGACTGGATAAGGATTTTATGAGTATGAAGTACAGGGAATTCACCCAACTCAACCTGCCTTCCATTGAGCAGGAAATTTTAGCCAAATGGGATGCAGAACAGGCCTTTCAGAAAAGTATTGAAGTACGGGAAGGGGCCACGCCTTTTGTATTTTACGAAGGCCCGCCCAGCGCCAACGGTATGCCCGGCATTCACCACGTTATTTCCAGAACCCTTAAAGACCTGGTTTGCCGCTACAAAACCATGAAGGGTTTTAAAGTGAGCCGCAAGGGCGGATGGGATACGCATGGCCTGCCCATTGAACTGGGTGTTGAAAAAGAGCTGGGGATTACCAAAGAAGATATTGGTGTTAAGATCAGTGTGGAAGAATACAATCAAAAATGCCGTGAGGCGGTACTCCGTTTCAAAGACAAGTGGGATGATATCACCAAAAAGATGGGATATTGGGTGGATCTGAATGACCCTTACATCACGTTCAAAAATGAATACATTGAAACCTTGTGGTGGCTGCTCAAACAACTCTACAACAAAGGACTGTTGTATGAAAGTGTGAGTATTCAGCCGTATTCTCCTGCTGCCGGCACAGGTTTAAGTTCGCATGAATTGAATCAACCCGGTACGTATAAGGATGTGAAGGATACAAGTGCCGTTGCGATGTTCAAGGCAGTGAAAGATGATAAAAGCAAATTCCTATTTGACGCTGCTGATAACAGTGAGGAGGTTTTCTTTCTTGCCTGGACCACGACTCCATGGACACTTCCATCCAATCTTGGTTTAACGGTTGGTGCTGATATTGATTATGTGTTGGTCAAAACATTCAACCCGTACAGCGGCAAACCCTGTGCAGTTGTATTGGCCAAAGCCTTGGTACATAAATATTTTCCGGCACATATTGATGAGTTTGAAGAAGGCGGTGAGTTGTATGAAGCAATTAATAACTGGCTCAATCATGGCAATGATGAATTTTTGATTGAAAAAAATGCTGATTTAAAGATTCAGTTTGACAGCATCATCAAAAAGAAACAACTGCCACATAAGATCGTTGCGACATTTAAAGGAAAAGATATTGAAGAATGCAGGTATGAACAACTGCTTCCTTACGAAGCCAATAAAGAAACAGGTGGTGATTCCTTCCGTGTGCTGGTGGATTCATTTGTGACAACAGAAGATGGTACCGGTATCGTACATACCGCACCCGCTTTTGGTGCTGATGACTTTAAAGTAGGAAAGAAATACGGGATTGGCATTTTAGTAATGGTTGACCGTGAAGGAAAATTTGTAGATGGTTTGGGTGAGTTCAGCAACCGTTTTGTAAAGAACTATAAAGATGATCCCAACTATATAGATGTGAATGTAGACATCTGCGTAAAACTAAAAAAAGAAAACAGGGCGTTTAAGGTTGAAAAATATGAACACAGTTATCCGCATTGCTGGAGAACTGATAAACCCGTGTTGTATTATCCGCTGGATGCGTGGTTCATCAAAACCACTGCACTAAAAGATAAAATGGTGGAGTTGAATAAAACCATCAACTGGAAACCCAAATCAACAGGCGAAGGAAGATTTGGTAACTGGCTGGAGAATATGGTGGATTGGAATTTAAGCCGGAGCCGTTTTTGGGGAACAGCATTGCCCATCTGGAAGACAGAAGATGGTGAAGAAGAAAAATGTATCGGCACTGTTGAAGAATTAAAGGCAGAACTACAGAAGTCTTTTGAAGCAGGATGTATGAAGTACGAAGCAGGAATGAAAGGTACGAATGATCTTACCTCTTACCTCTTACTTCTTACCTCAGATCTTCACAAGCCCTATGTTGATGATATTGTTTTAGTGAGCGATAGCGGTAAACCCATGCGTCGTGTTCCCGATCTCATTGATGTTTGGTTTGACAGTGGCGCCATGCCTTATGCTCAATGGGGACTGGATTATGAAAAAGTAAAACGTGGCGATAAATATCCATTCAAACTTCCGGCAGGTGTTGAAAAGTTTGAAGACCTCTACCCTGCTTCCTTCATTGCAGAAGGTGTGGACCAAACACGTGGATGGTTTTATACACTGCATGCCATTGCATCACTGGTGTATGAAAGTGTTGCTTATCAAACCGTAGTAAGTAATGGTTTGGTGCTGGATAAGAATGGCAATAAGATGAGTAAGCGTTTGGGCAATGTGGTTGATCCGTTCCATACCATCAGTACCTACGGTGCCGATGCAACAAGATGGTACCTCATCACCAACGCATCACCATGGGATAATATGAAGTTTGATATTGAAGGTATCAAAGAAGTGCAACGCAAATTTTTTGGTACGCTTTACAATACCTATCAATTCTTTGCATTGTATGCCAATGTAGATGGTTTTGCCTTTAAAGAAGCTGCTATCCCTTTAAATGAACGTCCTGAAATTGACCGCTGGATTCTTTCATCACTTCACACACTTATTAAACGTGTAAATGAAGAGATGGATGATTATGAACCTACACAGGCCGGTCGTTTAATTGAAGAATTTGTGGATGAGCATTTGAGCAACTGGTATGTGCGTTTGTGCCGCCGTCGTTTCTGGAAAGGTGAATATGAAACTGATAAGATCAGCGCCTATCAAACATTATATGAATGTTTGGAAACAGTGGTACGATTGATCGCTCCTATTTCTCCGTTCTTTAGTGATGCGGTGTTCAATAATTTGAATGCGATCACTCATAGATTCAAAGCAGCCTCTGTGCATCATGTTGATTTTCCAACGGCCAATGAGCAGTTGATCGATACAGACCTGGAAGAACGGATGCAATTGGCACAGGATGTTTCCTCATTGGTATTATCACTTCGCAAAAAACAAAACATCAAGGTTCGTCAGCCTTTGCAGAAAGTGCTCATCCCCGTGCTTAACCCGCATATGAAAGAGCAGTTGCAGCTGGTGGAAGATTTGATTAAGACCGAGGTGAACGTAAAAGAAGTAGAATACCTTACGGCGGATAACAGTTTCATCAAAAAGAAGATCAAACCTAATTTCCAGGCATTGGGCAAAAAGCTCGGGGCAAAGATGAAAGCGGTGGCAGCAGCCCTTTCACAGTTCAGCCAGGAGCAGATCGCCGCATTGGAAAAAGAAACTGTGTATAATCTGTTGATTGATAATGAAACTGTTCCTATATATTTGAACGATGTTGAAATTTCGAGCGAGGATGTGCCGGGTTGGTTGGTAGCCAATAAAGGGAGCTTAACGGTGGCACTGGATGTTACCATTACGCCCCAGCTCGTCAACGAAGGCAATGCCCGTGAACTGGTAAACCGTATTCAGAAAATCCGCAAGGACAGTGGTTTTGAGCTAACGGACAGGATTGAGGTTCAACTGGCGGGGGCTGAAACTTTGGCCGCCTCCATCACTGAATATAAGTCCTATATTTGCGCCGAAATTTTGGCAGACAGCCTTGAGTTAGTGCAGGAAACGGCCAACGGCACTGAAGTTGAGGTAAACGATTTGCTTATTAAAGTACAAGTTTCCAAAAAAGGAGGATAACATGGCTATTAAGAAGAAAACAGCCAAGCCGGCAGCCAAAAAAGCGGCCAAACCGGCTCCTAAAAAGGCAGCTAAGCCTGCGGCTAAGAAGCCGGCAGCCAAACCTGCCCCTAAAAAAGCGGCTCCTAAACCTGCGGCCAAAAAGCCCGTGGCTAAGAAGCCTGCTCCAAAACCAACTCCTAAAGTAACAAAACCGGCCAGTAAACCTGTATCAAAAACCCCCGTTAAACCCGTGGCAAAAAAAGAAGAAAAAAAACCGGTACCCGCTCCTAAACCCGTAGTGGAAACCGCTATTAAGCCTACCGTAAAGCAAGCGATCCAGAATTTGAAAAAAGAAGCCAAGGAAAAAGCCAAAAAACCGGCAGAACTTAAACCGGTGAAGACTTCTGTTTCAACTTCTGTTAAATACCAGCCTGATTTTACCCGTTCTGTACTGGATAGTTCCCGTGAGGAAGAAAAACCCCAGGGCCCCATTGTTCGTTACAGCGATGCAGATTTAACTGAATTCAGAGAGTTGATTCAGCGGAAACTGGAAGCAGCTAAAAAAGAACTCCTCTACCTGCAAGGATTGATTACCCGTAAAGATGAAATGGGTGGTGATGATGGCGATGGACGTTATATGACCATGGAAGATGGCAGTGTAAGTATGGAGCGTGAACAACTGAGCCAGATGGCCAGCCGCCAGATCACTTATATTGATCACCTGGAAAAAGCGCTTATGCGTATTGAAAACAAAACTTATGGTATCTGTCGTGTTACCGGTAAGTTGATTGATAAAGCCCGTTTGCGTGCCGTACCTCATGCAACCCTGAGCATTGAAGCAAAGATGGGTGTGGTGAGAGGCCCTCAACCCATTGGTGATTAAGATTCAAAAGCACATTGATACAAATCCCTTCCATAACCTGGAGGGGATTTTTTTGTTGCATACGTTTGGGGCTCTGAGCTTTTGTACTTGTGGCAACTATGATCCGGCTTTACGTTACAAGCTGCGTTGCACTTCGCTTTTCACTTCAATCCGGCAGCGATTCTGCTGTTCTTTCTTAGCTAAGCGATGTATTTTATTGCCAAGGTGTTTGGACTTATAATTCTTCGGATAGATTATCGAAAGAAAAAACACTTTGAGATAAACCTTCACGATATAGCAGATGATATTTGATTGCTCCGTAGGAGGAGATTGCCACGGCTTAGGCTTACACACAAGGCCACAAAAGCCTCGCAATGACGAACTAATTTATTGTGCATCCCCTGAATGATGTATCATAACTCAACCCATTCACGTCATGCGAGTTCACCGCCAATGGGTGGGAGGAGGTACGACGACGTGGATAGCTTTTAAGTCATTATGTACAATTATTAAAAATGAGGCCTTGTTTCGTAATACAAACGATTACATAAAACATCTTTAAATCCATATAAAGAGGCAGCGGTTATAAAAACCGCTGCAATCAAATTATTTATTTGCATAATCATTATTAACATGAAATGTTTTAACCTTTAATGTCGTGGCTTATAAACCTGTGAATTGACTTGTGGCAATCTAATAACAGGATCAAAAAAGAATTGCATAGAATCAAGGTAAATATTTGGGATTGATTCAATTTGCCGTACTGAAAGCCCTTCTGCTCTAAACAAAATAGGTTGAACAAAAGTGAATTTATTATACTCTATTTTAACTTTAAACATATCGTTCCAATACACAACTATATTCGATATGTTATATTGCGATAAACCTTTTGAGTCTATATTTCCCTTCTTATCCGTAAAAACCCATTTTTCAACTTTTCTACCTGTGGAATCAAGTTTAAAAAACAAAAAACGCTCAATGTAATTTGAGGCAGACCCTGATCGATGCATTTCCTCATAGAAAATATCTAAATTTCTTTCCGCTTGTCTTAAAACCTGCTCTTGCACACTTTTAATTCTTTTTGAATAAAAAGAGGAATCATAAAACTGGGTATAACCCTCTCTAGTAACAAAAAAAAAGTAAAAAAAATATTATATATTTCATAAGTATATATTTTATAGTTCTCTAATATAAACATTAAGTCTGAATTACGAATACTATCGATTACCTCTATGCTTAATTTATGATTTGATTTTTTATTGAATATCTCCACCTGACGGGGGGGGCGGAGGAGGTGGTGGTGGTTCACATGGAGTACCAGAATCCCCTCGCTTATGCTTCTTATTTACATTCTGTATATCGAGTGTCCTTCCTAGAACATTTTGCTGAAAACTTTGCCATGCTTGAGTTCTATAAAGTCCACCCCATGAAAGTGCCTCAGCATCTAAATCACTTAAATTTGGAAAATGTTCAAGTAAAGTACTTTTTATGGCATTTAAGTATACAGTTGCCATTACTTGATGGTCATCTATATTTCTTCCTTCAGCCAAAAGCAAAGTACTTGAATTATTTATAGGAGAACCGCTCCATACTACAGAGCTGATAATTGTAAGATTCAAGGGGTTACCTGCATTATAGAGACCTGTATATCTTTCTGCCTTCTTAATTGTAAGATCAAGTACACCAGAAATAACTGTTTCGTCTCTTGTTATGAAATTATGAGTTAAAGATTTCCATCGCTATTCATTATTTATATTTTTATGCACACCAGTTTCGTAGCTCGTGAATACCGGGGTACAAATCGGATCAAGATGGATAAATAGTGAACAGGAAGTTGATAAAAAAATAATTTTTACTTTAAAACAGATCCCGCTTCTGCTTTTTTGTGCATTTTTTCAAGCAAGTGAAATAGAGAATCAACAGCATGTTTTTTATTACCTGTTTTTATTTTTTCCATTTTAATTACGCCTATAGATTTTTCTGGGTTTTTTTCTCCCTTAATATCAGGTAAAAAGAAGCTCATGTCCACTCTTGTTAGTTTTAATTCTTTATGAAAATTAAAATCATAAGTACTTGATAGATTATAAATAACATCCTTCATTTGGCTTGAATATGTATATACAATCGAGTCTTTACCTTTTACAAATTTTGAATTAACTGTTACAATCTTAAAATAAGATGAGGAATCCTTACTGTATTTGTACGTTACATCAAAAGTAGAATCTAAGGGTGGGAGTGCTATAACATCTCCGGCTCTTCTTATTAATGAATCGGCTTTATACATTTTATTTTTTGAGGGGCGTAAAGGATCATAAAAAAAGCCATACTCTGCATTTTTCTTAGTCAAAAGATAAGTTCTTGTATAATTTGAATTGTTTTTAATCTTTACGGAATCAATAATGAAATCTGTTGAAAAAAATTCATACAAAAAAGTACCAGCTCTTTCATAGATGTATATGGAATCATTAATAGCTCCCTTCTTGGTAGCTGAACTATCGTAAATAGGATAATTTCTGACAATCAAGATATAATGATCGGTAGGCTCTTTTTTTTTACTATACTTACAGCCTGTTAAAAGTGAGCTTGTAATAAAAAAGATAAGTTGAGTAAAAGTTGTAACGCTTAGCATTTTATATAATTTAAATAGTACTCAAAGAGCAAAGGTTTTGGTTTATGTAAATAAATTTACTAAACACAAAACCTTTATTGACTGTTAAAAGTGATCTACATGACGTATTATACCTGAATTACCATAAAAGGTTTTTCTATCCAACGGTATTACACATTGATAGTCTACATCAATGGTATAAGACAGATCCATTTTAGCATATCCAAAAGGGTCCTGAATAGTACTAAGTGGTGAAAGAGCAGTAATAGTTCCAGTAAGAAAGATACCAGCTCCTTGAGATATTGAGTGTGTATCATGAGTAAAGGTTATCCATTTCCATGCACCATTAACCTTTTCATGTTCTCCCTTTTCCCAACTATTGCCGTATAAATTACCTAAAGGGCTGGTTAGTTTCCAAAATTCCCATTTTACCCTCACAGTTCTTTTATTGGGATTATTAGGGTCATCTTCAACAGAAGTATAAAGGTGAGTGGAAGTGCTTTGTTGTACTGGATTGTCCATTGCTGCTGTAACTGCATTACAATCATAATTATTTGGGTCACAAGTTCCATAATAATTACAATCATCAGGTGGAGTGCCGCTACCACCAGTTTGCCCGCCTGTACCGCCACCTGTTATAGGATCTGGCACCCAAATTTGACTTAATACCCATTTGCAGGTATAAACCCAGTTTCCTGTGCCACCTGTGGACGAGTTATTGATACAATCTTCATAATGTGGATCTCCGGGCTGGCCACACCAGTAAGGATTTTGAACACCAACCCATGCATAACCACACTCCTGTACATACCCCGTTACCCAACGGTTTGTTGTACCCTGTGGAGCGATGCTATCTTTAACAAAAAGTGTTTTGCCTGAATTAAGTTTTCCGTTTTTTATTTCACTAACTGATTTCGGGTTGTCATTCCAATCATAGGTATAAACCCAACCTGTAAAATCAGCTGCGAGTTTGAGAAAATAATTTTCTTTAAAATGGTTGGGGTGTGTTAAAAGATAATCGTAAGAAGGTACAACATGTACCAGCATTAATTCAATAGCCCCGTTCGGCTTTTTGTAAATAACAGCCCGTTTTGCTATGCCCAGTGCAATTGCATTGCGTTGTTGATTATTAGCATAACTGCTGTCTGGCAGTTCACATACAACAGCGGTTCCGGTGTAAGGCAGCTCTACAGCTTCTACCTCACTGTTTTTTTTTTGAATTGCAAATTTCCAGAGCAGGGTTTTGTTGTTGGGCGGCAGGCTGTCAATTAATCGGGAGGCGGTGTTTGTCGTTCGGCTTTTTGTGGTTGCCTGCAGGTTGTTTGCAAACCATTCTTTTGCCTGGTTAATGGAGAATACAGGCGTTTCTTTTTTCATTTCATAATCATTCCTTTTACAGGAAGAGAAAATAAAGAGCAAAGCGAGTCCAATGGTTAAATAAACCGGTAGTTTTTTCATTTTGTTAAGTTTTAGAAACTAAAAATCGAAAAATAATTGAAAAATCAAATAAAATATCTCATTCTACTTTTTTCCCTTGTTGATGTTGCACAAAATTCAATGCCCTTAGGTAGTTAAATTTTGCAATAAGCCTGCCGTCGTTGTGTGTTTTCACCAACGACACATGTACACATAAGTATTTTTTAAAATCATTTGATTCCACTTGCAATTTAAAATTCTTGTTTCAGCTATCTGCATTTGATTTCCCCGTTGGTGATATGTTCGACTTCGCTCAATACACACAACGGCGGCTGTGTGCTTTCTTTCACCAATTTCTAAAACATCAACTTTTGCCGAGCATAAGAGCAACCTGCAACGGCTCCATCAAACATCACCCCATAAAAAAATCCTTCTTTGCAGAAGGATTTTAAAAATATGCTGAGCTGTATCAATCAAGATTAGAAATCTCTGTTGTAGCCGCCGCCACCGCCTTTGTAGCCGCCACCGCCGCCACCTTTGTAGCCGCCACCGCCGCCACCTTTGTAGCCGCCGCCACTGCCGCCACGGAAGCCGCCACCACCGCCGCCGAAGCTGCGTTTCTTAAAGCCGCCACCGCCGCCATCATCTTTTTTAGGCTGGGCTTCATTCACCACAATCTTACGACCCTGAACGTCTGAATCGTTCAATCCGTTGATTGCAGCTTGTGCTTCTTCAGCATTGTCCATTTCAACAAAGCCAAAGCCTTTGCTGCGACCGCTGAATTTGTCAGTAAGAATTTTGGCAGATGCTACTGTTCCGAATTGCTCAAACAGTGCAGAGAGATCCTCGTTTGTCATTGACCAGGAGAGGTTTCCAACGTAAATGTTCACTTGTAAAAAATTAAAACCAAAAAATCATGAACCAGGTGAGCAACTGAAAACCTTGGGAAAATCAAAAAGTTTAGAAAATCCTGGTTCAGAAAGGCTGACTGAATTCACATTAACATTTTAAAGATAATGTAAATTCTTTACCTGCAAGGGTTTCAGCCCTTTTTTCGCAAAAAAATTTACCCTTATTTACTTCACTTCCTGCATTTCTACCAGGCGTTTGTAAAAGCCATTCCGGACTACCAGCTCATCATGGGTGCCCCGCTCCACAATTTCGCCCTTCTTCAATACAATGATTTCATCGGCATGCCGTACAGTGGAAAGGCGGTGGGCAATCACCAGGCTGGTGCGGTCTTTCATAAGGGTATTGATGGCATCCTGCACCAGACGCTCACTTTCTGTATCCAGGGATGAGGTGGCTTCATCCAGGATTAAAATGGGCGGGTTTTTAAGCACCGCCCGGGCAATGGTAATCCGCTGACGTTCGCCCCCGCTCAACTTACCACCCCGCTCTCCAATGTTTTCATCATACCCATTATCCTTACGGATGATAAACGCATGGGCATTGGCAATTTTGGCCGCATGTTCAATCTGGTCCGGGCTTGCCTCCGGTTTGCTCAGGGCAATATTGTTAGCAATGGTATCATTAAAAAGAATCGGTTCCTGAGTTACAATACCCATCAGCTGCCGCAAACTTTCAATAGAGTAGTTTTTAATGTTGATGCCATCAACCAGTATTTCACCTTCTGTTACATCATGAAAACGGGGTACCAGGTCGGCCAGCGTGGATTTACCGGAACCGCTGGAGCCAACCAGTGCAATTGTTTTTCCTTTCTGCAACCGGAGGTTGATATTTTTGAGCACCGGAATATCATTGTAGGCAAAGGATACATTTTTAAACTCAATGCTTTTTTCAAACGATGGAATGATAACCGGGTTGGCCGCTTCTTCCACCACCACCGGTGCATTAATAATTTCTTCAATACGTTCAATAGCCGCACTGCCTCTTTTGGTATTGTAGTAAGCCGAGGAAAGTGCTTTGGATGGATTGATGATCTGTGTAAAAAAGAGGATATACGTAATAAAGCCTTCTGATGTTAAATCGCCGGCATTATGCCCAAGTACCAGTCTGCCGCCAAACCAAAGTACCGCACTCAGTACCAGCACACCCAGCACTTCACTGAGGGGTGAAGCCATATCCTTACGGAAGTTGATTTTATTGCGGATATGATTAAGTTCGGCATTCATACGGTGGAAACGGTTACCGATTAATTTTTCGGCGGTAAATGCTTTGATTACCCTGATGCCACCCAATGTTTCATCAAGTATGGAAAGAACCATTCCGTTTTTTTCGCCTGCTTCAGTGGACTGCTTTTTCAAGGAACGGCTTACACGGCCAATGATCAAACCCATCACCGGCAGAAATACCAGTAAAAACAAAGAAAGCTGCGGACTGATCACCACCATCATCACCAGGTAAAACAGTATGTTCAAAGGCTCTTTAATGAGTACTTCCAGCGCCATCATTACACTCCATTCCACTTCGTTAGCATCATTACTCATGCGGGAGATAAGATCACCTTTACGTTGCTCGGTAAAAAAACCAACCGGCAATTGCAGCACTTTATCATACAAATCGCCCCGTAATCTTGTTAGTACCCCATTACGCATGGGCGCCAGTATGCGGTAGGATAAATAGAGAAAAACATTCTTGAGCAGGATGGCTACTACAATGACGATACATATAAAAAACAAGGCAGATTCGGCTCCGTTTTCACGAATGAGTGTACTGATATGGTAGAGTAAGAAATCAAGTACATCAGAAGCGGAAAGAATAGCTTCCGGTTTTGTGAGCACAAGATTTTCCTGGTTGAATAAGAGTTTGAGAAAAGGTGCCAGCATCGCCAGCGAAACCATGGAAAAAACAATGGAAAGCAGGATACACAAAAAGTATAAAAGGATTTGTACGCCGTAACCCTGCAGGTATTTAAAAATTCGTTGAAACTGTTTCATGCTGTTAAAACCCGCAAAGTAACTACTTTTACAGCGTTTAAACGTTGCAGATATGTTAGAAGGAAAAAGACAGAAGCAGGTGGCCGGAGTGATTCATGAAGAACTAACGACTATTTTCACCAGGCTGAGCTTGAATATTGTGGATGGCGGACTGGTTTCTATAGCCTCCGTTAAAGTAACACCGGATTTGCTGGAAGCCCGTATTTACCTGAGTGTGTTCCAGGCACAAAACAAACAGGATGTATTGCGAAAAATTGAGGATCGTTCACACGAAATAAAAAAAGAACTGGCGGCTAAATTAAAACACCAGTTGCGGCGCATACCGGAAATAAAGTATTTCCTGGATGATACCTTAGACCATGTATTTAAAATGGAAGAACTCTTTAAGAAGATTGATGAAGAGAAGAAGCCTTGAGCATACAGCCGATAGACGGTAGTAGTTAGTCATTAGTAATTACCACTTTATAAATTACCGCTTTGAATTTTTTGTTTGCCTGGCGCTATTTCCGTTCAAAAAAAAGTACCAATGCCATTAATATTATTGCATGGGTAACGGTGGCGGCTATGGCAGTAGGTACAGCAGCGCTGGTCATTGTGCTGAGTATTTTTAACGGGTTTGAAGGTTTGGTAAAAGATCTTTACTCCTCCTTTTATCCTGACATCCGCATTACTTCAGCCACACAAAAACTAATCACTGTTGACAGTACCACCAGGGCATTTATAGCACAACAAAAAAATATTGCGGCCTTTTGTTTTACAGTTGAAGAAAATGCACACATCCAGAACGGAAGCTTTCGCACCAATGCCATTTTGAAAGGAGTGGATGATGAATATGCACGTGTAAGCGGTGTGGCACAACATATTTCCAATGGAGTTTATGAAACCGGAAACATCGAAACACCCGGTATGGTTTTAGGCAGTGGTATTGAAAATGCGCTCAACCTTATGAGTGATCGTGCCATTATTCCTGTAACTGTGTACTTACCCAAACGTGGTGTACCTGCCGGTGCCGGACCTTTGGAATCCATCAGTACCGTGAATTTTCAACCAAGAGGTGCGTTTGCCATTCAGCAGGATTTTGATAATAAATATGTCATCTCCAACCTGGCTGCCGTTCAGCAAATGATCGGTTTAAAAGAACATGAATACACTTCAGTAGAAATTAAATTACAGAAGGGTGTAGATGAAAAAAAGATGGTGCAAACATTACAGCAGGGTTTAGGCAAAGCATACCTGGTAGAAGACAGGTACCGCCAGAACAGATCTTTGTTTGCCGTGATGCAGTTAGAAAAATGGGCTATCTATGGTATTCTTTGTTTGATTCTGATTGTAGCTGCCTTTAATATGATTGGAGCACTTACTATGCTGGTGCTTGAAAAACAGCAGGATGTACAAATATTAAAAGCCATTGGCGCTACCAATGGCTTTATTCAGAAAATATTTTTAAGCGAAGGTGTATTGCTGGCCATGACGGGCAGTATAATCGGCATTATACTGGCGCTTTTATTTTGTTACCTGCAGGTAACGTTCAAACTTATTCCGCTGCAGGGTTCTTTTGTAATTGATTACTACCCTGTAAAAATATTGATCACAGATTTACTGATGATACTGGGAACCGTATTATTTATTGCCATCATAGCCTCCTGGCTTCCTTCAGCAAAAGCGGCGAAACAACAGCTTTCGTTGAAGGCTCAATAACTATACTTTACGTTTTGACCTGAGTATATCCAGTGCTTTACGCTGATTTTCTACTTCCAGTTTTTGCTTTTCAATATTCTTTTTATTCTCCTCAATATCTTCCTGGAGCTTTTTCAATCGTTTTTGTAAGCTTTCTGATTCACTCTGTAAATCGTCTGCTTTTTTCTCAGCGCTCTTCAATTTATCTTCCTGGTCTTTGATCTCCCGTTCCAGCGCTTCAGCTTCTGCCCATCCGTTAAAATTATTGGTATAAAAATGAATGCTGCGTATAAAACCGGTATCGCTGCCAGACTTTACAAAGTTTTCATAACCACGAGCCACTGCAAAGTAAACTACAGATTCATCTTTTTCTTTACGGCTCTTGCGTTCTACCTTGAGATAAAGATCAATTGTTTCACTGCTTATTTCAGGAATGCGAACGGCTTTGTACACCGTAACACCTTTTGTTTCTTTTCCGTTATAACCCAACTGCGCCAGCTTTTGTTTGATGGCTGCTTCTGTTACAGAAGCTGATTGCGGAATTTCAATAATAGTGGCGGGTATTTTTGTTTTTTGCCATTCTAACTCACCAAAGCTTTGTGCTGCTGTAAAAAGAACCAATGGCAAAGAGGTGGCTAACAGAATAAGTTTTTTCATGTGTTTCATATTTGTCTTTTTGATATAGAGTTCAAATAATAAATTGTTAGTGAGCAGTCTTTTTGATCAGAAGTATAACAAGGTTTTTTCAACAGGTACACTAAGATAGTTAACAATAAATAAAGGGTTGCATGCTTTTTGGTAATAAGTTTGAATATTTTTGAGCGATTAACAAGCATGAGCAGTATTAAGAAATTAGCAGGGCAAACAATCTGGTATGGAGTACCCACCATTGCCAGTCGTTTTCTTGGTTATTTAATGAACATGGCCCTGCCTTTCCTTTTTCAGCAACCGGAAAAAACAGCTGATCTTACACAGGTATATGCGCTCATACCCTTTCTGAATATTTTATTTACCTATGGAATGGAAACAACCTTCTTCCGATTTCATGCAGAAAAAAACCGGCAGCAGTTGTATAACACGCTCAGCGTATCACTGATCGGTTCTACCCTCCTGTTCAGTATTTTGTTATACATCGCAACACCGTGGCTCACAAAAGCTACAGGATTAGAAGCACACCCGGAGTATCTGCAATGGATGGTCCTGATTCTGTTATTTGATACGTTATCTGTGTTACCCTTTGCAGTATTAAGACAGGAAAACCGTCCTAAAAAATATGCGTTTGTAAGGGTTGCCGGTATCTTAATCAATATCCTTGTGGTGATTATCGGTTTAGGTATTATTCCCTCTTTTGCAAAAGACCATCCGGATCATTTAATCAACCGGCTTTTACCGGCGGATATTGGTATCGGTTATTATATCATCGGTAATATTTGCGGCGCTGCATTCACCTGGCTGCTTTTGTATAAAGAATGGAAACAAATCCGGTTTAAATGGAATGGAACCTTATGGAAAGAAGTGATGCAGTACAGCTATCCGCTCATTATTGTGGGTTTGGGCGGTATGATTAATGATATGCTCAGCCGGTTGGTCTATCAGCATGTGGTAGATGTACCCCAGGAGCAGGCACGTCATGAATTGGGCATCTTTGCCAATCTTTACCGTATTGCAGTTTTAATAACAATTATGATCCAGGCATTCCGTATGGCAGCGGAACCTTTCTTTTTTAAACAGGCAAAAGAAGAACAGGCGCAAAAAACCTATGCACGGGTGATGAAGTTTTTTGTACTGGCCTGCTGCTTTATGTTCCTGGGCATTGGTTTATACCTGGATGTACTCAAATGGATCATTACTTTAAAATCAGAAGCATGGGGAGAAGGTATAAACGTGGTATTGTTACTGGCTATGGGTAATATTTTCCTGGGCATTTATTACAACCTCAGCATCTGGTACCGGCTCACGAACAAAAATCTTTATGGTGCTGCTATTACGATTGGCGGTGCTGTTATTACCATTGCTTTAAATATTGTTTTAATTCCAAAACTGCATTACTGGGGTGCTGCCATTGCAACTTTTACCTGCTATCTTTTTATGATGCTTGTAAGTTACTGGTTAGGTCAGAAATACTATCCCGTACCCTATGCCCGTAAAAAAATTATTGCCTATCTCGTATTAGTAAGTCTGGTTGTTGTATTGCATAAAGGAATTTTGCTGCTCTACACGCCGCTGTGGTTCAGTGTACTTACCGGTACATTATTGCTGTTACTGTTTACGCTCTTTGTTTTAAAAGTGGAGAAGAAAGAATTGCAACGATTACCCTTGATCGGAAAATATGTGCAGGCTTACTTGTAAAAACCTTCCTGCGTTAGAATTTCCTCTGAGCCTGAAATGACTGTGATTACATACACCCGACCTGTAGGACAAGTGCAGGCAGCACAATAAACAGTACCGGGTGGTGGCAATGTGAGTTCTGCTTTCTCAACCTTTACACCTTTTGAGGCAAGGTAGCTGGTCATATTCTTTAGTGTTTCCTCATCAGAGTTTCCTCTTGCCCAGTTATCACCACTGCATTGTAACTGCCCTTTATAGAAAATGGTATTCTTTACATCATTTTCTTTTTCGCAGGCAATCAAAAACAATAAAGAAATAATTACAAACAATTGTTTCATAGATGCGTTTTAGCATTTGAGCTTAGCTGTTTTTAAAACGTTGCATCAACTTAAAAATGGATTGTGCTTTTTTTCATGACCAATGGTGGTAGCAGGGCCATGTCCGCTGTAAACAACCGTTTCGTCAGGCAGGCAAAAAAGTTTGTTCTGAATATTGCTGATTAAAGTGGCGTGGTCACCTCCCGGCAGATCCGTGCGACCGATACTTTCATAAAACAGCACATCACCACCTATCAGAAATTGTTGCTTTTTACAATAAAAACATAGATGACCCGGTGAATGACCCGGTGCGTAAATGAGCTCCAGTTCATCTTCACCTAACTGCAGGCGTTCAGCTTCATTTAAATACACCGGTTCGCCGGAATAATTGTCAAACGGAAGCCCCCACATTAAACCACTGGCCGGGGCATAATCCAGCACCTGTTTTTCATTGGGGTGTATATGAAGCAGCAAATTCCATGTTTCATGAATCCATTTGTTACCAAACACATGATCCAGGTGGCAATGAGTATTGAGCAGGAGTACCGGCCGGAGTTGGTTTTGTGTAATAAAAGTGTACAGGACATCTCTCTCTTCTTCAAAATAACATCCGGGGTCAATAACAATCGCCTCCCCCTGTTCGTTATAAAGAAGATAGGTATTTTCCTGAACGGGACTGAAGGTAAAAGCTTTAACAGTGAACATACCTTGAATTTTGTACTTTTAAAAACGAATTAACCTCGAACTTGCATTATCTACAATACGAAAATATGCGAATTGAAAAGAAGAACGTAGTTAGCGTAGCAGTATGTATCCTCCTTTTGCTCTGGTACCACAATCCTGCAACAGCCCAGGTAAACATGGTGGAATTCGGAAAGAACCGGGTACAGCATGTAAAATTCAAATGGCAGTTTTATCAAAGCCCCAACTTTAATGTGCATTACAATCAAAACGGCCTGGAGCTGGCCAAGTTTGTAACACAGGCTGCTGAAGAAGAGTTGCCATCGCTGGAAGATTTTATTGAATACAGTATTCAACGACGCATTAATATTGTTTTATACAACAGTTTTAATGATTACAAACAATCCAATATCGGGATCGGGCTGGATTGGCCCAACGCCGGTGGTGTTACCAAACTGGTGAACAATAAGATGATTGTTTTTTACAATGGTGATCATAACGATCTGCGCCGCCAGATCCGTGAAGGTATTGCCCGTGTGCTGGTTGAAACCATGCTGTTTGGTGATGACCTCGGCGAGTTTGCTCAAAACCAGGCCTTGCTTGATTTACCCAAGTGGATGGTAGATGGTTATATTTCTTATGCTGCTGACCCGTGGAATACAAAAATTGATAATGAACTTAAAAGCGCCATGCTGGGCTTTCAGTATAAAAACTTTTATCATTTCGCATTTGAACAACCCAAACTGGGCGGTCATGCTTTTTGGTATTATATGGAAGAAAGATACCGTAAAGAAAATGTAACCTACCTGCTCTATCTGAGCCGTATTTACAAAAATGTAAACCGTGCCACGCAAACCATCGCCAAGAAAAAACTGAAAGATGTACTGAAAGATTTTATGCAGTACAACCGTGATAAATATTTCAAAGACATCCGTGCCCGCCGTAATGTGCCCACCGGACGATTAACTGTTCCTAAAGAAATCGGCAAAACAGATTACTTCCGTTTCCAGGCCAATCCGAATCCCAAAAGTTTTACTTACGCTGTTGTGGAGTTTAAGCGTGGTCTTACCAGAGTGATACTGAATGAAAACTTTATTTCAGAAAAAGTATTATGGAAAAGCGGTGTGCGTAATCTTGAGGAAAGACCTGATCCTAATTATCCCATGCTGGCATGGGATCCTAAAGGAACCCGTATTGCAATGGTGGTTTGGGAACAGGGGAAACTGCTGTTAAGTGTTTATGACGCATTCCGCCGCATCAAAACAATCAAGAATGTACCTCTTCCGTTTGAGCAGGTTACAGATATGCAATACATGCTGGACCCCAACACGCTGCTCTTTAGTGCAGTAAAAGGCGGGCAAAGCGATGTGTTTGTTTATAAAATTGACGGGCAAAAACTGGAGCAGATTACCAATGATGTTTATGATGATAAAGATGCCAGCTTTGTTGCCTTCCCCGGTAAAACCGGCATCATCTTCTCCAGCAACCGCCCTGCGCCGGATGCACCAACGGGTGATACGGTGTTGCCCAAAAGCCGTTACAATATTTTCCTGATTGATAACTGGAATAAGTCTGAGTTTAAACAGATCTCCCAGCTCACGAACATCAAATACGGTAATGCCCGTTACCCCAGCCAGTACAATACCAATCACTTCACTTACATCAGTGATGAAAACGGAATCGGTAACCGCTGGGCCGGTTTCTTCCGCACCCAGGCAGCAGGCATTGACACACTGTACCGCATAGGCGAAGACATCCTGCGTAATCCGGAGCGGGCAGAACTGGATTCTACCTTAAAAGCCTGGAATAAATCAGAACCTGATTCTATCGGCTTTTTCAGAATTACTAACGACAGCACCTACACGTTCCCCATCACTAACTATCAAAGCAGTGTACTGGAAACAAGAGTTGCCGGTGAAAACGGACAGGTAACAGAAGTAAACCGCCAGGGTGAGTTTAAGTTTTTGTATAAATTGAAAGTAGATGAAAATACGCTTCGTAAAAGGAATGTAACAGCAAGACCAACTGAATTCATTAAGCGTACCTCCCGCCTGGAAAAAACAATGAATGAAGATACAAGGGAGCGGTCTGATCTTGTGGACAGCGTTTCTAATAAACCCGTTACAGTTGCTTCTGATTTCTTTGAAACAGAGTTTAAGGTTGATACTTCAACTACAAGTGCAAAATTAATTGGCAATACAGCACCTCCCAGAGATGAAGTGCTGAATAAAATGCGGTTGTTCCCTTACAACAAAAAATTTGCGGTTGATAATGTTACTACCAATTTCCTGAGTAATAATGTATTGTTCATTAACCGTTTTCAACCTTATAGCCCGGGACGCTTTATAGTAGATCCAAACGGCTTTGGTGCACCGCAGGTAAATCTTGCAAATGGTAATTCATTAAATGCACTTACAAGAGTGGGTGTACTGGAGTTGATGGAAGATTATAAATTCACCGGTGCATTCCGTTTAAATTATGGTTTCCAGGATAAAGAAATACTGGTGCGTTTTGATAATCTCAAACGCCGTATTGACTGGGGTGCTACTTATTACAGAAATACGATTACTGCCAGTACCACTCAGGGTTTTGATGTGCGTATCCTCACCAATATGTACCAGGGTAACCTTACCTATCCGTTTAATGAAGTACAGAGTATACGTTTAGTGGCAGGCATCCGCAGAGACCAGTACATAACAAGGAGTGATGATCTGGTGCCCGGTTCTTTACAACAGCCCACCTTAGACGAAAACTTCTTAAACGCCCGCCTGGAATATGTGCATGATAATACCATCAACCCGGCTACCAATATCTGGAATGGTTTACGTTTTAAAGGATGGTTTGAACTCTTTAACCGGCTTGGCGGAAGTTACCAGGGCGGCGGACGCAGTGCAGGTGGCGATTATACTTTTAACGTTGGCTTTGATGGCAGAAACTATATAAAGCTGTACCGTAATATAATCTGGGCCACAAGAGTAGCCGGTGATTTTTCATTTGGTGATAACAAAGTACTTTATTACCTGGGCGGCACGGATGGTTGGTTTATGCCCGGTAACAACTTCAGAGTAAGAAATAATGTACTGAAGCAACGTTACTTTAATGCGTTCAATACACCTGATCCGGATGCATCGTATGTTTATGAATCACTGGCTGTAAACCTGCGTGGCTTCCTGCAAAACTCTGCCAATGGAAATAATGCAGTTGTGATTAACAGTGAAATAAGAATGCCCGTATTTGCAACGCTGTTTAACAAACCTATCAACAATGCATTCCTGCGAAATTTTCAACTGGTACAGTTTTTTGATTTTGGCAGTGCATGGAACGGAAAGTTTCTTGATTTTAAACGTCCAGAGTTAGTCTTTACTGAGCCGGGTAATCCTGTAAACGTTATTGTAAAAGCGCCTGGTCTGGGACCTTTGCTGGGAAGTTATGGCTTTGGTGCCCGCAGCACCCTTTTAGGTTATTTCATTCGCTTTGATGCAGGCTGGCAAATGAGCGGCTTCTTTAATACCAAGCCATTATTACATGTTTCGCTTGGTTTGGACTTTTAAAATTTAAATACCAATATAATCAAAGGCAGATGAATGAACATCTGCCTTTGATTTTTATCAACATCAATCCTTCATAGAATTTACACTCCTGCATTCATACAGTTTTATCATTGCGATACTGACTGAAGCTGACGCATAGTTTGATACATCAGCCATAGTGCTGCTCCAAATAAAACCGTTACCGCCCACGTATGCAGGTGTTGCAATGGTTGCAGCATATAACGGATAATATCAGTAGCAAGGTCAAACGGTTGCGTAATGATATGCCAACTGTTATACCGGTCAAAACGCCCCAAATAAATACCAAAACCACAGAGCAGAAACAAAACAAAGATGATGCTGTTTACTTTCCATCTGCCAAGGTACAGATTCAACTGCCGTTCTATTTGCTGAAAAGAAAGCAATCCCAGTAACAACCCGTTCCATGCTGCGGAAAACAACAACACAAGGTCAAAATAATAAGGCACATAGGGTCTCGGTTCCAGGTGTACAAGATCAGTAATGAGATAGGGGGCATTAGGTAAAAACAAAAGCCAGCAACCAAACCACAGTAATTTCACAGGTATAGTCTGTTCACTTTTCATTTTTGTGCTGAAGTAAAAGGGCAGCCATGCCAGAAATAAATTCCAGGGAATAAAAAGAAACAATAAGCTTCCTGTATAGACCACCCGTACCAAGTATAAGGCAATAGTAAATCCAACCGAAAAAAAAAGAATACGTTTCATAAATAGTTGATTAATTGTTTAAACTCATATTGATGAGTATAAAGTGGTTTAAAAAAACAGAACAATGATTTTTGGAATAAAAATGATACCGCCGGTAATAGCACTTGCTACTGCTAACACCAGTACGGCTGCGGCTGCCATATCTTTTGCATGACGGATGAAGGGGTGAAATTGAGGAACAGCTGCATTACACACATACTCCAATGCCGTATTCATCAACTCCATAGCAATAACAAAGGAAATGCAGAATAGCAGTATCATCCACTCTGTTTGTGATACCTTGAAAAAAATGCCTGCAGCGATTACCAGCATTGCTGCTGCAATATGAATCCGCATATTCTTTTCACTGCGGACAGCGCTTAATAATCCCTGCAAGGCATAGTGGAAGCTTTTCATAAGTCTGTATTATGATTCGGTTAGCTGTTTTTTATTTCCGTACCAATCAATCTTACGGGAGTAATACATAACCAATGCCAGTATCACAAACAAGCCAATACTACCGAATAACAAGGAACCGTCCTGCAATTGAATGAGTACATAGATCATACCGTATAATACAGATAAGAAAACAGCAAACACAACTGCAACACTCCATTTATCAAAAACACTTTTAATGTAAGCTGTAATCAAGATGACTGTTGCCGCCGCTGCAATAAGGTATGCTACTGTAAAACCGAGGTACTCACTTACTGATAAAAGAAGTGTATAAAAAATACTCAGAGCAAATCCAACCAGCACATACTGCAACGCATGCACAGTTCTTTTTTGCAGTACTTCAATAAAAAAGAAAAGACAGAAGGTTAAAGAAATAAACAGCAACGCATACTTTACACTCCTCATGGTTTTAGCATAGGAATCAACCCCCTGTAAAAGCTCTACACCAAATGCTGCTTCATCAATTCCCGTTTTCTCATCATTCCAGCTTTGCGGAAAGCTGCGGGTAAAATGGGAAATACTCCATTTGGCATTAAAACCTGTTGTAGAGTTGGGAGGTGTAACCGGCAGGTAATTACCGGCAAATGAAGCATTGGTATAAGAAGACTTAAGTTCTACCTGGGTTTGCTTTCCTACCGGTGTAAAGTACAAACGTTCAGAGCCGTTGAGTTTTAAACGGATGGAAAATGTACAACCTTTGTTTGCATTCAGTAAAGTCTGTGGCACTATTGCTGTAACACCCGTGGAAGCAATTCCATTGGCAGGTAAATCCGGATCCATTGCTGCTGCCGTATCATCCAGCTGCAACTGCAATTGCTCTGCAATACCCCTGTTATCAGTAAGACCGATACAGAATCTAACTTCATTCCAAAGCACAGCAGATGGATTAATGCCCAGCGCTGTAAAATTCAAAGGATTGAATGCTCCGCTCAGATTCATATCTGTTTTGTATAAAACAACTTTGTAGATACTCCGCTGTCGCATTTCAGGAAACAGAGTGCCGTTAACAGAAAGCTTTTCCGGTAAAAAATAAGCGTTGCGTTTGACTTCGTTTACTACACCTTTTTCATTTTTTTCAGCTGCGAGATAAGGCACCAGCAAAAAAGGCCCACTGATTTTCTGACCCAAGGCCCATTTGGAACTTACCTCGGCAATTACCTGCTCCTGCCGCTCCTGCCGTTCCTGTACAAGACCTTGTATAAAAGCAGAGGGAATTAAAAGCACGAGAATGAGAAATCCTACCACGATAGCTTTGATCATGATACTGTTTCGTTGCCAGAACGTTGGCGTTTGTTGTGTGTCCATTATTGAATTTTTATATTTTAAAAAGCACTTTGAATTTCAAAGTTTATAGATAAAAAAATTATTTTGCCATTTGCCGGATCATTTGCTCCAACGCTTCCAGGTGCTGACGGAAGGAACGTTCTCCGGCCTTGGTTACCGCATAAGTAGTGTTGGTTTTACGTCCCACAAAACCTTTGTTTACTTTAATTAGCCCATTTTCTTCCAGCGCTTTTAAATGACTGGCGAGGTTGCCATCGGTTACCTGGATGAGTTCTTTAAGTTCATTAAAGCTTACAGCATCATTCACCATCAAGGCGCTCATGATGCCCAGCCTTATACGGCTGTCAAATACTTTTTGTAACTGGTCAATCGGATTCTTCATGAAATCACATTCCGTTTCGCAAATTAATTACGTTCATATTTATTCCACATTATGATGCCATAAAGTATATGACAAATACCAAAACCTGCTGCCCAGAAATACAAACCATAACCCGGAAACCAGCAGTTAATAATACCAAGCAATAAAATAGTATAACCGAGGTAACGCACTTCGCCCAATGTAAATTTGCTGCCGTTGATTAAAGCGAGCCCGTAAAAAATAAGACAGCCCGGTGCTATTAATCCAATCACACCTGCTTCAATCAACTTCAACAGAAAAACACCGCCCACCATCATGGGCAACAATACATTCCAAACCAACCTGCGTGCCATAATGCCCCAAACGGGAATCTGTTGCTTACGGCTGCGGATATAGGTAAATAAAAAAGCAAGAACAAATGCTGAGAGAAAGGTACCGGCTGCAATCAGGAATAAACGATCACCCATAAAGGAGCGCAGACTTGGAATACCTGCATCGGTTAATACATAATCCCTGATTGCACCGGATCGCTTTGTTGCACCTGCGCCGCCATTGATTACACCATAAGCAAACCATGCCCCGGTAAGCGCACACAGCCCGGCAGCTACACCGCTTAAACCACTAAGACTGATAAACCGGCTGCTGCGGTTCATCATTTCCCTGATTTCCTGTAAGGTTTCGATGGATTGGTTTTGATCGTTCATAAAAGCACTTTGTTTTACAAAGTAAATACAAGTTTTGGAATATCTCCAAATCTGCAGCACCTTTTTTAACAGCTTCTTGCGTCTTTTACAGTATCATGTAAAACAAAAGACATACCGCAACAGCCAGATTATTTACTTTTACGGTTCATTTAACCCTTGGCTGTAAATGCGGAAAGCACTTTGTATTATTTTACTGTTCTGGATCAGCAGTCCGGCTGTTGCACAAAATAAAATCATAGCCGGTTTTATAAAAGATTCACACTCTGAGGAACCGATCCCTTTTGCCTCTGTTCAAATGAAGAACAGTGGCATCGGAAAATTATCTGATTCTGCCGGCCGCTTTATTCTCAGGCTCACTATTGAACAATTTGCTGATTCACTTACGGTAAGCTATGTGGGCTATACTTATTTTGCCAGAGCACTCACTGTACCTGCGGGTGATACCCTCTTTTTAACAATTAACCTGGAGCGTGGTTCTATACAAAAGGAAGTAGTCGTAAAATCTAAAAAGACAAGAGGTTGGTATTTGTGGCGAAAGATTGTTCAAAAGAAAGCTGAGAATGACCGCTACCGCTTTGAGAACTTTGGCTATGAACTTTACAATAAGTTAGAAGTAGATCTGAACCGGATAAATACTGATAAGTTTAAAAACATCCGTCCGCTTCGTCCGTTTGGATTTATCATTGAGCAAACCGTAGACAGCACGAGCGAAGACAAACCATTTTTACCTGTGTTTCTAACGGAAACAATTTCTGATTACTATTATCAAAAAACACCGCTTAAACGAAGAGAAGAAATTAAAGCCAGCCGAACATCAGGACTAAAGAATGAAAGTGTTCAAAAGCTGCTGGGCGGCATGGACCAAAACGTAAATGTTTATAACAACTATATTCCGGTTTTTGATAAACGATTTGTAAGCCCCATATCAGATAATGGAGATGCTTTTTATAACTACCGCTTAACGGATACCCAATACATCGGTGGTAAACGTTTTTTTCACCTTGTTTTTGCTCCAAAACACCAGGGAGAAAACACATTTCTTGGTGATTGCTGGGTTCATGATTCCAGCTTTGCCATTCAAAAAATGAACCTGCGACTTGCAGCTGATGCCAATGTAAACTTTGTGGAGAAGCTCAGCATTATACAGGAATACAAACTGGTAAAAGACAGTATCTGGTTTTTAAGCAAAGACAAATTTGTGATTGATGTAGCACCCATCGGCAAACAGAAATTTGGAGTAACCGGGCGAAAGACCACCACTTATCAAAACATTTCTATTAATGCCGGATCAGTTTGGGAAGCATTGCAAAAAAATAAAAAGCTGGAAGAAACAGTTTTACTGCCCGGTGCTTCAGAACAAACAGATTTGTACTGGCAACAACAAAGACATGATACACTCAGCAAAAATGAGAAAGCCATTTATGCTATGGTGGATACATTACAGAAAATGCCGCTGTTCAAAAAATATACTAATACCATCACCTTTTTAGCTACAGGCTATAAACCAATCGGTAATTATGAATATGGTCCCTGGTTTAATGTAATCAGCTATGACCGTATTGAAGGGATCCGTCCACGTTTTGATTTTGGTACCAGTACGGCTTTCAGCAAAAAATGGTGGTTGCGTGGTTATTTAGCTTACGGAATTCGTGATCAGCAATTCAAGGGTCGTTTTGAAATAACACATCTATTCAAAAAAAATCCAAGGGAACGATTGTATCTCTCCTACCTCAATGATTTTGATTTCGGACAGGCTTATTACGATGAAGTAGGCCAGGATAATATTTTTTCATTGGCCATACGCAAACAGGGAGTTCCTTTAAAGTTTTTGAAGATTGAACAACAGAAAATTGAATACTCCAAAGAAACCAGCAGTGGTTTTACTTTTGGTGTTATTGCTACGCACAAACAATTCAACCCGGTAAGAGCATTACCATCCCTTTCTTATTTTGATGAGCCGGGCAATGGCGGCACATTGAATAATACAGAACTTACTTTCAGGGTTCGCTTTGCATATCTTGAACGTTTTTTGGAAGGAACATTTTTACGCAGCAGTCTCGGCAGCCCCTATCCTATTGCTGAATTACGCTACTCCAAAGGCATTGCAGGTGTGTTCAACAGTAAATACAATTATAATAAGGTGTCACTATCCATCAATGATTACCAGAAGATAGGAGGTGCAGGAGAAATCTATTACAATATTTATGGCGGACGTGTATTTGGCACCTTACCTTTTACCATGCTGGAGATTCATCCCGGCAATGAAATCTATTACTACAACAAGTATGCATTTAACCTGATGAACCGCTTTGAGTACATCAGTGATCGTTATGCAGGCATCAACTTTGAGCATAATGTAGGCAATGGAATGTTCCGCCTGCTAAAACCAACCCGTAGTTTAAAACTTCGCCAGTTCTGGACCGCCAAACTGCTCTGGGGTAATTTGAGTGAAGCCAATAAAAAATTCAACTACACAGATCAGTACTATGATGCCGCTACTATGAAGTTTGATGCTGCAACCGGTAAAGGTTGGTTTCCCTTTCAAACACTGGGTGATAAAACCTATATGGAGTTAGGCACCGGTGTTGATAATATTTTCAAAGTGCTGCGTTTAGATCTCATTTGGCGGGTATTACCCAGCGATGCTGCACCTGCACAAAAAAGATTTGGTGTATTTGGCAGTTTCAGAATTCAGTTCTGATTTCAATCCAATTCTTTTTCTGCAAAGAACGCTTCAAACTGTTCATCTACTTTTTTTGATTGAAATTCATCTGTCCAGTAAATACCTCCATCGTCATTGGATGCATTCAATCCAACAATTTTTGAATCTGTGGAATAAGCCCCGGAAATGCCGAGAAAAATGCCCTCTTCAGTTATTACCTTAAAGAGATAATACAATTTGGTTTCTCCATTAACTGTCCGCTTTTTGGTTTGCAGGTACACAACCTCTTCTACTTTGTATTCATCGGATGCCATGCCGTACACATCTGCTTCAGCAATCATTTTTTGTGTTTTGTATTTAGCAGGAAACTGTTTTTGCAGATTTTTTTCTTCCAGCCGGCGATAAAACTGAAAACGTGTGGCAATATCTGCTGCCGCTTCTTCTATCAATGCAGGAGAAACATTATACCCGTTATTTAACAGCTCAGGAATAAGGTACATGTTAAACTGATGATGATTCAATGCAGCCAGTTTTGCCAGCGATGCATTCCCTTCATCAATATTTAACCGTGCCAGTAAACGCAAAACCGGATAGTAATAGGCAACATTATCTTCTGTACCTGCTTTGTACTTTTCATATATAAACGCAGCAATCTCCAGCAGGTTTTTTTCATAAGGCTTGATGATGTCAAGCGTTATTTTACCGCTGTCCAGCAAACGGTTTGCAAGAAAACCGGTAAACTCACAGTAATTGGTATCGCTGCTCAAGCGCATAAGATCAGGAAATAAAGTAGCCGTAAGCTCCAGTGAATCTGTTATGTATTGTTTTACAGGATAGAGATAGCTGGTATACGGTGGCTGGCTGAGTAATAAATCTTTAAGAACCGAATAACTTTCTCTTGTAGTAGTAAGCGCCAGTAAACGCAGCATGGCAACACGTTGTGCTTCGTTATCCAGCTTTACTGAAAAATAATTTTTATTGATAAACGCTACAATGCCTGAATCCTGCAGATTGTATAACTCATCAGCAAGATTGTTATAAATTTCTGTAAAATCATTTTCAGCATGATCATACTGCTTGAGTAAGGATTCTTTCAGCTGAGGGATTTCTTCTTTTACAAAATTGATTTTAGAAAGACGGGTAGCGGCTTTTGCAAAACGAACTGAGTCGCCCGACCACAGATCTCCAAAAAACTCATTGGTCTTTCGTACGCTCAAGGTAGTGGGCACGGGTGCTGCACTGAGCCTCCATTCTTCAAAATATTTATTCACCTCCGGCTTATATAGTTGTGAAGGATGCAGGAACGCATACACGGCATAAACTGTATCAGCATTCAAAACAAAACGCATTCTGCGTTGGAGTGGTGTTCCTTCCATTTGTAGTATTACTTCCTGCGACTGAAACGGACCATTCTTCGTCATCTTACGTTCAAGAACTGAATCTTTGTAAGACTTTATTGCAAACAGGGCATCATTAAAAATAGCACTGTCAGAAATTCCGTAATAATAATCTACAAAGGTTATAGGTTGCATTTCATAAGTAATTGCCGTTGCAGAATCATAAGAGAGATAAGACCATGACTCCGGATCATCTTCTTCTTTCTTAGTGCTTTTTTTACGGATTACAGATGGCACATATGCTGAGTATACTTTATCAGGCGATTGTCTCAGTTTCCAATCAGAACCTGCATAATCCAGCAGGCGGAAAGATTGAAAGAACTGATCAATAGCAGGATGGTTTTCATTTCCCTTTTCAGCTCCTGCAACGAGCAGATACGAGCGGCTGCCACGATTCACCGTCATTGTACGGGTAATTACTTTTTGTTTTCCATCAGCCCGCATCATATCATAACGCATGCCTGCATACCCGCCCATATAAAAGAATTCTTCTTTTAATTTCTGAAATCCGCTGCCGCTCCAGTTTTCCTGCAATAGCTTGAAGTAGTTGGAATCTCCGTCTAAGTAATAACCCGGTGCTGTACTTTTTACGTTCACCATAAAATACACCTGGCTCTTGTTATCAAGGCTGTTGAAGTTTTGACTAATCCATTCAGCACTTGCCTCCGGCTTTGTTACAGTAGGCTTACCGGGGAAAGCCACAGCAAATGCCAGTTTTTGATTGGTGTATTCCTGCCAGCCTTTTACAGCAACAGCTTGTTGCAACAATGGCTGAAATGAAGAAAAGAACTTTGCAGCATACTCACCACTCAATACATCTTTTTTGGAATCATGCCCCATCACCAGCAGGTACACATAAGCATCCGATACATAGGCCTGAACTTTTAAGAATGCATCATTTTCAATAATCACTTCCAATCCATTCATTCCATTCAAATCCAGTTTCTTTTTCTCCTGCACTTTCCCTTTATCTGCAAATGCCTTTACCATTTGATCCAGCATCTTCTCTTTATTTTCACCCATTCTTAAATTGGGCAGACTTGCAGAGATATAAAACGTGGAGCTGGGCAGGTCCATACACATTTCCATTTTCACCAATTGCTCCGCCATATAAAAAGTACCGGTGCCTGATGGATAACTTACTTTGTAACTACTGTCTGCTGCATAGAATGTTTTCCAGAAATCCTTTTTGGTTTTGATGGTATACTCTTCAGGCTTGAGTTTATTGTTTGAAAAAACAGGATCTAGCTTATAGCCACGTTTTAAAAGAAGCGAAATAAGACCGGTGTCACCTGCAAGATGTGCCGCACCTACTGCAAAAAAGCCGGAGCGGTGTTGCAAAAGACTATCAATACGAAAAGCCATTTTTTGATTTCGTTTTACCAGCAGTTCGTTTCGTTGTTGATCATCCAGACCGGCAGCATATTGATAAATTTTTTCAATATCACCTGCGAGGTAGGTTTCCATCATTTCATTGAGGGATAATTTTAAAAGCTTCAAATCCGGAAAGAGATCATTGAAGCGGTTGCCTTTCATTTCGGATGCAATTAACCCCATCTGGTCTTCTATATCTTCAATGCCACCGGTCCATTTACCTTGCTGGCGGGCAATGTGGTAGAGGTACACATCCATGAACCCGGGCATATCATCCTGCTTTGTAATTTCATTCATCCAATCGTTACGGGAAAGAAAAAGCTGGCGACGGGTTAGTTTATCTAAACGGGATCCGAATCTTTTTTCCAGTTTTTGCTTAATACGTTCATAGGTTTCTTTATCCACTTCATCTTTTACAAACCCGCTGGTATCTTTTGACATAAAACTGCGGATCAGTTCGCCGCTCATGGCATCAGGATCCAGCTCAAGAGCAAAACCATCCGTTTTTTCAATAGCTGCATACAATGAATCTGTAAAATGAAAGATGCGGCGATCTTTTAAATGAAGTGTACCAAAAAGATAAGATGATTGCTGTAATCCTTTACCGCTGATGCGCCAGAGCATGGTCTTAGCCAGGGGCTGTTTGTGTTGGGCGGAGGAAACAAGAACAAAAAAAATACAACAAAGGATCAGGGCAGGGCGAATGAATTTCATCTGTTTATTTATTAATTGAATCTTATTTGTAACCTTACCGTGTTGCCTGTACAAACGATTAAACTATAAATTTTCAATTGATAGAATGCAGTCAGCAGATAGGTTATTTGATGTTAAAAGGTTAAAACTCTAATCTATGGCAATTCATTTAAAACAGAAAGAATTGTTGAACACGAATTCCTGATTTCTTCATCAGTAATGGTTAGCGGCGGTGCAATACGCATGCTGTGCGCAGCAAATAAAAACCAATCTGTAAACACTCCTTTAGCAATGCATGCGTCAATGATTTTCTTATTCTGCTCAAAGTTTTCAAATTCAACCGCCATCATCAATCCCCTGCTTCTAACGGCTTTAATTTTCGGGTGATGTAAAAGAGAACGGAACAACTGTTCTTTCTGATACACTTTATTGATCAGTTCTTCCTGTAATAACACCTGCATGGCTGCCATGCCGGCTGCACAGCAAACCGGGTGACCGCCGAACGTAGTAATATGACCCAGCACCGGTTTATCAGTTAATGCATCCATCAATTGTTTACCAGCAATAAATGCACCCAATGGCATGCCGCCGCCCAATGCTTTGCCCAGCAATAAAATATCCGGCACCACATCAAACTGTTGAAAAGCCCAAAGCGTTCCGTTACGTCCAAAACCACATTGTATTTCATCCAGAATCAAGAGTGTACCTGTGGCCATGCATTTATTTCTGAGTGCTGTAATCCATTCTTTCAAAGGAGCATTTACACCCGCCTCGGCCTGTATGGTTTCAGCAATAACACATGCGGTCTGACTATTGATTAAATCCAGCGCTTCAAACGAATTATAAGTAGCATGATGCACACCGGGCAGTAAAGGACGAAACTCCCGGCGCCAGTACTCATCGCCCATCACACTTAAAGCACCTTGTGTGCTGCCATGATAGGAATGATGAAAGGCAAGTATTTCTGTTCTTCCGGTAACACGTTTGGCCAGTTTCATGGCTCCCTCCGTTGCTTCTGTACCGCTGTTTGTAAAGTAAACAGAGTTGAGTGTTGAAGGAAGATGTTCTGTTAACAACCTTGCATATTGCACCTGCGGACTTTGCACCAGCTCTCCATAAACCATAATGTGCAGGTATTTATCAAGCTGCTCCCGGATAGCTGTAAGAACCCGGGGATGCCTATGACCCACATTGCATACACTGATGCCGCCGATCAGATCAATATATTCCTTTCCGTCAGCATCCCATAAGTTACAGCCTTCTGCTTTTACCATTTCAATGGCAAGAGGTGCTGTGGAAGTTTGAGCATTATGCTGCAGAAACAATTGACGCTGATTCATGTAGAGAAACTTATAAAAGACAAATGTAAGTTTATCGTAGAATTACCTATGAGAGGCGGGGAAAATGACGGATATTTGTACAGTGACCAAAACAAAAAATTATGGCTTTAATTCTTCCGGTTGAAGGAGTGTATCCAAAGATGGGCGATGATTGTTTTATTGCACCCAATGCCACTATTGTAGGCGATGTAATTATGGGTGATCAGTGCAGTGTTTGGTTTAATGCCGTGGTGCGGGGTGATGTAAACAGCATCCGGCTGGGTAATAAAGTGAATATCCAGGACGGGGCTGTGCTGCATGCCACATACCAAAAAACCAAAACCATCGTTGGTAATAATGTAAGTATCGGCCACAATGCCATTGTTCATGGCTGTACACTGCACGATAATGTGCTGATAGGCATGGGCGCTATTGTAATGGATAATGCAGTAGTACACAGTAATTCCATTATTGCTGCCGGGGCTGTGGTGCTGGAAGGAACCATTGTACAGGAAGGAAGTATTTACGCAGGAGTGCCGGCAAAAAAAGTGAAAGACATCAGCAAAGAGCTGATTCACGGAGAAATCAACCGCATTGCCAATAACTACATTAAATACAGCGGCTGGTTTAAAGAAACCGCTGAAAATTTAGGATGATTTTATAAACCTTTTTTGAAAAACAAATGTCTTATAAAAAACCAATTATGATAAACCTTTTGAAAGCAGCGATTCTTATTGTGAGCGTGTCTTTGCTAACAGGATGCAATGTGTTTAAAAAGCCAAAAGAGGGTTGCCCCAGCAATGGCAAAAACGTAGGAGCTGAAAAGTTATTAAGTGGCGAAAAAGTACCCAAGGCAAAGAAGTTCAAAAGTTGACGAAAAGCATTATTTGATAACCATAAAATACCGTGCTATGAACCCAACTCTACGAAACCACATTGGCTACAATGAAGCGATCCTTGATGACACTGCCAGCTTTGAAAACTTTTTTCAATGGGCTGATTTACTGGCTGAAAAACTCAACATTTCCTTCACCCGCAAACTGGATGATTTTGAAGCCCTGTACTGGGATTTTTTGTACAAAGGCACTACCCTCACGCTCAGCTACAATATTTTCAACGGCATTACTGTTTTTCCTGCGCTGGAAGAGCGGAGTGATTATTTTGAAAATGCTGCTATTGCTGAACTGGTAGACCAGTTGAAAGATGCAAGTCCGGATGAGGTTTAATACTTCTTTTCTTCAATAGAATCAAGGATGTTTACATAGCTGATGTAACGCAGCGGATGTATGTTTTCCTGTTGTAATGCTTCTTTAACAGCACAGCCCGGTTCATCCAGGTGCAGACAATTATTAAACTGGCAATCCTGTATTAAATCACGCATTTCCGGGAAATAGTGAGAGAGTTCCTGCCTGCTTATATCTACCAGTCCAAATTCCCGAACACCGGGTGTATCAATGATTCTTCCGCCAAAAGGCAGATCAAACATTTCTGCAAAAGTGGTGGTATGCATACCCTTACCGCTCCAGCCGCTCACTTCAGTAGTGCGAAGTTCAAGTTCAGGCATTACATAATTAATGAAAGTTGATTTTCCCACACCGGAATGACCGCTGAGCAATGTTGTTTTGTTACGAAGCAGTTTTTTGAGCTCATCAACTCCCTGCATGCTTTCCATTGAAATCAGGAACACCCTGTACCCTATTTCTTCATACATCTGTTTCCACTCCTCAAAGGTTTCCATTTCCTTTTTCCGGTACACATCTGCTTTATTAAAAACAATAATGCTGGGTATATGGTACGCTTCTGAAGTGATAAGGAAACGATCAATAAAGCCCTGCGATGTTCTGGGTTCTTTCAATGTGGCAAATAATAAACTCTGATCCAGGTTAGATGCCACGATATGATGCTGGTATTTACGATGCGGGCTTTGACGGTTAATATAATTCCGCCGCTCATGAATGGCAGTTATGATGTAAGTATTTTCAATATCATGCTCCAGTTCTATTTCCACTGCATCGCCCACAGCGATAGGATTGGTACTGGTAATATCATCTATTTTGAATTTACCTTTCAGTCGGGCCTGCACAAAGCCACCCTTTTCAGATTTTACCGTATACCAGTTGCCTGTTGATTTATAAACTAAGGACTGCATTAATGCAAAGAAAATACTTTTAACCCACTAATTATTTTACAGGGAAGCAGTAGCTCAGGGAAACTTGCGAAATACTTTGTAACGAAGCCAAAGTTCAATTAATAATAACACAGCAGCAGCAAAGGCTAACCAATAAAACTCTTCAGCATATTTAGCAAAGCGGCTGGTTTCAATTTTGGTTTTTTCGAGCTGATCAATTTGTGAGTAAATGTTTTGCAAACTTTCATTGTCGGTAGCTCGGAAGTAAGCACCCCCAGTTTGCCTTGCAATTTCTTTCAGGAGTTTTTCATCAATATTTACTTTTTCCTGTGTTCTTGTAATACCGCCGCCTGCAGATTGCTGCGGCATGGTGGCAAATCCCTCTGTACCTACACCAATGGTATAAACTTTTACATTAAATGTTTTGGCAATTTCCATAGCGGTAGCTGGATCTATCAACCCGCCGTTGTTTTCACCATCCGTTAATAAAACCACCACTTTACTTTTGGATTCACTTTTCTTTAAGCGCTCCACGCCTGTAGCCAGCCCTGAACCTATTGCCGTTCCATCCTGTAGTACTCCGCTACGCACACCATATACCTGGCTGATTAAAACTCCGTGATCAGTAGTAAGAGGACATTGTGTAAAAGATTCCCCCGAAAAAATGACCAGTCCGATGCGATCTGTTTTTCTTCCCTCAATAAACTTTGCCGCTACTTCTTTAGCAGCTTCCATACGGTTCGGTTTGAAATCTTCGGCAAGCATACTGCCGCTTACGTCCATGCAAAGCATGATATCAATACCTTCACCTTCTACCCGCTCTTCATCATTTTTAGACTGAGGTCTTGCAATTGCCAGTATCAACAAAGCAACAGTAAGCAAACGGATTACAAAAGGCAGATGAATCAATGTATTCTTAACGGTAGACTGCTTTTTATAAATAGAAAGGGTTGACAGCTTTATTGCTGATTGCTGTTGTTTTTGCCTGAGAACATACCATACAATCATTAATGGCAGCAACAGCAATAACCAAAGCAACCATGGATAGGCAAAATTGATATGGTGCAGCCATTCGTTAATCATAGCTTCTGCTCTTGATGGATTTGTTGAATAGCTGTTGTTACACGATGTAAAGCGGCAATGCAATCCTGTTCAGGTGCAGCAAATTTTGCAAATTTCACTGCATCGGCCAGGCGCAGCACTTGTACAATTGCATTGGCTTCATCCCTGCCTGCTGAAGCAGTGAGATGAAATTGCGTTTCATCGGTGGTATACTTTGTAAAGGGCTGTTGCAGTGTACGCTCTGCATAGCGCCTTGCACTGGCACTGAGCTGAGAAAAGAATTCTTTCTGTTGTTCTTGTGTACCCAAGCCGGCCTGTTGTAATTGTTGGATGGCTTTTTCAAATTCTTCCCATGCACCTAAAGGCGGTTCGAAAGGGGTAACGCTTGACTGTTTTTGTTTCCATTTACGGAAAAGATAAATCAGCAATAACAAACTCAAAACAGCAATGGCCACCACCAGGTAAGCAATCCATCGTTCACCTGTCCGGTCGGCTTCAATAATTGGTTTAATATCATTTAAAACAGCCTTACCGGTTGTATCATACTCCACCTGTATGGTAACAGGTGCAAAAGTCAGCGTAACTGGTTTACCGGTTACATTAGAAGGAACGGTTACTTTCACACCTTCAAAATTCCAGGCACCACTGTCCCAACTGGTGATGGTAAGCTGGCGCTTTAATACCTCAGACGTATCATATTGCATCACTTCAAAATGATCAACACTATCCGGAAAGCGCCATTGAACAGAAGCGTTTCTTTCAATGGCTTTTAATTCAAATGTGAGAATCAGTGGTTCCCCAATGAGGATTTTATTCTTGCTGCCGCTTACCACGGGTGTTATCTGCGCCTGTGTAAGCAGACCCACAAAAAAACTCATTATCCAGATACATCCTTTCTTCATCGGCTACGGTTAATAAAAAACTTTTGAAGCACTTTTACATAATCATCTCCGGCACGCATGTGCAGCAAATCAGCACCTGCTTTTTGAAACACCTCTTTCACATAATTGTTATGACGATGAAAATCCTGCTCGTACTCATGACGCACCAGGGCATTGGAAGTATCCAGCAATCGTTTAGCTCCTGTTTCTGCATCGGTTACTTCCAGCAAACCAATTTCCGGGAGCTTCATATCCAACGCATCATAGATTTTTATGCCAATGACATCATGCTTACCTGCTGCCACACGAACCGCTTCTTCAAAACCCGTACCCAGGAAATCACTGATTAAAAAACAGATACTTCTACGGCGGTTGAAATTATTGAACATACGAAAAGCATCTGTGTAATTGGTAGCGCCTGCAGCAGCATCTTTGGTGAGCATTTCACGTACGATGTACAAAGTATGCTGTTTTCCTTTTTTTGGCACTATGAGCTTTTCAACTTTCTGACCGAACAAAATAGCGCCTACTTTATCCTGGTTGTTTACCGCACTGAACGCAAGCACCGCTGCAATTTCTGTTACCAGGTCTTTTTTCCGTTGCAGATGTGTTCCAAAACTCATACTGCTGCTGTTATCAACCAATAAGAAAACAGTAAGCTCTCTTTCTTCTTCAAACACTTTACTGAAAGGGTGTGCATAGCGTGCACTTACATTCCAGTCAATAAACCGCACATCATCTCCCGGCTGATACTCCCGCACTTCCTTATAACTCATCCCCTGGCCTTTAAAAGCAGAATGATACTCACCCGTAAACATATGATTGGTGAGCCGCTTACTTTTAATTTCAAGCAGACGGACTTTTTTTAATATTTCTTCGGTTGTGAGCAAGAAAGAGTTATTGAGTTAATGGATTATTAAGTAATTAGTGGCATTCTCGCATTAGCGCATCAGCAAATTATTGAATTAGCTAATTATTAAGGCACTTTTACTGCATTAAGAACCTGCCTGATTACTTCTTCTATTGAAATGTTTTCTGCCTCGGCTTCATAGGTAAGCCCGATGCGATGGCGTAAAACATCAGCAGCTATTGAACGTACATCTTCAGGCAGCACATAACCCCGTTTATTCAGATAGGCCATTGCTTTAGCAGCAAGAGATAAATTAATGGTAGCACGTGGAGAGCCGCCGTAACTGATCAATGGTTTAATGCTGCTTAACCCATATTGATCAGGATAGCGTGTGGCAAACACAATATCAAGAATGTACTGCTCAATTTTTTCATCCATATAAACAGAACGAACCAATTGTCTTGCATCCAATATTTCACGAATGGCCACAACAGGATTTACAGGAGCAGCTACAGTTTGCTGTGTATTTTGCCGGAGAATGATTTGCTCTTCCTGCTTGGTGGGATAACCAATCACTACTTTCAACATAAAACGGTCTTGCTGTGCTTCCGGTAGCGGATAGGTTCCCTCCTGCTCTAAAGGGTTTTGAGTAGCTAACACCAGAAAAGGTTCTTCCAAAGGATACGTATGCTCGCCAATGGTTACCTGGCGCTCCTGCATGGATTCCAGCAAGGCACTTTGCACTTTAGCCGGGGCACGGTTAATTTCATCTGCCAGAACAAAGTTGGCAAACACAGGACCCTTCCGCACAAAGAATTTGTTTTCCTGCTGGTTATAAATCATGGTGCCGATTACATCGGCCGGCAACATATCCGGTGTAAACTGTATGCGGCTGAATTTGGCATTAATGGCCTGGCTTAAACTTTTAATAGTAAGTGTTTTTGCCAGACCCGGCACACCTTCCAGCAGAATATGTCCATTACCCAGCAAGCCAATTAAAAGCCGATCTACCATGTATTGCTGACCCACCAAAACCTTATTCACCTCTGTACGTAACCGATCCAGGAAAGCACTGTTGTGCTGTATTTTTTGATTGAGCTGTTGAATGTCTTCAGCGGTTGGTAACATCTTGTTGATTTTAGGGTGAAAATACAAACTCCCCGTTTGTAAATGCAGTAGGCATATGATAAACGGTTGGGTTTGAAAAATAGTTTGTTTGCAAAAACAAAGCCATTTTTTGAATTCAGCCGGTAGCCTGTAGCCGATAGTCAATAGCAGTTAATATAAATTTTCAAGTCGATTCTGTATTTACTAATGACTAATTACTGCCTGCTACAGGCTGACAACTATCGGCTTTAGACTTGCTTCATCTATCTTTGCCCCATGGATATATCGAATGACCTGTTTGTACGCTGGATGAATTTGGAACAAAAGCTGGTGGAGCGTTTTGGGAAAAAACCTGACCTGGAATCAGTACTTTTCCTCATTGGTGTTCAGGAGTTTGGAGCCATTAAAAACAAGTTTACCAAGGAGCAAAAACAGGATCTCATCCATGTAGCCGTTTGCAGGCTGTTGAGCCAGAGCGGTTATTTTGAATATGATCGAACGGATGAAGATGGCTGGCCACATTTTAAGCAGCTCAAAGCTATTCCTTCCATGAGCCTGAAAGACCAGGAAGATTTTATAAAAGACCACGTGTTGCTTTATTTTCAGCAAAACGGTTTTTAATTGAAATTTTATTTTTCTTATTCACCCGAATTTTTGAATTTAGCGGCCTCATCACACAAAACAAAAAAGCATGAACTTTCCAAGTAATCTCCGCTACACTAAAGACCATGAATGGATTCAACTGGATGGAAATGTAGCCACCATCGGCATTACTGATTTTGCCCAGCGGGAATTGGGTGATATTGTGTATGTAGATATCAACACTGCCGGACAAAGCTTAGAAGCCGAAACTGTTTTTGGCACTGTTGAAGCGGTTAAAACGGTAAGTGATTTGTTTTTGCCTGTAGCAGGTACTATCACCGAAGTTAACAGTGCTTTGAACGATAAACCTGAAAGTGTAAATAACGACCCTTACGGCGAAGGCTGGATGATTAAGATGACTGTAAATAACCCTGCTGATGTGGAAGCATTAATGGATGCTGCTGCTTACCAGGCAAGTGTAGAATAATGTTTCGTAAGATAAACGCATACCTGCAAACAAAATGGCCGACCATCATCTGGTCGGCTATTGTTTTTGTATTGCTGGCATTTCCTATAAAACCTTTACGGGAAAAGAAAATGCTGCAACTGCCTGAAATGGATAAACTGGTACATGCTTTTTTATTCTTTGTACTGGTTTTTCTTTGGGCAAAATATATTAGCCAGGGAAAAAAGCTGGCTTCAGCTACGCTTTTGTATATAGCTGCCGCAGCTACCTTTTACGGTATTTCAATGGAATATATACAGTTATTTACCGGCAGGGATTTTGGTGTGGGCGATATGGTGGCGGATGGAGCCGGAGCTTTTTTGGCAGCAGTGTTCTTATGGGTAAAAAATAAGCCCCGGTAGAAACCGGGGCCGCAACCAAAACTAACTGCTTATGAGAAAAAAGATTTATTAAATTCTTACTGTAAAGTTCCTGCTATTTGTTCATTCTGCTACTTATCACTTTGTTAAAGTCATGTCAGGTTATTGTCACAAGGTTGAAGTTTTAAAACAGGTCCCGATAGAAATCGGGACCGTAACCAAAACTAACTGCTTATGAGAAAATTTGACTGCTTTAAAGAACTTACAATTAATAGACGCAAAAAAGGTTCCTGAGTTTATTTTCTACCTGTTAAAAAATTCTGAAACCATCCGTCACATACACACCCGGCCCAAAATCATGCCAAAGCTTATTTTTGGAGCTAGCCAAAAACGATCAGCATTGAGAAATCTTACCCGGCACTTTTTGTGGTGCCTGTTTCTTTTTTTTACGGGATTCTGTTTTGCCCAGGAGGAAACCTTCAACGAAAAAAATTTCCGTTGCAGCATCAGCAAAACATCAGAAGCCATTAAACTGGATGGATTTCTCAATGAAGCGGCATGGGCAAGCTCCCCTATCATTACCCGGTTTAAGCAAAGCTTTCCTTTTGATACTTCTTATGCCTTATCCCGCACTGAAGTAAGAGTGCTGTTTGATGATAAATTTTTGTATGTAGCTGCGGTTTGCTATCAACCAAGAAAATACACTGTACAATCCCTGCGCAGGGATTGTACAGACGGTACAACTGATCTGTTCCTTGTAACAATAGATCCTTTCAGGGATAACCTGAATGGTTTTTATTTTGCTGTAAGTCCCTATGGTGTGCAAAAAGAAGGGCTTATTTCTAATGGAAGCAGTTTTAGTACAGACTGGGATAATAAATGGTTTAGTGCTGTAAAAAATTATGATGACCGCTATGAAATAGAAATTGCTATTCCGTTTAAGACTCTTCGTTATAAAATAACAGAAGGGGAAAATTTATGGAATATCAATTTTGTAAGAAATGATCTGCTCCGCAATGAACGTAGCGGTTGGGCACCTGTACCAAGAGGGTTCAGAATGAGTGACCAAACTTTTAGTGGTACATTGGAATGGAAAGAACCACCACCCAAAGCAGGCACCAATATTTCCTTTATCCCCTACACCATTCTTGAAACCAATAAAGACAAAATAAATAACACCGGTAAAACGTTGGCGAATGCCGGCTTTGATGCAAAAGTGGCTGTAACACCTTCTCTGAATCTTGATTTAACGATGAATCCTGATTTCAGCCAGGTGGAAGTAGACCGGCAGGTAACCAACCTCAGCCGCTTTGAGTTATTCTTTCCGGAGCGTCGTCAGTTTTTTATTGAGAACAATGATTTATTCAACAGCTTTGGTGATGGTAGTACCAATCCTTTTTTCTCCCGCCGCATCGGTATTTTTAATAATACCAAAACAGGTCTGGCAGAAAAAGTACCCATCCTCGGCGGTGCACGCCTCAGCGGACGCATCAACAAAGACTGGCGTATTGGTTTTTTAAACATGCAAACGGCTTATGTAAAAAGCGACAGTACTCCTTCCACCAATTTTACAGTGGCTACATTGCAGCGTCGCATTTTTACCAGAAGCAATATTGCATTCTTATTTGCCAATAAAGAAAACATCCTTAACGAAAAGACAAGAGTAATTAACCGCTACAACCGGGTGTTAGGCCTGGATATGAATATGGCATCAGCCAATGGCTTCTGGCAGGGTAAATGGTATTATCATCAATCCTTTCAACCCAATCAACCCAAAGGTGCTTATTCGTCAGGCGCCTTAGTACGTTTTTCAAAACCCACTTTAAATTTTGAAGTGAATAATTATGCTGTAGGAAAAGGCTTTCGTGCCGAAATGGGTTTTGTACCACGTACCGGTTTTTACAGAAGCGCTTCCTTTATTAACAAAGTAATCTTTCCAAAAAACGGCTTATCGAAAATCATTAACAGCTGGAGTGTTGGTTTGGATTATGATATCATTTATAGTTTGTTTGATAATCGAATCACTGATTGGGATGCAAATCTTTTGTTTAATGTACGATTTCAAAATTTAGCTCAACTCAATGCAAGACCTTTCCGTAGAGAATACACATACCTCTTTGATGACTTTGACCCCACCAATAAAAACCAACCCGGTTATTTGATATTGAAAGAAGGTACTTCTTATTATTACAACACAACACGTATTACGTACAACTCTAATTTTCGTAAACCGTTTTTCTATAATATTCAAACAAGGATTGGCGGATATTTTAATGGCAAAATTCAAAGCGTAACGGCTGATATCAACTACCGTTTCCAACCATGGGCATTGGTTCAGTTAAGTGCTACCTACAATCGTATTCGCATGCCGGCGGGTTATAACAATGCTGATTTCTGGATTATCGGACCAAGAGCAGATATCACTTTTTCAAGAAGTATGTTCTGGACTACGTTTGTTCAGTACAACAATCAAATCAATAACATCAACATCAACACCCGTTTTCAATGGCGCTTTAAACCCATGAGTGATTTGTTTATTGTTTACACCAATAACATGTTTGCAGAAACGGTAGGAGCCGACAACCGTTTTCAGCAAATGAACCATGCATTAGTAATAAAACTCAACTATTGGTTCAACTTATAATAAAAACGCCGCTGAATTTTTCAGCGGCGCCTTTATTACATTCTGAATTTTATCTTCCAAATAATCCTTTGGCAATATCCATCAATCCGCCACCACCGCTTTGCTGTGAAGCACCGCCTTTTACCATACTAATCACATCATTCAAATCCGTATCGCCATCACCATCTCTGTCTAATCCACCCTGTGTTACTTTACCCAGCAAACCCTGTAAGTCCAAACCATTGCTGCTACCGCCGGTGAGCGAACTGAAGATGCCCTGCAGATCAAAACTGTTATCGTTGGGATTATTTGTTTTTGAAATAAAATTCTGCAATACACCGGGCAAGAGGTTGCTTACAATATTACCTGCCTGTCCTTCATTTAATCCGAATTTATTCATAAGGTTACTTACTGCATTTCCGCTGAGTTGAGATGCCAGCGGGTTGTTTTGCAAATCACCACCGGCCCCGCCCAGCATTTTGAGTACATCTTTAAATTGACCGTCTGCCAGTGCATTCTGCAATCCACCTGCAATGCTGTTGGTTACTTCACCTACGGCCTCATCATTTCGCTCATTGGGAATATCAGGATTATTAATAATGGCACTGCCGGCCTGTTCTTTTACAAGGTTAAAAAGTTGCTCTAACATAGTTGTAAGTTTTAGTTGTTAATAGAAAAGAAAGGTAGTTGAAAAAACCACCAGTTCGGGTGCATGCAAATAACTTTCCGGTAAATTAATTTTGCGTTGCCAGCTTTTCTGCATTCTCTGCAAACTGCAAAGCATCAATCAACTCTTCAATTTCACCATTGAGCACCGCATCTAAATTGTAGAGCGTTAAACCAATTCGGTGATCGGTAACTCTTCCCTGCGGAAAATTATAGGTTCTGATTTTTGCTGAACGGTCGCCTGTACTCACCAAACTTTTACGCTGCCTTGCAATTTCTTCTTCATGCTTACGCACCTGCTCTTCATACAACTTGGTACGCATCATCTGCATCGCTTTTTCCCTGTTCGCAAGCTGTGTACGTTCCGTTTGGCAAATCACAACCGTACCTGTTGGTATATGCGTAAGTTGTACTTTGGTTTCTACTTTGTTTACGTTTTGTCCGCCGGCACCTCCGCTCCGTGATGTTTCCATTTTTACATCACTCTCTCTTAATTCAAAATCGATTTCTTCTGCTTCAGGCATTACTGCAACAGTGGCTGCACTGGTGTGTACACGTCCGCTTCCTTCGGTTGCAGGCACACGCTGCACACGGTGCACACCACTTTCAAATTTTAAAATTCCATAAACATCATCACCCGTAACTTCCAACTGCACTTCTTTATAACCACCCACCGTTCCTTCGTTTTCACTCAGCACCGCTGTTTTCCAACCACGCTTTTCACAATATTTAATATACATACGCAGCAAATCACCTGCAAACAAACTGGCTTCATCACCACCTGTTCCTGCACGAATTTCAATAATGGCATTTTTATCATCCTGCGGGTCTTTGGGTATCAACAACTGGCGAATATATTTTTCCATTTGTTCTTTCCGCTCTTCCAGTTCAGGCAATTCCAGCTTCGCCAGTTCCCGCAACTCTTCATCATTGCCATTCAATGCTTCCCTGTAACTTGTAACATCATTGAGCAATTGCAAATATTCTTTGCGTGCAGTTACAATTTTTTCCAAACTGCGGTACTCTTTACTGAGTGCAGAAAACTTTTGATTGTTGCCCACAATCTCAGGATTGGTTAATGCAACTCCCACTTCATCAAAACGTGCCTGTATTGCTTCTAACTTGTCTAACATTAAACGCTTATTTTTATGTTTCCGGCTGAGGTGCTGCTATATTACGTTCGTTGCGTCGCACACTTGTACACCGGGCAATTCTATTCAGCTTTCTTCTTAACCGAAGGGCAGCAAAGTTAACAGAAATCAACGCATGGCATACAGGAAATTCAAAGCAACCCAACTTTTCGACGGCTACCGTTTCAGAAATGAAAATGAAGTGCTCATAACCACTGTAGACGGAACAATTGAAGCAATTGTTTCAGCAACAGAAGCAGGTGATGATATTGAGCAATTGCAGGGCATTCTTACACCCGGATTAATTAACTGTCATTGCCATCTGGAATTAAGTCATCTCAAAAACGTCATTCCTCCGCATACAGGATTGATTGAATTTTTGTGTTCGGTTGTTACCAAGCGTGGTTTTGAACCTCACGTCATACAAGAGGAAATTATAAAAGCCGAAAAAGAAATGTATGATAACGGTATTGTGGCAGTAGGTGATATTGGCAATACTGCTGATACGGCACCAATAAAAAGCAAAAGCAACATCCGCTGGCAAAATTTTGTAGAAGTGCTGAGCTTTACGGATGAAAAAGCAACTGAAAATTTTAATCACTACAAACAAGTAGCGAGTGAAATGGAGCAGGCACTTCGTACTTCGTACCTCTTACCTCGTACTTCTTTGGTTCCTCACGCTCCTTACAGCATTTCGCCTAAAACATTTGAAATGATTAATGCAGCTACAAAAAATCAAATCATTTCTATTCATAACCAGGAGCACCCGGCAGAAGATGAATTGTATAAAACAGGCGGTGGTGATTATTTAAAGCTGTTTAAAATATTCGGCATGGACGCATCACCGTTTCCTGTAACAGGTAAGAGCAGTATCCGTTCTGTATTACCGTATTTCAACAATGGTCAAACTGTTTTATTAATTCACAACACCTATATGCCGGAGGAAGATATTGCATGGGCCAATGAATACGCAGCAACAAACAATCTCAAACTCATCTATTGTTTTTGCATCAACGCTAATCTTTATATTGAAAACAAAGTACCGCCGGTTGAATTGTTTTTAAAGCACAATTGCCAAATGGTGCTGGGTACTGATAGTTACAGCAGCAACTGGCAATTAAGCATTGCCAAAGAAATGCAATCCTTATTACAGCACACATCACTTACACAAGAACAGGTATTGCAAATGGCCACCAGCCATGGTGCAGCTGCATTGCAATGGGATGATGCATTGGGAAGTTTTGAAAAAAGTAAAAAGCCAGGGGTTGTATTGGTGAATGACGACTTCAGCTCATCAAAAAGAATTATTTAAGCCAGTACAGTTTGCAATACCGGTAATGTTTTCATCTTTCCAAACTCCGGAAGATGCAAGGCATAAAATGTTTCCAGGGCCTCCAAAACGGCCCGGCGTTGTAAATGATTCATTGGCACTTCACTTAGTTCGGCAGGTTGCATTACTTTGAGCAGTTCAAACAGGAGTGAGGCAGTTTTACCATCAACATAGTACGCATGCTGGGGATATGACTCTGTAAATTTTCCTTCCTGTAAATCCAGCACAGGTAACTGTTCTTCATCATTCAATTGAAATCCAAAGAAAGTAGCCAAGTGCAATGCAAAATAAATAGACATTCCTGCTGTTTCTGTTTCATCAGCAACATCCAGGTGCTTCAGGGCCTCTTCAGCATAATAAAAAAGATCAGGATTGCTTTCCGGCTGTTTAATGCATTTCTGCAGGAGTTCAATCATGTAGAGCAGTACACAATTTTTAATGACGTCGCTCATAACATGTGTGTACAAATAACTCCACTTAAATTCTTTGATGTGTTGCAGATGTTTGAGTTCGTTATGATAAACCACCAGTTCCAGTATAGCACCCGGTTGAAAATAATTGGCTTTGCCGGCTCCTTTTTTGGAGGCCGTTCGTACACCTTGTACTATATAACTCTGCAACCCGAATAACTCTGTATAGGCAGTTACAATCAAACTTGTTTCACCATACTTCACTGCACGCAGAATGATAGCTTTTGTTGTATGTAATGGAGTACTCAAAAAATATGATTATCGAAAAATAAATAAAAGAGATAGCTATTCATGAACATGCTGGTTATGTGAGGCTTTGCTATCGACCGTCGACTGTCGTCTGTGGACTATTCACTATTTCACAAACACAATCCTTGTTCTTGCTTTTTCTACACCTGCTTCATCTACAACCAATACAAAGTAAACTCCACTGCTTACTCTTTGACCTCTGTAATCATTCCCATTCCACACAGCTTGTCCGCCTAATGCTCGTGTTTGATACACAAGTCGTCCATTGAGTTCGGTAATTTTTACAAATGAATTATTCGCCAATCCACGAACAGCAATCTGGCCTTTGTAACCACTGGGAACAGGATTGGGAAACACCAGTATGTTTTCATTTTTTTCTGTTCCTTCTGTGGCTGTGCTTCTGTAACTGCAAATACCATTGAAAGTTGAAAAAAATACTTCGCCACTTACAGGATCAATGGCAATTCGGATGATTTCATTACTTAAGAGCGGACTGTTTTCGGCAGTGAAACGCTTAATCACTTTTTCGCCATCAGGGCTTATGAGCCATACGCCATTACGGGTGCCCACCCATTTTCTGTTTGCTCCATCTACTGCCAATGCTCTTACTTCTTCATCCTGGAAAAGTAAACCTGCAAAATTATCAAACTGTACAACCGGTTGAAACGTTTCGCAGGCATTAGAGCTGAACACTTCGCCCGGGCATTGTACAATGCCGATGCCTTTATCAGTACCCAGCCATATAAACCCATCTTTATCTTTTACGATATCATTCACCACATTACTCGGCAGGTTACCATTACCTCTGCCGGTACGGAACCATTTCCAGCGGTCATCACCTGTATTATCAATGGAGCTGCCATGATTAAACACATAAACACCATTACCCTGCGGCACCTGTATCCACTTTTGATTGGCATCATCAATTACAATTTTTCCCACCATATTATCCTGGATCACAAAAGGCACCCGCATTTGTTTCCAGGTGCCATCAGCTTTTTTCACCACAAAATTGTTAGGTGCACCAAAATTGCTGATCCACAAATTGTTTTCTTCATCAAAGGCTAAACCTCCTACCCTGTAACTGCCGGGATCACCAATGGTTTCTCCGATAGCCGAACCCTGTTTATAAATTTTATATTTCGTTGCAGTTTCAAATTCCACCAATCCGCCACGGAAAGATCCTGCATATATTTTTTTATCTCTCGGATCAACAGCCATGGTAATAATATCCTGTACCGTATCCATCCAGGAAAGATTATTACGGCTGTAATTGGTCCATGTATCATTTTGATAAGTAAAAAAACCGGTATAGTTAAACCGGTAATTCCAGGATTCATTAATACTTCCGCCGCCTACAAACAATGTGTTATTGGTAAAAAGCATGCCACCATCTAAAGGACCAAAAGGTGAATTCAAGGATGTTACAGAAGCATTCGTTCCTTTAAAGCGAACCAACCCTTTTCCGAAATCTGCCACCAGCAATTCTGTTTCATCTTTGATGGCATGATACGGAAACTGCAATACATTATTATTGGTTATAACATCTGTATATGAATTAAGAGTTGTATTAAAAACAAGAATACGTCTGAACGCCCAGTTGACACGCTCTTCACAAATAAGAATTTCATTGCCTGCCGCAGTAGTACTTACCCAGCGATGATCATCTTCAAATACCTGCGACCACACACTACCATTAAGCACAAACAATCGACTTCCCTGGTGTGCATATATTTTATTATTTACCCATAAAACGTTTTGCACAGCTCCGGCCGGCATGCCATTACTCAGTAATGTCCAGTTACGGTAGTCAGAAAGATTGGGAGCAGTTTGTAAGGCAACTTTTACTCCTTCGTCAGTAGCAGCATAAAAGCGTGTTGCATCAGCAGTAAACCCGTTTACTTTTACAGCCGCTCCGTTGTTACCGATGTAATACGTATTGCTGATTTCATATTTTTTCAGATCAACTACTATCACACCCAGTCCGGTTGATAAGTATGCTTTATCGCCCAGGAAAAAAATATCCTGTATACGTTTATCGCCACTTACATTACTGCGAAGGATAAAAGGAATATTTACAACACTGTTTTTATTCATCACATCCAGGTTGCTGTTGTTGTAAGCAATAAGAAGCTGCTCCGTAGCATTATTGTACCGGATGGTGCTGATGCCGATATCACTCAATCCGTTTACTTTGGAAAAACGTTCTATTATATTGTCTGTTTTGTCAACACGAAAAATACCAAACTTAGAGGCTGCATAAATATGATCGGCTGATGCTGCAACTCTTAATGCAGGTTGAAATTCCAGGTGTTCTCTCCACTCACCTACCGGCTGGAGCTGTGCAAAAACACCGGAGGCTGAAAAAACAAACAATAAACAACTGAGGTAGCGAATAATCATCCCTTCAAAAGTAATTTTTTTTAGCGACGGTGCTGCTTTGTTTTAATTATAGCACTATTGAATCCCTCAGTTGATTCAACACAACCAGACTATAAAACTGCAATGATCCATGTTTATTGCGAAGCTATACGGCGTTTGGGCAATATTCCGTACAAATGCCGTTTCTTTGCCCTGCTTTTAAACAATCAATCTGTTATGTGGTATCAATTAGGAAGATGGATATTGAAGAATCGTTTATGGATGTTGCTGCTGGTGCTGGCATCAACAGGTGTAATGACTTTTTTTGCTTCAAAAGTGCAGTTGAGTTATGAGTTTGCTAAAGCGATTCCTGTAAACCACCCTAAGTATAAAGAATATGTTGCGTTTAAACAGCAGTTTGGTGAAGATGGCAACCTGCTGGTAATGGGCATTGAAAATAAATCCATTTTTGAAGCATCCTTCTTTAATGATTTTGTACAACTGCAGAAAAACATCCGGCAGGTACCCGGTGTGGAAGATGTATTGAGCATCAGCAGCATAGTAGAACTGGTAAAAGACAGCACTTCTGAAAAACTAAAAGCTGTTCCTGTTTTTTCGGATACAATTCTCAGCCAATCAGCTATTGACAGTGCCAGGGTGAAAATGGAGCAGTTACCTTTTTTCAAAAACTTGCTTTATAATCCGCAAACGAATGTATATACCGTTGGTGTACGCATTAACAAAGAAGTACTCAATTCAAAAAAACGAAATGCAGTTGTTGCCGGCATTAACCAACTGGCAGAAGCGTTTGAAGCAAAACATAAGATTGATATTCACCTGAGCGGATTACCATTGGTGCGTACCGTAATGAGCACCCGCATTGCAGATGAAATGAAACTGTTTCTGCTGGGCTCTGTATTACTCTCTGCTGTTATTCTGCTTTTATTTTTCCGCTCCTTCAGTGCTATGTGGCTGAGTATGGCAGTAGTGGTAATGGGCGTTATCTGGAGCCTTGCCACCATGGTATTGTTTGGCTATAAGATTACATTGCTCAATGCATTAATCCCACCGTTGATTGTAGTGATTGGCATCCCCAACTGTATTTACTTCCTCAATAAGTTTCACACAGAATATAAAGCTACAGGTGATAAACAACGATCACTGATAAACATGGTAGGCCGCATGGGTGTGGTTACCTTGTTTTGCAATATAGCAGCAGCAATTGGTTTTGCTGTATTTGCATTAACAGATAGCGCCATCCTTAAAGAATTTGGTGTAGTAGCCGGTATCAACATTATGGTGTTGTTTGTGATTTCATTTCTGTTCATTCCGGTTGTGTTAAGCTATTTACCGGCACCCAAGGCAAGACATATCCGTTACCTGGAAAATGAACGTTTAAATAAAACCCTGCTGCGTATAGAAAACTGGGTTTTTGATCATCCCAAATACATTTACTCGGCCACCATCGTTGTTATTGTATTTTCAGTTCTTGGTATCATGCGTTTAAAAAGCGTGGGATTCATAGTGGATGATCTTCCGAAAAAAGATGTGCTCTATACCGATCTTAAGTTTTTTGAAAAACATTTCGGAGGTGTGATGCCGCTTGAAATTGTGGTAGATACCAAACGCAAACAGGGAGTTACCCGCCAGCTGCAAAACCTGGTGCGGATTGATTCGCTTGTACAATATTTGCAACAAAGACCGGAAATGGGCAAACCGCTTGCCGTAACTGAAGGTTTAAAGTTTGCCAAACAGGCTTATTATGATGGAGATACCCTCAATTATACCTTGCCTAACGAATTTGACCTTGCGTTCCTTGCACCTTACCTGCAAACAAAAGGAGATACAACCGCCAAAGCCACCAACCTTGGCAAACTGGTGAGTAGCTTTATGGATAGTTCCAAACAGCGGGCCCGCATTAGTGTAAGCATGGCCGATGTAGGCAGTGACAGCCTGCCTAAAATTCTCAAGGCCATTCAAACCCGTACTAATGAATTATTTGATACTGCCCGTTACAATGTGCAATTAACGGGCACCAGTGTTACCTTTTTGGAAGGCAGCCGCTTTATTATTAATGGGCTAAAAGAAAGCATCATTTGGGCATTTGTGCTTATCGCACTATGCATGTTGTACCTGTTCCGCTCCCTGCGTATTCTCATATGCTCTTTAATCCCCAATATTGTTCCCCTGGCTTTAACCGCCGGTGTTATGGGTTGGGTAAGTATACCGCTTAAACCCAGTACCGTTTTGGTTTTTAGTGTGGCCTTGGGTATAGCCATAGATGTAACAATCAGATTTTTAATTAATTATAAACAGGAGCTTCCCGCTAATAGCAACCAGGTAGTGCCTACAGTGCAGCAAACCATCCGCCATACCGGCATCAGCATCATCTATACTTCACTGGTTTTAGTAGCCGGTTTTGTGATCTTCTGTTTTTCTGATTTCGGAGGTACACAGGCCCTTGGGTGGCTCACTTCTTTAACCTTACTGGTGGCAATGGTAACCAATCTTATACTGCTGCCCGTACTACTTCTTACAACCTCTGGCTATAATCGCAAAAAAAAGCAGGAAAATGGCTGATTTTCAATGCAGCAATGTTTTGAAAAATTTGTCTTGAGTTAAACAAAACTTTAGCAAAACCTGTTAAATTCGCAGGCCTTTCAGGAAGCTTGTCTTCCGCCAACGTTTTTTTAGTAAGTATATCGATCGGCTAACTGTTAATCACCCATTTAGATTTGTAAACAATTTTCATTAAAAAACCCAAACGAGTATGAGAAAACTTGTATGCCTCGTGTCGCTGTTTGTAGTATGCGCATTGCATCTTACAGCACAGGACAAAACTGTTACAGGAAAAGTAACAGATGAGAAGGACGGCTCTCCTCTTGCAGGAGTATCCGTAACGGTGAAAGGTACTAACACAGGTACCACAACAAACTCAGACGGTACGTTCCGTTTGAGCGTTCCATCCAGTGCTAAAACACTGGTATTTTCCTTTGTAAACTATGCGAATGTGGAAATTGCGGTAGGAAACAGAAGCAGTTTCAACATTTCACTTAGTTCAACTGACAAAAACCTGCAGGAAGTTGTAGTTGTAGGTTATCAGCAACGTAAAAAAAGAGATGAAGGTGGCGCTATTTCTTCCGTAAAAGGAAAGGAAATTGCTAACCTTCCCAACGCATCTGTGGATCGTGCCCTCCAGGGTCGTGCTCCGGGTGTATTGGTTCAGGCAACCAATGGTATCCCCGGTGGTGCTATTAACGTACGTATCCGTGGTACAGGTTCTTACCTGGCCGGTAATGATCCATTGTACATTGTAGATGGAGTTCAAATTAACACACGTACTGATGGGAACTTTACACAGAACAACCCGTTAGCGTTCTTGAACCCTAACGACATTGAAAGTATTGATGTATTGAAAGATGCGGCAAGTGCTGCCATCTATGGTGCCCAGGCATCAAATGGTGTTGTTATTATAACAACCAAAAAAGGAAAAGCGGGTAAAACCAAATTTAACTTCAATGCTTACTATGGTACTACCAAGCCCATTAAAAAGTTTGATGTACTCAATACACAAGAATACATTAATGCAAGGGCTGAGGCATTTTTCAACAATAGTCGCAATACTACTTCAGGTTACACCTTTTTAAATGGTCTGCAAGCGGCTTTGGGCGAGCTTTCAAACGCTACCGGAGTGTCAGGTGCCACTGTAAATGCTTTTTCACAAAAACAAGTTGATTCAATGGTTGCTGCTCTTCCTAATTATAACTGGCAGGACCTGGCTTTGCAAAATGGTTTAGTACAGAACTATGATATGAACATGAGCGGTGGTAACGATAAAACAACTTTCTACCTTGGTGCTTCTTACAGCTTCCAGAGTACGATTATTAATAAAGTTGATTTTAAACGCTACGCTTTAAATTCTGATATCACGCATAAGGTAAATGACAAATTAAGCCTTACTTCAAAATTCAATATCAGTTCATTTGAACAACAATTGCCTTTTGGTACAAGTGGTTCATTTTTGGGAAGCCCTATCTTCTCATCTTCGCTCATTTTACCGGTAAACCCTGTACGTAACGCTGATGGTACGTATTTTGGCTTACCTGGAAATGGTCAGGCACTTGCAGGTATTTTAAATCAAAACGTAATAGCTGTTAATGAATTCAACAGTGGTTATCAGCGTACCAATCAGTTAGTGGGTTCAATAACTGCTGATTATAAAATCACTCCATGGTTGAGTTTCCGTTCTTTCTATGGTTTGGATTATCGTCTTGTACAAGGTAATTTATACCGTGATCCCCGTACAAATGATGGATTTGGTGTACGTGGTCGTGGTACTGTTGAAAGTGACTGGAACTCAAACTTCCTCACCACTCAAACCTTAAACTTTAATAAGAGCTTTGGCAAAAACAAAGTAGATGGATTGTTGGGGGTTGAATACAGAAGAGATATCCGTGAGTCAATTGGCGCCGCAGGTATCGGTTTCCCTTCATTCCAGTTTGTTACAATAGACGCTGCTGCAACAGCAGAATCAGTTAGCCAGTTCTGGACCGGTTACAAGCGTGCCGGTTATTTTGGCCGTTTGAACTATTCTTATGACAGTCGTTATGCATTGTCTTTCATTCTCCGTCGTGACGGATCAAGCCGCTTTGGTACCAACTACACATTTGGATGGTTCCCCGGTGTAATTGCCAGTTGGAACATTGACAATGAAAAATTCATGCAAAATGCTAAATGGATCAGCACACTCCGTTTGCGTGGTTCAATTGGTCAAACTGGTAACGATCAGATCGGAAACTTTGATTCAAGATCATTATTTGGTGCAGGTAGCCAGTACAACCAGGCAGCTGCTATCAACTATACACAATTAGGTAACCCGGATATCCGTTGGGAAAGAAACCAAACAACCAATATTGGTGTGGACTATGGTTTCTTTAATAACCGCATCAGTGGTTCAGTGGAAGTATATGAGCGTTTAACTAAAGACCTTCTTTTGCCACGTCCTATTACATGGCAAAACGGTGTGGGTTCATTTACTCAAAACGTAGGTGTACTTCAGTTAAAAGGTGTTGAATTGGGCTTGAATGTTGAAGTGTTCCGTCCTAAAACAAGTGATGGTTTCCGCTGGAATGTTGTATTTAACTATGCATTCAACTACAACAATGTAAAATCACTTTATGATGGATTACAGCAATTACCTGGCGATCCTTCTCTCCGTGTAGGCCGTTCATTGAACAGTGTGTTCACGCAGGTATATGCCGGTGTGAACCCCGCAACCGGTCGTCCGCAATGGATTGATACTTTTGGTTACCGCACTTATACTCCGCAGTTACGTGACCGCCGTTACATTGGCGATGGCGAAGCTGATCATTGGGGTGGTTTAACCAATACATTAAGCTTTAAAGGATTTACGCTGGATGTATTATTCACTTACCAATATGGTGTTCTTGCAACAGATGGTCAGGTAAACTTTATGTTGGAGAATGCAAACCGTACATTTAATACATTACAGTTTGCTTATGATGATCGCTGGAAACAACCCGGAGATATCACCTCTTACCCCAGAGCGTTTAACGGCGGTTCTGAGCCAGGCGGTGTAAACCATGTTACCGGATCAAGCCGTTTGTGGAAGAAAGCAGATTTCATCCGTATGAGAGACGCACGTCTTTCTTATGATTTTTCACAAGGTGTGTTACGTAAACTTAAACTCAATTCTTTCAGGATCTATGTTCAGGGTCAAAATCTGTTTACATATGCTGACTGGTGGGGATATGATCCAGAGTTTACAGGAACATCAACCGGTATTATTCCACAAACAAAGAACTATAACTTCGGTATCCAACTCGGATTCTAAAAGAACTAAAAAGAATTATTATGAAGAAAATAATCATATTATCGGGTTTGGTTCTATCAATGGCAGCAACATTTACAAGTTGTAAAAAAGAGCTGCAGGTGGACCCCCGTCAATCAGTTGACCTCTCTGTGGCTTTAACCAGCCGTGAGAACGTGAATGCAGCCATCCTTGGTGTTTATTCACGCTTAAAAAATAACAGGCTTTATGGCCGTGATCTGATTACTCATCCTGAAGCATTAAGTGATAACGGATTTGCTACAAACAAATCAGGTCGTTTGATTAATGAAGCAAACAACATCGCCGGTGCTCATTTTGCAAACTGGCAGTTGGATTATTATGCAATTGCAGAAGTGAATCTGATTCTTGAAGCAATTCCAAAACTCAATGTATCTCCTGCAGTTTCTACTTCAGAAAGAAACAATTGGGAAGGACAATTACGCTTCCTCAGAGCACTTTGTTATTTTGATCTGGTAAGAGCTTATGCTTATGAACCGGGCGTAGCAGTTCTTGGTCTTGACAGAGGTGGTGTTCCATTAGTGTTAAGTACTCCAACAACAACAGGTGGAGCTGCCAGCAATATACCCAACCGTGCAAGAGTTGATAGTGTATATGCACAAATCTATCGGGATTTAACAGCAGCCTCTACTCAACTTACCAATAATTTTGGCTCAGCCACATATCCACAATTGGCTACACAGGTTGCTGCACAGGCTTTATTTTCAAGAGTAGCGCTATACAGGAAAGACTACGCTGTATGCAAGCAATATGCAGATTTAGCTATTGCAGCCGTTGGTAACCGCTTAATGACAGCAGCTGCTTATGTAAATGGATGGAGAACTGCCGTAAATCCAGAGTCAATTTTTGAGTTGCGTTTTATTAATGCTGCTGAAAATATTGGTGTGAATGAATCGTTACAAACAAGTTTTACTACCCTTGTTGTTCCCGGCAATACCAGTTTACTGGGCGGCTTTGGAGACCTTGTTCCAACGAGCACTTTGTTAACTGATCTTGGTATCACAGCTACTTTTACCGGTGGTGCGATTTCAGCAAGAACTGATGATGAAAGAAATAAACTTTACGAACAGGGTTCTGCCGGACGTGGTACTGCACGTGTTGAGTGCACCAAATTCTTAGGTAAGAGTGGTATTCAAAACCTGGACAACATTCCATTGATCCGTGTTGCAGAATTATTTCTTAACCGTGCTGAAGCTCAGTCAACTCCAGGCTCTCCTGTATTTGACGAAACTGCAGCAAGAAATGATCTCATCCGTATTAAACAAAACCGTTATTCAAACTATGCTGTAACGCAGCAAACTTTTGACAATGGTTTAACCGGAACAGCACTATTCAATGAAATCATCCGTCAGCGTCGCATTGAATTGGCTTTTGAGGGTCATCGTTTCTTTGATTTGAAACGCCGTGGTGTTGATATAGTGAAGTTACCTCACTACAACAACCTTGCTTATAATGATTTCAGGATACTGGCAAATATTCCAACCCGTGAGCTGGATGCCAATCCTAATATGGTTCAGAATTTTGGTTATTAATCGTTCAATTAAAAAATATGAAGAAACTATTATCAATACTAAGTTGTACAGCGCTTGCAGCCTTTCTGTTGAGCAGTTGTATTAAAAATGATGATGTTGTTTGGGAAAAAGCAGAGGTGGAATTTGATGTAGCTGCTTACACAACTAAATCAGGAGGTTTACCTTTTCCACTTGTTAATCGTGTTCCAACAGGGTTTGGTCGTTCATTAAATGCTACACTCGATCCTGTTACAACCAGCCGTACTAATGTTGCTCCGAATGATACCGTTCGTATGCGCATAAACCTGGTGGGTGCACAACGTACCACGCCTACAACAGTAACTGTTAGAGTATCGACTAACTTTTCGACTGCTGTAGCGGGTACACATTTTGACTTGCTGGATACACAAGTTACTATTCCTCCCAATTCCAGCTTTGGAATTGCACGATGGGTTATTCGTAACCCCGGTGCACCGGTTGTAGCAGGCACATCCGTTCAGGCTGTATTTGAACTGGTAGGTACAACTGAGGTTCCTGCAAGTGAAAACTTTAAGTACGTAGGATGGCTTATTGCACAATAAGTTTTTTAAATAATTCTAAAAAGAATCAGATATGAAATTATTCAGAACAAAAAACAGTATCGCAGCATTGCTCACATTACTTGTGCTGGCGGCATGTGATAAAAGGGATCAGTTTGTGGCGCCTACCCCTGCCCTTACTGATAACATTATAACTGTTGCTTCCAAAGAAAGTAATCTTACCATTTTTGTAACTGCTGTAAAACGTGTAGGACTTGACCAGGATATGGCATTATTAGGCAGCTATACCATTTTTGCTCCAACGGATGCAGCATTTGGTGCTGCAGGCATTACCGCAGCTTCTGTAGGCAGTATGCCTATTGATCAGTTAAGAGCTGTACTTAGAAACCATTTAGTTTCTGGTCGGGTGCGTTCAACCGATCTGCTGCCTGGTCCTAATGCAGCGTACACAAGTTTACAGCGTGAAGTATTAAACTGTTCGTTTTATAATAACAGTTTCTTTATTAATGCTAAAAGAGTGGTGCAAGCAGATATTTTATCACTTAATGGTATTTTACACAAAGTAGATGGTGTATTATTGCCACCTTTAAACACACTTACAGCAACTGCTGCTGCAAACCCAAATCTAAGTTTGTTTGTGGCTGCAGTGAACAGAGCTGGTTTAACTACTGCACTAAATGCATCAACGACTTTGCTTACTGTGTTTGCGCCTACAAATGCTGCATTTAACGCAGCAGGTTTTGCAGATGTAGCAGCAATTAACGCAGCTGACCCTGTGGCTTTGGGTAACATTTTACGTTACCACGTGATCCCCGCTGCAACCTTGACAAATTCTGTACTTACTTCGCCCTATAACAGAGCAGGTCGTGCATTTTCGATTGATTTTACGAGTAATACTTACGTTACAGCTCTGGGTGCAACCCCAACAATTACTGTAGCTGTTAGTGGTTCAGGTGTTACTGTAAGAGGAGCCAGCAACACTGCTGCTTCAAATGTAACAACAGCAGATATCCTATACTTTTCGGGTACTGCTGGTACACGCCCCGGTGTGTTACACATCATCGACAGAGTATTGCTTCCTTAATTCATAACAGGAAACATAAAAAGAAAACCTCCGCAGTTGCGGAGGTTTTCTTATATAGGAATCAGGTTACTATTTCAACACCTCGGTCAATACATTTTCCAAATTACTTCCTCTCAACTCTGTTGCTATAATCTTTCCATCAGGATCAATCAAAACATTATAAGGAATACCATTAATACCATACAAAGGAACAACGGCACTTTCCCAAAATTTTAAATCACTGATATGCGTCCATGTTAAACCATCCTCTTTAATTGCCTGCAACCAGGGTTCCCTGGTTTTATCCAGTGAAACACCCAGGATGGTAAAGTTTTTATTTTTAAACTTATTAAATGCTGCTACTATGTTTGGATTTTCTGCCCTGCACGGACCGCACCAACTGGCCCAGAAATCAACCAATACATATTTGCCTTTGAAACTGCTGAGGGAAATGTTTTTTCCGTTTTCATCGGGCAACGAAAAATCAGGAGCAATACTGCCAACACCCGGTTTTGACTCCTGTGCTTTTTGCTGATTATTAGCATTGGCAACTGATTCACGGAATTGCTTTACTACGGCCTGTACGCCGTTATGTTTGGGAAAACGTTTCAACAAATCATTATATGCTGCTTCATTTTCAGGAAGTGTTTTGCCGGTATTTAAAGAAACAGCAAACATACTCACCACAGGACTTTTATCTTCCGAAGCTGTTTTAGTAACATAGCCTGTAAATCCATTTACAATCTGTTCTGCTTCTCTTTGCATCACCTGCTTCATACTATCAGGCAAAGCAGTGTTTTGCTGAAGTTGTGTTTGCATGCCGAATATTTTCTGTTGTGTAACGGTAAGTGAATCTACAAAAATGCGCAAGCGCTCAGATGCTGCTGACCCGGTAATACGCAATGAACGGCCATCCGTCCAGTTTCCTTTAAAATTGATACTGCCTGCATCACTTACAACAAATAAAAGAGGTGCTGTTTGCTCGTTTGGAAAACGGATCTGCAATAACGATTCTTCTGTTGTTTCTCCTTTAAGTGTAAAGGTTCCGTTAGTAATAGTAGCGCTATCAATAATACGGGGTGGCGTATTATCATAATTCACCAATTCCAGGTAAGCAAGTGTTGAAGGTGCATCTTTCAATTCTGCTTTAATCGTAAACTCCTTTTTGCCGCCGTTGTTACAGGCCATAAGTGCCATCCAAACAGCGCTTGCCAATACAATTTTTTTCATGTTTGATTTTTTATAAATACTTCCTGTGAGATTTTTATAGTTGTAATTCTTACTGTGACAGTTTTTCTGTTACTAATTGATTCAGCAATTTAGGATCCGCTTTGCCTTTTGATTTTTTCATGACCTCGCCTACAAACAAACCGATCAATCCTTTTTTGCCTTTTTTATACTCCGTTACTTTCTCCGGCATACTGCCAAGTACCTCTTCGATTAACTGTGTGAGTGCATCTTCATTCCGCTCCTGCAGCAAATTCAAACTTTGTGCTAATTGCATAGCAGTTTGATCGCTGCCAATTATAGCCGGAAATAACTTCTGTACAGCCATCGTATGACTCACTTTTCCTTCTTCCACCATTGCAATCAACTCAGCCAGTTGCTCATGCTTCAATGAAAACTGCTCCAACTCAAACTCATTCTCATTTAAATATGATTTTACCGGACCCAGTAACCAATTGGCGATTTGCTTGAATGAGGATGTATGTTTTGCGGTTGCTTCAAAATAATCACTCCATACTTTATCTTCTGCCAGCAGGGCTGCATCATATTCCGGGAGCCTGTATTGAATCATCAATCGTTCTTTACGTTGTGCCGGCATTTCGGGCAGGGAAGCACGAACTTTTTCAATAAAATCTTCTGTAATTACAAAGGGCGGTAAATCAGGGTCAGCAAAATAGCGGTAGTCGTTGGCATCTTCTTTAGTGCGGATGGCAAAAGTGGTTTCATCTTCTGCATTAAAACTCCTTGTTTGCTGTACTACCGGTTCTCCTTTCTCATGCAGCTCTATCAAACGCATCACTTCAAAATCAATCGCCTTCTTTAAAAACCGGATGGAGTTGAGATTCTTCACTTCTACTTTCGTACCCAATTTTGTTTCACCTTTCAAACGAACTGAAATATTTGCATCGCAACGCATACTGCCTTCTTCCATATTACCATCACACACACTTAGTGTACGAACCATTTTACGCAACTCCGTTAAATAGGCCGCTGCTTCATCGCCGTTATGAAGATCAGGTTCTGTTACAATTTCAACCAATGGAACGCCGGCACGATTGCAATCAACAACAGAATACTCTTCATATTGGTCATGCATACTTTTACCGGCATCTTCTTCCATATGAATCCGGTTGAGTTGGATATTGCGTTCACCGGCTGCCGTTTTTATGGTGACATAACCTCCTTTACAAACAGGAGTGGTATGTTGTGAAAGCTGATACCCTTTTGGGAGATCAGGATAGAAATAATGTTTGCGTGCAAAATAGTTCGTGGTTTCAATTTCACAATGACAGGCCAGCCCGATACGTACGGCCAGTTCAATAGCCTCATTATTCAGCTTTGGTAATGTTCCAGGATGAGCTAATGTAACAGGACTTACATGTGTGTTAGGTGCTCCGCCAAAACCGGCATCATCTGCACTAAAGAGTTTGCTTTTGGTTAATAGCTGGGCATGCACTTCCAAACCAATCACCGCTTCGTATTTTTCGCTGTATTGCATAGAAGCAGCAAAAATATCCTATTTCAGCCGAAGCATTTGTAAGATAGTTCACAAAAAAGCCCCGTCTTTACTGACGGGGCATCAACAGAACGAGCATGAGAAAAGGTCTATGGTTCTAATTCAGCTTTTTTAAGTTCTTTGGGAATTTTCACTTCAATAGTTACCGGTTTGCCGCCACGTTGCACTTTAATACTCCAGGTGTTTTTATCGGTTGCTTCCCGCATAGCGTCCCGTGCATCACCCACATCAGCAATTGCTTTACCGTTGATTTCAGTAATCACATCTCCCTTTTGCAAACCATTTTTGGCAGCAGGTGCATCTGCATCTACTTCATCCACTGTTACGCCTTTACCATCTTCTGTATCCTGAATGGTAGCGCCCAGTTTGGGACCACGTTTGTAAAATTGAAAACCTTCTCCGCCAAGAGGAGGCATGATTCTCATTTCACGCAAACCATCAAACTGAAAGTCAGGAATTTCAATAGGATCCATTCTGAATTGAAAACTTTCGGGCATTGAAAGCGATTTCAAGGTTGCCGTAGTTGTTTGCTTTTTTCCATTTCGCAGGTATTCAATGCTTACTTCATCACCCGGTTTGTGAGCACGAATGGCTTCTACCAGTTGCTCACTTTCTTTCATTTCCTTACCGTCTACGTTGGTAATTATGTCACCTTCTTTTAATCCGGCAGCAGCGGCTGCACTTTCATTGGAGACTTCTGTAATTTTTAATCCGTTGGAAACTTCATCGGTACTTACGCCCAGGAAAGCACGCTTTTCCATTTTCAGTTTCATACCTTCCATTCTACGTTCCAGTTCCCTGCTCTTTTGTTCCCATTGTTTTGATTTATGTTGCCAGTCTCTCTGCTTCAACATAAGCTCTTCCTGTAATAAAGGCATCATGCGCTCATACACACGGGGCATGTGCAGGTACACATCCTTATCATCAAACTCCCGGATGATGATGTTTCCATCTTTCTCCCCTTCTTTGATTTCTTTACCATTCACTTTTACTTTATCCCCGTCAATTTCAATGACGGTCTTTTCATTTTTATCTCCTTTTTTCTGAATGATGATGCGTTCTGCTTTTTCCCGTTTCTGGGCAAATGATAAGGAACCCACTCCCAATTGTAAAGCCAGCAACAGCAGTGCGGCTTTGAATGTGATACGTTTCATACTATTAGGTTTTTTGAATGTTGAAAACGAATGTACGAAACATTTCCTAATTACGAAGCATTTCGCATTTGTTAAAATTTGGCAATAAAAAAGCAGGCCGGAGCCTGCTATCAAACGAATTGAGAACGTGTATTATAAAAGAGATTTCACCTTTTCAATCACTGCCTGCAAATTGCCGGCTTCCTGTCCGCCGGCTGTGGCCAATATTTTTTGTCCGCCACCTCCACCTTTAATGAGCGGGGCAATATGTTCTTTGATGATCTTACCTGCATCTAACTGCTTAGCAGCTGCCACTGTTTCTGAAATACCAACGGCCACAAAAGGCTTGCCGCCAATATTGGCGCAAAGCACTGCTACATAATCGTTGAGATTATTCTTCAGATCAAAACAGATCTTCTTGAGTGCATCTGCATTGCTCACTTCAATGATATCACCCACAAATGTTACACCGTTGATGATCTCATCCTTTTGCAACAACTCATTGCGGATGGCTACCAACTGGCGTGCTTCCAAACCTTCCAGCTTTTTACGCAGCTCTGTATTTTCTGATTGCAAACTTTCAATGGCTTTCGTAAGATCCTTAGGATTTTTAAGCAGCTCACGGATTTCACTGATCAACACAGATTGAGTATTGATCAATTGCTCTGCTGCTAAACCCGTTACTGCTTCCACACGGCGTACACCTGCCGCTACAGCACTTTCAGAAGTGAATTTGAAGAAACCAATTTCACCGGTGCTGCCCACATGGGTACCACCGCACAACTCAATGGAATAGTTGGGATCCATAATCACCACACGAACCACATCTGCATATTTTTCACCAAACAAAGCCATAGCCCCCATAGCAATCGCTTCGTCTTTGGACATGGATTTGATGACTACCGGAATATTGGCCCTGATCTTTTCGTTAACGATCGCTTCTACTTTACGCAACTCTTCCTCTGTTACTTTTGCGAAATGCGAAAAATCAAAACGTAAATATTCATCATTCACCAAACTACCCTTTTGTGCTACATGGGTACCGAGTACGGTACGTAAGGCAGCATGCATTAAATGCGTAGCTGAGTGATTGAGTTCAGTATGCTTTCGTTGTAACGGATTTACTTTTGCTTCCACATTGGCAGCAATGGTAGCAGGAAGTTTTTCCGTAAAGTGAATGATGAGATTATTTTCTTTTTTGGTATCGGTAACTGCAATTTCTTCTCCATCAAAAATCAAAACACCTTTATCACCCACCTGTCCGCCGCTCTCTGCATAAAACGGTGTGGAACTTAGTACAAACTGGTAATGCTCTTTGCCCTTTGCTTTTACTTTGCGGTATTTGAGTACATCAGCTTTTGTTTCCAAAGAATCATAGCCGATGAATTTATTCTCCGCTTCTTTCAATACCACCCAATCCTCTGTATCAAGCGTGGTAGCAGCACGACTGCGTTCCTTTTGTTCATTTAAAGCAAGTTCAAAACCTTTCTCATCAATGCTGAGTTTGTTTTCAGAAGCAATCAACCTGGTAAGGTCAATGGGGAATCCGTAAGTATCAAACAATTCAAAGGCAGCTTTTCCTTCAATCACTCCACCATTTGCTGAAGCGATCATATCATCAATACGCTTCAAGCCTTTTTCCAGTGTTCGTAAAAACGCTTCTTCTTCTTCCTTAACTACTTTGGCTACAAAACCTTCCTGTGCTTTCAATTCAGGAAACACGTTTTCAAACTGTGCAGCTAACACAAGTACTAACTGATGCAGCAAGGGTTGTTTATGATCTAAATAGGAATAATAATAACGAACGGCCCTTCTTAAAATACGACGTATCACATAACCTGCTCCCGTGTTACTCGGCAATTGTCCATCAGCGATCGTAAAAGAAATAGCACGGATATGATCGGCCAACACCCTGAAGGCTACACTCTCTTTATCATCACCACCTTTATACTTTTTACCAACAATGGTTTCACTTGCGGCAATGGTGCCCGTGAAAATATCTGTATCGTAATTGCTTTGTTTGTTCTGCAGCACACGGGTCAACCGTTCAAAGCCCATACCTGTATCCACATGTTTGGCAGGCAATTGCTCCAGTGAACCATCTTTCAACCGGTTGAACTGGATGAATACATTGTTCCATATTTCAATCACCTGCGGATGATCATTATTCACCAGTGTTTTTCCATCCACCAGTTTGCGTTCTTCATTTGTTCTGCAATCCACATGTATCTCTGTACAGGGACCACAAGGACCTGTATCACCCATCTCCCAGAAATTATCTTTCTTATTGCCCAGCAAAATGCGATCTTCCGCAATTACTTTTACCCATTCATTGTAGGCTTCTTCATCTTTGGGTAATCCTTCTTTAGTATCACCTTCAAAAATGGTTACATACAAACGGTCTTTGGGAATACCATAAACATTCGTCAACAATTCCCAGCTCCAGTCAATGGCTTCTGCCTTAAAATAGTCGCCAAAGCTCCAGTTACCCAGCATCTCAAACATGGTATGGTGATAGGTATCCACGCCTACTTCTTCCAAATCGTTATGCTTGCCGCTCACACGCAAACATTTCTGTGTATCGGCAATACGGGGATGCACGGGTTTTTTATTGCCTAAGAAGTAATCCTTAAACTGGTTCATACCCGCATTGGTAAACAATAAAGTGGGGTCGTTCTTCACTACAATAGGGGCGCTGGGCACCACCTGGTGCTGTTTAGAAGCAAAAAAGTCTAAAAATTGCTGACGTATTTGGGCTGCGGTCATCATCATACAAAAAAGGTTTGGGTTGATTTTTGCAAGGGAAGCGACTATATTTGTCAGCCTTCAAAAATCAATGGCGGCAAAGGTAAGCCTTGTAAACTGATTCAGATTACAGGTGGTGATCAAGTTGTGAAATTGCTGGCTACGTAAAGCACCACAACCATATTGTTCATGAACTTCCTTCAGCTGAAGGCAAAAATGTTCCCAAGAGGGTTGGGGTAAATGAAAAAAGTAAAGTACTTCTATAATACCAATACGCTCCGGTATGAGAAACTGGTAACTCCCCTGCGGGTGAAGCTGTTGCGGGTGTTCAGTTTTATTGCAGCCGTGGCAGTAACGGGTTTCCTGTTTATGCAGATTGCCTACCGCTATTTCCCCAGCGCCAACGAAAAGAAACTGCTGCAGGAAAACGAACGGATACAGGATAAGTTTGACCTGGTGCAGCAGGAAATACAACAGATGAGCAAACAGCTCCGTGAAATTGAAAAACGGGATAATGAAGTGTACCGCTCCATCTTTGAAGCCAGCCCCATACCGGATAGTGCCCGAGCCAAAATGATGGAAAAACAGCAGGAAGAAAGGCTGATAGCCACACTCTCTGATAAAGAGCTGAACACGTCAATTATCAACCAGATTAAAAATCTCAGCAGCAGATTATTTGCCCAGTCAAAGTCGTTTAATGCGGTTGAAAATATGGTGAAGAATAAGGAGGCGCTTCTGGCAGCCACTCCGGCCATTCAACCCGTTAGCAATAAAGATCTGAACCGTTTAGCCAGTGGTTTTGGCTACCGGATTGATCCCGTATATAAAACCACCAAGTTTCATGCTGGGCTTGATTTTGCAGCACCTCAAGGTTCGCCTGTGTATGCTACGGCGGATGGCGTGGTGGAACTGGCGGGCAATACCGGCAACGGCTATGGTAATCATGTGGTGATCAATCACGGTTTCAGCTATGAAACATTGTATGGTCACATGGTTCGTATTAAAGCAAGGGCGGGACAAAAAGTAAGAAGAGGCGAAGTGATTGGCTGGGTGGGCAGCACCGGTAAAAGTACCGGGCCACACCTACACTATGAAGTACATAAAAACGGCAGGGAAATCAACCCCATTTACTTCTTTTATAATGATCTTACACCGGAACAATTTGATCGTTTGCTCAAGATAGCCGCCACCGGTAACCAGAGCTTTGACTAATAAAGGAAGGCGTCTTTATTGTATTTGATTAGTTATCTTTAACTAAGTCAATGCGTTTGATACTATTACCTTCAAATTTCATTTATTACTTTTGCTGTATCAATGCCCGGCAATTCCCAAATAGCATTTGAGTTTGACGACACCAAACCAACCACTGCAACACCTGTAGTGGTGCAAAAAGATGTAGTGCAGTTTGTAGCCGTAAAACCTAAAACCAAACGGGGTCGCAAAAGCCTTAAGGATATGGTGAGCGAGGCCGAAATGGTGCAGTTACCACCTGATGAAGAGTTGAGTAAAAAACTTTATTACAGCATTGGCGAAGTAGGCGCCATGTTCAACCTCAATCCTTCTTCACTGCGTTACTGGGAAACGGAGTTCAAACACATTACACCCCGTAAAAACAAAAAAGGCGACCGCTTTTATACAGTGGCTGATATCAAGAAGCTGCAACTGATTTACTTTTTGTTACGTCAAAGAAAATATACCATTGAAGGCGCTAAGGATTATCTCAAAAAGTATAAAGATGATTCTCTGCTGCGGTATGATCTCATTAAAAGCTTACAGGAAATTAAATCGTTCTTACTCACCATCAAAGCAGATTTATAAATGATGAAGCAAATATTCGCTACCCTTCTTTTCAGTTTAATACTTGCACTCAACACCACCGCTCAGGTTCAATATGAAGTAGGGAAAGATCCGCAGAACGGTTTAAAAACGCTCAAAGGTATTCTGAGTATTGATGTATTGAAAACAGATGCAGCTTTTGAATGGATGCGGAACGACATCAGCTGGTACAAACCCAATGCAGCTGCTGTTACTGCTTTAAAGGAAGTAAAAGATACCGTTCAGTTGCTTGTATTCATCGGTACCTGGTGTGAAGATTCTCATATTGTATTTCCCCAATTACTGAAGTTGTGTACAGAAGCAGGTTTTGATACTAAGCGTATCACCATCATTGGTGTTGACCGTAAGAAAACAACGCTGGGTTCTTTGTGCGAAGCGTTGGGCATTACCAAAGCCCCTACGATTGTGGTGATGAAAGCCGGTAAAGAAATAGGCCGGGTTGAAGAGTTTGGCAGCAGCGGTATGTATGATAAAGATTTGAGCGAAGTATTGATGAAGGCGAAGTAATGATCAACCTTTAAACCAATCTTCTTTCTTTAATTCATATTCAAAGTTGAGCCGCTCTGGCTCTCCATGGTAAGCCACTTCAATTTCTTTTGTCTTGATGGCACCAATACGTTCAATAGCAATTTGTGAGCGTATGTTTTGTGCCCCGATATGAAATTTGATGGTATTAACAAGTTGAAATGCATAATCAATCATCAAATGTTTGGCAGCAGGGTTATAACCTTTACCCCAGAACTTGCGGCCGAAAAAGGTATAACCGATGAAAACGGAAGATGTTGTTTCATCATACTCATAAAACCGGCTGCAGCCTGCCACCTCATCTGTAGCTTTATCCAGAATAAGCATTGCTCCATTAGATTGCATGGCACCATTAAAATAATTCTGAAACACTTCCCGTTGATAACGGTTTTTGTTAGGATGTTGTTCCCACACCAATGGGTCAGCAGCTACCATATATAATGGTTCAAAATCATCCTGCTGTAACGGTTGCAGCAGAACGAGATTGTTTTGAAGTGTGGGTTGAAAATGGATATGCATGTATTTACTCTTTACTACCTGCCAGTTCTATTTGTAAATCTTCCATACTGCGGAGAAGGTGCAGGTTCATCTCTTGTTTTAATTGCTGAAAACGGGTAAAATCAATGGGTGCAGTAAAGTATTCAATCAAAATAGTAATAGACTTTAACCCTATATCATTCAGCACAACGCTATGAGTTTGTATTTCTTCCTGCTGCTGTAATAACATTTCAGCTTTTGCAAGCAGTTCATTTATTTTATGTGAAGAGGTTTGTACACTCAGCTCCAACCTGATTTCAGCTTTCCGCTGTGTACGCAGCGAAAGATTATCCAGAATGCTGTCTACCATTTTTTTATTAGGCATGGTTACATAGGTTTTCTGATCCGTACGTATTCTTGTACTGCGTAAACCGATTTTCTCCACCGTACCTGTAATTGCTTCTACTTTCACTAAATCACCTACGGTAAAGGGTTTATCAAAAAAGATGATGAAGGAGGCGATCAGGTTCTCAAGACTTTCCCTTGTAGCAAGAGCGATAGCTGCCGTAACAATGCTTAAACCTGTAATGAGGTTCGTAACATTAAAATTAAAAGCAAAGCGGGAGATAAGTAATATACCCAGAATAACAGCTACTGCTTTAAAAAAATCTTTAAAGAAAACCACGAGCTGGTTATCACTTTGATCGGCCGTTTGGTTGGCCTGCACTTCAAAGATGAGTGCAAAAAAATCAATGAGACGAATGAGTAAACGGATAAAAAAAACAATCAGAATAATTTTACCAACAGCATCAGCAATATCCTGTGTGCTTACTTTGTATAACTCAACTTTTAATACCTCGGGGAATTTCAGTTTGTGTAAAGAGAATATCACCACGGTCCATACAATAAACCATTCCATGGGCAACAGTACCAGATCAATAAACTGTTTACGGTCTACATACTTCTTTGCTTTTGGAAAAAAGCCATATAGGATGCTGCACAAAAAACGGGAGATCACTCCCTTGAGCAGCATCATTGTTATAAGTACAACTGCAATCCATACATAACTCATGAGTGGATTATCAAGAAAGCTGTTTTGTAGAAATTCAGGCATATGCAAAATTAATTTCTAAACCTTTTCATGAACATTAAAATTGATTGATGGCGCAATGCTGCTAAGGATTTAAAATGTAAAATGCCTGATGCTGTTGTTTTGAAGCAGGTACAAACGACCGGGTTGTATGATGGCTTTCTGATAATCAGCAAGACCGGCAGGCAAGGGAAGTCTTCTTTCCGTAAGTGTTCCGGTTGTATAAGCAATGATGATTTTGTTTTCAATGCCGAGTATGGTTTTACCGATGACGGCAACATCCGTCAATCCTTTGTAGGAAACCTTAGTTTTAAAGCTGCCATAGATATCAAACACGTAAAATCCTTTTTCAGGATCGTAGAGATATACAAATCCATCGTGGTCAAAAATTTGCGTGGGCGATGGCACTTCATCAAAGATGATACGCAGGTCAACTGTTTCAAAAATCACTTCGCCTTTTTCACCAATTCGTTTGAGTTTATTGTTCTGCTCATCATACAGCCAGATATTATTATCATAACTCTGGGCAATCGCTTTTACCTGGAAGATATTTTGTTTGCGTAGATCAAGTGTGTTCACAATATTGAGAAAACGATCCAACACAACGATCGTAGAAAAGTTTTTGTAATACAACAATACCTTGAGCGGATTGGTAACATCAATTGAATATAGTTTACCATAGCGGCGCACATCATTAAACACTCCCATACTATCGCCACGGTTATTGAGTTTTTTAAGCTGATTGTCTTTGGATAGCAGGTAGTAGTTACCTAAGTTATCAACCGTAAAGTCGACAAACTCACCTTCAATTGTTTTAGCAGGTCTGAAAAAAGAACTGTCCTGCGCCTGTGCATTGCAAACAGCAACTAAAAAAAATATGGTAATGAATAACTTCAAGGATTGTATGTTTTCAATTCCAGATCTGTCCCGTCAAACTCAGCGTAGGTGAAATAACGGATCCAATCGCCGAGATTGATATATGTTGATCTATCAGACAGACGATGATTAATGGGCAAATGGCGGTGTCCGAACACAAAAAAATCGTAAAATTTTTTTTGCAATACCTCTTTGCAATAAATAATGAGCCATTCTTTGTCTTCACCCAGGAACTGTTCTTCTGTTGCTCCCGTTTGTGCACGACTGCGCCGGCTCATATAATTGGCAATACCCATGCCAATGTAAGGCGGTAATACACCAAATAACCATTGGCTCACAGGATTACGGAAAATTTTCTTGAGCATTTTATAACCATGATCCCCCGGACCTAATCCATCACCATGACCTATATGAAATTGCCTGCCGTTGAATTCAAAATCCTTTGGTTCAAAATAAACAGGAATATTGAGTTCCTTCTGAAAATAATCCTTCATCCACATATCATGATTGCCTACAAAAAAATGAACAGGAATTCCTGCATCTGTTAACGCTGCCAGTTTACCAAGAATACGCACATAACCCTTGGGCACCACAATACGGTATTCATACCAGAAGTCAAACAGATCGCCTACAATAAAAACCGCAGCAGCTGTGGATTGTATTTCATCAAAAAAACGAATGAGCTTTTTTTCACGCAACAAGCTTTGTTCCTTATTGGGAGCACCGAGATGAAAATCTGAAAGGAAGTATATTTTTTTACCCGCAGGAACTTGCATTTCCAAATATAAAAGAAGAAACAGGAACAAAGAACCTGTTAGCGGTTGTTGTTTTTAAAATACTCCATTACATCGCCGCTTTCAACCACCGGGAAGCCATCTACTGTACCGTTATACCAGTAAATCCATGCAGTGGTTTGGCTGTCATTATGGTAAGCAGTTACCGTTTCTCTCCTGTACAGGGAGGTTTCTCCTGCCTCAGGATTCAGACCTTCATAATCATCAAGCTGACTAATGGCCCAGTTAAAGTCTTCATTACTGTTAGCTACAAATAACTCACCGATCAGGTATCCTTCTACTGAAGGAACAGCCGCAGGATAGGTACCTAAATCAAATAAGCGGCCTTTTACTTTACCATCAGCAACAAACGTAAAATGATTCTTGATGTAATCAAATACAGGATGATGAAATCCCCTGCGCAAAGAACCGTAAACAAATAAGTGGATAACAGGCGTACTCATGCCTTAAAGATACAATCAAATCATTTGTGTAAAAAGTGAAACAAAAATTAAATAGAGGAAGGTGTTTCAATTAAAAACACAAACACTTCTTTGGGGCCGTGTACTCCTACCACTAATGTTTTTTCAATATCTGCTGTGCGGCTGGGGCCTGTAGCAAGGGAGATAAAAGAAGGGAGATTGTTTCCGTACTTTTCTTTGAGTTGAACCAACCCGTCTTTGATATCATAAACCAGCTGATGGGTGAAGGCAATACAAATATGAACAGGTGCATACACACTGGCTGTACGGCCACTCTCATAGGCATTGCTCAGTAAAATACTTCCGGTACGGCTGATGAGTAATTCACAACTGGTAATGGAGGCATCGCTGTCATGCAAAGCATTATGAAATTCGAGCTTTGGTGCAAGGCCCAGCAACAGGTTTTGCAGATCTTTTTCCCTGCACACAAGTTTAGACCATGCCCTGCTTTCTACTAATTCCAGCAGATGTTGTACTGCTTCTTTTGCATCAGCACAATACACAAAACGACCCTGCAACCTGGTGAACTCCTGTGCAAACTGCACAGCCATATCATCTACCGGTGGTTGAAATACACTGTTGTTTCCTTCGCTTTGAGGAAATGGAACAGGCACCGGATGACTCAGTGCCTGTCTTATTTTTTTCAGAATATTTTCCTTTGCGGGAGAAACACTCATGCTTCTGTATTTGGAGTATCAGGAATTTCGCTGGCAGCATGCGCATGATGCGGAATTTCAACACCGTTTTCATCCAGCAATTTCTTTTGCTCAAACGGACGTTTACCAATCAACGCTTCCACATCACTCTGGAACAACACCTCTTTATCAAGCAACTTTTTGGCTAACGTCTCAACTTCATTTTTCTTCTCCGTAAGTAATGCTTTGGTTCTTTCGTAAGCGGCATCAATTAACTTACGCACTTCCTCATCAATCATCTTCGCCGTTTCATCACTGTAAGGCTTGGTAAAAGTTTGATCCTGGTTGGGGTCGTAGAAACTTACATTACCCACTTTATCATTCATACCATACACACTCACCATTGCATATGCAATACGGGTGATCTGCTGTAAATCATTCTGGGCGCCTGTGGAAATTTTACCAAAGAAAATATCTTCAGCAGCACGGCCCCCCAGCGTCATACAAATCTGGTCAATCAACTGGTCAGTATTATATAAATATTGTTCTTTAGGCGTGTATTGTGCATAGCCTAATGCAGCAGTACCACGGGGAACGATGGTTACTTTCAACAATGGATAAGCATGTTCCAGGAACCACCCGCAGATAGCATGCCCTGCTTCATGGTAAGCAATGATCTCTTTTTCTTCGGGACTGATGAGTTTATTTTTCTTTTCCAAACCACCAATTACACGGTCAATGGCATCCTGGAAATCACTCATGTCTACCGCTGCTTTTCCTTTACGTGCTGCAATCAACGCCGCTTCATTACAAACATTGGCAATATCAGCACCTGCAAAGCCGGGCGTTTGTTCTGCCAGCTTATGAATATCGAGGGTTTCTGAAACCTTGATCGGTTTCAGGTGTACTTTGAAAATTTGCTCACGGCCTTTTACATCCGGGCGATCAATGGAAATCTGACGATCAAAACGTCCGGGACGCAAGAGTGCAGAATCCAATACATCAGGTCTGTTAGTAGCAGCAAGAATGATGATGCCTGTATCGCCACCAAAACCATCCATCTCCACCAGCAACTGGTTCAATGTATTTTCACGCTCATCATTACTTACAATGGCATTTCTTCCACGTGCACGGCCAATGGCATCAATTTCATCAATAAAAATGATACAAGGCGCTTTTTCTCTCGCCTGTTTGAACAGGTCACGAACACGGCTGGCACCCACACCTACAAACAATTCCACAAAATCAGAACCACTGATGCTGAAGAAAGGCACTTGTGCTTCACCCGCCATTGCTTTTGCCAGCAATGTTTTACCGGTACCGGGAGGGCCTACCAGCAAGGCACCCTTTGGAATCTTGCCACCGAGTGCTGTATATTTTTTGGGATTCTTTAAAAAGTCTACAATCTCCATCACTTCCACTTTGGCCTCATCCAAACCGGCTACATCCTGGAAAGTAACGTTAACTTTTGTGCCTTTCTCAAACAGTTGTGCACGGGATTTTCCAATATTAAAGATGCCACCGCCGCCGGGACCTGCACCACCGCCTGCATTCATCTTGCGCATGAGCAGTACCCATAAGGCAATCAATACCAGAACCGGAAGTAATAAACTCAATACGGGGCTTAACCAGTTTTCTTCTTCCCTTGAATCAGATGACGGTTTTACTACCGTTGGGTTAGCTATGAAAAAATCATTGAGCTGCTTATCAAAGTTGCTTACATCAGGAATTCTGAATTCAAAATGAGGCCCTTGCTTTTTATCAATTTTAATTTTCCTGCTTTCAAACCTTGAGTTAATGTAAGGATCAGAAAACGCATTTTCTTTAAGCGTAACTCTAACAACTTTTTTATTGGTTACAATTAAATAGTCTTTTACATACCCCGGCTTAAGAAGGCTATCCAGAAATACCTCTCTGGATATTGACACCGTAGAGGGTGACATGCGTCCAAAAAGCTGAAAACCCAGTAATATGGCCACAATTATGGCATATACCCAATAAATATTAAACTTGATTGTTTTACGTGGTTCTTTTCCGCCGCCTTCGTTCATATTGTTATCCTGCAAACTCATTTTCTTTTTTTATTTAGCCCTCTCGGGTATTTTGATGGTTATATTACAACTGAAAGGTGAAATGTTTCACCGGAAATTAAAATTTAAGTGTCTTTGCCTGGTGGAGCAGACGGATTAAAACAATAAATCCTTTACAAATGTTCCTGTAAATCTGCATCACTCCACATTTCTTCCAGGCGGTAAAACTTTCTTGTTTCGGGCTGAAAGATATGGACTACAATATTGATATAATCCACTAACACCCATTGCGCCGCAGTCATTCCCTCATGCCGGTAAGGTAATTCTAAACAGACTTCTTTTACTTTTTGCTCCACATTATCTGCAATGGCTTTTACCTGTGTAGTACTGGTAGCCTGGCAAATGATAAAGAAATCGGCCACCGCCTCAGGTATCTTGCGCAAATCGAGGCTTACAATTTCCTCCGCCTTTTTTTCCTGAACGGCCAGAAGAATAGTTTTAAATAGCTTGCTGTTTCTGTTGATACGGGTAGTTGCTTTCGACTGTTTTTTAAGTGTACCGGTAAGAGATAATGTACTCAAATGGCTGTTTATTTAGTGAATAATTACTGGTGCCTCCTTTTAGCGGAGATGCATTTACTTTGTTTGCTCAAAATTAAATAAAGTTCCCTTACATGAGCCTCAAAAAAAACCTGCCTCCGCTCATTGAGCTTAACGAAGTGAACAGCACCAACAACTATGCCATGGGGTGGGTACAGGGAAAGCATCTGCCAAAGGGGCATGCAGAACCTGTGAACGGCTTAGCAGTACTGGCTTATCACCAAACTGCAGGTCGTGGACAAAGAGGTAAAAGCTGGCAAAGCCCCCACGGTGAAAGTTTGAGTGTAAGTATTTTGTTAAAACCTGATTTCTCGGACCCTGGTCAGCCTTTTCCGCTATTAATGGCAATAGCAGTTGCTACAGCCGGAGTATTACAACGCTACACAGGTGATGAAACCTGCATTAAATGGCCCAACGATTTGTACTGGCGTAACCGCAAACTGGGAGGCATTTTAATGGAAACCACAGTTAAAGGCAATCGGTTCAACTGGGTAGTGGCTGGTATTGGCATTAATGTTTTACAGAAACAATTCCCTGATTTTCTGCAAAACCCCGTATCCATCAAACAAATCACAGGCAAGAATGCTGATATTAAACAACTGGCTCTTGAGTTACAGGAAGCTGTGGTAACAGCGCTTGCACAAGCTGCACAAAACCCGATGACTTATTTTGAATCCTACAACCGGTTATTATTCGGCCGAAATAAAATAATGAACCTGAAACAGGATAACAGGCTTTTTGAAACGCTCATCAGGGGTGTAGATGAACAAGGCAGGTTGATTACGGGGGGAGATGGTCTTACTGCCTTCCGGTTTGGCGAGGTGGAATGGATGCTCTGATATTTTTCAATTCTTTAATTGCGAATCCAATTATTGAAAACCGCCGGCCCTTACCTTTGCGGCCGATGAACAATTCCGTTGAATTTTCATTATAACAAATAGCACATGGAAGCGAACAAATCAATGCTTCCGGGTGCTGAAACTTAAAACACATAAAGGCAGCACCTTGCCCCCATTTGATTACACAGTTAAACATCAAAACAATATGACAAAGATTGCAGTAGCCAAAGGAGACGGAATTGGTCCGGAAATAATGGATGCCGTTTTAAACATTTTTAAAGCAGCCGATGTACCCCTGGAATATGAACAGGTGGATATGGGTAAATGGGTATTTGATAAAGGTTTTAGTAATGGTATGACGCCTGAAGCTCAGGCCACCATAGAAAACCTGGGTATCTTATTTAAAGGCCCCATGGAAACCCCCAAAGGAAAAGGGGTAAAAAGTGTAAACGTTACTGCCCGCAAAACATGGAATACATATGCCAACAAACGCACTTTTCAAACATTGCATGGTGTAGATACGGTGTTCAGCAAGGCAGGCATCCCCATTGATGTTACCATTGTACGTGAGAATATTGAAGATACTTATGGCGGTATTGAACACATGCTTACGCATGATGTGGCTTTGAGCCGTCGTTTTATTACACGCCCCGGCAGTATGCAGGTCATTAAATATGCGTTTGAAATGGCTAAGAAAAAAGGCGCCAGACGTATTACCTGTGGTCACAAGGCTAACATCATGAAGATTACAGATGGTTTGTTCCTGGAAGTGTTTTATGAAGTAGCAAAAGAATACCCGGAGTTGAAAGCAGATGATGTGATTGTAGATGACTTGTGTATGAAGCTGGTGAGCCGTCCTGATTTGTTTGATGTGGTAGTACTTACAAACCTGCAGGGTGATATTGTGAGTGATCTTTGTGCAGGACTGGTTGGCGGTTTGGGTTTTGCACCCAGTGCCAATATTGGTGATCATATCTGCATTTTTGAAGCGGTGCACGGTACTGCGCCGGATATTGCAGGAAAAAATATTGCCAACCCAACTGCATTATTGCTTAGTGGCTTTGGCATGCTGCGTCATTTAGGTTTGATGCAGAAGGCTGCCATGATTGAAAATGCTTTGCTTTATACTTTAGAAAGCGGTGTACACACCGGTGATTTTGGCGACAAGAACAAAGCAAGTGTAAACACAACCGAGTTTGCCAATGCTATCATCAGCAATTTTGGAAAATTACCGGTTCATAATCCCCGCCCGATGCTGGAAGATAAACATGCGACTCCTACAGTTTACAAGCTGGAAAAAAATCCGCTCATTATGAGTAAGGAAATGGAAGATGAAGTAATTGTGGGTGTGGACCTTTTTATAGAAAGTGCAGAGCAGCCTAAAGAAGTAGCTGAAAAATTACTGAAACATACCGGTGATTTATTTAAACTGGTAACCATCAGCAACCGTGGTACGCAGGTATGGCCCAAAGGAAGCATCTTTACCAACCTGGTGAACCAATACCGATGCCGCTTTGAAAGCATTGAAGATATGCCGTTAACACAGGTTGATATTTTAGAATTGTACAAACGTACAATGGTGGATTTCAAAATCTGTTCAACAGAATTACTGAACATGTGGGGCGATAAAAAGGCTTACAGTTTGGCACAGGGGCAATAGAAAAGAATTTACACGCATTATCCGGGAGTAACAAAATAGTTACTCCCTTTCTATTTACACGATACATCCTTACAGCAACTATCTTTGCCCAATGATTGTAATTGATAATATTTACATCAGTAATGAAATAGTGGAGGAACAGTTTGTATGCAACCTCAGTAAGTGCAAAGGAGGCTGTTGTATTGATGGTGACGCAGGTGCCCCGCTTACCAAAGAAGAGATGAATGAAGTGAAAGAGGCATATGTACATGTAGAGCATTTGCTGACCGATGAAGGGAAAAAAGCAGTAGAAGAACAAGGATACTATACGTATGATCAGGAATTCGGCTGGGTAACACCAACCATCAGCAATGGTATGTGTGCTTATGGATTAGTGGATGAGGCCGGAATTGTAAAATGCAGTTTTGAACAGGTGTATAATGAAGGCAAATCCAAATGGAAAAAGCCCATCAGCTGTCATTTGTATCCTATCAAAATCAGCAAAAGTGAAAACACAGAGAACGAATATCTCAATTATGAACCGAGGGATCCCATGTGCAATCCCGGTTGTGCCTTTGGCAAAGAATTGAAAGTACCTGTATATCGTTTTTTGAAAGAAGCACTGGTTCGCAAGTATGGCGAAGATTTTTATGAAGTGCTGGAGCAGATAGCAAATCAATACTATCAACAAAAAGAAACAAAAGAATCATGAGCGAAACTGCATCAAAGTTTATTGCTAAAAGCACCATAAAGGCAGCGGACCTTGATCACCGCCGTACCATCAATTTCAACATTGGGAAGTACAATGCCAAAGTGCCCGAAGGCAAACAGCAGTTTACACAACTTATGACCGCCCGGGAGCGGGCCAAGAATGTAAAATGGCGGGCGCTGGAAACACTGGATCAGCAATTGGAAGAATTTGAGCTGCAGTTCACACGCCGTGGCGGTAAAGTGATCTGGGCAGAAAACGCACAACAGGCCTGCAACGAAATATTGAAAATATGCCAGGCAAAAAACTGCAAAACACTGGTGAAGAGCAAGAGCATGGTTACAGAAGAAATCCATCTCAACGACATGCTCGAAAAAAACGGTATTGAAAGTGTAGAAACAGATCTGGGCGAATACATCCAGCAATTGGATGGTGAGGCACCCTATCATATTGTTACGCCGGCCATGCATAAAAGCAAGGAAGATGTAGCAAAACTCTTTGCAGAAAAACTCGGTACTGACCCCAAAGCTACTCCTGAGCAACTTACATTGGTAGCCAGGAAAATTCTTCGTGAAAAATACATACAGGCAGAAGTGGGAGTAACAGGTGCCAATTTTATTTTGGCTGATGTAGGCGGAATTGCTGTTACTGAAAATGAAGGTAATGCAAGATTAAGTTGTGCTTTTCCCAAAACGCATATTGTAGTGGTAGGAATTGAAAAGGTACTGCCCTCTATCAATGATCTTGGTTTGTTCTGGCCTTTGCTGGCCACTTATGGTACCGGTCAGCAGGTAACGGTGTATAATAGCATTGTGCTCGGACCAAGACAAACAAACGAAAAAGATGGTCCGGAAGAAATGATTGTGATTTTACTGGATAATGGACGTACCAACATCCTGAAAAATCCGGCCACCCGTGAAAGTTTGTATTGTATTCGTTGCGGCGCCTGTTTAAATGCATGCCCCGTTTATAAGAACATTGGCGGGCACAGTTACGGAGCTACCTACAGTGGACCCATTGGAAAAGTAATTACACCGCACCTCAATCACTTAGATGAATACAAGCATTTAAGTTACGCTTCCTCTCTTTGCGGAAATTGTACGGAAGTGTGCCCGGTACGGATTAATCTGCATGAACTTCTTTTGGAAAACCGATATGAAGCAGTTGAGCAGGGCTATGCATCTTTTACTGAGCGCATGGCATGGAAGGTTTGGAAGCAGGCAAGTATGAGCAGAAAGATGATGAATATGGGCAGCAGCAAAATCAAAAACTTTGTGCTTAATAATTTTGTGAAAGAGTGGAAGAAGCATCATGGCGAACTGCAGTTTCCGGAGAAAAGTTTTAACCAGCTCTGGCGAGAGAAAAATTCCAACTGATCGTTTGTTGTTAATATTCACCCATCATATCACACCCCGTCTTCAATACATCATTGATTACCTCAATGAAAAAATGAATTGGCAGGCTGTGCTAACGGAGGATGTAACGTTGTATAAGTCACATCATTCAGAAAAAATCAATTATTCCACGCAGCGTTTAACAACTGATGAGCTTTTTATTTATGCTTCTGGTTTGCTGCATGAGCAGGAAATACGAAAACAGCAGATTGATTGTTTTGAATGGTATAATACCATAGCCTTCTTTAAAAGCGAAGATGATATAGGGTTTGATTTATTTTCAGCAATATTCTTTTGCATTAGTCGCTATGAAGAGTACCTGGAACATGAGCCGGATGAATATGGGCGCTATGCTCATTGGAATTCACTGGCCTGGAAAAACAATTTTCTCAATAAACCTGTTGTTGATAGTTGGCTGAAAGAGTTTGGCAAATTGCTCCAATCTAAATTCAACTCACTCACCATTCACCATTCAGCATTCACATTTATTCCCACTTATGATATTGACATTGCGTGGGCTTACAAGCACAAGGGATTCCGGCGCAATCTTGGAGCTTCCATCAAACAGCCTTCTTCAATAGCACAACGACTTCGTATATTGCTGGGCAAAGAAGAGGATCCTTTTGATTGCTATCATTGGCTGCAGCAATTGCATCAGCAACATCAATTAGCTGCGTTATACTTTTTTTTAGTGGCCGAAGAAAAAACTGAACTTGATAAAAATATTTCTCCAAAAAAGAAAGCATTGCAACAATTGATTGCTGCCAGCGGCAAACATGCAACTGTTGGCATGCATCCATCTGTTTGCAGCAACACAGCCCGTGAAAACCTAACCAAAGAAAAAAATACACTTGAATCAATACTGAAGCAATCGGTAACCAAAAGCCGGCATCACTATCTACGGTTTCATTTACCGCACAGTTACCGGCAATTGATACAAGCCGGTATAACAGATGATTACAGCATGGGCTACGGTACAGTCAACGGCTTTCGTGCATCAACATGTAATTCTTTTTTGTGGTACGACCTGGAGCAGGAAGCAGCAACTTCTCTGCGTGTTCATCCGTTTGCTTTTATGGAAGCTACTGGCTTTTATGAACTTCATCACACACCGGATGAGGCTGTAACTGAACTGAAGCAGTTAGTACAGGAAATAAAAGAACTACAAGGTACTTGTATCACGGTTTTTCACAACCAATTCCTCGGCAGTGATCCATTATTCAACGGCTGGAAAGAAATGTATGCTTCCTTTACAGCATCTCTGCAGTAAAGAGTTATTTTGCGGCCATGTACGTTCTTGGTATTTCTGCCTTTTATCATGATGCTGCGGCTGCACTCCTTTATAACGGGCAGCTGATTGCTGCTGCACAGGAAGAACGTTTTACCCGTAAAAAACATGATGCTGCTTTTCCTTCAAATGCCATTACCTTTTGCTTGAAGAAAGCAGAAATAGAATTAAAAGACATAGACTCTATTGTATTCTATGAAAAGCCTTTTTTAAAATTTGAAAGACTGCTGGAAACCTATTATGCATTTGCACCAAAAGGCATTGCTTCTTTTTTGAAAGCGATGCCGGTATGGCTTAATGAAAAACTGTTTCTCAAAAAAATCATCCGTGATGAATTAAAGAAAATAGATCCTGCTGCAGACAAACAATTGAACTTACTGTTTGCAGAGCATCATCTCAGTCATGCTGCTTCTGCCTTTTATCCATCACCATTTGAAGAAGCTGCGATTCTTACCATTGACGGTGTGGGCGAATGGGCTACGACTACTATTTGTAAAGGGAGTAAGGCATCCATCACTTTATTAAAACAACTCAACTTTCCGCATTCGCTGGGCTTGCTGTACTCTGCTTTTACTTATTATCTCGGATTTAAAGTAAACAGCGGTGAGTATAAGCTGATGGGATTAGCTCCCTATGGTGATCCGGAATCTTTGCAAACAAAAGAGTTTGTAAAAAAAATCAAAGAACATCTTATAACAGTTTTTGATGATGGAGGTATTTTTCTGCATCAATCTTATTTCAATTATGCCGTTGGTTTAAGAATGGCGAATGATAGCAAATGGGAATCGCTTTTTGGTTTTAAACGAAGGGTTGAAGAAGAAGAGTTGCAGCAATATCATTGCAACCTTGCCTGGGCTATTCAACAGGTAACAGAAGAAATTGTAGTAAAGCTTGCAGCACATGCGCAACAAATAACAGGGGCCAAAAAGTTATGTTTGGCCGGTGGCGTAGCGCTCAACTGTGTGGCCAATGGCAAACTGCAGAACAGCGGATTGTTTGATGCTATATACATTCAACCTGCCGGGGGTGATGCAGGCGGAGCGGCGGGAGCGGCATGGGCTGCTTATCATTTGTTCAAAGAACAAAGCCGTACTATTCAATTGCCGGACGGTATGAATGGTTCTTATCTCGGACCTTCTTTTACCAATAATGAAATACTGCATACAGCCGAAAGCTTTCATGCAAATTTTCAACAGTTTACTGATGAAGCAGAATTAAATACTGCCGTGGCAACATTGCTGAACGATGGAAATGTAGTGGGCTGGTTTCAGGGCAGTATGGAATACGGACCCCGTGCCCTTGGTAACCGCAGCATACTCGCAGATGCACGCAATGCAGCAATGCAGAAAAAGCTCAACCTTAAAATCAAATACCGGGAAGGGTTCCGGCCTTTTGCGCCGGCAGTATTGGCAGAAGATGCGGAACAATATTTTGAACTTAAAACAAGTTCACCTTACATGTTATTGGTGCAGCCTGTAAAAAAAGAATTACAAAATCCGCTTCCTCCAAACTATCATTCATTGCCGCTGCAGCAAAAACTCTATTACCAACGCAGCAGTTTACCGGCTGTTACACATATTGACTTTTCAGCACGCATTCAAACGGTGCATAAAGAAACCAATCCTGCTTTTTATAACCTGTTATCAGCATTTAAACAACAAACGGGTTGCAGCGTGCTTATTAATACCAGTTTTAATGTAAGGGGAGAACCTCCCGTTTGCACTCCGGCAGAAGCTTATCAATGTTTCATGCGCACAGAAATGGATTACCTTGTGATGGGTAATTATTTGTTTGCCAAAAAAGAGCAACCCGCCTGGAAAGAAGACAGTAACTGGAAAGAGAAAATCAAAACTGATTAAAAGCTTCATTCACAGCCTTTCTGCATGACTAAAAAAATTTTCTATACTGCCCTTCTGGTTGTTCTCATCCTTTTAATGGTTGAAATAATAACCAGTGTTTTTTATTATCATCGTTATGGTAAGCGAACGCTGGCGGTTGTTGAGTTATATCATGCTGTAAAAGAAAATCTCCGTAAGCAGAGAGAAGTTGAAAACCGTACCAAACAGAATTATCAGTTTCAGCAACTGGTACGCCCTGATTCATCTGAACAAATGAACCGTCAGGTTCATGATGAAGCGATGGCGTCTAATCAACTTGTTTATACTCCATGGTTGGAATTCCGGAACAAAGATTTCACTGGTACGTATGTGAACATCCGTGGATTTGAACGCAAAACCATCCCCGGCTTTATTCAAAAAGGAAAAGACACACTCATCATTTGGTTTTTAGGAGGCTCTACCACATTTGGTTTTAATGTAGCTGATGCGGAAACTATTCCTTCCTTTTTTGCAAGACAGTTTTATGACAGTATTGATACCAATACTTCTTTAGAAGTGCATAATTATGGTGTGCCTTACTATTACCTGTACCAGGAGTACAAATTGTTTCAGCATCTGCTGAACTCCCAAAAGAAACCTGACCTGGTCATTTTTATCGACGGGCTTAACAATTTTGTTTATAAAAATTATACCGCTGCAAATGAAAGTTGGCTCAGTAATACGTACAGAAATACAACTCCATTAGCAACGTTAACAACAGTAACCGAATACCCAACGGATAAAACTTTACTCATCAATAGTTACCTGCAATCGGTATCATTGATAGAGCAGGAAGCGGCAGTAAAAGACATCCATTCATTATTAGTTGTACAGCCCGTACCCTATTACCAATATCCTGACCGGGCCTCAGATCTTGTTTGTTCCAAAAAAGAAGAGCCTTTGTTTGTGGCTGCTTATCCGCAGTTAGAAACAGCATTTCTGAACAAAACAGGCCGTTTATATCTTGGCGATATTCAAAAACAGGCCATTAAACCTTTGTATGTGGATGCTTTTCATTATTCACCCGGATTTAATCAACAGATAGCTTCCTTAATTTTGCAAAGAGTTAAATTGCTGATGCAGCAAAAATTATGATTGAACTACTCAAAGATTTCTGGCTCTTTTTAAAAGAACGTAAAAAATGGTGGCTGGCACCCATCATTATATTCCTCGTGCTGTTAGGTGCTTTGCTCATTTTTGGTGGCGGCAGTGCTGCGGCACCTTTTATCTATTCCTTGTTTTAATATGAAGTGGCAGCAACAACATAGTTCACTTACCGTCATTATAGCTGGGTTTGTTTTATTGTGCATCCTGTTTCATAATTACTGGCTACTGATACCGGCCACAGCAGCGCTTGCAGGTTTTCTTATACCTGCACTTGGAAATATGATTCACCTTGGTTGGATGAAATTAGCTTCTGTTCTCGGTTGGATCAATGGCAGAATTTTACTTACAATCGTTTTTTATCTCTTGCTCACACCACTGGCCTTAATAGCAAGATTATTGAAGGGAACCGGCTTCAGTAGGTACAACAAAGGTCAATCACCGCTGGTAAGCCGTGAGCACACATTTGGAAAAGCTGATTTTGAAAAACCCTGGTAAGCCAGTAATTCTTTGCCACCAACAGTTACAGCCGCTTTCCACTGTTTATTTACATCATCAGAAAATGATGGAAATCCTTTTACATTTTTTCTGCTGCCCCCCTACCTTTGCACCGCCATGGCAAATAAAGTCCTTCACAACGAGTCCATTCCATCTACACGTAAAAAAATCATTGTTCTCGGCAGCGGACCCAACCGAATTGGTCAGGGTATTGAGTTTGATTACTGCTGTGTACACGGCTTACTCGCCATTAAAGAGTGTGGTTATGAAGCAATCATGGTAAACTGTAACCCCGAAACAGTTAGTACCGATTTTGACATGGCTGATAAACTCTACTTTGAACCGGTAAACTGGGAGCATCTCTGGGAAATTATTGAACTGGAGCAACCGTATGGTGTGATTGTGCAGTTGGGGGGACAAACTGCTTTGAAGCTGGCCAAGCGCCTTCATGAGAAAGGAATCCGCATCATCGGTACTTCGTTTGACAATATGGATATTGCTGAAGATCGTGGTCGTTTCAGTGATCTGTTGAAAGAACTGGATATTCCCTATCCCAAATATGGCACAGCTTATACTACAGACGATGCTATGGAAGTAGCAAAGGAAGTTGGTTATCCGGTGTTGGTACGCCCCAGCTATGTACTCGGTGGTCAACGTATGCGGATTGTGATTAATGATGAAGAACTGGAAAAAGCAGTTCTGAGCTTATTAAAACATTTACCCGGCAATAAAATTCTGATTGACCATTTTCTCGACCGCTGCCAGGAAGCTGAAATTGATGCGATATATGATGGTGAGAATTTTCATGTAATGGGTGTGATGGAGCATATTGAACCGGCAGGTATTCACAGTGGCGACAGTCATGCTGTGTTACCGGAGTTCAACTTAACACCTTTGGTAGTAACAACCATGGAAGAATACGCCAAGAAGATTGCAAAGGCTTTAAATATAAAAGGACTCATCAACATCCAATTTGCCATTAAAGATGGTAAAGTATATGTGATTGAAGCCAATCCACGTGCGTCAAGAACCACTCCGTTTATCGCCAAAGCTTACCAGATTCCTTACCTCAACATTGCTACCAAAGTAATGATGGGCGAAAAGAAATTGACCGACTTTACATACGAGAAAAAGCTCACCGGTTATGCCATTAAAGAGCCAGTGTTCAGCTTCAATAAATTCCCCAATGTAAATAAAGAGCTGGGGCCTGAAATGAAAAGTACAGGTGAAGCCATCCGCTTTATTAAAAACCTGCGAGATCCTTATTTCCGTCAATTGTACAAGGATAGAAGTATGTATTTGAGTAAGTAATCCAGAGAGGTTTTCTCACACAGAGAAAAAATGAGAACACAGAGTAAGACATTACTTCAATTATCTTTTTTTTCTCAGTGAACACTGTGCACTCCGTGTGTTAATTTTTTCTCACACATAGGAAGAGGAGAACTCAGAGTAAGGCATTACTTCAATAATCTTGTATTTTCCCTGTGAACCCTGTGTACTCTGTGTGCTGATTTTCCTTTAGTAACTCTGTCTGCTTACTCTGTTACTTAAATTTCATCAACAACTCTACAATCTCCTTCTCCCTCGTCCACACAATAAAATGATTTTCGTTTTCAAACGTAGTTACAAAAACAGAATCTGTTTTGGTGAGCATCTTTTGTGTGTAAGCCACATTGCTGTAAGGAACCAGCATATCTTTCGTGCCGTGTAATATGTAAACCGGGCAAGTAATCTTTTCATAATCAGCGTTCATCTCTTTCAAATCAGTTTTCAAATACCAGAGCTCTTCATTACTGGGGCGTAAGGCGCCGGGTACTAAATAATTCAAAGGTGTTTTGAATAACACAGGCCGCCATTTCTCTGGTTTTTCTGCCGATGGGTCTTGTGAACCTGCGAGCACGATTACCGCTTTGGTGTAAAGCGGTCGTGCAGCTGCTAATTTCAATACCAAAGGACCGCCTAAACTATGACCGATAATGATAAATGGTTTACCATTATTCACCGCATCCATCCATTGGCTGATGATAGAAGTTTGAGCAGATAAGTTCATGGCATTACCAAAATCACTGTAACCAAATCCCGGGCGGTCAATGGAAATGATACGATAATATTGCAACAGTTCTTTATTCCTCAAATAATTCTGAAATGCATCCCAACTGCCGGGTGTTCCATGTACAAATAATAAGGTGGGCAATGTATCATTCCCTGTTTGCGCATAATGCAGATTCACACCATCAATTTTCTTTACAGGAGTTTGAAGCGCAACTCCTGCCTCATCAAATTTTTTCTTTGCTTCTTTATCACTCATCCGAAACTTCATACAGCTTTGTGCCAGTAGGAGCCATAGAACTGATATGATACTGAGAATCATGAATGATATTTTCATAAACCTTCGCATGAAATAGAAAGATACCTACTAAATAAAAAACCCCGACGCTTTGTTCGGGATTTCACAATTAATTATCCTTCTTCGGCGGTTCGTTCCTCCGCTGTTGCGGGGGACGATTCTGCTGCGGACGGTTTTGATTTTGAGGTGGTCGTTGTTGTTGGCCTCTGTTTTGTCCGCCGCCCTGCTGTTGTTTATTTCCACCGCCTTGCTGCTGTTGCGGTCTTCTTTGTTGTTGTTGATTGCCGCCCTGTTGTTTTTGCTGCGGCTGATTACGTTGCGATTGTTCCCGGTCTCTGCGTTTTTTGCTGTTACGCTCCAGGGTACGTAAGCTTATCTGTCCCACCAGTTCTACATGCGCCATTTCTTTTTCTTCTGCCTTAGCAGGAGCCAGTTCAATTGCACCCAATTCATCCGGCCTTATACCTTTCGCATTCATGGTACGGATTTCTTTTACCCGGTCAATCGGTACCGGGTATTGCTTGTTGCTATCCGGCAACACATACCACATCAGGTTTTTGAAAATATCTTTTTTAATGAGTGTGGCGGTACCACGGCTTAACTCCAGCATATCAGCATTCGTGGGGAAATGCTGTAAGGCATCCAGGTAAGTATCCAGTTCATAATTCAAACAGCATTTTAAACGGCCGCATTGTCCGCTCAGTTTTGTTTGATTGATGGTTAAGTTCTGATAGCGTGCAATAGTGGTGGTTACACTTTTAAAATCACTGAGCCAGCTGCTGCAGCACAATTCCCGGCCACAACTGCCAATGCCGCCAATCTTTGCCGCTTCCTGCCTAATGCCGATCTGCTTCATCTCCACTTTCACTTTAAACTCACCGGCAAGAATTTTAATGAGCTCACGAAAATCCACACGGTCTTCAGCAGTATAATAAAAAGTTGCTTTCCGTCCGTCGGCCTGCATCTCTACTTCAATCAACTTCATATCCAGCTTCAACTGTATAAGGATGGCTCTTGTACGTACAAGTGCCGGTTTTTCACGCTCCTTGCTTTCTTTCCACTTTTGCAAATCCATTTCATTGGCACGGCGCATAATTTTTTTCATCTCCGGATTATCTTCTGCCACGCCTTTCTTTTTCATTTGCATGCGCACCAGTTCACCGCTCAGGTTTACCATACCCACATCAAAACCGCTCACACCTTCCACCGTTACCATATCTCCTTTTTCAAACTGCTGCAGGGTGTTGTTCCGGTAAAACTCTTTACGGCTGCCGTTGTTAAACGTAATCTCCACCACACGGCAATCGCTGTTAGGATCACTGAAGGGAAGATTAGCCAGCCAGTCGTGCACATTCAAACGGTTACAACCGCCCGTGCTGCAACCGCCATTGCTTTTACAGCCATTTGGTTTACCCGTTCCGCAACTTGTACAACTCATATAAACATGAGAAATTAAAAATGATCAATACGAAATGAAGAAGGATTTGGGGGCAAGCTGAGAAATATTTATGAAGCTGTGTTGTGTCACTCTCTTGTACGTTCAGATCAGCAGGGAGCTTTTGCCCCACTTTCAGTTCTATGTTGAAATGCAGTGCTGAAGAAAGCACGGCATTATCAACGCCTTTGGCGTGATGCCGCCGAAACATTCAGTTCAATAATGTTAAGGCGGTACAAGTGTGCGACGCAACAGAAGATGCTCCCTGTTTCAAAAGCCTGCTGCACAAAACCTTTTCTTCTGTCTTTTTATTGACCTGCTCTTTTTCACTAATCTGTTAAGGGTCAATTCATCAAAAATAAGGATTTATAGCCATCTGACGCCGTCGTCCTTGGCGTTGCTGAATTATTACCTTCAGACGGGGCATTAAACCACCTCAATCACCGCCCCGTTGGCGATAATATGATACAGCTTGATGGTGAGGGCCATGAAGAGCAGTTTGGCGTTGGCATTACGTTCAATATAGTAGGCCGCCTTGTCCAACTCCTGCGTAATAGCCTGCATGCGACTGACATCGCACATTTTATTTAAGCGAAGTGCAAAATCCTTTTCTGTGCCCGTGAGCGGCAGATTATCCTCACCCATAGTGCGGAGGCGAATGCTCTGCTCCAGTAAATGGGTAAAATAGCGGAGAAATTGTTTTTGCTTTTCCCGACCCAGGGCACTTACAGTTTCCACCCACTTTACCTGCGCCACGGGACCGGTTTTCAACACCGAGTTGAGCCATTCTCTTAACAAACTCTGCCAATCTTCCTCCGCATGCTGAATGAGTTGCAGTGCTTCACGGTAATTGCCTTCGCTCACACCGGCAATCTGGTTAGCTTGTTCTGCACTCAGTTTAGCTCTTTGCTGCAGCGCTTGTGCCACCTCATTGATTTCGATGGGCGGTATGCGAATAGTTTGGCAACGGCTTACTATGGTAGGCAATACCAAACTTTCATTTTCTGCTACTAAGATGAATAATGTGTTGGCTGGCGGCTCTTCAATCAGCTTCAATAATTTGTTGCCTTCATTGCCCAGGTATTCAGGCATCCACAACACTAATATTTTGTAATCGCTTTCAAAGCTTTTGAGGTTGAGCTTGCGGATGATATCAGCACATTCCGCTGCGGTGATGTTTCCCTGTTTGTTTTCTGCACCAATAAACTGCAGCCAGTCATACACATTTCCATAGGGGTATTGTTTGATGAACTCCCGCCATTCGTTGATAAAATCAGTACTGATGGGTTTATCGCCACTCTTGCGTGGAATCACCGGATAGCTGTAATGAATATCCGGGTGAATGTATTGAGCTGCCAATTCTGCTCCGTGATTTGATGTAACGGCAGGTGCCACTTCTTCACCAAATAAACCCATCACCGGTGCAGCTGCGGGCTTTTGTTGTTCGCTCCGGCTCACTACATAATTGCTGAAAGCAAGGGCCAACGGTAAACCACCGGCTCCTTCTTTGGCTATCATAAGAATAGCATGGCTGAGGCGGTTGTTGTCCACCGTTTCTTTCAACTGTTCAATGGTTGATTGCTGGCCTATGATAGCTGAGAATTGCATGAAGGGCGAAGATAGGATTTGCAGAAAATAAAAAAGCAGAAGCGATTGCCTCTGCTTTCAAATACTGAAAAAGAAAATTATAGTTTGCCGGTAATCTCCTCACTCATCGGCTTCACTTTGCTGGGGAAGTAAGCAATTAGCTCTCCATTTTCATTCAATAAAAACTTGTTGAAGTTCCATTTTACTTCGGCATCCAGTACTCCATTTTTGGCTTTGTTGGTGAGCCATTGGTAGAGCTCACACATATCATCCCCTTTCACACTTACTTTGGTCGTCATGGGGAAAGTTACTTTGTAGGTACCGCTGCAAAAGGCCTTGATCTCTGCATTGGTGCCGGGTTCCTGTCCACCGAAGTTGTTGGCCGGTACACCAATTACAACCAGTTTGTCTTTGTATTTTTCATACAGGGCCTGCAACTCTTCATACTGTGGTGTGTAACCACATTTAGAAGCGGTATTAACGATGAGTATTTTTTTGCCTTTGTACTTTTTAAAATCAATGGTGCCACCTTCCAGTCCTTCTATTTTGAACTGATGCACACTGGGCAACTTTGTAGAAGTTTTTACTGTAAAGGATAAAGAGAGCAGAGCAATTGCTGCAAATAATAAACGCTTCATATCAATAAGTTTTAAAATAAACGTTTGAAGTTTTTGATTGTTCAAAGTTCGGTGAAAAGAAACAGATGCAAAAAAAGCCGAAATGGTTTATAGCCGCTCATAACATCCTAAATCCGGCAGGCCAATCCGGGATCTTCCGTTGATGTCTGTAACAAGAGGAGTTACAATTCCTTTATTGATGGCGGGTGAACCGGCTTTAAGTTGAAAGTTGTAGAACCGCCTGCTTACATCAATACTGTCAAATTGCGGCTGTTGATTTTTAATACTATTGCTCAAAGTTGTATTGGCAGGATCGGTCTTGGCCCTGTACAAAACATTGTTGAGGGCAAGGTTCAATGCGTCAGTACCTTGCTTATCAGTTACCACTTCATTATCAACAAATCCTTCATCGCCCCAAATAATACAGTTGGTAAAAACCGCATTTAAAGGTGCAGTTAGAACCTGGTTGCCCTGCTTTACAAAATTAGTAGCCACCAATACCGGGTTCTTATGTGTAACAAATAGATTGGAATAAGAGGCCGCCGTAACATGCGTAAAGTTGTAAGTACCACCGTACACAAACGTAATATTATTGCCACAATTACTGATGAGACAGTTATTAGCCGTAATACTGGAATTGATACCGAGCACACCTATATCATACACATTGTCGATAAAGCAATTATTAAGTGTCAGTTTTGGATTGGCATTGCCGGATGGTTTTTCCGCTACAACACCCTGGTAAGAATTTTTGATATATGTGTAGGTAAGTATATTATTCCTGCTGCTGCCACGGAAATAAATACCGGGCCATGCACCGGGGTAATCTTTATAAGGTTCATCCAAACGGTTACTGCGAAATACCACACTATCTGTTTTTGTACCGTTGATGATGAGTGTACCATCTACAATAAAAGGTGCATCGGCATTCAAATGAACCCTGGTGCCGGGCTGTATGGTAAGTGTGGCATTGGTATCTACAATCATGCCGCCAAGGATCACATAAGGTTTATCTTTTGTCCACGTAAAGTTTCCACGGAAAATAGTACTGCGAATGTAGTTGGCGTTCTGCCCCCATGCTTCCAATTGCTTATGCGTGGTATTTCCGTTCCATTGAATTCGAATACTGTCTTTAATTACAAAGGGCTGATTAGCGGCAGTAGGGTTTACATTCACTCTTACAAAAACATACATACTGTCATTACCCGCCAGCTCAATATTGCTGAATTGTGCTCCCTGCGATCCATCTACATTCATCTTAAAAGCAGAACCCGTTCCTCCCATTAATTGAATATTATCAATACGGATGGATTGTCTGTTTTCATTACGGATGAGAAAATACTGTGTAACGGATCCGGCAGTTGTAAAAACAGTATCAAATAATAAGCTATCCCTTCCTATATCCAATCTTGCTTCACGGCTGGTATTAAAAGATTCTTTTTTGCAGGAACTCACAGCAAATAAAACGAAGGAGATAAGCAGTATGAGGTTGACTAGTTTCACCGGGCGTAAAAATAAGAAGTGGATTGTATATGAATTATTTTTTATTGTTAAAGCATCACTCATCGCTTGCCCAGGCCAGTACCGCAATGCTCAGTTTGGCGCCACTTTCAACTATTGCTGTTCCGCAGGCTTCTAAAGTAGCACCGGTTGTAATTACATCATCTACTAATAAAACATGCTCAGGCTTTACTATTGCTGAATCGTTTACAACAAAACTGCCATCTACATTTTTCCACCGCTCAATCCGCCCTTTTTTTGTTTGCGTATCTGTATAACGCTTACGCAATACAAAATCGTTTACAACAGGAATATTAATTACTTCAGCAATGCCATTGCATAAAACGGTTGCCTGGTTATAACCACGTCTTTTTTCTTTTTCAGTGAACAAGGGTAAAGGAATGAGTGCATCAATGTTTGTAAATCTTCCGCTGCTTTTAAGCAGGCCGCCCATCCATCTGCCCAGCTGCAAACCCACTTCCTGATTGTTTCTGTATTTAAGTGTATGTATAAGTTGCTGCAGTACGGACTGTTTGCTGAAGTAGTAAGCCGCCATTGCTTCACTCACAGGTACCCTGCCATAGAATATTTTTTCAATGGGATTATTATGATGTGGTGCAAAATAAGTTTCGGGTAATGAAGTATAGCATTGATGACAGATGTGTTGGTGGGCTTCCACCAGGTCACTGCCACAACCTGCACAATGATGCGGAAAAAATAAATGGGCAAAATCATTCAACCATTTACGGGCGTTGATCATTGCAGAAAGTTAGAAAACATTCAGCTTAAAAGCAATCAACCCTGGAACAAATACTCGTACAATTCTTCCACTTTACCCATGGTTACCACTTCAATATTATATTTCTGCCGGGTTGCTTTATCATTCTTATGTCCTAGGTTATACTTACTGATGATGATTTTTTCAAAGCCGAGTTTTTCAGCTTCTGCAATGCGTTGATCAATCCGGTTTACAGCTCTTATTTCACCACTTAAACCCACTTCACCTGCAAAACAGATTTGAGGATTCAGCGGCATGTCTTCATAACTCGAAAGCAGGGCGCACAACACTGCCAGGTCAATAGATGGATCTTCCACCTTTAACCCTCCGGCAATATTTAAAAACACATCCTTCATTCCAAAATGAAAGCCTCCTCTTTTTTCTAACACTGCCAGCAACAACTGTAATCTGCGTAAATCAAAACCACTCACCGTTCTTTGCGGGGTACCATAAACACTCTGTGTTACCAGGGCCTGCACTTCAATCAGTAATGGACGCATCCCTTCCATAGTGGCTGCAATAGCAATGCCGCTGAGTATATCTTCCTTTTGCGTTATGAGTATTTCGCTGGGGTTACTTACAGGACGCATGCCTGTTTCTGTCATTTCATAAATACCAAGCTCGCTGGTGGATCCAAAACGGTTCTTCATCGTACGTAAGATGCGGTACGTATAATGACGATCGCCTTCAAACTGCAACACAGCATCTACCATATGTTCTAAAATCTTGGGACCTGCAATACTTCCGTCTTTTGTAATATGACCAATTAAAAAAACAGGTGTGTTGGTTTCTTTAGCAAAGCGTTGCAGTTCTGCAGCACTTTCACGTATTTGCGAAATACTGCCCGGACCTGATTCAATGTATGGTGTTTGAAGTGTTTGAATAGAATCAATGATCACTAAGTCGGGTTTCAGTTTTTTAACTTCATTAAAGATGATATTGGTAGATGTTTCTGTAAGTAAATAGAAATCTTCATTCTGCATCTGCAAACGGTCTGCACGCATTTTAATTTGCTGTTCACTTTCTTCACCGCTCACATATAAAGTTGTTACGCCTTTCAATTGTAAGCCGCTTTGCAAAAACAAAGTGGATTTACCAATGCCCGGTTCACCGGCAATTAAAACAATGCTGCCGGGCACAATGCCGCCACCAAGCACTCTGTTTAATTCAGCATCATTTGTAAGTATTCTTTTTTCTTCGCTGCTTTTTACTTCACTTAAAGAAATGGTTTTGCTTTCACCTGCCTGCAGTTCATCTCTCCATATTTGTTTTTTTACATCGCCCTTATCTTTTGTAATGAGTTCTTCTACAAATGTGTTCCATTCATTACAACTCGGACATCTTCCGATCCATTTGGTTGATTCGTACCCGCAGTTACTGCAGAAAAATGCTGTTTTAACTTTACTCATATTTTTTATTACATCAACTGCATAAAAGTGCATCAAAAAATTTCAATGCCTTCATTTTTTTTTGTTACAAATTTTTTGAAATGAAGCAGATGAAAAGAAAAATTGCAGGAAAAAAAGATGAGCTTTTCAAAAAGTAAAAGGGCCGAAATTGCTTTCGACCCTTTGTACTTACTAACCCATTAAATTCTATTGCTAAATTACAACTTGCGGGCACATTTCAAAATTATTTTTCGGCCCTGTGCATAAATATTTGATTAAAGGCAAACAACCTGAAACAGGCATACTTGACTGAAACAACTCTCATAAATTATTGATTTTCAATTATTAATATAATTTTGATTGGTTTGTATAAATTCTATGGTTGCTTACGGCGAATCATAAACGTAACTGCCTCTGACAAAAAGACTTAGCAACCGTTAAAGCCCTTCAAAATTTGTCATTTTTTGTGTTTGGAAACGAATTTGATGGTTAATTTGTAATCAAAAATACAGGTACATGACACCAGGAATTTTATTAGTATCCCTCCTTTTTATGGGGATTGGCTTTTTAGTTCAATACAGGCTTAAAAGTAAGTTTAAACAGTACTCAGAACATCCTCTTTTCAGCGGGCTAACCGGTAAACAGGTGGCTGAAAAAATGCTGAAGGAAAACGGAATTTATGACGTGAAGGTGGTTTCTGTGGACGGGTTTTTAAGCGATCACTATAACCCCGTAAATAAAACGGTAAACCTTAGCCCTGATGTGTACAACAGCAGCTCCATAGCAGCGGCGGCTGTGGCGGCTCATGAGTGTGGCCATGCAGTACAGCACGCTACTGCATATCAATGGCTTATGCTTCGTTCAAGGTTGGTACCGGTGGTACAGGTAAGCACCACCTTATCCCAGTGGATTCTCGCCATCGGGGTGGGTATTTTGGGCTTTGGAGGCGGAAACCCCACTGTTTTATTAATAGGAATTATGCTTTTTGCAGCTACCACGCTTTTTTCAGTTATCACCCTGCCGGTAGAGTTTGATGCCAGCAACAGGGCCCTCGCTTGGCTCAACCATACTAATATTACCAACGGCCAGGAACATGAAGGCGCTAAAGATGCCTTAAAGTGGGCTGCTATGACCTATGTGGTGGCCGCATTAGCTTCTATAGTTACCTTGGTACAGTACATCTTGATCTATATGAGCAGAAGAGACTAAGTATACATAATTTGCAGACTAAAGCCGCCCCAGAGCGGCTTTTTGTTTTGTTGAACATTCAGGCCCTTAAACAATAGATTCACGAACAATTTGCATAAAAGCAGCAGACAAAAGGTATTTACTGTCTTTTTAATCTGTTAAAAAAACTTTAACAGTTATATTTGAACCTTAAATTAATCGTTTATGAGAAAAATTCTGATGCTGGTTTTTTGCCTGCTTACAGGCATTACACAGCTTTGGGCTCAGTCAAAAGAAGTAACCGGAAAGGTTACTGATTCCAGAGACGGATCTCCATTAGCCGGTGTAACTATCAAAGTAAAAGGAACATCTACAGTTGCTTTAACCGATGCTGCAGGTGTATTCAAAGTAAGCTTTACCGGAGGTAGGGCTACACTTGTATTCAGTTATGTTGGTTTTGAAGAAACTGAATACACTGTTACCGGTGGTTCCATCAATGTTTCGATGGTTGCGGGTACAAAGAATCTGAATGAAGTAATTATCACCGGTTTTGGTTCTCAAATTAAAAGAGATGTTACAGGTAACATTGCAAGGGTAAAAGGTAAGGACATTGAAAATATGCCTACGCCTACAGTAGATGCCGCTTTACAAGGCCGTGCAGCGGGTGTTTATGTTAACAGCCAATCCGGTAAATTAGGTCAGGCGGTTTCTGTACGTGTACGTGGCAACTCATCTATCAGTGCAGGCAACCAACCATTATATGTTGTGGATGGTGTACCTATCACAACCAACAGTCAAAGTAACTATGGTGGTGCTACTAACCCGCTTGCAGATCTGAACCCTAATGATATTGAAACAATTGAAATTTTAAAAGATGCCTCTGCAGGTGCCATCTTCGGCTCACGTGCAGCTAATGGTGTGGTACTTATTACCACCAAAAAAGGTAAATCAGGAAAAACAAATGTTTCATTAAACGTACAAACCGGTTATTCTGAATCTACCCGTCGTGTACCTTTCCTTAACTCGCAACAATATGCTGAATTACTATTAGAAGGTGCTGCTTATATCGATGGACAATTCGGTACTCCTATAACAGATCCTTCCAGTGAAACACAATACGCAAAAGACTGGATGAGTTATTTCAGTTACGGCCAATGGGACACAAATCCTAACAAAACATATGAGTGGCAGGATGTGGTTTTCCAAAAAGGACAGTACCGCCAGGCTGATTTGCAAATGAGCGGCGGTAATGATAAAACAAAGTTCTTTATATCCGGTCAGTATTTAGATCAAAGTGGTATCATAATCGGTAATAACCTGGATCGTGTTACAGCAAGATTAAACCTGGATCATAAAGCCAACAATTGGTTGAATCTTGGTTTAACCATGAATGTTGCCCGTACATTAAACAGAAGATTGCCTGATGATAACGCATTCTCCAACCCATTGCAGAGTGTGGCATTAATGCCGATGACTCCTTCTAAAGATCCTAATACAGGACTTCCTGCAGGTACTCCTCCCGGTGATGTAAACATTCCTATGTATTACAACCCGCAAATCACCGTTGACTATGCAAAGTATCTTCAGGAGTCATTCCGTACTTTCAGTAATGGTTATGCAACAATTAAACTCTTACCCGGTTTGATCTTCCAGTCTGATTTTGGATTTGATTTATTAAACCAACAGGAAGAAAGTTATTTCCAGTCTCAAACTGTACGTAATCAAACAAGAGCGGGAAGAGGTTTGGGTACAAACAGAGCAACTTTCGTAACCAATTACAACACGAATAACTATTTCAACTATACTAAAACATTCGGCAAGGTACACGATGTAGCAGCAACACTTGGTATGCAATACCAGCAGTCCCGCTCTACTTTCAACTTTGTAGAAGGGTTGGATTTCCCTTCTGATTCTTACCAGCGTATTGCCAGTGCAGCAACTGTATCAGGTGGTAGCTCTTCAGAATCAAACTTCCGTTTCCTTTCTTATTTCCTGCGTACCAACTATAAGTTTGCAGATAAATACCTCGTTTCATTAAGCGGTCGTATTGATGGCTCATCACGTTTCGGTACTAATAACAGATACGGTTTCTTCCCTGCAGTTTCTGCCGGCTGGGTACTCTCTGAAGAAAAATTCATGAGCGGTATTAAACCTCTCAGCTTCCTGAAGTTAAGAGCGAGTTACGGTATTGTAGGTAATGCTGAAATCGGAAACTTTCCTCAATTAGGTTTGTTTACCGGAAGTGCTAACTATACCAATTTTGGTGGACAAGCTCCTTCACAAATCGGTAATCCTAACCTGCAATGGGAAACCAACAAACAGTTTGATATCGGATTGGATTTCGGTTTATTCAACAATCGTTTGAATGGTGAGATTGACTATTACGTTCGTAATTCAGAAGACCTGCTCCTGAATGTTAATATTCCTACTTCTACCGGTTTTGGTTCAGTAGTTAAAAACCTCGGCCGTATGGAAAATAAAGGTTTTGAATTTGTATTAAACACTCAGAACCTGGTTGGTAAGTTTAAGTGGAGCACTTCATTAAACTTCTCTACTAACGAAAATAAAATCCTGAATATTAACGGACAGGTTATTGAAGGCGGTGTAGGAAACCTCAACCGTGCAATGGAAGGTCAGCCTTTAGGCGTATTCTTCACTGTTGAGTATGCCGGTGTAAATCCGCAAAATGGTGATGCTCAATTTTACCTTAACACGAAGAAACAGGATGGCTCATTGGATAGAACCATTCTCAGCAACTCTCAATATAACCAGGCGCAACGTGTTGTAGTAGGTGATCCCAATCCTGATTTTATTGCCGGTGTTACCAACACATTCTCCTATAAAGGATTTGATCTTTCAGTATTCTTTAATGGTGTATTTGGTAATGATGTAAGCGTTTATGGTATGGGCCAATACTCAATGGCTAATATGATTTACGAAGACAACCAGACAGCTGATCAAATGAAGCGTTGGCAAAAGCCCGGCGACATTACAAACGTACCACAGGCCCGTTATTGGTTTGGTAACGGTAACCAGCGCAGCAGCCGTTTTATTGTTGATGGTTCATTCGTTCGTTTGCGTACTGTTAACTTAGGCTATAACCTTCCCCAATCAATTTTGAGTAAGGTTAAAATTGACCGTTTAAGGGTTTATGTTTCAGCTATGAACTTATTTACATGGACCAACAACTATCCTTTGTGGGATCCTGAAGTAAATGCTGACTCGTTTGATTCGAACATTGCTAAGGGTAATGATTTTTATACACCTCCACAGCCCCGTACTATTTTGTTCGGTATCAACGTAGGCTTCTAATTTCTAACTACAATTAAAATGATCATGAATATGAAACATAAACTTTTTAAAATAACATTTGCTGTTACATTACTGCTAATGGTAGCAGGATGTAAAAAGCGGCTTGATGTAGTACCGTTTCAAAGTTTACCACCTGAGCAGGCATTAGCTACAGAGAGTGATTTAAAAGGAGTGCTTATAGGTGCTTATAATGGCATCCAAAGCACTGCTTCGTATGGTGGTGATATACAACTCATGGCCGATTTATGGGCAAACAGATTATATCAGCGCTTTAGGGGTACTTTCAATGGCCTGTTGCAGATCGCCAGCATTACCACCACAAGCAATGTAATATTGGTTGATAATGGTTGGGCTAATACGCTTTGGTCAAGCTCCTACAGTACCATTAATACCTGTAACCTTGTATTAGAAAATTTAAAACTTGCTAATACACAAGCCACCAAAGACAGAATTGAAGGTGAAGCTTTATTCATCAGAGGTTCTTTATACTTTGAGCTGGCCCGTCTTTACGGCAGACCATGGGGCGATGGAGATAATAATACCAATCCTGCTGTACCGTTGGTACTTAAATCTACTCCTTTTGAGGAAAGTAAATTAACTCCTGAAAATTATCCTCCACGTGCATCCGTAGCAGCAATCTATGCACAGGCAAAAGCAGATTTACAAAGAGCAGCAACTCTTTTACCTGCTTCAAATGGATTTTTTGCTTCAAGATGGGCTGCAATGGCTCAATTATCACGTATTGCTTTAATGCAGGAAGACTTTACAACTGCAAGAGATATGGCAAATGCAGTAATTGCGGGCAGTACAGGAGGTGCAAACCCTCAACACTCGCTGGCAGCTCCTTTTAATAATTTATGGTATAACTATATCAATTTTGGTGGCGTAGCTCCCAGAGAATATGTATTCTATATCCGGATTACAAATCAGGATGGTACAAACGGTTTGAATACTTATTACGGTCAAACTGTAGGATCTATTCAAGGAACTGCAGGTCGTGGTGATATTGATATTCAAACAGCATGGCTGAACCTGCATGAAGCCGGTGATGCCCGCAGAAATTTCTTTATTGTAACCAATCGCCGATTAACACAGAAGCATCTTGATCGTTTTGGTCATGTGCCGGTAATCCGTTTAGCTGAAATGTATCTGACAAGAGCAGAAGCAAATTTCAGATTGGGTACAACCGTAGGAGCAACTCCTGAAGAAGATGTAAACCGTATCCGTAACAGGGCCGGTCTTGCAAATCTTGCCGCACCTCCAACTTTGGCAGATATATTAAGAGAGCGTGATCTGGAACTGGCATTTGAAGGACATTTCTTACACGACAGAAAGCGTAACCGTCAGGCTATGCCGGGTTCAACTGGCGCCAATGGTCCCGCCTGGAACAGCCCACGTCTTGTAATGCCTATCCCTCAACGGGAAATGGATGTAAACAAGAATCTTGTTCAAAACCCAGGATATTAATCAGAGCTATTTTTTCCAAAACCCCGGCCATCAGGTCGGGGTTTTTGCTTTTACACCTTCGCCCTTAATTAATTACTTTTGCCGAACAATTGTTAGCGATTACAGATTTGTCAATTATGAGCTATAGTCCAAAAAATAAAGTACGTATTGTAACAGCTGCCTCCTTATTTGATGGCCATGATGCAGCCATTAACATCATGCGCCGTATTATGCAGAGCAAAGGAGCGGAAATTATCCATCTCGGTCATAACCGGAGCGTAAAAGAAATTGTAGAATGTGCCATTGAAGAAGATGCACAGGGCATTGCCATCACCAGTTACCAGGGCGGACATGTTGAGTTTTTTAAATACATGAAAGACCTGCTGGAAGAGAACGGTTGCGGCCATATTAAAATCTTTGGCGGTGGTGGCGGAACCATTCTTCCGGATGAAATTGAAGAACTGCATCACTATGGTATTACCCGTATTTATTCGCCTGACGATGGGCGTAAGATGGGCCTGGAAGGAATGATTGAAGATGTAATCAAACAATGTGATATTTCGCTCAACGGAACCGGTGAGTATAAAAGTGCATTAAAACTGGAGGAAGTAAAAGATGTGCGGAAAATTGCACGGCAAATCACCAATGCGGAGAATGGAATTAAGTTGACAGTTGACAGTTCAAAGTTGGCCGCAACAACCATTCCGGTTCTTGGTATTACCGGTACAGGGGGTGCCGGTAAATCATCAGTCACCGATGAAATCGTCCGTCGTTTTCTTAACAACTTTACGGATAAAACTATCGCTGTAATATCTGTAGATCCCTCCAAGAAAAAAACCGGTGGTGCATTACTGGGCGATCGTATCCGTATGAACGCTATCTCCCACCCCCGTGCTTATATGCGCTCTCTCGCCACAAGAGATGATAATACTGCATTAAGTGCTGCTGTACAGGAAGCCATTGACATTTGCAAAGCTGCCGCTTTTGACTTCATCATTTTAGAAAGCGCAGGCGTTGGGCAAAGTGATGCAAGTATTCTTGATTATTGTGATGTAAGCATGTACGTGATGACACCCGAGTATGGTGCTGCCTCACAACTGGAAAAGATCAATATGCTTGACTATGCTGATGTAATTGCCATCAACAAATTTGATAAAGCCGGGGCCTTAGATGCCTTGGCTGATGTACGTAAGCAATACAAACGCAACCATCAACTTTTTACAGCAAAGGACAACGAGTTACCCATTGTGGGCACTATGGCCAGTAAATTCAATGATGATGGTGTGAATCATTTATTTGAATTGCTCATCAAAACCATTGAAAAGAAAACAGGCAACCACTTTGGTGAATTTTCATTTTCAGAAACAGCAAAAGTTTCACAAGCCATCATTCCATCAAACAGAACAAGATATTTAAGTGAAATTGCTGAGAATAACCGTGGCTATGATCAGTTGACTAAAGAACAATGTTCGCTTGCAAGTAAGTTATACCAGTTGCATGGTGCAGTTGAAACCCTGACGTCGACTAAAGTCCCTTCAGCGGTTATAGATGAACTGCAAAAGCAAATCACCTTCTTTAACGAACAACTCACTCCTGTAGCACGCAAACTCATTAACAACTGGCCTGAAAAAATCAAGGCTTATCAAAAAGATTACTACGAGTATAAAGTGCGTGATAAAGTAATTCAGCAGGAAATGTATTCCACCAGCTTAAGTGGTACACGTATTCCAAAAGTGGTATTACCCAAGTTTAAAGATTGGGGCGATTTACTTCGCTGGCAGGCGCAGGAAAACTTTCCCGGTCATTTTCCGTTTACAAGTGGTGTGTTTCCGTTGAAGCGTGAAGGTGAAGATCCAACGAGAATGTTTGCAGGTGAAGGCGGACCGGAACGTACGAACAAACGCTTTCACTATGTAAGTGTGGACCAACCGGCAAAACGTTTATCAACTGCCTTTGACAGTGTTACTTTATACGGAGAAGATCCTGCTTACCGCCCGGATATTTATGGCAAAGTAGGAAACAGCGGTGTAAGTATTGCTACTGTTGATGATGCCAAAAAATTATACAGTGGTTTTGATTTGTGTAATCCCAAGACATCTGTTTCCATGACCATCAACGGACCTGCTCCTATGTTGCTGGCATTTTTTATGAATGCAGCCATTGATCAGCAATGTGAAAAATGGATTGAAACGAATGGTCAATGGTCGATGGTGAAGGAAGCGTTTCAAAAAAAATATAGTAATACACAACAACCAAAATATTACAACCCTTTAGCACCTGATACATTACCCGAAGGGAATAATGGTCTTGGTTTAAAGTTATTAGGTTTAAGCGGTGATGAAGTGTTGCCGAAAGAAATTTATGAGCAATGTAAACAAGCTGCATTGCAACAGGTACGTGGTACGGTACAGGCTGATATTCTGAAAGAAGACCAGGCTCAAAACACCTGTATCTTTTCTACAGAGTTTGCATTAAAGCTGATGGGTGATGTACAGGAATATTTCATCAACAACCAGGTACGGAATTTTTATTCCGTATCCATTAGTGGTTATCATATTGCAGAAGCAGGCGCTAATCCCATTACACAATTGGTATTTACCCTGGCCAATGGATTTACCTATGTTGAGTATTACCTCAGCCGTGGAATGAATATTGATGATTTTGCACCAAATCTTTCCTTCTTCTTCAGTAATGGTATGGATCCGGAGTACAGTGTGATAGGAAGAGTAGCCAGGAGAATCTGGGCCAAAGCCATGAAGTATAAATACAAGGCCAACAAACGGAGCCAGATGCTGAAGTATCATATTCAAACAAGTGGCCGCAGTTTGCATGCACAGGAAATTGATTTCAACGACATCCGAACCACGCTGCAGGCTTTGTATGCGATTTATGATAATTGCAATTCACTTCACACCAATGCGTATGATGAAGCTATCACTACGCCTACGGAAGAAAGTGTAAGAAGAGCAATGGCCATCCAACTCATCATCAATCGGGAATTGGGAAGTGCCAAGATTGAAAACGTTACACAAGGCAGTTTTGCAATTGAAGAATTAACTGACCTGGTAGAAGAAGCTGTGTTGTCTGAGTTTGATCGTATTACAGAAAGAGGCGGTGTATTAGGCGCTATGGAACGCATGTATCAGCGTAATAAAATTCAGGAAGAAAGTTTGCACTATGAACATCTGAAACATACCGGTGAGTTACCGTTGATTGGTGTAAATACATTCCTGAATAAAAATGGAAGCCCTACTATTCTGCCGCAGGAAGTAATAAGAAGTACGGATGAGGAAAAGCAACAACAGATCAATAACCTGCTGGCATTCTGGAAACGGAATGAAGGTAAGAGTGAACAGGCCTTGCAGCGTTTGAAACAGGCAGCTATCAATAACGGCAACTTGTTTGAAGAGCTCATGGAAACAGTGAAGTATTGTTCTCTAGGCCAGATAACCCATGCTTTGTATGAAGTAGGTGGACAGTACCGTAGAAATATGTAAAATGGCACGGGAATTGACTTATGGATACAAATAGATGAATAATGCAACTGTAGTTACTTATAATTGATTGTGAATCATAAATTCAAACATACATGAAGCAGATTGTACTCATTCTTACAGCTTTTATAATCAGTTTATGTGTAACCGCACAGGGAAAAAGCGGAACGAAAGGAAAAGGAAAAGACAAGCAATCCCAGGAACAAAGTGCAAATGCCAATACCAACGCTAAAAGCAAGGGCAAAAACAACAATGATGCTAAAGGAAATAAAGAGCAAAAGGAACATGATCAAAAAGTTTGGGAAGGAACATATAAGAATGAAGGTGATGGCCCCAAGCCTTCAAAGAATCAACCTGCGAAAGTGAGAGAAGCATTTTCCAGGGATTATCCTAATGTACAGAATGTAACCTGGAGTAAATACCGTGGCGATTGGACTGCTACATTCCGTAACGGCCTATTCACATCCACTGCTGTTTATCATGCGAATGGTGACAGAAGAGATACAAGAACACCGGTTCCCAGACAGGAAGTGCCACGTAATATTTTAGAAGAAATTTTTAAGAGAAGACCGCAAACTCAACAAGGCGGAGAAGTAATAAAAGTAGAATTGCCTGAAAAGAACCTTCATCTGTTCCGTTTTAAAGAAATCATTAACGGAGTAGCAAACTATTTCTTTGTTGATAATACAGGCAAGGAAGTCAACTACAATTATTAAGAACATGCACAGTATAGAAAATGGTCGCCCTGTAAAAGCGACCATTTTTATTTTCATTAAAACGAGTCCTACTCTTTAACTTCATTTCCTTTTTTATCTATCAGAATCATGTTGCCATTCAGCATAACCCGTGCTTTGCCTTCTGTAAATAAGTCAGCAAAGTTGTATTTATAATTCAGTACCAGGTTTCCTTTTTTATCAATATAGCCCCATAATCCTTTAGAGTTTGCCACAGGAGCCAATCCTTCAGAAAAACCACGGGCCATTTCATACTGAAAAGGAATTACAACTTTATAACTGTAATCGATGTATCCGAAATGTCCGCTCTTTCTTACAGGTGCAAGACCTTCTCTGAACGAACCGGCTTCATCATATACAGGTTCAATCACCACTTTTCCTGTACTGTCTAAAAAACCCCACTTGGCATCTACCCTTACCGGTGCTCGTCCCTCATTAAAACTCATCGCTTCATCATAAATCAGCGGAACAATCAATTCGCCTTTGGCATTTACATAACCGAATTTATTGTTCTTACTCACTTTGGCTAAACCGCAAATACAATCATCTACATAATCGTATTGTTTGGTCCAGGCCTGGCTAAAACTATTACCGGCTATCAGTAGCGGTAACAGCAATAAGAAAAAACGTTTCATGGCAATTATTTTATAACTGTTATCAAAAAAATATCGTTGTATTTTACACCTCTGCCTCCTTCATTTTCAATGGTAAGTTAATAGTTGATACCCCCCTGTTTTATGACTGGCGGCAGCGGGTGAAATGATTATTGGCAGAAAAGAATACGCAACATGGAATGATTTTTTATCTTGCCGCAAAACCCAATACATGAAATCGTTCAGATTTGTTTGTTTAACCTTTTTCTTACTATTGATAAATGCCTGTACCCGCTCTCCTTATAAAGCCACCAACCGTGACTATAAACAACAATCAAAGCGATTTGCAAAACTGCTCCGTGCATATCCGTTGACGGATTCGGCAGGTTTAAATTTTGCGCCCGGTTTTGTAGGTACTACCAACTTCTCTATGCGTAAGCCCAGTTATGTCATCATTCATCATACAGCCCAAAATAGCTGTGAGCAAACTTTAAAAACATTTACACTGCCACGTACACAGGTAAGTGCTCACTATGTAATATGCAGGGATGGTTCTGTCTTTCATATGCTCAACGATTACCTGCGGGCACATCATGCAGGCGTGAGCAAATGGGGCGGAGCAGTTGATATCAACAGCAGCAGTATTGGCATTGAGCTTGACAATAATGGCTTTGAACATTTTGATGAGCGACAACTGAATAGTTTAATCGTACTGCTGGAACGATTAAAAAAATCATTCAATATTCCGGCTTCGCATTTTATTGGTCATGGCGATATTGCTCCTACCCGCAAGAACGATCCTAACTGGCGGTTTCCCTGGAAAACATTGAGTGAAAAAGGTTTTGGTTTATGGTGGAGTGATACAACCAATGTACAGGTGCCTGTAAATTTTGATTATGTAACTACTATCCGTTTAGTAGGTTATGATATAAAAGATACCAGTGCCGCTATTGTACGTTTCAAACAACATTTTTTACAGGATACTACCAGGGGAATGACTGAGCCGGCACAAAAAGTATTGTACCAGCTCTACAAAAAATACCTGTAACTTTATTTCTCTGCGATTGTTTCCATTTAAACAAGTTGGTTTAGATGCCCTTGCATCTGCGTTTTAAGTAATGAATGTATGTGATATGACAGCAGAACATCAGCGTTTACAGGAAAACAAACATAAACAGGTTCCACTCGAAAAATGGGGCCCTTATCTAAGTGAACGGCAATGGGGAACTGTAAGAGAAGATTACGGACCTTACGGTGATGCATGGGGCTATTTTCCGTTTGAACATTCACACTTCAGATCATACCTCTGGGGCGAAGATGGAATTGCCGGCATATCTGATTACTTTCAGAATTTATGCTTTTCTGTTGCCATGTGGAATGGGAAAGATGAAATTCTCAAAGAGCGTTTATTTGGCGTTGGTAATTACCAGGGCAACCATGGAGAAGACGTTAAAGAACTCTACTATTATCTTGATAATGTACCTACCCATTATTACATGGAGTATTTGTACAAATACCCGCAACTTGCGTTTCCTTATAAAAAACTTTACGACGAAAACCGCAAACGCTCCAAGCATGAACCTGAATTTGAAATATTAGATACACCGGTTTTTAAGAAAAACCACTATTTTGATGTACAGGTTACATACGCCAAGTATAATTCCAACGATATTGTAATTAAGATAGATGTTACCAACCGGTATCATCGTGTGGCTGATCTTACGTTGCTACCCACCCTTTGGTTTATGAATAAATGGAGCCGGAATGAAAAAGAAATAAAACCGGTCATTGAATGGGTAAATGAGCAGTGTGTACATGCCTGGCATCACCGGCTGGGCGATTATTATTTTTATTTTTCCGAAGCGGATGATCTGCTGTTCACAGAAAATGAAACCAACAAAGAGAAATTTGACGGCACACCCAATGAATCCATTTTTGTGAAAGATGCATTTCATGATGCCATCATTCATAACACCAACCGAAAAAAACTCCGGGAGCAAAAAAAGGGAACAAAATGTGCCCCTGTATATAAACTGCACTTCAAAGCGCATGAAACCAAAACCTTGTACTGCCGTTTGGTGAATGCCTTTATTGACAACCCATTTCCCGAAGGCATTGAAAATATTTTTCAGCAACGCAAACAGGAAGCAGATGAATTTTATAATACAGTCATTCCTTCCAAACTTTCACCGGAACAAAAAAATATTTCCCGCCAGGCTTATGCAGGATTACTTTGGAGCAAACAGTATTATGGTTTTGATGTAGAAAAATGGCTTACCAACAGCGATGGAATCACCCCGGTAAATGATGGTAAAAAATTTGGCCGTAATCATGACTGGAAACATTTAAAGAATGCAGATATCATTCTCATGCCTGATAAATGGGAATACCCTTGGTATGCAGCATGGGATCTTGCCTTTCACTGCATTGGGATGGCATCCTTAGATCCTGTATTTGCAAAACATCAGCTGCTGCTTATTATGCGGGAGTGGTATATGAAACCGGATGGTCAGCTGCCTGCCTACGAATGGAATTTTGGAGATGTAAACCCGCCGGTGCATGCGATGGCCGCCTGGTATGTATATCAAACAGAAAAAAAACAAACAGGAAAAGGTGATATACAATTCTTAAAACGCATTTTTCAAAAGCTCATCATCAATTTTACCTGGTGGATCAACCGTAAAGATGAAAACGGTAATAATTTATTCCAGGGCGGGTTCTTAGGTCTTGATAATATCGGTGTGTTTAACCGCAGTCATCATATACCCGGCAATCACGACCTGGAGCAGGCTGATGGTACTGCATGGATGGGTATGTATGCGCTCAACATGATGGATATTGCTCTTGAAATTGCCATGCATGATGATGCGTTTGAAGACACAGCCACACGCTTTTTTGAGCACTTCGTATTAATTGCAGAAGCATTGAATGAACAACATACCTGGAATGAAGAAGACAAGTTTTATTATGACGTGCTTTGTTTGCACGATGGTTCACATATTCCCCTTCGCATTCAATCAGCCGTTGGTTTAACCAGTTTATATGCCGTATCAACCATCAACAGAAATATACTCGGCCGTTTAAAAGATTTTAAAAAACGGATCAACTGGTTTGAAAACTACCGCAAAAGCAACAAACGCTACTGGCCCAATGAAGAACGCAGCGATAGTGAAGAAATTCTTTTATCCATTGTGCCAAGGGAAAAATTAATCGCCATCTTACTACGATTACTGGACGAGAATGAATTTTTATCAGACGGTGGCATAAGGGCTTTATCAAAATATCATGAAAAGAAACCCTACTCTGTAGAAATAGAAGGGCACACCTATTCCATTAAGTACGATCCCGGAGATAGCACCAGTGATATGTTCGGCGGCAACAGTAACTGGCGTGGACCGGTTTGGATGCCTTTAAACTTTTTAATCATTCAATCCATCCGGCAGTTTGGAAAATTTTACGGTGATAGCTTGCAGGTTGAATATCCCAAACGTTCCGGAAATATTTTAACGCTGGAACAAGTAGCAGATGAACTTACCAAACGGGTGTTTGATCTGTTTTATTTAGATGAACTGGATGAACGCCGTTGCTATGAAAAATATAACTGGTTTTACAAACAGCCCAATAACCGTAAGCTTGTTTTATTCTATGAATATTTTGATGGTGATACCGGTAAAGGACTTGGTGCTAATCATCAAACCGGCTGGACCGCTTTGATTGCACATTTATTGCAGGACTTGTAACGGTTTTGAAATAGCAACTATTTTTCAGCTTTATAAACAATACCATCTTTCATTACCCATTTAACATTACCCAGCACTTTGATGTTGCTTAAAGGATTTTCTTTAACTGCAATAATATCGGCATATGCACCGGGAATAATTTCCCCAATAAGACCGTTTTGATCCAACAGATCAGCAGCGTTGATGGTTGCTGTTTGAATAGCTTGTATATTACTCATACCAAATTGAACAAAATATTCAAAATCTTTACTTTGAGGTTCTTTCCAATCATAACCTCCAATGTCTGTTCCGTAAGCAATCTTCACTCCGTAGTTCATTGCTTTTTTAAAAATCTCAGGCTCGCTTTGTGAAAAATATTTATGCATCACATTGCCCAGTTTAGCACGGCCTTCGGCAACAAAATCATTTACATAGATAGTTGGGCACCAGTATACATTGTGCTTCACCATTAACTGCATACAGGAATCATTCATGCCAAAACCATGCTCAATACTTTTGGCGCCAGCAAACACAGAATAAATAATACCATCCGGTGTTACAGCATGTGCAGCCAGCCGTTTCCTGCTTCTTAACGTTTCATCAGCTATTGCATTAATTTCTTCACTGGTGAAATTGGGAATGCTTTTATAACCACCATTAGGAAGTTTGATATATCCTCTGTCTGCATAGATCTTGATCCAATCAGCGCCATGAGCTATTTGATCACGTACGGCTCTCCTTCCATCATCTGCGCCTGTTATTTCCTGCAAGCCTTTGGGCAAACGCAATTCCCATGCATACTCCTTTTCAGATATTGGATAATGGCCGGTTGTATTAATTGCCAATGTAGAGACAAACATGCGTGGGCCCGGTATAACTCCTTTTATGATTGCTTTTTTTATATCTACATCTGCAAAACCGGCACCTTCAGTACCAAGATCACGTATGGTTGTAAAGCCATTCATCAGTGATTGATAAGCACTTTGTGTAGCTCTTATTGTTCGATACGGGATGGATTCTTTCAAAATCTGCACATCATAATCTTCACTCGTAATATCACCCTGTAACAAAACATGTGTATGGCAATCTATTAATCCGGGCATCACATAATAACCACTCAGATCAATGACTGTATCAGCTTTTTGTTTGAATAAGGATGCATCTGTTATACTTTCAACTTTATTATCCCGAATGAAAATAATTTTATTAACCAGCATTCTTCCGGTACGAACATCAAGCAGATAACCACATTTGATGGCTTTAGTTTTTTGTGCGTTGGAAACTGTAAACAGGCTGAGGAACAAAACAGCAGTAAGTATTGATCGCATATGAGTGGCTTTGTTTGAAAATACAACAATTGAAGAGATTACAGAAATCAAACTAATGGTGGTACAGATTCAATTGGTAAGGCATCCAGCATATGTTCATCATCCGCTTTTCTTGTGCGAATGGTATTTACTGGCCATGCTTCCATTTCCGTTTCAGGAAATTCAAATGCAAGGAGGCTTCTCATCTGTTCATCTGTTAACTGCGGATGGAGCCATTGCTGCGCCAATTCTTTAGTGAGTATCAGTGGCATACGCTCACTGTTGGGCCCGTGATTATGAATTTTTTTCATGAGTGCATTCGCCGGTCTTGTAATAATGGTGAATGTGCCGATCAGTTCACCTGTTTCTTTATCAGGTAACGGAGAATAATTGTACAAACCGGCAAAACAAAATACTTCTGTATTTTTTACTTTAATGAAGTACGGCAGTTTTTTCTTCCACCCCACTTCACGATGTTCAAAAAAACCGGTTGTAAAAACAAGACATCGTTGTTTCCGGAGGCGATGCCACACACTACGTTGATCATCCAGTATTTTTTCACTGCGTGCATTGGCCATGCTGCTGCGGTACTGTTTGATTTTATCAGGCGTGTTCATATAATCAGCAATCAATCCCCACTCAAAGTATTTGAGTTTGATTGCGCCATCTTCAAAAATCACTACCGGAAACGGATGCCAGCTTTGTGCTACCTGGTGATAAGTAGGTGTAAAATCAAATTCAGGAATTGCATCTATTTGAATAAATTCAGTGATGAGTTTAATGGAAGAGAAGTAACTCATGTCGTAACACATGGCGCAAAATTTTCAATTTCCTCTAAAGGTATCTCAACTCTGTTCAACTCCCAACTTACAATCAGGAACAATTTTCCAAAACGGTCTTTTAATTGAATGTTTGTTTTATGATTGTTCCAATCTTTAAAATTTTGAAGCATATACTTATTCAACTGTCTCCTTAATGTTAATGGCGGGCTCCATTTTTTCATTAATAAATTCACATAGCATTGATAGGGCAATGGTTGAGCAGCGGCTTTTAACAACCGCTCTTTATGTTCCGGGTTTTCACTATCATACAAAAATGCATAGTTATCTTTTTTCAACTGTGCATAATGATAGCCTGCACGATGCCGTTCCATATCACGCTCCTTATTGTAATATGTGAACAGCAATGGAATTAGTTGTTCCTCTGTTGTACTCATCTTTCCTCTTGCATACAGCTCCCGCACAAATAGTTTGGGCTCTTTGAGCATAGCTTCCATCAGTTCAACCGTTAATAATGCAAATGGATTGTGCATGGTTCATTATTTTACAACATACAATTCCTCCCACCGGGTAGTATACCTTGGGCTGCGTAATTCCTGCCGCATCTTCCAGTCACGTGAAGTACCACTGGCAGCAAATTTCAACACATCATTCCGCTGACTGAAGTTGACATTATCAATCATCGCCATCAGTTTCCGGCCGCAATTATTGGCAGGAGGTGCAAACAGGTTTCCCTGTATCGAAGTATCCGGCACCAATCCGCTTAGCATCACTCCCGCTTTTTTATAAACCGTTCCCGGTTGAAATAACTGGTCAATCAATGATACTGCCGGTTTAATTAATTCATTGGTAAGAGAAGTGGCAGCAGGTAAGGTAGCATACCTGCTGTGCGTAACGCCATGATGAAAGCTTGCGTTATGGTTCTCCTCTTTTGTTACCACAAACACACTGATGATGCTTGCTGCACTTTGTTGTCTTCTCAATTTTTCAGCAGCCCTGGACGTATAGGTAGCAACGGCCTCTTTAATATCATGAATGTTATCAACAGGGCTGCCAAACATTCTTGTGGTGGCAATCATTTTTTTTGTTACCAGTTCATCTTCCATTTCCCGTGACGGGATACCGTTTAACTCACGAATAAGTCTTGCACCTACTACCCCACCTAAATGCGTACGGGCAAACTCCTCACTCATCTTGCTTAACTGCAATGCATCTGTAATAAACCATTGCTCTTTGAGCTTATAAGCATAACGCCCGCCCACACCCCAGACATCGTCTACAGCAGTAGCTGCCAATGCTTTTTCAATTTTTTCTTTGGTATCCAGCACCACTACGCAATTGGTTTTTTGTTTGTTTTTTTTAGCCAGTCGATTGGCAACTTTGGATAATACTTTTGTGGGCGCTACACCTACTGATACTTTAATGCCTGTCCACTGTTCTACTCTTTCCCGTATCTGCACTGCAAGCGACTGTAATTCTTCCGCCGGGAAAATACTCAGGTCCAGAAATGCTTCATCTACTGAATATACTTCTACCTGTTGTGGGCCAACAAGGGTGCGTAATGTTTCCATTACCCGCCAGCTAAGATCACCATACAAATTATAGTTGCTGGAAAACACCGCTACATTATGTTTTTGAATTAATGGTCTGGCTTTGAAGTAAGGACCGGCCATTTCCACTCCCAACACTTTGGCTTCATCACTCCGGGAAATAATACAACCATCGTTGTTGCTGAGTACAACAACGGGTCTATTGTCCAAATGCGGTTTAAACAAACGCTCACAGGAGCAATAGAAATTATTACAGTCAACTATCGCCTTCATACCATCATTATTCAAATGAATGAATTGAGTGCACCACCATACCCCATATCCTGAAATCATTAAACTCTGCCACATTAATATTTTTGTAGCGTTGATTTTCAGCAATTAAAAAGGCAGATGAAAAATTTTTATGAAACCGGCGCACCAGCAACTCTCCGTTTAAAACAGCTACTACTATTTTTCCGTTTTGTAATTTGAGTGAGCGATCCACAATTAAAATATCACCGTCAAAAATGCCGGCCTCCGTCATAGCATCGCCTTTCATACGAAAGAAAAACGTAGCCGGTTTGTTTTTAATGAGTTGTTCATTTAAATCAATGCCCCGCTCCATATAATCATCTGCAGCGGCGCCAAAACCTGTAGCATTGGCGGTTTTTACTTCCTGTTGTGTAAACTGTTTACTGCCACGGTAAGCAGCACCAAAAAATTGTTCCCCATCCATAATGAAACATTTAACGGCACAAGGCCATGAAAAAATAAGTTTGATGGGTTTGTAAGAAAGTTTTGTAAAACTAAAACTTTTAGTACATTCGTAGTACAAACATCTCCGAAAAAATTTTCTGATACTTCTTCAAACCCATCAGCAGCAGCAGTACAACTGCTGCAAAAAATTTATTAATCATTTAAAGATGGGTTATGCAATTACAATCAGTCAAAACCGCCACTATTCCGGGCTACAAAATTTATGAGTACCTGCTCGTATTAAGTCCGCATGAAGAATTATGGAACCGCATTTTAAAAGAGAAAGAAGCGTTTGCAGAAAAATACAAATCAGATAATGCCCGATGGAGCAAGCCGCATATTACATTGGTGAACTTTTTGCAATATGAATTAATGGAAGAGCGGTTGCTCAACCGGTTGAAGATGATTGCCATGGGGTTTCATCCCATTAAAGTAGAGTTGAAAGATTACGGAAGTTTTCCGTCGCACACAATCTATATAAACGTAGTAAGCAAGCTGCCTGTACAATCATTGGTAAAAACCATACGCACAGAAGCACAAAGATTGATGAAGCTCAATGATGATAATAAGCCGCATTTTATACTGGAGCCGCATATACCTGTTGCAAGAAAATTGCAACCCTGGCAATATGAAAAAGGATGGCTGGAGTACAGTCATAAACATTTTACGGGACGATTTATTGCCGATGGTATGTTGCTGTTAAAAAGACCAGTTGGGGAAAACAAATATCAAATTGTACAGCGTTTGGAGTTTCAGAATTTAGCAGTTACAACAAAACAGGGAGAGTTGTTTGGCTGATTTTTTTAACCACAGAGTACACAAAGTACAACACAAAGAACACAGAGGGCTCTTTGTGTACTCCGTGAAAAACCTTTGCGCCGTCTGTGATTCAATTATATGTCAGAACAACTTCAACAAGACCATTACAAAGTACAACCTAAAGAAACAGATACATCACAACCCTATCATGCCGGTCGTGGTGCACAGTTTAACACCAAGAACAAATTCCTAAAAGATGAAATTACCAAAGAGCATATTGAAGCGATAGATGACTGGGAAGAAAAAACCTTACCCACACAATACATCGAAACCTTTTCAAAAACCATTGTGAACAAGGTAGAAAGTCCGGATGTGGGTATGAGTTACAGCATGAACCCCTATGCAGGATGTGAGCATGGCTGCATCTATTGTTATGCACGCAACGTACACGAGTACTGGGATTACAGTGCCGGTATAGATTTTGAACAAAAAATATTGGTAAAGAAAAATGCACCACAACTGCTGCGTAAATTCTTAATGCATCCCAAGTGGGATGCTACTCCCATCATGCTCAGCGGTAATACGGATTGTTATCAACCGGCCGAACAACAGTTTCGTTTAACAAGAGGCTTGCTGGAAGTGTGCAATGAGTTCAATCAACCGGTTGGCATCCTCACCAAGAATGCATGGATCCTCAAAGACAAAGATATGTTGCAGGAAATGGGAAAGAAAAATATTGTATCCGCCATGGTATCCATCACCTCTTTCAATGAAGATTTGAGAAGAGTAATGGAGCCACGCACTGTAACCGCCAAACAAAAATTAAAAGTGATTAATGAACTGAGCAGTGCCGGTGTACGGATGGGTATTATGATGGGGCCTATGATTCCGGGATTGAACGATCATGAAATGCAACGTATCATGAAAGCAGCAAGGGATAATGGCGCTACGTTTACTGCGTATACATTCATACGATTGAATGGCGCCATCAAGTTTTTATTTCATGATTGGTTGTACAAAAATTTTCCTGACCGGGCTGATAAAGTATGGCATCATATTGAACACAGCCATGATGGTAAAGTAAACGACACCCGCTGGGGTGTACGAATGCGTGGTGAAGGACCGATTGCACAACTGGTGGCACAGCAGTATAAAAAATACGGTAAGTTATATGGCATGAATGCAGAAGAATGGAGTTTGGACAGAACAAAATTCAGAAGACCGGGGCAGCAGGGGAGTTTGTTTTGATATTCGATGTAAATTGAATATTCAATTACATACTATGCTTCGTAAATCATTCCTCACCAAACTCTCTGCTGCTTCCGCCGCAATTATCGGCTTTTCTTCATTTCAACAACCTGTATCAAAGAAGGAACTGAAGAACTGTTTCATCCATCATGTATATTTCTGGTTGAAGAATCCGGATAGCAAAACTGAACTGGAACAACTCATTGCAGGATTAAAGAAACTGTCAAAAGTAAAAACCATTCAGCAGTTTCACATCGGCAAACCGGCGGCTACCCGCCGTGATGTAATTGAAAGCAGCTATGCTGTTTCGTGGTACACTCAGTTTGCCAATGCTGCAGATGAGGAACGTTATCAAACGGATCCTATACATTTAAAATTCATTGAAGAGTGTTCGCATTTGTGGAGCAAAGTAGTAGTGTATGACTCTATTGATGCATAAAAAATCCTGCTGCTTAAACAGCAGGATTTTTTTATGCTTACTACTTTTTTCACCAAACAAATCCCTGCACAGCAGTTTGTCCCTCATCTGTTTGAATGCGTACAAAGTATTGTCCTTTTGAAAGTCCGCTTAAAGAAACGAGGATTTTAGAATAAGGAAGGGTTAAGGTTTCCTTACGTTGTAACAGCACGGCACCGGCCGCATTTACTATTGTGAGCTGTACTGTTTTTCCGGAGGCTGCATAAATATCAGCTACTAAACGCTCCCCTGCATCTGTATAAAGACGCTGTATGTGCAATGGTTTTAGTTTCGCTTCTACGGCTGCAATAGGTGAATAAAATGTTTTACCGGGTTCGGTAATTTTAAGCCGGTAAAAACTACGGCCTGCCAACGGATAAAAATCTGTTTTACTGTATTCTGCTTTTGAAACAGGATCTCTGTAATTCATTACACTGATGGTTTCAAAACCACGGCTATCGCTGCTTCGTTGCAGTTCAAATTGTGTATCGGGCTCCTGTTCTTCTACATTCCACTTTACAACTACAGTATTATCCTTCATACTTGCTGTAAAACTAATAAGCCGAAGCGGAACAGGTATGGGTGCCTGGTTCGCAAACAATGCCTTACTTATTACACGCTGAAAAACCAAACGATGACCCAAATCATTGATATGATAATCAACCAACGGATCTCCATACACCACTTCATTGCGTAACCGGAACTGCCCATCATTGGTAACAAGATCAGTCCAGAAATCAATAGCATTGTAACCAAAATTATTTTTTACTGAATCCACAATTTCACGCAAAGCCTGCCGCATAGCAAAAGGCTGATCATTTCTTGGTTGTGATGTTGTGATATAACACTTGGCTCCGGTAGCTGTTATTAATCCCCTGATGGTACGCAGATTGTCCATCATTTCCTTTTTACCATAGCCAAACACCACATCATTACTTGGGAAATTGAGAATTACTACATCAGGATTAAAACTAAGTGCACGGGTAACGTTGTAGTTGGGATCAGGTGCAGGTCTACCCATCGGAGGTACATATCCGGTAGCCATTGCATGATAAGTGGTATAGCCCCAATAGGCAATATTGTTAACAATCGTATCCACTCCATCGGTTGTATTTTTCCGGAAATGATTTTGAAGTCTCCCAACCCAGGCACTATCATAAATACTTGCATTGGACCCTGCGGCTGTAGAAGAGCCCATAACCACAATTCTTTTTTGAGCTTCACTTAAAAAAGCAGCTAACAGGAATAGAATAAAAAAGCAGAAACGTAGTTTCGGTTGCATAACCCATCATTTAACTGTTGATAAAATCAGAAAACAGTTTTTGAAGGGTGAAGGACAGTGTTTGATAACACCAAAATAGATAATTTGTTGAAATTTCATAGAATGAATCCCTTATTTTTTTATCATGTATTCGATTCCGGCACCACACCAATCATCAATTCTTTATTCGGGCTGTTGATTACTGCAGTTGGTATTCCTTTTTATATAATTTCAAAGCCAGGGAAATAGCCCATCACCACTCATCCTAACTTTAACCAGTCTTTTTCAAAATCCTCCTTCGGGTCTCAAACAATCTTCGTTTCTTTAAACCATTAATTGATCAACTGTAATGAAGAAATTTTTTATCCTGTTGCTGGCAGTTTCAGCTGTCATCAACACATTTGCACAAAGCAAGTACAACCATCGTGAAGCATTTCATCCTTTCTTTTATCCGTATCCCGGCACTGTTTTCAGAAGTGCAGCCGGTGAACCGGGTCCTAAGTATTGGCAAAACAAAGCCAATTACCAGATCAGTGCTATGTTGAATCCTGACGATCATATGGTAACCGGAACTGTAATACTGCACTATACCAATAACAGTCCCGATGATTTACGTTTTCTGTGGCTGCAGCTGGACCAGAATATTTACAAACAGGATTCAAGAGGCAGTGCTACCACCACTACACAAGGCGGACGCTGGGCCAATGCTGAGTATACTGATGGATATAACATCCAATCGGTAAAACTGGAGATGAACGGAAAAACCATTTCACCCAAAAACTCCATAACAGATACCCGTATGCAGGTATGGTTGCCGGACGTTTTAAAAAACAGCGGCGCTACCATAAAGCTTTCTATTGATTATAAGTTTACAGTTCCTGAATATGGTACAGACCGTATGGGTCGATTAAAACGTAAAGATGGGTGGGTGTATGAAGTGGCACAATGGTTTCCCCGCATATGTGTGTATGATGATATTCTTGGATGGAATATCAATCCTTATCTGGGTGCCGGCGAGTTTTACCTGGAGTATGGAGATATAGAATACAGTATTACTGCTCCCTCTAATATGATTGTTGTGGGAAGTGGTGGTTTGCAGAATGCACAGGATTGTTTTACTGCTGAGCAAATCAAAAGATGGGGCCAGGCCATGAGCAGCGATAAAACAGTAATGATCCGCAGTGCAGAGGAAGTTAACAAAGCATCTTCACGTCCATCAACCCTTACTACTACCTGGAAATTCAAATGTGAAAACACACGTGATGTAGCCTGGGCTGCCAGTACAGCTTTCATCATGGATGCAGCACGCATCAATTTGCCAAGCGGTAAAAAATCAATGGCGGTAAGTGTATATCCAAAAGAAAGTGCCAATGAAAAAGACGGCAACGACTGGCGTCGCTCAACTGAATATACCAAAGCAAGCATTGAATTTTACAGCAACTATTTGTTTGAGTTTCCTTACCCGGTAGCCACAAACGTAGCCGGTATTGTTGGAGGTATGGAGTACCCTGGTATTGTGTTTTGCAGTGCAGAAGCAACAGGTGCCGGTTTGTGGGGTGTAACCGATCATGAATTTGGTCATACATGGTTTCCGATGATTGTGGGTAGTAATGAACGTAAATATGCATGGATGGATGAAGGGTTTAATACATTCATCAATATTCTGTCAGGCGAAGCATTTAATAATGGTGAATACAACGACCGGCCCGATGTAAGCGGCATTGCTCCCTATCTCTTTAACGAACGCATGGATGGTTTACTCAACACGCCGGAAGTAATACAACAAAGCAACCTGGGTGCAGCTGCTTATTTTAAACCCGGCATGATGTTGTATGTTTTACGTAATGAAGTGCTGGGCCGGGAACGATTTGATGCTGCATTGAAAGAATATGTAAGAAGATGGGCATTTAAACATCCAACACCCTGGGACTTTTTTCATACCATCGAAAATGTAGCAGGTGAAGATTTGAGTTGGTATTGGAGAAGCTGGGTGTTAAATACCTGGAAGTTTGATGTAACGGTGAAAGACGTAGCACCCATTCGTAATAATTATAAAAACGGAACCAATATTACTTTACAGTTGCTGGAGCAAATGCCGATGCCGGTAACGGTAAAAATTACAACCACAGATGGTGAATCAATAACAATGAAACTACCTGTAGAAATCTGGCAACGAGGCGATACATGGACATTCCCTGTAAAAACAAATGCCGAAGTAAAAGAAGTGGTGGTAGATCCTGACCGTCGCTTACCAGATATGAATCCTAAAAATAATGAGTGGAAGAAATAATTAAAATTGCCCTGGCTGAAAAGTTAGGGCAATTTTTCTTTTAATCAAATTATTCACGATGGCGATTACTGTTTCAGCTATTACATATCTTGTTTTTACTGGACTGATTGTATGTCCCTTTTTTCTGAAGAACAGAATCGAAAAGCTGCAAACAAAAAATAATTTTTTGATTTACTTAGTCACGATCATTTTTGCAAGTTTTCTTATGACTACTGTTTTTGCGTGGTGGATAAATTACTCAGATCCACTTTTGCTAAACTACTACGGCTACAATTTTGATGGTATGAATGAAAAAGAGTTTTACAGAAACGTTGCAGCAAAAGATTTAAAAAGAGTTAAAGAGCTTGAAGCCAGCATTTCCGGAATAGGTTGGCCTGCTAAAGTTATGTTGTTATCGCCCTTTAGCTTCGTGTATATGCTTACGGCTTATTTTGCTGTAATCTTTTTTAAACGCAAAACAGAGGTAACAAATAACTTTTGAAGAACTCACAACAATCAATCTCCGTTAAACAGCAATAAATTTTCTAAACTCATTTCTTCCAGCACCTCCCGCTGAGAAGTAGCTTGCTGCTCCTTCCATTTAATTAAGCGGATCATTCCATCAGCAATTTCAATACCGGTTATATCACCATCACTGAAACAACAACAGCCGGTATTAAAATAAAAAGGTTTCATCTGCATATAATTGGCTGCCACATAATCATATTCCTGTTTCCTGAATTGTATGGCCTGTTTGAGTTGTTGAATGGTGGTAACATTATTTTCTTTTTCAGCCGAGATCAATTGCTTGTACAAACGTTCCAGGTGTGTAAGGGAAGCAAATACAGGTTGATGCGTATGACCCGTTATCAACACGGGATTATTTTCCAGCCTGCTCCATTCATACATAAAACGGTTATGGGTGCTTTTCATTTCTTTTTGATAAGCGGGTGTATTAGGGTTGATGTTGAGAAAACTTTGAAAAGGCGCCCAAACACGGCTCACAAACCAGGCACTGAGCGGATTGCCATCACTTTGCCCGTCACCCTGGTGCCCGTGCGTAAGAAAGAGATTGGTATTTTTTCCTTCCAGCTTTGTTTGCAGTACAACGCCTTCATACACAGGAATACTTTCGCCGTACATACTCTTTAAATACAGAGAGGCAAAAGGATCATTATTCCAGAACAAATCATGATTACCAAACACCTTTGTAAAACGTTGCTCTTTTACAAAGTGGCGTTCTGCTTCTTCACTTGGCTTATTCTTGCTCATCACACTCCAGATTAAATTCTCCCAGAGTTCTTCACAATCTCCCAAAGCAATTAAATGAAAACCTTCTTTACGATAATGCTGTAATGCATTTATGTAATTTGTTTCTGCATTTCTGAAATCATCGCTGCCATCTTTTGCTCCTTTATGCTGATCGCTGAAAATGATATAACGGCTTGCCTCCATATCCAGCGGTAAAACAGGTCCTTTTTTGGCATCACCGTTCATAATAGCTTCAAATAATTTAGAAAGCGCCTGGTGAACACGATCAATATCAGGATTGCTGGAAAATTTTTTTGCCAGCCATAAAACAGGTTTAGTTAATAATATCTGAAGGAGTCGTCGCATAAATTGAATGCCTTAAAAATAACATTTTTTCGTTCCTTTGAAGATATGCAACCCGTAAACGAACAGATTTCTCAACTATACCAAACCAAATTCGGCAGCGAACCTGTTTCCATTTCTAAAATTCCTCAAAGCGGCAGCGACCGAGTGTATTATCGTGTGGAAGGAGTGCAAACCTGTATTGCTACTTCAAATAAAAACATCAAAGAAAATCAAACCTTTCTCCGGTTCAGTACGCATTTTAAAAAAAGTAATTGCCCTGTTCCTGAAATTTTTGCGGTGAGTGCGGATGAAAGCATCTACCTGCAGGAAGATTTTGGTGATGTGTCCCTGCTCAATGAATTGGAAAAACATGGACATAATGAGCATGTGTACGGTTTGTTTCAGCAAAGCCTGCAGCAGTTGGCGCATCTGCAGATAAAAGGACATGAGAATTTTAACTATGAATGGTGCATCACATCGCAGGAGTTTGGTAAACAGGCCATTCTTGCAGATTTGTTATACTTCAAATACTATTTCTTAGATGCATTAAAGATTCCTTACGATAAAGAAAAGCTGGTGGATGATTTTGAAGTATTGAGTATTTACTTAGCACGGGTGGATTACAAATATTTTATGTTTCGTGATTTCCAAAGCCGCAACGTAATGGTAAGAGATGGACGTGTACATTTCATCGATTACCAGGGTGGCATGAAAGGCGCTGTGCAATATGATGTGGCTTCTTTATTATGGCAGGCCAAAGCAGAACTGCCGGAAGACTGGAAAAATTCTTTGCTTGAATTTTATATGGACCAGGTAGAAGCAGTATTGCAATCAAAAGTTGACAGAACAAGATTCACCAGTCAGTACAACGGTTATGTATTGATACGTTTGTTGCAGGTACTCGGTGCTTATGGATTCCGTGGGCTGTTTGAACGCAAAGCACATTTTTTAACAAGTATACCACTGGCATTAAGAAACCTGCGCTGGTTTTTAAATAATAAACATATTGGTTTGAGTGTGCCGGAGTTTGAACGGTTGCTTGCATTGGTAGTAGAAGATGAAGTGATTCATCGGTTTGAACCACCCAAAGCAACGGACGAAACCAAACTGCTGGTGCAGATCAACAGTTTTTCTTATAAGACAACCGGCATTCCTAAAGATGAGAGTGACAATGGCGGTGGTTTTGTATTTGATTGCAGAGGTATCTTAAACCCGGGCCGGTTTGAAGCATACAAGCAGTTAACGGGCAGAGATAAAGAAGTAAAAGATTTCTTAGAGCAAAACACCAGGATGCCGGCCTTTCTTAACAACATTTATAATATTGTTGACATTAGTGTGGAAGATTATATGAAGCGTGGTTTTGAAAGCCTGCAAATCAGTTTCGGATGCACAGGTGGACAGCACCGGAGTGTGTATGCAGCAGATGCACTTGCGAGGCATCTTCGAAATAAGTATGGTGTTAAGATTGAACTGAAGCATTTGGTACAAGATGCCAAGAACTGGAATAATAAACCGGAGGTGAAATGAAAGCTATGATTTTCTCTGCCGGTCTCGGTACACGCTTTAAACCATGGACGGATCATCATCCCAAAGCACTGGCATTAGTAAACGGTAAAAGTTTACTGCAACGCAATATTGAATACCTGCAGCAATACGGCATTACAGATGTGGTGGTAAATGTGCATCATTTTGCGGATCAGATTATTGAAGCCGTTGAAAAAAGTAAGGGCTGGGGCAGCAAGGTGAAGATCAGTGATGAACGTGATGCAGTATTAGAAACAGGTGGTGGTTTGCTCAAAGCCCGTCACCTGCTGGAAAGTGATGAACCCTTTGTAACGATTAATGTTGACATTCTTACCAACCTGGATCTGAACAAACTGCTGGCGTATCATGCACGGCACAAACCACTTATTTCTTTTGGAGTAACCAATCGTAAAACCTCCCGTAATTTTTTGTTTGATGAACAGAACCGTTTGTGCGGATGGAGAAACAATACTACCGGTGAAACAAAGGGCCCCTTCCTAACCTTCCCCCAAGGGGAAGGAACAGAAAAGCATCTTGTAGAAAAAGCGTATAGCTGTGTAGTAGTGTTTGAGCCAACCATTTTTTCACTTATTCGTCAGCAGGGAAAATTTTCACTAACGGAACCATATCTTGATTTATGCAAAGACCATCTCATTCTCGGTTATGACCACAGCGGTGATCAATGGGTGGATGTGGGTAAGCCGGAGAGTGTGAAAGTAGCGGAGAAGATGTTTGCGTAAGAAATATATTGTTGAACAGTTATGATTAAGGAATCCATAAAACGAAAACTTGACTACATTCCACTTATCATTTTAATTATTTCCGCAATTCTTCTACTTATCAAAGTATTTGAAGGAACGTACGGATTAATGTGGAAGCATTATTTTGGATTTATTAGTTTACTATTTTCAATACTTACTTTTTACTACAACCACAAAATTGGAATTATAACCCTTGGATTTATTTTATTACTTGGGCTGGTTGGTTTACTCTCTTTTAGTCCATCAATAGTAATAGAAACACACTTTATAGGAAAAGGAGATATTTCAATTCCATTTTTTTACGGGCAGCCGATTTTCTTGCTATGGCTTTTGATACATTTAATTCTTTCAGGAAAATATTATTTTGGAATAGCTACCAAAAAATATTGGAGTGATTTATTGATGAAGAAAGGCGATAATATGAAAATAAATCAAGAATGAATCTTAGAGGCAGCTCAATACTAAACTCATTTTATGCGAATTATTTTACTCGTCTTTTATTGCCTCATTAGCACTTCCCTAATGTCACAGAATACAACAAAAATTAGAATTGATAGTTCTATAAAAGAAATAAATCTCTCGACACCTAAATTAAAATTCACATTCTCTCCGGGCAAATCTTCAAAAAAAGCTGATTCAATCGAGTATTATTATGTAAACGAAGGCGGTCATTTAGTAAAATTTGAAAATGCCAATACTGTAAACGCAAAATTTGGGAACCTTATGTTTTTAAGCCAATCAACTTTTTATTTTGAAAATGACAGGTTAATCAAAGTTGAAATTCGAAGAAGTTTTCCTGACGGTACAAAAAGTTTTAACGAATTCTACATTTCACAGGCGATTAAATACTCAAAAAGTGAGAAGAGATTCGGGTTAGAACTCATCAAAAAATCAAATTCAATAGTTAAGGCCTTTTATAAGTCCCAATAGAAGGGGAAGTTGCAACAGTTACATTTAAAAATAAAGTTTTGAAGTTAAATATGAAGGGGAAATTTGGGTTTCTTGAATTTTAGATTGTTGAATAGAATTCAATCAGCACGAGAGTCACGCTAAAGACGTGATGTGCCATGCGACGCCACCACAACTTCATCCTTCGACTTCGCTCAGGACAGCACCAGACTCTGTAACATCACCTTCAAAAACATGCGAAGCATTTTGGTCTGACCTTCGGTGCCGACCAGGATATTAATCCCGCTCCTGCGCCCTCAACCAACGTTCAGGAATTTCACTGTGTGCTGCCAAACGGTAATCGCTTTCGCTGCAGGCTACAAACTTTTGGTTGGGTAACTGCATCCACCATCTGCCGGTGCGGTGGCTCTGCAAAAAAACAGTATCTACTTCTGCCAGTTGAGTGTGGTATTCATTAAAGTTATGACGCTCTGTTAAACTGGCTTCACTCTTTGCTTTGTTTCTTCCATCTACAAAATACCAGAGCATATGTGCAATCTGGATAGCTGTTAATTCATCCAAATCATTTTTAGCATTATAACCATACACACCGATGCTGTTGAGCTGATCGCTCATACCGGCAAAGCGGGTGAGCGTGCACATATCTTCACCTGTTAAACCATTTGGACTTGTACGGTTAGCCGGCGCCGCTGCATGGCTCATGGCGGCAATATCAATACTCATCATCTGTGAGTTGCGGATCACAGGTTCCATTTCTTCCAAACGCTCCCGCACCACACCTACACGGTAACAATCAAACCGCAGTTTGTCTAAGGTCTGCAACATGCTGGGGTGCACAAAATAACTTTGAAACGCCAGGTGATTGTAATGACGGATGAAGTTGGGCTCTCCGGTGAGCATCTCCATTAAAAAGTTTTCGCTGCGGATGTTGCTGCCGGTGCCCAGGTTGATAAACGCATCTACGCAACAGGCTTCAATGATCCGGTTGTTCTGTGCATAAGCACCGTATTGTGCCAGGGTAAGATCATGACTGCCGCCCAATATGAAGACGGTTTTACTACCAGCTATCAATTCAGCAATCACGGCCTTAGCCGCTGCATAGGTATCGTTCAAAGAAGCGCCGGGTTTTACATTACCAATGTCTGCAATTTTCAACTGCGTATGCCAGTTAAACAGCCGGTAAAAATTTTTGCGGATGAGGTTGGGTGCATCGCCGGTACTTACTCCGTTGCCGGTACCACGTTCTTCGGTGATGCCCACAATTACCAGTTCAGCTTCTGTAAGGTCAGGGAAATGATGAAAATAGGTATCAATCTTTGTTCCCATCTGCATATCGTTCAGTTCCTCATCACCCAACACAGCAGCTATGGAAACGGGTTCTAAAAAATCAGCTATCAGCAAAGAATCACTCATGGGTTTGATTTGCGCAAACATAAGAAAGAAAATCGTTGGCCGTTGGCGGTTATTCGTTAGTCATGCTTAATTAAGCGGCTATCGGCCAACGGATTACGGCCATCCTCTTCATTCCTTATCTTTGCCGCATGGAACAGGTGTTACAGCAACTTGCAGATCTGCGCAAGGAAATTGAAAGTTTACAGATTTCCAATGCCAAAGCTTTGGAAGAATACCGTATTAAATTTCTCGGTACCAAAGGATTGGTAAAAGCACTCATGGGCGAAATGAAAAATGTGGCCAATGAACAGAAAAAAGCATTTGGTCAATCACTCAATGAGTTTAAGCAGTTTGCTGAAGCGAAGTATGAAGAATGGAAAAACGGCGTGGGCGAAAGTAACGGTACAGCAGGTGATATTCCGGATGTAACTTTACCCGGTGATGCAATTGCTGTGGGCAGCCGTCATCCGATTTCACTCATGCGCAACCGCATGGTACAGATTTTTCAGCGCCTGGGTTTTGCTGTGGCTGACGGACCGGAGATTGATGACGACTGGCACAACTTTACCGCACTCAACTTACCGGAAAATCACCCGGCTCGTGATATGCAGGATACTTTTTACATCAGTACTAATCCTGCCTGGCTCTTACGCACACATACCAGCAATTTACAGATACGTGCTATGGAGCACAGCAAACCGCCCATTCGTATTGTAACACCGGGGCGTGTGTACCGTAATGAAACCATCAGTGCACGCAGTCATTGTTTCTTTCACCAGATTGAAGGTTTGTATGTAGATGAAAATGTAAGCTTTGCTGATCTCAAACAAACACTTTACTTTTTTGTGCAGGAAATGTTTGGCAAAGAGGTGAAGGTTCGTTTCCGTCCTTCTTATTTTCCGTTTACAGAGCCCAGTGCAGAAATGGATATCAGCTGTTTACTGTGCAAAGGCGAAGGTTGCAGCGTTTGTAAAAAAACAGGATGGCTGGAAATTCTTGGTTGCGGTATGGTGCATCCTAAAGTATTGGATAATTGTGGTATTGACAGTAACAAATACACAGGCTTTGCCTTTGGTATGGGTATTGAACGCCCAGCTATGTTGAAGTATGGTATTAAAGACATTCGCCTCTTTAGTGAAAACGATGTACGGTTTTTGAAACAGTTTACGGGAGCTGTTTAATTAAAGTTTAACTCGTTTATGAATTAAGAAAAGAGTTTGCGAATTAATAGTCAATCAAACTTCGCCTAACTTATGAGTCTCTTTATAGTCTTTTGAAAATTATTGTACCATTATCTCTAACAAATGAAAGTGGAATTTTTGGATTGTTAATATCCTTGCCGTCTACTTTCCATTTCTTTAGCCATTTATCAAAAAAAACCTTAAGGTCATTTGCTGTTAATCTATAAATTTCTATCAACTCAATTCCTTCATAAACAGCAAAAATCCAATCCACTTTTTTATACTTTTTAATAATGACTGGATTCATATGATGATGAGTAGAAAAACTCTTGGTTAAAACAGTATTTACTGATTTCAATTCATATTCTTTGCCATGCTCATCTACAGCATCATTTCCTTCCCTTCCTGGCAAGATTTTCAACCCAGTAATTAGCAGAACCTGTAAAAGTTTTCCTCCATTGTCCTGAAAAATATCATTTATACCATTTTCTTCGGCAAGAGATTGATAATCTCTAATATAAGGCATCAGTGATTCCATTCTTTCAATCGAGGTCCTTGATAATTTCCTTCCAATTGTACCATCATCTTCTTTTAGTAAATCTAAAACATCAACCTTTAACACATCGGCAATACTTTCCAATTTTGCGACTGTCACATTGTATTTTGCATTTTCAATGTAGCCCATATAAGTCCTGTCAATACCAGCTCTATATGCTAATTCATCTTGTGACAATTTGAGCTGTTTACGTTTGGCAACAATATTTTTACCAATTATTTCAAGAAGTTTTTTTGATTTACCCAAGTTAGTAGTCATAACTGCAAGATGAGTAATCAAAGAAAAATGAACCACCGTATATACTCGGAGTTTTTTAAATTCCTATATTCGCTTACAGTTTTTAATTATGAAGCAAAAACCCGCTTACTATACAAGCTACGGTAAAGCCTTTATAGGAGATTCATTAGAATTGCTCTCTCAATTACGTGACAACTCATTGAATTTAGTTATTACGAGCCCCCCCTTTGCATTATTAAGAGAGAAGGAATACGGGAATGAGAATCAAGAAAGTTATCTTAAATGGATTTCTGAGTTTGCAAAAATTGTATACAAAAAATTGGCAGAAAATGGAAGTTTCGTGATGGACCTTGGAGGAGCCTATCAAAAAGGACTGCCTGTTAGAAGTTTATATAATTTTAAAGTGCCCATTATTTTTTGTGAAGAAATCGGATTTTATTTAGCCGAAGAATTTTACTGGTACAACCCATCGAAACTGCCTAGTCCAATTGAATGGGTTAACAAAAGGAAAATAAGAGCAAAAGATTCCGTGAATAATATTTGGTGGTTTTCAAAATCTCCTTATCCAAAAGCAGATATTTCAAAAGTTCTAACACCTTATAGCGCCAGAATGCAAAAGCTTTTAGAAAATCCTGATAAATTTTATAAACCAAAAGTTCGCCCTTCAGGACACGATATCGCTAATACATTTGGTAATGATAATGGAGGTGCCATTCCATCTAATTTGTTACAAATTTCAAATTCAGAATCAAACTCAAATTATCTTGCAACTTGTAAAAGATTAAAACTTAAAGCACATCCTGCTCGATTCCCAATAAAGCTTCCTGAATTTTTTATCAATTTCTTAACAGACCCGGGGGATATAGTTTTAGATATATTTGGTGGTTCGAATACTACGGGATTAGCTGCAGAAACCCTAAAAAGACAATGGCTTTCTTTTGATATAGTTCCAGAGTATGTTGCAATGTCTTCATTCCGCTTTCTTCCAAAATCCTTTCATGATACAACTTTACTTTCAATTTATAACAGAATACTAAACAATGAAAGTATTGATTTTGATAATATCCTACTTGAAGAACTAAAGATTGCTTGATTATACTATGAAAATTCAAACGATTTGTGTTTGCGGAGCAGGTACCATGGGCAGTGGTATTGCACAGGCTGCTGCGCAAAGCGGTATCTACACCATTCTGTTTGATTTAAATGAAGCCGTAATCCAAAAAGCCCAAACTGCTATTGAAAAAAACCTGGCATCACTGGTTGAAAAACAAAAAATAACGGCAGAGCAAAAGCAACAGGTGCTGGGCAACCTGCTTTTTACCACCGACCTGCACCAGTGCTTAGCCGATGTTATTATTGAAGCCATCATTGAAAAACCCGAAGCCAAGATTGCCCTCTTTAATCAATTAGCAGAAATCAATCACAGCGAAGTGATTTTTGCCAGCAATACATCTTCCTTATCTGTTTCTCAACTGCAGCAACAAATTGTGCAACCGCAACGGGTGGCAGGACTGCATTTCTTTAATCCGGCTACGATCATGAAACTGGTAGAAGTTGTGAAAGGCAGTCAAACTCATGAAAGCGTTATTCAACAATTGGTTTCTTTGGTACAACAAATGAATAAAGTACCTGTGGTGTGTAAGGATGCGCCGGGCTTTATTGTAAACCGTGTGGCAAGACCGTATTACATTGAAGCGCTTCGTTTGGTGGAAGAAGGTGTGGCAGATTATGCTACTATTGATGCATTGATGGAAGCAAGCGGTTTTAAAATGGGACCCTTTAAATTGATGGACCTGATAGGTAACGATATCAACTATGCCGTAAGTTGCAGTGTGTTCGACCAGTTGGGTCAACCCGAACGCCTAAAACCATCCATCATACAAAAAGAAAAAGTGGAAGGCGGAAAATTAGGAAGAAAAACAGGCGAAGGATACTACATTTACAATCAATAATATTAACCACGTTCAATGATTTTTGTAACCGGCGGTGCAGGTCTTGTAGGTGCTGCACTATTGAAACAATTATTGCAGCACAATAAAGGCCCGATTAAGGCATTGTACAGAAATCAACTGCCGGTTATTCTTTCTAAAGAAGAACTTGAAAAAATTCAATGGGTGAAAGGTGATGTGCTGGACACTTCTGTATTGTATGAAGAGCTGAAAGGATGTAAACAGGTTTATCATTGTGCAGCAGTTGTTTCGTATCATCAAAAAAGAAGAGAGCAGATGTACCGGATTAATATTGATGGTACCGCCAATATGGTAAATGCTTCTTTGGAAAACGGTATTGAAAAATTTCTGCAGGTAAGCTCAGTTGCGGCGATAGGAAGAATAAGAAAAGGAGAATGGGTGACTGAAGAAACAAAGTGGACAGAAGAAACCAATAACTCTCATTACGGCAAAACAAAATATTTATCAGAACTGGAAGTATGGCGTGGCATTGGTGAAGGCCTGAATGCAGTAATGGTGAATCCTTCTATCATCTTAGGCGAATCCACCTGGGAAACAGGCTCCACTGCGTTGTTTAAAAATGCATGGAATGAATTTCCCTGGTACACTAATGGAAGTACCGGTTATGTAGATGCACAGGATGTAGCTAAAGCGATGGTCGGACTTATGGAAACTAATATCAAGGCGGAACGGTTTATTCTTAGTCATAAACATTTTACCTACCGTGAACTACTCACTAAAATTGCCAATTCATTTGGAAAACAGCCACCCAAACGGGAAGCCAAACCATGGATGGGTGCATTGGTGTGGCGGCTGGAACATCTGAAATCGCTTGTTACCGGTAAAGAACCCCTGCTTACCAAAGAAACAACCAAAACAGCACAGGCGGCTACCTTCTTTTCCAATGAAAAAATAAAAAAAGCATTGCCCGGTTTTGAGTTCACACCCATTGATGCAACCATTGAACGTACCTGTGCATGGCTGAAAGAATTCTATAATCTGAAGTAATGAAGTTTTATCAATCGCCTTTACTCATTCTCGCATTCTTATTTTTCATTTTCAGCAGTTATCTGCTAATATTTGCAAAAGGATTTGATCAATTATTAGGACCACCCTTTTTTATAATAGCAATCGTTCTATCCATTCTTCACATCGGATTAAAGTTTTTTATAAAATCCTTCAAAGCGCTGCTTTTTACAGAACTCACTTTAACGCTTCTGTTTTTTGGATGGTTATTGCTCAAAGGATGAGTTTTTAAATTGCATCTGGCCTCAAAATTGTTATTTTTAATCCGTCATCAAACAAATCGTATGAAAACAATCCTCTCCATTATCCTTTGCCTGGCATCTGTGTTTACATCTGCACAATCCTCTTTTTATATCAAAGGAAAAGTACTGGATGATAGCACCGGCATTCCGCTGGATGGCGCTTCTGTGCTTTGTCAAAATACCACCAAAGGAACGGTTACAGATAAAGAAGGTTCGTTCAGAATGGAACTTCCTGCAGGGGGACATATCCTTGTGGTAACCTATACCGGTTTTGAAACAGAAAGCATCCGCATCAGCTCTTCGCAGGATAATGGCGAACTCATCGTAAAACTCAAAAAGAAAGAAAAGAAACTGGAAGAAGTAGTGATCCAGGCCAGTACAGAAGTAAAAGACGGATGGAACAAATACGGCCAGCAATTCCGTGATTATTTTCTCGGCACCACTCCCAATGCCAAACAATGTATTATTACCAATCCTGATTCCTTACACTTTTATTTTTCCAAAAAGAGGAACCGCTTAAAAGTAAAAGCTGATGAACCGCTTGTGATTTTGAATTATGCATTGGGTTATAAAATACAATACCTCCTGGATTCATTTGTATACGACTATACTACCAAGTTCAGCACCTACACAGGTGTAGCTTTTTATTCAGAATTAGATTCTACGGAAACGCAAAAACAAATCTGGAATAAAAACAGGCAACAGGCTTATTATGGCTCCCGTTTGCATTTTATGCGTTGTTATTTTGACAGTACACTGGAAGAAAACGGCTTTGCACTGGAGCAGATTGTTACCGACAGCGCCTCAGGTAAAATCAGTTTTACTTCACTTGAAAAACCATACGACAGTACGATTTACAGCATTGTTGACAGCGTTGACAGAGAGGTTGCACTGTTTGGTAAATACCGCCTTACCTACAAACAGGGTTCCATGGAAAAAGAATATCTCATTGCCAATAAATATTCGCTCCATTCCAAATACCAGGTTTCAACACTGGAGTTACTCAATGGATTTGTAATTTCTGAAAACGGATTTTTTTATGAGCAAACAGAGGTGATTAACAGCGGTTACTGGGCCTGGAAAATTTTAGGCGATTTATTGCCCTATGATTATTGGCCGGAATAAAAATAAACCCTTGTAACGTTTCCTGCTTTAGGGTGAAGAAGAACTTACGGATTACATACATCACAATACATTGGATCTTCTGTTATTTTACCGTAAGGAAAATCTTTTCGTTCTTCAAAATGACAATGACTGCAATGATACAAATGCGCCAATGTCCTGCGGGTGGGCGTACCACAAAAGCTGCAGGGCAATCCGCTGATGAAATCAGTTACATCATAACCGGGAGCATGGCATTGCGGGCATGCTGAAAAAATTTTAGTAACCATTTTTTTTGCTGCCGCTTCTATCACCAGTAAACGGGAGGGATTGTACATAGCCCGCATATCCGTTTCTGCATACACATGTCCGTAGGAGTTCAAAAACAGTCCTGCTTCATTTTCTAATACTTCCCACTCGGTTATTCCTTTAATAACAGGTGACAGACTGTTTTTGTCTTTGCGGAGAATAAGTCCATGCGAAGGGAACTGCACTTTTTCAGCAAATGCTTTTACATCATTGTACGAATGGCAAGTGTGGCCGTCAAAATTCGTAGCTGTGTTTAGCTCCTTAGCTGTAATTTCCAAGTTGTTTTTTGCATCCATTAACACCACCAGTTCTTCATCACTGCTTACAAAACCAATAAACGGATGCGGACCAAAACTTCCTTCATTAGCTATTGCCAGATCACAACCTGTTTGTTCCATTGCCTGCCGGCATTTTTCTCTTGCTGCATCAACAGGTGATAAAGTACGTTCTATTTCACCGGTAAAAGTTCCGAGTAAATCTGTATTTAATGAAGAAGGCAGCACAATCTCAACACCCAATGCTTCCATGAGCAATGGAGCCAGCACCTGTTCTTTACCATGCATGGTGGCAATCACCAGCTTGCGGTTTTCAAACAACGATTTTATATGTAAAGGAAAGTTCACAACCATTCAATCATTCATCTTTCCATGCTTGTTATTTGTTTTTCATCAGCTTTTCCCACATTTCAGGAATGCGTTTGATCCAAACAAGCTCACGTCTTTTATACGAAGCATCTTCTGCCGGGTAACCAAAATAGGTTTTACCACCTTGTAATGAGGAAGGCACACCACTTTGCGCCAGCACCACTGCATTTTCGCCAATGGTTAATGTTTTACTTACACCTACCTGTCCCCATAATACAACACCCTCTTTAATATCAACTGCACCGGCCACTCCCACCTGTGCTGCAAACAAACAGTTTTTACCAATCACACTATCATGCCCTATATGTACCTGGTTGTCAAACTTGGTACCACGGCCAATGATTGTATCATGGCTCACGCCACGGTCAATAGTACAACCGGCACCTACTTCCACATCATCTTCAATCACCACACGTCCACAACTCTGCATTTTTTTATACCAGACTTCACGGTTCTTTTTGGTGTTATAATAAAACGCATCGCTGCCAATAACGGTTCCTGCCTGTATAATTACATTATTGCCGATAACGGTATAATCGCCGATGGTTACATTGGGATGAATGATGCAGTTGTCACCAATCACTACTTCATGACCGATGAAAGCACCCGGCATAACAACCGTACCAACGCCGATGGAAGCAGTATCGCTGATCATTTTTGTGGCAGGTACAAAGGGGCGGAAATGATTTACAATTTTGAGATAGGCCTCAAAAGGTTCGGCAACAACAAGCAATGCTTTACCGGCAGGAACATCTGTTTCTTTATTGATGATGATAAAGCTGGCAGCCGATTGAATGCATTTATCGTAGTACTTGGGATGGTCAACAAATACCAGGTCGCCGGGTTCTACTTTATGAATTTCATTAATACCTGTAGCGGAGGCATCTTTATTACCGATAACAGTCGCATCAATTAATTCGGCAATCCATTGAATGGATACAGGAGCAGGAAACTTCATGGTTTAAAATTTTTTTGTCATGGGAACACCAAGCTGTGCAAGCGGCATTGCAGTACAGTATTCCAATTTTTCAAAGGTAGTATGCTTTACAGTAGCAGCCGCAATTTCATAGAAAGCATGAAATTTTTTGCTGAACGAAAAAAAATGATTGGACATATAAAAGCAATAAAACATCCCGTTTTCATTGGAGAAATGCACTTTAGTGATTGTTCAGATGCAGATAATTTACACAATCAAACAACTCACTTGCATGAATACAAATCAGTAACATCAAACCCATCAATCAAAAAAATGAATGCAAAAATTGAGTTTTGTAAAGTTGAAAGTGGTATAAATACATACAGCCTTTTCCACAACCACCAAAAAAATGTGAATAAAATAGGTGAAAAAATTTTTCTTGTGGAAAAATTTATTTTAATATTGTGGAGGGAAATTTATTTCCCGGTACTTACTAACCCATCCATCATAAAAGTCCCGTTTTCCAGCGGGATTTTTTTATTGCCGATTGCTTTGATAAAACATACTTACATTTAAACAAGATAGCAACGAACAAAAGAATATTGTATGATTAAATCCATGACAGGTTATGGGCGTGCCGAAGAGGCAGCAGGTAACAAAACTTTTTTAATTGAAATCAAATCCCTCAATGGAAAACAGTTTGATTTGAATTTAAAACTCACTCCATTATTACGTCCGTCAGAATTTACAATACGCAGTTTACTTTCTGAACAGTTATTAAGAGGTACCATTGAATGCACTGTTTCTTTAAAAGAAAACGGCGGCAGCGGAGCCGTTACTATTAATAAGCAAATGGCCAAAGCTTACTTTCAACCATTGAAAGAAGTAGCTGATGATTTGAATCTGCAGTTAAGCGAATACATACTGGGTGCACTTTTACGCCTGCCGGATGTAGTTACACCCAACTCTGATTCCCTCAATGAACAGGAGTTGAAACAGTTTATGCAGATTCTTCAAAATGCCATCAATGAACTTAATAAACATCGCATCCTGGAAGGAGATGCCCTGGAAAAAGATTTGATCGAACGCATTAATAACATCATGGCCTACCAGGAAAAAATAAGCGAACTGGAACCCTTGCGCCAGCACCGCATGAAAGATGAACTGCGCCGCAAGCTGGAGGAACAGGTAGGAAAAGAAAATTATGACAGCAACCGGTTGGAGCAGGAAATGATTTACTACATCGAAAAGATTGACATCAGCGAAGAGCAGGTGCGCCTACACAATCACTGTGATTATTTCCTCAACATTTTAAAGGAAGCTGAAGAATCAAAGGGCAAAAAACTCAGCTTTGTGCTGCAGGAAATCGGCAGGGAAATCAATACAACCGGTGCCAAAGCCTATGATGCATCCATTCAAAAGCTGGTGGTACTTATGAAGGATGAGCTGGAAAAAGCAAAAGAACAGGTGCTGAATGTTTTATAAGGAGTTTTGTAAAACATCTGCTGCTATTCACCTTCGCTTTACATTTGCAAATAAAATCATTGAAAAAACCGTTACATAACGTGTACGCTTCTTTAAAACAAGTTTTGCTTTGCTGCGGCATCGCACTTTCTTTTGCTTCCTGCATGCAGCTGGATCGTTTTGAACAAATCGTAGAAATCAAAAAGCATCAGTGGAACGCTTCCGCTACGGCTGAAGTTTCATTCAACATTACAGATACTATCAGCCCTTATAATGTATTTGTGGTGCTCCGGCATACAGATGCTTATGCTTATAAAAATATCTGGCTTAATATTTCCACCCGCCGGCCCGGTGACAGTACTTATCAAAAAGACCGGTTTGAATTTACACTCCAGCAGCCTGATGGCACCTGGTTGGGTACCGGCCTGAATGATGTATGGGAAGTACGTACTCCGCTCTTTTCCAACGTACGATTCACCCGGCAGGGAACTTATTATATACGCCTACAGCAAGCCATGCGGGATGAGCCGTTGCTCCATATAATGAATGCAGGTATAAGAATTGAAAAAGTAAAACGCTGATGGGTTATACCAATAAAGTTTTCAGGTTTGGGAATTTTTCATTCTGGTTCTGGATATTACTCGTATATGTAATAGCAGCGTTGGTTTGGTGGTTTATTTCACTGGAACGGCAGAACCAGCAAATGACAAGCCTTAAACTTTCTGAATTAAAAAAAGATCATCCCCAATACACTTTACAATACAGTAATATTATGGAACTCCGGAAACGGGGTACCGCTAAATACATAGCTGAAGGCATTACTTTTTTAGCACTCATATTAGTAGGTGCTTTTTTTGTATATCGCTCCATCCGTAAGCAGATGGAGTATAACAGCCTCCAGCAGAATTTCATGATGGCCATAACGCATGAATTAAAAACGCCTATAGCCACTACAAGATTAAGCCTGGAAACAGTATTGCGACGAAAGTTAGACGAGGTACAGCAGCAAAAACTACTGTTAAGTGCTTTATCAGAAACCAACCGGCTCAATATCCTTACCAATAATATTCTGCTGGCCTCCCAGATGGAAGAAAAAAACTTTCAACGGGATAATGAAGATGTAAACCTGGCCGATATTGTTGAAACAGTAGTAAGCGATTATAAAAACCGTTTCCCGCAACGTACAATTGAAGCCAGTGCTGATAAGGATGTGTTTTTGCAGGGCGATGAATTGCTGCTGCAGATAGCCCTTAGTAATTTAATTGACAATGCGCTCAAATATGCCCCTAAGGAAAGTCCCGTATATGTTGATCTGATGGATGAAAACGATATGATCCAGGTAAAAGTAAGTGATGAGGGACCCGGCGTTCCGGATGAAGAAAAGAAACGCATTTTTGAAAAGTTCTACCGCAGCGGTAATGAAACCACCCGAAAAGCCAAGGGGACCGGGCTGGGCTTATACCTTACCCGGAAAATCATCAGGGATCATAATGGTGACATTTTTGTGATGGACAATACTCCCCATGGAAGTATTTTTGTAATTCAATTTTAGTTGAACCGCAAAAATTCAGTATCACTTTTTTTAAAATTTCATGAGTACAAAAGCCTCCATATTACTGGTAGAAGATGAAGAGCATTTGCAGGATGCACTTAAACTCAATTTAGAACTGGAAGGTTATGAAGTTACTACGGCGGGTGACGGCAGCGCTGCTTTAAAAGCTGTAGAGAACGAATACTTTGACTTGATTATTATGGATGTGATGATGCCTGAAATGGATGGCATCAGTGCTACTGAAAGCATCCGCATACGCAAAAATGATGTACCTATCCTGATGCTCAGTGCCAAAAACACCAGTAACGATCGTGTACTTGGCTTAAAGAAAGGAGCTGATGATTATCTTACCAAACCCTTTAACCTGGAAGAACTGTTGCTGCGGGTAGAAAAGCTGATTGAAAAAAATAAAAAGATCCAGGATAAAGACACCGTTGGCGAAACCTACTCCTTCGGGAAAAATAAAATTGACTTTAAAGCACAGGAAGCATTGAACTTTAAAGGAGAAACGATTCAACTGAGCAAAAAAGAAAGTATGCTGCTGCACCTGCTGGTTGAAAATAAAAACGAAGTAGTAACCCGTGAAAAAATCCTGCAGGTAGTATGGGGTTATAATGTTTATCCCACCACAAGAACCATTGATAATTTTATTCTCAACTTCCGCAAGTATTTTGAGGAAGACAGCCGCAACCCCCGTTACTTTCACAGTGCCAGGGGTGTAGGTTATAAGTTTACAGAAGAGTAAATAACGGATCTACAGCTGTTTTAATTTAGTTTCAACCCTGTACTGCGGGGTTGCATATTCCGTTTATTTTACTATTTTCACCCCACCAAAACAAACTCATAAACCTCTGATCTGTAAACCCTGCACCATCAAAATCACCTTTTAATTATGTCGCAAGTAGAAGCTTATAAACCAAGTTGGAAAAATCTCAGTAAGTACGGAGTTTATATCCATTATTTTGTTGAATACCTGAAACATGGTGATTTAAAATCCCTCGGTGCTTCTTTAAAATATGTGCTTACCCATAAATTACCGCAGCAGGATTATACAACCAGCAGTGGTATGGGAAAGTTTCTCATCCGTAAGAACACTACTGATTTTCAGTTTATCAATTATGCTTACGAAAAAAGTATAAAAGATTACCTGCGAAACAATCTCAGCAATTTTGATGTGTTTATTGATCTGGGTGCCTGCATTGGTGAATATTCCATCTGGCTGGCAAAAGAAGGCAAACAATGTATAGCCGTTGAACCGGTAAATTATAAAGGTCTCATCAATAATATTCAACTCAACGGGCTGCAGGATCGCATCCGGGTTTTTCCTTGTGGCGTGGGCGATAAAAAAGAAAAAGTGTTTTTTAATATCCCTGACGGAGTTACCAGTTCCAGCTTTATGGATAAAGAAAGTACCAATGAACCCAATGGTGAAATTGATACACTTGATAACATCATGGCTGCTGCGGGTATCGCAAAAGATGCACGCATTATTATGAAGCTGGATGTGGAAGGCATGGAACCTGAAGCCATCCGTGGCGGAGCCAATTTTATTAACTCCTGTGCTGACCTCCGTGTTATTTATGAGCACTTTCCGGAAGATGATTACCGGAATGACAAATGTCTACTGGCCGTTTGCAATTTCACTTTTAATAACCTGGACGAAGTAAACAGGGTAGCAACAAAAGTATAAGCATCCTTGATCAGCTTTTTGCAGCAGTGGCGTTTGCTGTAATTGATTGATCAATGCTTTTCATAATGAATTCAGCATCTTTCAGTAATTCATCTTTGGAAATATTTAATTCCAGCGGACTGAACATTACTTCTTCACAACGGTTTACCATAGAGTTCCATATTGCAGCTTCCTGCACTAATTGTTTTTCCTGCAATAATTGTCTTAAAGCTGTACTGCTTACAGACTCGTACTGCAGTTGAAACCGGTCAATAAAAAACTCCTGCATACCATTTATCAATAAGGAATAAAATTGTTTGTGATGCGATGAATCACGGGCATATAATGCAGGCGCCAGGAATGTTTCAGCGGGTTCCTTTAACACAGGTTCTATAGTAGATTCTGCTTCGGAAGCAGATGGCTTTTTAAATCGTTTGATTGCCAAAACAATTAAAAGAATTGCTGATAAAATACCGCCCACCAAAAACCATTTCCAAGTGGCTAAAAAGGAAACATTCTCTTTTGTTTCAGTTGCAGGCAATTTCTTTTTACGTAGCGAAGCAGGTTGAACGGTAAATGAAATAGGATCACTCTGAACCGTTTTGTAGGTTTTAGATGCCACATCAAAAAAACTAAATACAACCGGTGGCAGCTCAAATGCACCTGCAGGAGCTGTAAAAGGAATTTCAAAATCCTTAAACCCACTTATCGGTGAAAGCAGTTTGGAAAGTTCTTCTGTTATGTTTGGTTCAAACATTTCTGCTTTGTCAGGCCAGTTAACTACCGGTGCATTGATCATGGGAATATTACCACTGCCGGTAATTCTTATTTGCAGTACACCGCTTTCATCTGCCCTGAATTTATCTTTAATAAGCTTTGTTGAAATAGCAAATGAGCCAACCGCACCGTTAAAACTCTCAGGTTTACCGGCAGGCAAATCAGCAACAGTTACCTGCATAGGAGGCGTTACTGTTACCAGTTCTTCTTCTACAATCGTTTCATCATTAAGCTGTTGATTTTTTTCTTTGTTAGTGAGTGCATCCATCCATTCTTTACCGGTTTTAGAAGAAGTACGAATAAGCCGCACTTTGTTGGTGATTTCAACCGGCTCAATATTCAATACACCGCTTTGCAGCGGAAACAATTGCACTTTACGTATGAGATAGCAGTTATAAATTTTTCCGTCTATTACTTCCTTTGTAAAAATGCCCGCTTCCGGTTCCTCCAGGTCAATCACAGAAAAGCCGTTAAACGAAGGACGTTTTAAAATCTTTGATTCGCTGTCGAGTCTTGTGTATAATTTAAAGGTGGCCAACAGAGCTTCTCCCACATAACAGGATTTCTTATCAATAAATGCCTTTACAAATAAATTCTTCCTGATTTTTTCTTTTGCATCTTCCCCCGGCAGCAGATAGTAGTCAGGTTTTTCTTCCTCTTTACTTGCTGTTACATCCCTGTTTACTGTAACTGCATCTGTTACCTGTATGGTAACTACCTGGGAAAAAACAACTTTACCTTTTGCTTTAATGGCAGCTTCGCCAATAGAAAGTTTGCCTTTGATTTTCGGTTTCAGGATATACGTGTAGCTTACATATTCAGTGAGTGAACCGTTCACCCAGGTCCAGCCATTTGTTTCAAAAGCATTGGAAACCTGTTCAAAGTTTTTAAAAGCCGGTGGTATAAATTCATCGGCTTTAGAAACACCTTCTGCTACAAACTGCAACTGTAATGTTTCATTGGGATGAATAACGGTTTTGCTGGGTACCGCCACCAGTTTTACCTGTGCAGCAATTTGCCCCACCGCCAATAAGGCAACCAAAAAAATATAAAACCGTTTCCTGAGCATGAAGGGCAAAAGTATAACAAGCAATGCTAAAGAAATCTCAAACGCCACTAAGGCTCTGTTAAATGAATGATGTAAAAAAATTACAAATCACCTAATTGAGGCCTTATGATGATATCCTCCACACAGGCAGCCGGTGAAAGTTGTGCAGCAGCATAGATCATTTTGGCAATATCCTGAGCTTCCATGATACGCTGGTTGGTGTTGTCAAAGTCGCCCCAGCTATCTGTTAATACAGCGCCGGGAAAAACAGAGGTTACTTTTATTTGATAGGGTTTCATTTCCTCCCGAAGATTCTTACTGAAACCGTAAAGGGCATATTTGCTGATGCTGTAAGAGCCGCCATTGGCATAGGCCTGCAGTGAGGCAATAGAACACATATTGAATATATGACCGCTCTTCTGTTTCATCATTGCCGGCAACACCGTTCTTGTGAGATGATAAGCGCTGTAGAGGTTTACTGCCATCATTTCCTGCAGCAAACCATCCGCTTCATTATGTACACTGCCCGGTTCAAAATTTCCTGCGTTGTTCACCAATACATCTACCGGAACACCATTGTCCAGAATCCATTCACCAAACTGTATGGCATCTTCTTTTTTAGAAAGATCCCTTGCCTTGCCTTTGACTCTGCTGTTAGGATATTTGGTGATGAGTTCTTCAATTGTTTTGTACAGACCATATTCATTCCGGCTGCATAAAAACAGATGATGACCATTCGCCGCAAACAATTCGGCAATGGCTTTACCAATTCCACGTGATGCACCCGTAATAACTATGTTCATGAGTTTAGATTTTAGATTGTAGATTGCAGGATTCTTTACAAATCTAAATTCGTAAATCCGAAATCGGAAATGAAATATCAGCACCTCTTCTTTGACCTCGATCATACTTTGTGGGATTTTGATGCCAATGCCATGGAAACACTTGCTGATGTGTATCAGCAACTCAACCTGCAGGCGGCCGGTGTACACGATTTTGATCTCTTCTGCAAACAATACCTCCACCACAACGCTATTTTGTGGGATCGTTACCATCATGGTTTTATTACAAGTGATGATTTAAAGTGGAAACGTATGTGGCGCACCTTGCTCGATTTTAAGATAGGCAGTGAGGAACTGGCCAGGAATATGAGTGCGGTATTCCTGGAAATTCTACCTACCAAACAAACCCTGTTTCCTTATACGCATGAAATACTACAACATCTGATAGAAAAAGGATATGTACTGCATTTAATTACCAATGGTTTTGAAAAAACACAATGGCGAAAACTGGATAACAGTAACCTGGGGCATTACTTTAATGAAGTAATTACCAGTGAGGCAAGCAACAGTGTAAAACCCAATAAAGAAATTTTTGATTATGCTTTAAAGGTCACCGGTGCTGTACTACAGGAAAGTATAATGATTGGTGATAACCTGGATGCAGATATTGCCGGCGCTATCAATGCAGGAATGGATTCCATTTTTGTAAATCATATCAAAGCCGAATTAAACGGAGTACAACCAACGTATGTGATTTATCACCTGAAGGAACTGGAGAACATTCTTTAGCATTCTGCTAACACCGTTACTCCCGCCTGTACTTTTTCGCCCAGCTTTACATTAATCTTTGTGCCAAGAGGCAGCAACAAATCCACCCGTGAACCAAACTTGATAAAACCAAGCTCTCCACCCTGCTCTACTTTTTGTGAAGGTTGCAGATAGTTTACAATACGCTTGGCCAAGGCCCCTGCAATTTGCTTTACCAATATGGTAGTTCGGTTATTGGTGAGTACAACAGAATGACGTTCGTTTTCAGTAGAAGATTTGGGATGCCATGCAACCAGGTATTTCCCTTTGTGGTACTGAGAGTACTTTACTTCGCCTGCTATGGGGTTTACATTAACGTGTACATTTGCCGGACTCATAAACACACTCAACTGGATTCGCTTGTCTTTAAAGTACTCTTCATCCACCACTTCTTCAATCACCACCACTTTGCCATCACAGGGACTGTAAATAAACTGTTCGTTAACCGGTGTTGTACGTTTTGGTATCCGAAAAAAAGAAATAATAAACAGCAGCAGGAACAAGCTTACCGCAAAAACAATCCATGCAACTACGGGCATTGCCGGGCTCAGTAAATTAAAAGCCAGCAGGTTTAACACAATAAAAATAACAGCTGCAATAGAAATGCTTTTATATCCTTCTCTGTGTATAGTCATTAACTTAAATTGAGGGGCAAAGCTAAGAAGATTCAGGGGCTTATGGATATTTATGGAACCCAAATTTCTCCCAGTGTTTGAGCGCCGCTTCCTGTATTACTTGTGGTAAAGATTGAAAAGATGCATCCCTGTTCATAATGCCGCCCAATGTATCTTTCCCTATAATCATAAGTTCCTCTCCCCTGATGGTATACTTTTGCGACCCTTCATACAAGAGAAGTTTTTTCTCATTCGGACTTACGTCTCCTTTGCAACTTTTAGCATAAACCATCATGATTTCTGCCATACCATTGCTGTCAATATCTGTTATAGAAAGATGTTCATCGTAAAAAGAGCAAACAATATCCAGTCCGCAATCATTTATAAAATCATTCATCTTCCAGCGGGGAACAAAACCGCTGTCTGTTTTTATAAACAAAACAGCAGATAGTTTAGCAGATGCCATCGTGTTACCCTTTGGAATAAAGGAGCCGGTTTCATAAAGCACCAGCCAGTTTTCGCCGGAAGCATCATACCATTTTTTTGCCTGCTTTACATTATACATATTGGGAGCCGGCAACAAAACACTTACCGCCGCCGTTACTTCTTCAATAGCTGAAAGCTGCACACCGGTTGAATCAACAACTATCGTTGCTGCCGGCTTTTGCTCATCGTTGCAACTTAACAGCATCAACACAAGTAGTATACTGCAAACAACTTTCATTCAATCATTTTTAAGAACAACCATACAAACGGAGTGGCTAACAATAATGAATCGAAGCGGTCTAAAAACCCACCATGACCGGGCAATATATTTCCACTATCTTTTACACCGGCAAGACGTTTTAACTTACTTTCCAGCAAATCGCCTAATGTTCCTGTAATTGCAGCAATCAACGCAATTACTGCCCACAACCATGCACTGGATGGTTGGCTCAAATAACCAAGACCCCACATAACCGCCACTGACAGCACAATACCGCCAATGGTTCCCTCCCATGTTTTTTTGGGTGAAACAGAACTCAAAGGGGTTTTACCGATTAAGGAACCAACTACATAAGCCATGGTATCATTGATCCAGATAGAGCCGATAATAATGAGCGGCACTACATAACCGCTGATGCGTGCCAGCAAGGTACTGAGATGTGTAAACCCGTTACCTTCATCATCACCCACGGGCATCCATAAAGCACCGCTGCGTATGTTGAGCATCAATGCCCAGCTTAACGAAATATAAATCAACCCTAACAAAGAATGCATGATGAGCTTTAGATTCAACTGCCGGGTAAATAATATTTCACTGATAGGAAGTAAAAACAAACAGGTTAAACCTGTCATCCAGCCAAGTGAATACAATGATAAACTGCCAAACACAAACCAATCATGTGTTAAGAATAACATAAGACAGAAACCGGCCATCATAACGCCATACTTATGAAACGGGTTGATCTGTTGATAATTCTTATCAATCATACCTACCAGCTTTTGATATTCTGCCCAGCAACCAAAATGAATAATGGTGAACAGTAAAAAGAAACTCCACTTGTTGAGCAGCAAACCCGTGAGCATAATGGCCGCAAACAATACAGCACTCAGCGCTCGGGTATTAAACGTTTTCCAGTTCCAGGCCATTAGAAAGTTACATTTTGCTGAGAAGATGAGGCGATGTTTCCAAAAGGCTGAAGCTGTGCATATAAACTTTCTTCCTTCATACGAACAGCCTGTGCGTTTGAGGAAGAAATACGTTGAAATAAAACCGAAGCAACAATCAATATCACCAATGCTATAGCAATTCCCCACCAGGGCATATCAGTTTCCAGTTTGGAAGGATCTAATTTGCCGCCTGTTTTTTTAAGATAAAATACCTGTGTTAATGCAAACGTATTATTTACAAAATGAATAAGAATTCCGATCCACACGTTACGGCTCTTGTAGAAAATCCAACCCAGCGCAACACCCAGTAAAGCACGGCTCAGAAATAAATAGATGGAAAAATGAATTAAGCTGAATAAAACGGAAGTAACCAGGATAGCTGCCCATGGCGAGCGCCACCAGCGGTGCAGCGTACTTTGAACCGCACCACGAAAAAACATTTCTTCAAACAATGCCGGAAAAAAAGCGATGATGAAAATGGCTATGAAATATTCGCCCCAGCCTGTTAAATTACTCATGAGCAGCACCTGCTCGTTGTATGTTTTTTCCAGTGAGTTGGCAGCTGCAATTAGTTTAGGCGATGACTGTAACAGAAATTTTGTGACGTCTACTAAAGGTTGTGACACTACATTGGCGCAAAAGATGAGCACAATACCAACTATTACCTGCTGAACCGTTACATATTTTGAAAACCCTAACCACAACCAGTGTTTGCTGTGGCACAAACGCATAAAAGTCCAGGCCGGTAAAGCAAGCATAAGTAAGGTACTTACCACCTGCATCAAACGTAATGCATTTACATTTTTGGGATCGTTCATAGCTTTGAGCATGGCCTCACCCATATTGTTTAAGGTAGTGCCCTGCGGCATCAATGAAAACCCAACAACCATCTGAAAAAGAGCGGCGAGCATAAGACCAACTCCTGTAAACAGGAATAAAAAACCAAGCTGTGCCCATCCGCCATAACCTTTTACGCTTTTATATTCCATAACTCTGCCTGAATGTGTTTAAATTTGCAGTTCTTTTTTACGAACGTGGTAAAGATAGGCAACATATCGCTTCCTGAGTTTCCGCTCCTCCTCGCTCCCATGGAGGATGTGAGTGATCCGCCTTTCCGTGCCGTTTGTAAGGATAATGGCGCTGATCTCATGTTCAGTGAATTCATCAGCAGCGAAGGCTTGATACGGGATGCCATCAAAAGCAAACAGAAACTGGATTTTGATGAAGAGGAACGTCCTTTTGGCATCCAGATTTTTGGCGGTGATGAAGAAGCGCTGGGCTTAAGTGCAAAAATCTGCGAAACGGTGAAACCAGACCTGGTGGATATTAACTTCGGTTGCCCGGTAAAAAAAGTAGCGATGAAAGGCGCCGGTGCCGGTGTACTCAAGGATATTGATTTGATGGTTCGTCTTACTGCAGCAGTTGTAAAATCCACTTCGTTACCTGTAACGGTAAAAACCCGTTTGGGATGGGATGAAAATAATAAGAACATTGAAGAAGTAGCAGAACGTTTGCAGGATGTAGGCATCAAAGCACTGAGTATCCATGGCCGTACACGTATGCAGATGTACAAAGGCGAAGCTGACTGGACACTGATTGGAAAAGTAAAAAACAATCCACGCATACAGATTCCCATTTTTGGCAATGGAGATATTGACAGTCCTGAAAAATCACTGGAATACAAGAACCGTTATGGTGTGGATGGCATTATGATTGGCCGTGCTGCTATTGGTTACCCCTGGATCTTTAATGAAATCAAACACTTTCTTAAAACAGGTGAACACTTAGCACCTCCCACTGTAGAGCAGCGTGTGGAAGTTTGTAAAAAGCACTTGCATAAATCCTTTGCATGGAAAGGTCCTAAGATTGGCATTTTTGAAATGCGGAGGCATTACGCTAACTATTTAAAGGGCTTACCTAACATTAAAGAATACCGCAGCAAACTCGTTACACTAAATACGGTTGAAGAAATTGATGCGGTGCTGGATGAAATTGTAGTAAAGTTCAGCGGTTATGAATTTGCCGCTTCTAAAATTGAACTTATCAATTACCACGAGAAATGTCCGGTGGATTAGTTATTACTTACAAACTCCTTCAATCCCTTTATATACACATGCCCCCGCTTTTCTGCAAAGTAATCAGCAAATAAAGCAAGCACTGCCAGGGCAAATAAACCGATGCCCAAACCGGCCCAGAATTGATGGTTCAGATTCGTTCTGAAATAAAAGAACAAAACAAGACCCAGCAGTGCCAGGGCAATTTCTGCATAACGATAGATCACAAAGTTTTTCATAACTGCTTCCATTCGTGGAATTTCCTTTTCTTTTAACTCGCCCGGATTCATATCGTAAGCATACACATTACGGATGCGGTCGCTGTCGCTTCGGGCATAAACCGTATAACCAACTACCCCCAGCAGTAAACCCACCAGTGCCAGCGGAATAGCAGCACCTTTAGCGAATTGTGTTTTTAACACAAATAAAAAAACAATAGCTGCAATAATGCCCACAATGCCGATACTGAGAAATAATAAGCTCTCTGCTTTTTCAGCATTAAAATATTTTTCAATATCTGATTTGGTAAACATCTTATCTGTTTTTTATGAGTAGTTTATAAAAGCCGATTAAAGAAACAACACACCACACTCCTTCCAGCACAATAAACGGAACATAGTGAATGAGTACAGAAGCATAACAGGCTAATGCTGAACCAATGATATTCAGCAAAAAGAAAAATTTTCCTTCTTTAACAATCAATGAAAAGAGACTTAACGCATAAGCAACCAGGATCAACCCCACACCAACAGTGCCGATTATATCATTGTATTGCATTACTAAAGCTACTGCTTTTTCAACTGCTTTTGAAAGTAAGGGCAAAACTGCTGCAAGCCACACTCTCTGCATTTGGGATTACGGGCCGTACACGTATAGCGGCCATGAAGGATTAACCAGTGATGAGCTTTATGAATGAGTTCAGTTGGAAAATGTTTGATGAGCTCTTTTTCAACTGCTAATGGTGTGCTGGCAGATTGTTTTACCAGGCCCAGCCGCTTGCTCACACGAAACACATGCGTGTCTACAGCCATATTAGGCTGCGCATCTATTACCGATGTGATGACATTGGCTGTTTTTCTGCCTACACCTGGCAGTGTAATTAATTCTTCCACTGTTAATGGCACTTCGCCGTTAAACTCGTTTATGAGTTTCTGTGCCATACCTATAAGATGTTTGGTTTTATTGTTAGGATAGGAAATACTTTTAATGAGTGGAAACAATTCATCAAAAGTTGCCTTGCTCATTTCATAGGGCGTAGGATACTGCTCAAAAATAGCCGGCGTAGTCATATTCACCCGCTTGTCTGTGCATTGAGCTGAAAGTATTACTGCAACCAGTAATTGATACGGATTATCATACAGCAATTCCGTTTCTGCATCGGGTGCATGTACGGTAAAATAATCAATTACAGTTTGGTAACGTTCTTTCAGCTTCATGGATGATGTAAAATGATCAAGGCGAAATTAAGGGAACTTGGATTGTTGCAGATGCAGAATCTGCCTGTAACCTTTACATCCGGTTGGTATAGGGTATGCTGCTTCCTACTTCTGTCGCATAAACCTGATGTTTTTAATTCTGCCTCCGTTTAAATAAATAGTGTCAACAGAACTATTTCCAGCATGAAAGTTAAACGTATAGTTTTCAGCGATCATTTTTTGAGGCGTAATTAAAAGAGCATTGGATGTATATTCTTCACCTGCCAGTATGATTTTGTATTGGTTGTTTTGAAGATGCAGAATTTCCAGCATGGTGCCAGTTTCAGTATTAAGATAGGTTCCGTTTAAAGAGCGGTAATTAAAATCCGGACGCAGTTCAGTTTGCTTTTTGAGTGAATAGGGTGCATGATTGATATAGTAAGCTGTTACCTGTAACCTGCCTTCAGCGTCTGTTGTAAATTCCTGTTTAAATAAAGTATCATACTTCTGACGGAAAATATTGGCAGCTTCACGTTCCAGCTCCACATCATTTCTTCCTGATCGTCTTAAAAAGAGTTTATTTTCTTTCTTTATAAACTGAAAGGCAAAGTCACTTTCTGTAAGATAGGTTCCAAGGATTGCGGTATCATTTACAAATGCACCTGCAGCAACAGGTTTTGTTATGATGTACGCATTATCCGGTTGAAGGTCAAATACTATATCTGCCATTTGTCTTGTTTGCATCGATGGTATTGACTTTCCGGTATTGGTAAGTGTTATGATACTTACTTTTTGAGCAGGAAACCTTGTAACTGTTGCTTTCCATGCACCGGTTGCACCTTCATGAAACATATAACTCAACCCTTTGTAGTTGCCAAACTCCAGTCCATAACCATAATTTTTAAACGCTGAACCTTTGATATACGATTGGCTTTTTTTAATAAGACTGCGGCTCAGTTCAGTAGTAATGCCTCCCTGTACAATCCGTTCCCATTGAATCTGATCTTCCAGTGTAGAAAAAATATTTCCATCGCCACATACATTCCAGATCCAGTTGTAAGTGGTCCAGCTGCCGAAATTAAAATAAGCTCTGGCTATAGGGCCACGGATGCTTGTATAATCATCTTCAAAGGATGTATTGTACATTTTTAATTGCCGGAACATGTTGTTCGTATAAGCCACAAAGCTTTCACCTGAAACTTTTTCAATAATGAGGGCAAGAAGAATATAGTTGGTATTACTGTATAGATAACTGCTGTTGGGTTTAAAATTCAGGTCCTGCTGTTTTTCAACAAGGCTTAAAACATCTTTGTTTGAAAACGTTTTTTTCCACCAGGTATAGCCCATGAGACTCCAGAGATCATAGCAATCCCGGATGCCGCTTGTATGATTGAGCAAAGACTGAACGGTAATTCTATCTTTTATTTGAAGAAACAGTGAAGGAAAGAATATCCGGATGTCATCCGAAAGTTTCAGCTTTTTCTTTTGTACCAGACTGAGCACGGCAAGTGCTGTAAACTGCTTGCCGTTGGAAGCGATATTAAAACGGGTTGACGGTTTGATCAGGCTGCTATCCGGCAGACTCGCATAACCGGCATATTTTTCATACACTACTTTCCCTTCTTTAATAATTGCTGTTGCAATACCCGGAGCTGATGGAGGAACATCCTGTGCGGCAATACTATCCAGCAGGTGCAACTGCTTTTTTGAAAATACACTTTGCGCCGACACCGGATTGCTGCATACATGGAAGAAAGTAAAAACAAACAGAAGACTATATTTCATCTCTCTTTTTGAACAAGATTCGATATAAATCCTGAAACGGGCGGTTCAAATCCTGAATTGAAACCTATTTCTTGAATTTTTTTTCAACGTATTCGTTCGGCGACATGCCGGTGGTTCTCTTAAACGCCCGGTTAAATGTAGATTTTGAATTAAATCCACTTTCAAAAGCAAGGCTCAGCAATGTTTGGTTCAGATGGCCGCCCTCGTTCATCTTGTCAACTACCGCTTCAACCCTGTACCGATTTATAAAATCATTAAAATTCATCCCAAAGCCCTGGTTAATGACCTGTGAAATGCGTTTGGAGTGCGTATTCAGTTTCGTTGATATATCAGTGATTGACAACTCGGGATTTTCATACAGCTTATCTGAAAGCATGAGTGTTTCAATTTGTTGTTTCCAGCTATCAAGATCCGGAAGCTGTATTTTTTCATCTGTATGCTCCTGTTCAGCAGCAAGCGGGTCGGATTGATGGGGCTCATTTTGATTTGATCCGGGCATTTCAGACCAATCGCTGAATGAAGTAATAGACCGAATAGAGTTTACATAGCCGCTTATGGTTACAGCGTAAAACAAAACGGAAAAAGCAGCGTAATACCAAAACTTGCGGCCAAACTCGGCCTATTCAGGATTGATGATGAAAAAAGCACCCCTGATGATTACCAGCAGCAGGAGGAAAATTAAAAAACGCTGCGCCCATTTAAAAGTTAATGCATCAGCATAGCTCACAGTATTAAACGTGAAGAACCTGTACTGTTTGTACAGTTTCAGACTTTTCACCAGATAAAACACTAAGGAACCAAACCCTGCTAACTGGTACCACAATGAAAAATCTTTATCTCTGCCATCTTCATAAAAGTAAGCGTATCCCAGCACTGCTTTATCTGTAATAGCTATTGCAAGTGTGTACAGTAGGTAAAGGAGTGCTGGAAAGAAATGAACCCCGTCTTTTTTTTGAAACACAAATGATTTATCAAACAAGGTTTTACAATAGATATACAAAACCGGGGGCATTAATAAAAGCTGCTGAAACGGAATATAAAATAAAATACTCCGGTATGGGTCATTTGAATACCAGCCCGCATAACCAAGCATAAACGGCGCAATGTAAAGTGAAGAGAGAAATGCAAACAGGCTTAGCCAAAACGCAGGCTTATCGTTGTTGATAATTCCTTTACGAAGAAGCAGGAACGCAAACACCAGCCCATGAAAAAAGAATATGAGTAAAAACGAACTTTTAAAACTGAAATGAAAAAGCATTTATAAAGACAGGTTACGCTAAAGTATCTGAATGAATTGGCAGAATCGTATTCAAAAGATTAATTGAGCCGGGGAAAACCATCGGTACAACTGCAGTCTGCAAAAGCGAGATAAACGTTTCAAAACTACTATCCCATGCAATGCTGAGTGTACCCTAAAAAACAAAAAATGCCCTGAGGGCATTATACTTAGTTTTGAGAGATGGTTGATGTATGCTTATTCCCGTACTTCAATACATTAAGTACGCTTTCCACACGGGGAGATAATTTGAATTTTTCCAAACGGGCGTGCGCCTTTTTGATCACTTCAAATTTTTCACGGAGGGTCCAGTTGTTCTGCAATGCCTCTTCTATGGCTGCATTCTGTTCCGGAGTCGTTTCTTTGTAGAGATACTGTACCAAATCTTCAGGAGTAAAAATTCTATTCATCAGCAATCCTTTTTAGTGTGAACAAGTGGTTTTTCAAGGATGCTCTCGTGAAATAAAACGGAGAAGTGGTACTCTTATTGCCTGTAGCGGAAAAATTATTGGTCAAACAGGAAAATATCCTCGTTGTCCTTCTTCATATAGTATTTTTCCCTCGCAATTCGCTCATAGGCGGTAGGGTCGTTTTTACGTTTCTCCAGTTCGGCTTTGGCAGCTTCAATCTTCTGCTCGTAATAAGCCGTATTGGTTTTAAGCTCTTTCAGCTTCTGGAAACGTTCTAACTGGGAAGGAATGTCGTTGCGGTCAAAAAACAACATCCATACACTAAAACCGATAATCGCCAGCAAAAACTTGTTCTTAACGATGGAAGTGATAGAAGAAAGGATGGACTGCATGACCAGCTTTTTTATTAGATACTCAAAGTTAGGGTTTCCCTGAAAAGAAGCAAGCGCTTCCTGTTAAAACAAAGAACCCTTTTGGTGATGGCTCAAACGGTCTTTCCTTCCGGATTGGTATGCGTATAGAGTTTGTGCATCTCCGTCATATGCGGTAAAGTAAGAATGGAAAGCAATACAAACAACGCAGGCAATGCATGATTACTGAGCCAGGTACCATTGCTGAGCCAGCCGATCACAAAAAGAAATACCACAGCTGCTGCAGTAAACGGCAATGCCTGTTTCAGCATTGTTTTAAAACCGCTTCGGCTGAATACGGCATGGTGTACATGCAACATAGCACTGATGCTGTGCCAGCCGGAGAAATACAGAATAAAACCAATGAGTAAACTGGTTTTAGAAACGAGGTAAACAAATAACAGAAACAACAACCGTTGCGGCCATGTAAATAAAGTAACATTCGGTTTGAATATGACTATTACTGCCACTATACCAAACCATATCAATACAGGAATACCTGTGACCCATTGCACAGCAGTTAAAGCAACCTTACTGTTTTGAGTAATGATGCCCGTCCAGTAAATCAAAACATCCGGCTCCTGTAATAATAACCAGCAGGTGAGTGCAGCGCCATAGAAAAATACAAGTACCGGCGATGGTTTTTGAAAACCGAAAGAAGCAATATCTGTTTCACCAAAATGCCAGGCGGTCAGCAGCAGAAAAAGCAGGAAGGCCCAGCCGGGTATCCAGAGCCATACAACAAGGAACAAAGCCGCCGTCGCTATATAACCACCGATGTAGAATAACAGCTTCAGATTTTTGTTGCGGTGTTGTGCAATCTTATGATCCAGCGATCCATGAGGAATACCTGCCACAATAATGAATACCGCAGCTACCATCCACTCCAGTACAGAACCCATCCAATACGTACGTGTTATCACTGCCACTGCCGTGAGGAGTAACACGATGAGAATATGAATGGTTCTTTTATTCATCCATTAAGCTTAATGCGTTTTAAAAAAGGCCACCAGGGTAACTTTGAAAACAACTTTGCTTCTTCAGTAATCGTACTATTCTCATCCAGAAAGGTAAGAATAGACTTCATGGAACTTTTACTAAAGAGTTGTTGAAAGATGGAAACAGCACGGCCCGGCTCTTCCTGTATAATGGAAAGCAGAAGTCCGTCATAAAAGCGGAAACGGCGATGCCGCTTTCTGCGTAGCGGCTGTTCATTGTGCAGGGAAGCTGCTAATAACTTTGAATCTTCCACCATACGTTGAAATGCATAACCCGTGCTGGGTTTAATCATGCCGGCAGATTGACCAATGTTAATTATAGCTGGAGTAGCATCAGATGCGTCTTTATGTAACTGCAGCGGAATAGCTCCCTGCTCTTTATGATAGATGCTGAAGTTGTTACCAAATCGTTTCAAGAGGTACTGCTGAATTTCCTGCTGGTAAATGGCAGGATCAAACGCTTCCACAGAATAATAAGTGCACTCAACTAATGCTTTCCTGTTGCTGAATGGAAGTACATAGAAAAAACAAAACTGATCATTGCCAGGCAATGCAAAATCCATGAGCAATGCACGGTTCTCATCAAACACATCATGATTATACTCAATAAACCATCCATGAAAATGTTGCAGCATTGGCTTGGCGGGCTGGCTCAGTGCAGCGTTGGATACAAGACGGTTACAGGTAAATTGATGCTGCTCTGTTACCACCGTCCAATGCTGATTAGTGTGTTCAGCAGAAAGAATTTTTTGTTGTAATAAGGTTACATTAGGATAAGCAGGAAAAAACTCAACATTGAAATAGCGGTCAAAATCAGCACCATGAATGCAACAGTAGCGGTAAGGATTGATGGATTCATGTGTGGTATAATCACCTGCTTTAAATTCCAGTTCATTCCATTCTTTGCGGATGAGGTGCTCAAAAGGATGTTGTTGTTGTGTCCAAAAGCACCATGTTTTTTCTGCAATACGGTTTTCAGCTTCCAGTACCAGTATCTGCAACTGGTCAAAGCCCGGTTGCAAACGCATAAAGTAGAGGAGAATGCGGGAAGCTGCTCCCCCACCTGCCATAATGATATCGTAGTGAGGATGAATCATAAAAAAGGCCTGCCGGTGGCAGGCCCTTATTAAATGCAATTATGCAGCAGATGCTTTTCTAGAAAGTGAATAGATCACTAAGCCAAATCCTATTTTGTTTACAGCATCACCGATGTTGTAAACAATATCCATGGCAGCAGAAGCAGCAGCAGGATCAGCAACGAGTTGCATACCAAACAGACCACCTTTGGTTCCGAGGATATAACCTAAAGGATAGATAGCCCATCCTACCAGTACAAACCAGGCAAGTGTTTTATTGGCAGCAGCTACATCAGGACCCGCATTACCGGCCAGTTTCGCCACTTCACCAAACCATACCAGGTATACAATATAGAAGTAGAACAAACCACTGATGGCACCCCATATCCAGCTAACAGATTCTGTTGGATAAATAGCTTCACCTACATAACCGGTTACCAGCATACCTACTGATGCGGCAATAAGTTTCCACAGCAAGCTTTGAGTTGATCCCACTTTTTTGGTGATCAGGTAAAATTCAACACACATCAATGGTACAGTCAGCAACCAGTCAACATAACGGAAGAAGGTAGGTGATTGACCTGTTTCCAGGTTATAACCACGCATGTAGTAGTAGTGAACAGCAGCGATGAAAGTAATCAGGCCACTCACGAGTACGGATGTACGCCACTTTTTGTCAGTATTGCCCAGTTCAAAAAAGAAGAAAACTGAAGCGGCCATCATAGCCATAGTACCAACAAAGAAAGTAAACGCTACATAGTTGTCATTTGAAATCGGGGTGATTTCAAGGAAGAATTGTTGCAGCATATAAATTGGTTTTGATGAAGAAAAATAGCCAGTTTTTGTTTAATATACTGGCTTGTATCGTTCAACAAAACCTCTAATGCAGATGATTTGTTCGGGAAGTTCAAAGAATATTTTTTTTGTGTCACCTGCAATGCGGATTTGAAAAATAAGTGCAAACAAAACGAGTACTTATACGCTGGGCTTATTTATCCGGCAGGAGCAGTAATGCCGAAAACACCTTATAAAAAAGCCCCGCAGTTGCGGGGCTTAGTGATATTACTTTCCAAATTTTATTCTCCCTTTCGGATAGATGCCGTTCTCTCCCAGCATTTCCTCAATGCGAATAAGCTGGTTGTATTTAGCCATACGATCCGTACGGCTGGCGGAGCCTGTTTTAATCTGACCGCAATTCAATGCCACCGCTAAATCAGCAATGGTAGTATCTTCTGTTTCACCGCTACGGTGACTCATGATAGATGTAAAGCCTGCATTCTGCGCCATTTGTACAGCATTGATGGTTTCAGTAACCGTACCAATCTGGTTTACTTTAACAAGAATGCTGTTGGCAATGCCTTTATCAATACCATCTTTCAAACGTTTTACATTGGTAACAAACAGATCATCACCTACCAGTTGGCATTTACTCCCGATGCTTTCCGTTAACTTCTTCCAGCCATTCCAGTCATCTTCTGCCATACCATCTTCAATAGAAACGATAGGATATTTATTCACCCACTCTGTCCAGTAAGCTACCATTTCATCACTGCTGATCACTTTCGATGGATTGCTCTTATAGAATTTGTAAGTATTAGTTGCTTCATCATACATTTCACTGCTGGCAGCATCCATGGCAATATTGATCTGTGTGCCGGGTTCATAACCTGCAGCTTTGATGGCTTCCAGTACTGTTTCAATGGCTTCTTCGTTGCTTTGAATTTCGGGAGCAAAACCACCTTCATCACCTACGTTGGTACTGTAGCCTTTTTTCTTTAATACAGATTTGAGGTTGTGAAATACTTCCACACCCCAACGTAATCCTTCACTGAAAGTGGAAGCACCTGTTGGAATGATCATGAATTCCTGGAAGTCAATTTTATTATCAGCATGTGCACCACCGTTCATAATATTCATGAGCGGCATAGGGAGTACAGTGCTGTTTACACCGCCGAGGTAACGGAACAAAGGAAGATCGCTTTCCAGCGCTGCTGCTTTAGCCACTGCCATACTCACAGCCAGTGTTGCATTGGCACCAAGGTTCCCTTTGTTTTCAGTACCATCAATTTTTATTAAAAGACTGTCAATATAGGTTTGACGGGTTACATCAATACCAATCAACTGATCGGCAATAATTTCATTTACATTCTGAACGGCTTTTAACACACCACGACCAAGGAATTTGCTTTTATCACCATCACGCAGCTCGACTGCTTCGTGTTTACCGGTTGATGCACCACTGGGTACAGCAGCACGGCCTACAAAACCGTTTTCAGTTATTACATCTACTTCCACAGTAGGGTTACCACGGCTGTCAAGAATTTGTCTGGCATGAACGTCTGCAATGAAACTCATAGTAATCTGTTTATTTTATTAGGTTTAAATTTATTGGATGCGTTGAATATTGAATATCTGTAGTACGCATCTCTAAGTTCGTTGGTTGTAATCGCTGCAAAGAAAAGACATTCACAGGCAGCAGCAAAGAACTGTTAACAGATGAAATGATTATTTTTATCAGCAACAAACAGTTGTATGGATACACAAACGCTCACTTCCATTGCCATGGGCATCGCCTTAAGTGCCTGTTGCGGTTTCAGGGTTTTTATTCCCATGCTGGGCGCAAGTGCAGCTGCTTATTTTCATTGGTTTACACTTCCGGCTGATATGAGTTGGATGGGTAGCCTGCCCGCTTTGATTTGTTTTGGAACAGCCGCTGTATTGGAAATAGCTGCTTATTATATTCCGTTTGTTGACAACCTGCTGGATACTATTGCCACACCTTTGGCTGCAGTAGCCGGCACCATACTGGCTGCTTCTTTTTTACCCATTGCTGAATTAAATCCTATGCTCAAATGGCTACTGGCCATTATTGCCGGAGGCGGTGCTGCCACTACCGTACAGGCGGGAACCGGTTTGCTTCGGCTGGCTTCTACAAAAACAACGGCAGGTATGGGTAATAGTATTGTAGCTACCGGTGAAAACGCATTAGCTATCAGCGGCACTTTGCTGAGTTTTGTAGTGCCGGTGATAATTGCCGTTGTATTTGTGTTGCTGATTGTATGGATCTGGAGAAAACTGCTTAAGAAGTTAAACTCCTGAATACCTCTTCCAGGCTTTGATTGCCGCTTTGCAGCGAAACAATATTCAGATTGTGTTCGATGGCCATGGCAAGAATCTGCTTTCGCAAGGCTTCTTCATCATTACTTTCAATTTGCCAGGAAGTAGCTTCGGTTTTCGTAACACTAAGAGTTGCCGGTAAACGTTCCAGCCAGGCCGCTTCCAATGCTTCTTTAAACTGAACCCGCACCGTTGCCGTTGTTGATTTTGATTGCAGGCGGCTCAGCTGATCATCGGCTACGATTGTTCCTTTGTTAATGATGATCACACGGTCGCAAATAGCCTGTACTTCCTGCATAATATGAGAAGAAAACAACACTGTTTTGCTTTTACCAAGTTCTTTAATCACATTACGGATTTCAATAATCTGGTTGGGATCAAGACCGCTGGTGGGTTCATCTAAAATCAACACTTCAGGATCATGAAGTAAGGCAGCAGCCAATCCTACACGTTGCTTATATCCTTTGGAAAGCTGGCTGATTTTTTTATGTGCTTCAGGCGTGAGGCCTACCTGTGCTATTACTGCTTCAATACGCTTCGGTTTTTCAGCAATACCATGCACATCAGCCACAAATCCTAAATACTCCTTTACATACATTTCATAGTACAAGGCATTGCTTTCAGGCAAATAACCGATCTTTTGTTTAGCTGCCAACGGGTTTGATTGTACATCCACATCACACACAAGTGCTTTGCCGCCATCCGCTTCTGCATAACCCGTAATGATTTTCATAGTGGTGCTTTTTCCGGCACCATTCGGACCAAGAAAACCAACAATCTCACCTTTATGAACTTTAAAAGAAATACCGTTTACTGCTTTTTGTGTACCGTATTCTTTTACCAACTCCTTTACTTCAATTGACATGCGGTTAATTTGCTTCAAAAATAAGATTCCTGCTGCAATACCATCAACGTATTAACTGTACGGTTCCTTTACGCTGAAAGGTTTTACCATTGCGGGTATAACTCATTTTCCAACTGTACGTACCGGGCACAGATGCAACACCCTTGTACATACCGGTCCAGCCCTTGCTGATATCTTTACTTACAAATAATTCATTTCCCCAACGATCATAAATACGGAGTTCAAATGCTTCCAGCCGGAAATAGGCTTTTGCTGTAAGCACATCATTGAGCCCGTTACCATCGGGTGTAAAAGCAGTGGGCAGAAATACTTCATCGCTGCATTCGTTTACAGTTACAAATACATCCTGTACATCGGTACCGCAAACATTGGAAGCTTCCAATGTATAAAGACCTGCTGCTTTTGCATAAATAAATGGTGACGTACTGCCGTTGTTCCATAAATACTGATCAGCCCCGGGTGTGGTTGCATTGAGCAATGCAGAATCAGAAAAACAAATAACGGTATCCTGTAAAAAAGGAAGAACGGGAGTGTTATTCGTTTCAATCACCAACGTATCGCTTCGTTTACAAACACCATCGCTGCTGAGTAAGGTATAAGTACCGGCATTGCGAAGCGTACGTTGTGCGGCAGTACTTCCATCGTTCCATAAAAAATTAATAGCCGGTGGTCCTGATGCATCAATTGGTAATACGTCTCCATCACACAACAATGCATCAAAAGGAATTTGCCTGGTAAGTTGATTGTTACGAACTGTAACCTGTGTACTTGCAGCAGCAGGACAACCTCCATTGGCAATTACATTCAAGGTATAAGTTCCGGCTTGTGCGGGAGTGATAACAGGAAAAGTATAAGCACTGTCAGTTCCGATTGAATTACCGTTGAATCGCCATGTATAAGTTAATGCAGCTACACTACTGCCCAATTTCAATGTGTCCTGTTCGCATAAGTTATTAATGCCGATGATGGAAAGATTGGGCGGCGCAAAAACACGCAACTCTCTCACCGGCGAAACAGCCCGGCAATTAGGAGAATTAATATTCACTGCTTCTGCAGTTAACAAACGATACAAACCGGAGTTTGATGGTTGAGCATTATTGATGGTATAAGATGTAGTTTGAGCCCCTGCAATATTATTCCATACTATCCCATCACTGCTGAACTGCCATTGATAAGCCGGGTTTTGATAAAATCCTCCTGTCACATTTCCTGTAAAATTTATATTAGCACCTGCACAGGCATCCGTTGAATTTTGATAGGTACCTGTAACAACAGGATTCATGGCGGGACCACACAAAGTAAATTCAATATCATCCAGACATAAATCATTGCCTTGTCCGCCGGGTTGATTATTAAAAATGCGAAGTACCACATCATTTTCACCGGAAGGCAGTGAAAAATTAAAACCATAACGGGTCCAGGTAAAAACAGAAAAACGTGGAATGGAAGGTGTGGTGTACGTAGCCAAAACTGCACCGCTCACCGCACTGCTGATTTCAAAACGAACCACCGGGTCAAGCGGGTCAGAAGAACCTGCTTTGAGCAGGTTGGCGATCCATGCAGAAAAAAACAGCTGAGAGCCGGAGCATAGATTATTAATCCTGGTTTCATAAAACTTGCCGGCCGTAAAATCGGCATTTACAATCATCATGTGCCCGCCCGAATGATCAAAGCCCACATGCCAGGATGGAAAGATGGGGCCGCCGGTACTTACATCGGCCGAGCTGCGGCGGATGCCATATTCACCATCATCAATAGTACCTGTTGAATCAAAACGGTACGTGGTAGTACCCGGCGGTAAACGGGTACCGGTAAAGGGAGGCACTATACTGCCGCCGAAATTTTCAAAAAACAACACATTGCCGGTGCACTGGGCTGAAAGATCAACAGCACCATATAAAAAGGCCAGCAAGAACAAAAGCGAGTACTTCACAATAACTGTTTAGGGCTTTAAATTTAAAGCGAAAGCCCTGGTTAAACAACCCGGGCTTTCATAAAAAAACCAACCATATGAACAGACATCGAATGAGCCGAATAGGGGAACGGCCCATAGTTCCTTCGTTAAAAAGACCTCGGCAGCTGGTAATTCGCTGCACACCTGTTTACTTTTTTTGAAAAAAATCAAGGGATGAATCTCTAACGGCATCAATCCAAAGTGGATGTATTATAATCCTGCTCCAGCTCTTTGGAGCTTTCAGGCAAATGATCGTATTCACCTTTCATGGCATAGTATCCAAAGATGCACATACCAATAGCGATGGGAATAAACACCGCAATAAACACACCCCATTGAATTTTAGTATCAATCACCGGTTTTTTATTGATTTCTGAAATGGCTGTCTCCACTAAATAATACATAGCAATGGGTGCAATAAACATCCAGAGAATTCCTGCCCAACGTTTTATTTGATTCATATAGAAAAGTTTTTGTAGTTAAATAAAATATGTAGCTGTGCTTGATTAATCGGTTACATCCGGGTCAATCTTATTGCTCACATACAATACACCAATCACCAAACAAACAGCTGCTATCAAAATCGGGTACATCAAGCCGCTCAATTTATCATCTACATAAATGGTAGTAAGTAATGTTGCAATAAAAGGAGTTAAACCGCCAAACACACCATTACCGATATGATAGGGTAAACTCATGGAAGTATACCGGATTTTTGTTGGAAACAATTCTACCAAAAATGCAGCAATAGGACCATACACCATCGTTACATAAAGAATCATTACAAACACAATTACTACCATCATCCAATAACCATTACTGCCCAGTACTTTTGAAACTTTTATATCCGGCTTCAAAGTTGCCTTGCCTGCTATTGCATACAAAGTATCAGTTTTTGTTTCCGTCATCTGCATGCCATCTGCATAAAGTTTTTTGATAATTGTTGTACGAAGCGAATCAGAAGTGCCTGCAATAGCCGTTGTGTTAACATTCACCATTCGTTGATCAGTTAGTTCTGTTTTTTGTTGGGTATCGCTTAAACTCATCAGCTTTCCAAACAGCGGACGATAGGTAACAATGGCCAGCAACATACCTGCCATCATAATCCATTTACGTCCTATTTTATCACTCCATCCGCCAAACACAACAAAGAACGGTGTGGCAATTAAAATAGCCCATATCAATAAAGTGCGGCTTTGCTCAAAATCTATCTTACAAACATTCTCAATAAACGATTGTGCATAGAATTGTCCGGTGTACCAAATTACCCCCTGCCCCATGGTGGCACCAAACAATGCCAGCAATACCATTTTTAAATTGGCCTTATGTACAAAACTTTCTTTTAACGGGTTGACGGATGTTTTGCCTTCTGCTTTCAGTTTTGAAAACAGGGGCGATTCATTCATCTTTAAACGGATGTAAATAGAAACAATCACCAGCAAAATGGAAACGAGGAAAGGCACACGCCATCCCCAATCATTAAACTTGGCAATAGAACGTTGTAAATCACTATCCAGGCTGTGTCGTGTAATTAAGATCACACCCAAGGAAACAAATAAACCTAATGTAGCGGTTGTTTGAATCCATGAGGTATAGAATCCTCTTCTATTGGCAGGTGCATGTTCAGCTACATACGTTGCAGCGCCTCCATACTCACCACCCAATGCAAGACCTTGTAATAAACGAAGAACCAAAACTAAAATAGGCGCTAAGAATCCAATACTTTCATAACTCGGTATCAAACCAATGGCAAACGTAGAGCCGCCCATTAAAATCAAGGTGAGCAGAAAGGTATATTTTCTTCCCACAATATCACCCAACCGTCCAAACACTAATGCCCCGAACGGACGTACAATAAAACCGGCAGCGAAAGTAGCAAGTGTGGAAAGCAGCGCAGCCGTGGGATTTGTTTTCGGGAAAAACTGGTTGGCAATCACTGTAGCTAAACTTCCGAAAATGTAAAAATCATACCACTCAATGAGTGTACCAACAGAGGAAGCGCCAATTACCTTCCAGATGCCTTTATTGTTTTGGTTCATAGGCTGAAATTAAAGAATTGCAGGTTTCTTTTTGATTCCACCGCCTACGTAAAGGTTTATAAACAGTCTGTAGTTGATTTTAATTTAACTTGTGAGCTCATTTTTATTTATTGTTTGCTATGAGTTACCCTTATCAAATCAAATCGTTCGAAGAATACAAGACCGCCTATAAAAAAAGCGAAGAAAATCCTGAAGAGTTTTGGGATGATGTTGCTGCTCATTTTGTATGGAGAAAAAAGTGGGAAAAAACACTCGACTGGAATTTTATTGAACCACATGTGCGTTGGTTCCTCGGCGGCAAACTGAATATTACGGAGAGTTGTATTGACCGCCATCTTCCTGCAATGGGTGAAAAACCGGCTTTCATTTGGGAGCCGAATGACCCGAACGACAGAGTGCGTGTGGTTACCTATAACCGTTTACATAAACGTGTTTGCCAGGTGGCACAAATGCTTAAAAACAACGGTGTAAAAAAAGGTGACCGTGTTTGTATTTATATGGGCATGGTACCGGAGCTGGTGTATGCTGTTTTAGGCTGTGCAAGAATTGGTGCAGTACACAGTGTTATTTTCGGCGGCTTCAGTGCACAGAGTATAGCAGACCGTTTGTATGATGCAGAGGCGTCCTTCATTATTACCTGCGATGGTGCTTACCGTGGTGCAAAAGATATTCCGCTAAAAAATATTATTGATGATGCGTTAATCGGAAACCGCACTGTAAAAAAAGTAATTGTTTACACCCGCACCAGAACACCCGTGAGCATGATTAAAGGAAGAGATGTGTGGTGGGAAGATGAAATGGAATATGCAGAAACACAGGTAGAGAAAGATGGTGTGGTTCATTTTCCTGCAGAAGAAATGGATGCAGAAGACCCGCTGTTTATTTTGTACACATCAGGAAGTACCGGCAAACCCAAAGGTGTGGTACATACCTGCGGCGGTTATATGGTGTGGACGGGCTATACGTTTGTAAACGTATTTCAATACCAGCCGGGCGATGTACATTTTTGTACGGCAGATATTGGTTGGATCACGGGTCATAGTTATATCTGTTACGGACCATTGACTGCAGGTGCCACTTCAGTTATGTTTGAAGGCGTACCTACCTGGCCGGATGCAGGACGTTTTTGGGATATTGTTGATAAACATAAAGTAAACATTCTCTATACTGCTCCTACTGCCATCCGCAGCTTAATGGGTTTTGGTCTGGAGCCATTGAAAGGAAAAGATTTATCCTCATTAAAAATTCTGGGTACCGTAGGTGAACCGATTAATGAAGAAGCATGGCATTGGTACGATGAACATATCGGAAAGAAAAAATGCCCTATTGTAGATACCTGGTGGCAAACAGAAACAGGCGGTGTGCTTATTTCAAATTTAGCAGGCATTACACCTGCCAAACCTTCCTGGGCCACTTTACCGATGCCCGGCGTTCATCCTGTGCTTGTAGATGAAAACGGAAAAGAAGTTACCGAAAAAGATGAGCATGGTTTGTACAAAGGAAATTTATGCATCAAAAATCCGTGGCCTTCTATCATCAGAACTACCTGGGGCGATCATGAACGCTGCCGCACCAATTATTTTGCAACCTATCCTAATTTATATTTCACCGGTGATGGTGCCTTGAAAGATGAAGAAGGCAACTTCCGCATTACCGGCCGTGTAGATGATGTATTGAATGTGAGCGGCCATCGCATCGGCACAGCCGAAGTGGAGAATGCCATTAACATGCATGCAGATGTGGTGGAGAGTGCGGTGGTGGGCTACCCGCATGATATCAAAGGCCAGGGAATTTATGCCTATGTTATCTGCAGCCACATCCATGGCGATGAAGAGCAAACAAGAAATAATATTCTGCAAACAGTAACACGTGTTATCGGCCCCATTGCCAAACCGGATAAGATTCAGTTTGTAAGTGGTTTACCTAAAACACGCAGCGGAAAAATTATGCGTCGTATCTTACGGAAGATAGCTGAAGGTGAAACCGGTAATTTAGGTGATACCACTACTTTGCTGGATCCGGGTGTGGTGGAGGAGATTGTAAAAGGTAAGTTGTGATGGGAGCAGCACATCATTATTTGTATTGATTATAAAAAAGAACCCCGCCAAGGCGGGGTTCTTTTTACAACATGGATTTTGGGTAAAATTGGCCGTTGTAAATCGTTGGTGATTATTTAATCTAAAGGCATTTTTGCAAACCATAAGGTTTTACCGCTTTTACTTTCGCCCAGGAAAACCACCTGCCCTTTTCCTATTTTCAATAACGGATATTTGTTGTTAACATAGTAATCATTCTTTCCCTGGCCATGCTGTACAAACTCACCAATGGTGGCAGCTCCTAAATTTATCTTAGAAACATTCGGATATACAAGGAATTTAAACTTACTGTCGCCCAGTTCTTTCTCCGCTTTTACTCCTTTCATTTCAAGTATAGTCCAATATAAACTTTTACCATCTTTACTTTCGTTCAGCAACTGAGTATTGGGAGCCATCTTTGCTTCTTTATCATTTTCTTCCCTGCGAACACCATATTGTGCTTTGAGATTACCACGACTGTCAAAATGCATCATTATAATATCGGTGTATTCTGTACCGGCACCTCTTCTGCCCAAACCACCGGGTGTTGTATAATTCTGTCCTGTAAATAAAAGATCGCCATTACTTGTTTCAATAATATCTGCTACACGAAACTTGCGGCCTGTATAATCCGGTGAACGTTTCTGCCCCGGAGGCACTTGTGCTTTCTTTTCAAAATCTGAAATGGGTGTACTGGTGATGAATGAAACCTTTCCGCCGCTGATGCGAACAATCTGAAAATTCTTTGCTTTGAATTTATCATCAGCCGGCTTTTCATTGAGATAGTCTGTTTTGTTTTCGTTTGCCGGGCCATAAATCACCATGTCATTTCCCACTGTTACAAACGAACCATCAAAGATGCCATGATTACTTGCAATGGAAATACGTTCCTTAACCTCTGCGAGGGCGCTCACACGTACATAGGTATAATCACCTGCGTTAGGATTTTGTACTTTGCCCATGCCTTTACCGCCCATAGGTGCAAATAAAACAGCTACATCAGGGTCTGTTTCTGCATCTTCATCCGCATCATCCGTATTAATGGCAGCAATCATTTGCGGATAATCAAATTCAATAACCTTATCAGCCAGTTGATTTAAATCTGCATCATAACGGAGTATGTGAATTCGCTTGTATTGACGCATCGGATCGTTACGGTCTCCTTTTTCACCGGCAACAATAATCACACTTCCGTTTTCATTCTGCTCGGCATGAGTGAGGTAATAAAACTTATTACCGTCTTCTGATTTGGGTTTTAATTTTTCTTTCTGATCTATTTTAATATCGTAACCGCCCCAGAACCAGTTCCACTTTTTCTTAATTACTTTACGGCGTAACACGAGTGTACCCATCATGTTTCTTTCAACGCTTACCGCATTCATCTCCCATTCATCGCCTTTATCAACACGGTAACCTTTGATCTTTTCCACTCCTTCCTCTGATTCTTTCATACCCAGGAAATTGAAGTTGAGATCGAAATTGTAGGTTTCAAATTTTACCTTTCTGTTGGTTGATTTTGTAACATAGGTAAGTGACATCTGGTTGCTGCCTTCGTCAATCTTTGGTTCATACAAAAACCCTTTATTGGCCTTTTTGGAAATTTCATGTGTAGCTTCTTTGCTCAATTGCTGTGCCGTTACTGCAGCAACTGTAAGTAAAGCAGCGAGGGAAAAGAGGATCCGTTTCATAATGTGGAATTTGCCACCAATGTAAAACGGAGCAGAAAGAGATGCTATACCCTGCTCAGGGTATTTTGCATATTCAGGGGAAGATGGTTACTTCCGTTCCTACAGGCAACAACTCATACAATTCTTTTGCATAAGAGCGCTTGGTAGAAATGCAGCCCAGCGTCCAGTTATAATAATAATCTACAAAGCGGTCTTCTTTGGTATTACGAGTAGCATGAATACCGATACCGCCGCCGGGTTTGGCAGTAGAAGGAATTTCACCATTAAGTTTACGCAGTTGAAATTTTTCAAGGCTTTCTTTATTGGGGTAATCCAGCAGCAGAAAAGGCCCCCACTCCGGGTGTATTTTTTTGTGAACGATTTTAAAATGACCTTCAGGTGTTTGATTATCACCCTCCATCATTTTATCACGCATCTCACTGCTTCCAAAAACCACAGGGTAAGTGTAGAGCCATCCATCTTCATCAAATACCTTTAGTTCATATTTGCTCTTTGTAATAATTACTTTGAAATGATTGGCTATGGAGGGTGTTCCTGTTCCCATTTTTTTGCTGCGGTTAATAAAACTGAAACCGGTAAGCAAGAGCATGGCACTAACAGGAAGGATGAATGTAAGTTTGAGGCTGTTCATGGAAGATTTTGTTTTCAAGCCGGTATACTTCTTAACGGCTAAAAATGATGCCGTATTATTTTCTGCAAAATGAATTAACAATCCCTTGATGGTAAAACCGGAGGGATAATAAAAAACACCGGCTGTATGGCCGGTGTTTTTGTATAATTCAGCTTTATTTAGTGGAAAACTTTTTGCTCCAGTGTTTTTGCCTGGGCAATCATATCATGTAAAGCCTCCGCTGAAGGCACTCTTCCGCTTAAACCGAATTTTTCATTTGTTTCAATCAGTTTGGTATGCAGGTTTTCGGCATTTCGTACCGCCAGTTCTTTTACCGTATCTACGCCGGCTGCTTCCAGCAACTCAGCTATTTGTCCCGCCACCCCTTTAATACGGTGCAGATCAGCATGGTTCACCCAGGTAAGAACTAAACTCTCCGGAATACCTGTAGTATCTGCAATTTTAGTACGGCCACTTTTTTTACTGCCGGCTTCCAGCAAATCATCTGTTGTAAAAATGCCGATGGCTTCCAGTTTAGCTGCATAATTAGCTCCGATTCCTTCAATATCAATTACTTTATAACTCATATCAATTTTCTTTGCGGCAAGGTAAAGAAAAAACATACCCACCCCAACCGATTCTCATTTAAAACAAAAACCGCTCCCCAACTGAGAAGCGGTTTAACCAGAGAATACACCTTAACAGTGTATCGCCGGGTGTGGTATGGTTAATGGTGATGACGAGTTACCAACTGCTGAAACGGATACCAACATTATAAGGTGTTTGATCCAGTCCGCTGCGGAACATATTATTCAATGCATAGCTTCCGTAAAAGCGAACTGTTCCTAAATTCAACTCACCGATAGCGGATAACTTCCAGGGCTCCAGGTTAAAATCATTTTTAATTTTTTCTTTACCACGCTCATCACTGATGAGTTTCTGACGGGCTGTGTACAGGTATCCTGCACTTACACCGGCACTTAATCCATAGCTCTTTTTTTTCTTGGGAGTGAAATTGAAGTTGAGCATTACAGGTACGGTGATATAATCAGCTGCCAGTTTATTTTTATCAAATTTTGTTACCTGGGCATCAGTCGCAATAAAGTCTCTGGGTTCATACTGGTAGCGGATATTACTTTCATAACGGTAATTATTCAGTTCCAATCCAAGACCATATTTCAGGTTTACTACATGCTCAATTAAATTGATGCGCTGCATAAAGAACCAGATGTTTACGTTTACTGATTTACCGTTGCGTAAATCCATTTGTCCTTTACTGCCGCCGGGGAAATAACCACCGGGTGCGGTTGCTGCTGCATAATTGGTTTGATCATTTACATTGGCAAAACCAAGATCTACAATCCACCAGTTGGTGCTGATGTTAGAAGGCTTGTATTCCTTGCGGCGTTTGATTTCTACTGATACACCATCGCCATCTGTTTTGGATTCATCTTTTGTTTCCACATTCTTGCTATCACCTTTTTTAATAATGATGATGCTTCCTATTTTAATCGTATCAGCGCTTTGGGATTTGGTAGTATCTGTTTGCGCAAAGAGGGCCATGCATACGGATAGTGCCAGAGCTGTTGTAAAAAGCTTCTTCATAACTGTTTGTTTAAATAAGTTTTTTTATTGTGTGTTTACGGTAAACACTGCAAACCGAACCTGGGATTCTCCGGATTGAATGCCGGTTCTGCGTTCAAATGTGCGTTTGGCCTTTTTCAACAGCGCTTTCAATCCTGAGCTTCGCTGTTTGTTTTCATTTAAAAGACCTTCCTGCTCATCTTCATCGTCTGCTGCATCATAGTTTACATAAGAAACATTTGATACACTTGCAATGCTTGTTTCTGATTGTTGTACGGATGAGTTCTCCGGAATGTTACCGGGAGTTTCAGATTTTCTATCTGTTTTAACAATTGCTTCCTGTGATTGAAGATTATTGATTTCAGGTTGTTGTATAACAGGCTGCTTCTGTTGTTGGGTTTGAACAGCAACAGTATTGTTTGTTTTATTACTTACAACTGATGCAGGTACCTGTTTGAAAGAGTTTTGTACTCCCTTGCCTGTTTTATCTTCAACGGTTGCCTGTGGTACTGTTGTTGATTCAGTAACAGCTACTTCATCGGTTGTTGTTATTTTACCATCTGGATTTGTAACAGGTGTTGAAGGTTGAGCAGTTGTTTTTGTTTCACCTGCAGCTACTTCACCAGCCGGAACAGCTTGCCTGATCGTAAGCCAATAGCCGGTGCCCAGCATGAGCAATACTGCGGCGGCGGCACTCCATCTTCTTACAGCGGCAGACATATAAAACACACGTGCCGGTTGTGCTTCTTTATACAAAATAGATTTATCAGGAAATACTACAGATGCATCAGCCTGAAGCTTTGTTCGCTGCAACCATTGCCATTCTTTTTGAACGGCCTCATCTTTTTCAATAACTAATTGCAGCTCTTTTGCATCTGCTCCTCTTAATTCACCATCCAATAACAGGAGTAACTGCTCTTCAGCTACCGATTCTTCCTGCTGTATTTTGAGTAATTGATGTTTAAACGAATCATCCAGTGTAACATCTGCCTGCAGGGTTGTTTGCTGTAACAACTCCAGTTCCGGTTTCAGATCAGGGTTAGCAGCAACAAACTCTTCTACCAAAACACGTTCGGCTGCTGTTAACTCACGGTCAACATACAGCAGAAAAAATTCTTCGTAATTATGGCGGTTGATGTTCATGTTACATTACGTTTTCAATACTTACTAAATAGTTTTTCAGTTGTAAGCGGGCACGGTGCAGGTACACTTTCACCTGGCTTTCATTCAGCCCGGTAATAGTACCTATTTCTTCATAGCTATAGCCTTCATAGTCTTTGAGCAAAACCAGGCTGCGGGCCGTTTCACTCAGGCGACTCAATGCTTCTTCCAGCACTTTCTTCATATTATGTTGCGGACGGTTCTGCACCCGCATTTCTTCCTGAAACTCATCTCTCAACTGTACCCGTTTATGTTTGCGGATATGGTCAATCATCTGGTTATAAGCAATGGTAAAGAGATAGGACTTACTTCTTTCCCCATCTACCTGCTCCCGGTTCACCCATAATTTTTCAAAGGCGCTTTGTACCACATCACGGGCATCCTCTTCATGCCCCAGGTTTTTGAGGATGAAGCGATACACATTATCGGCATACCTGTTTACACAGTCATTATATTCTCTGGCGGTCATGTTCGGTAGCGTGCTTTTTACGGCTTCTTTATTTGTTACGTTTTAATAAAAGGAATGTTACAGAAAAATATAATTTTCTTTCAGGAACAGAAATAAAACAGTGAGTGAACTGAGGAAATGAGGGTATTAATCAGGCTGAATTGATTACAGAATGCCTGAAAATGAGTCCACTATAAAGAAACCGGTAGAGGGGCCGGATGATGCCTTGGGAGTTGTTTCTTTCTTACAGGCAGTTGCACAAGCCTTTGCCGGTGCTTTGGTAACCCCGCTCAGCAATGTCCAGCCGGTGATTGCTATTACTAAAAATGCAGCAAGGATGATGATTTGCCTTTTCATCTGTTCATTTTTATTGTTTTATGGCCAGATAGTATATCCATAAAAATGATATCGCTGTTGGTAGAAATGAGCTTGCTCATTTTTATGGATATTTCATGCAGTTGAAATTTTGATTTGCCGGTCTGCTATAAGCTTGTTTTCAATCTTTAACTACAGCTTTTGGTAAATTTTCAAAAGATGAGACGAAGATAGACACCGAAATGTTACACCGCTATCACCTAAATATGTGATTTTGTTAAACGTAAGACAAAAGTTGCAGCTTTCAGCCCCTGATTCCACCTATTTTTGCCCTCTAAAATTGATTATGGTATGAACGAAGCATTTGTAACACGTATAGCTGCTGAATTAGAAGAGATCAAAGCCGGCGGACTTTTTAAAAAAGAACGCATTATTGAAAGCGCCCAGGGACCGGAGATCATGGTGAATGGTAAAATAGTACTGAACTTTTGTGCTAACAATTACCTCGGCCTTTCTTCCCATCCCAAAGTAATTGAAGCGGCCAAGAAATACATTGACCTGCGTGGTTTTGGTATGAGCAGTGTGCGTTTTATCTGCGGCACCCAGGATATTCACAAAGAGCTGGAAGCAAAAATTTCCAAATTCCTTGGCACAGAAGATACCATTTTGTATGCCGCTGCCTTTGATGCCAATGGCGGTGTGTTTGAACCTTTGTTTGGAGAACAGGATGCCATCATCAGCGATGCATTGAACCATGCTTCGATTATTGATGGGGTACGTTTGTGTAAGGCACAACGGTTCCGTTATGAGCATAACAATATGGAGGACCTGGAAGCAAAACTCAAAGAAGCTTCCGGTGCACGCAGCCGGATTATTGTTACAGATGGCAGTTTCAGCATGGATGGCACTATTGCACAATTAGATAAGATTGCAGCTTTGGCCGAACAATATGATGCCATCATCATGGTGGATGAATGCCACAGCAGCGGTTTCCTCGGTAAAACAGGAAGGGGCACGCATGAATACAGAGGGGTGATGGGTAAGATTGATATCATCACCGGCACGCTCGGTAAAGCACTCGGTGGTGCAAGTGGCGGCTTTACAAGCGGCAGAAAAGAAATTATTGAAATGCTGCGTCAGCGCTCCCGTCCTTACTTATTCAGTAACACCTTAGCACCAAGTATTGTGGGTGCCTCTATTGCCGTGATGGACTTGCTGAGTGAAACAACTGAACTGAGAGATAAACTGGAAAGCAACACCAAATACTTCCGTACCAAAATGACGGAAGCCGGCTTTGATATCAAGCCCGGCGATCATCCCATCGTTCCCATTATGTTATACGATGCAGTAGTAGCCCAAAACTTTGCTGCCAAACTTTTGGAAGAAGGAATCTATGTGATCGGCTTTTTCTTTCCGGTGGTGCCCAAAGGACAGGCACGCATTCGTGTACAACTGAGTGCTGCACATGATCAGCAGCATCTGGATAAAGCCATTGCTGCATTTACAAAAGCGGGTAAGGAGTTAGGTGTGCTGAAGTAAAAAGAAACAGAATGAAACGAACCGTTTTGATGATAATGCTCTTTGTATTGATGCAAAGAATTACATCAGCTCAAATATCCTTCCCCCAATCTTTCATCGGTAATTGGAAAGGAATACTTACCTGGACCGTACCTGGCAAAGCACCTCAAACATTTACTATGCGGCTGAATATTCAACCGGCAGATAGCGGTCGTTATACCTGGCAGATTATTTATGGTGATGACCAGAATGACAATCGTCCTTATTTGCTGATTCCTGTTGATACAGCAAAAGGTCATTGGGTGGTGGATGAACGCAATTCCATCATTCTTGATTCGTACTGGATTGCCAATCGTTTTACCGGCGTATTTGCTGTGGGCGGGAGCACCATCTTTGATGCTTATTGGATAGATGCAGAAGGATTACATGTAGAATTTGTTACCTATAACTCAAAGCCTTTAAATACTACAGGCGGCACTTCCAAAGAAATACCGCCTGTAGAAAGTTATCAGATCAAAAGTGTACAAAGAGGAGTGTTGAAGAAACAATAATCCTTTGTACTGCATTCATCACTCAATTAACTTTGCAAAAAATTCTATATGCGGCAATTGCTATTGATATTTGTTTCATCCCTGCTTATTCATTCTTGCTCCATCAACAACCTTACCATTGATAATGACCTCAAACCCTATTTTGATAAATATAAGGCCACAGGAACCTTTGCATTGTTTGATAATGCACAGGGGCATTTTACCATCTATGACTCTGCTAACTACCGCAAGCGTTTTACACCTGCTTCCACTTTTAAAATCGTCAACTCATTAATTGGTCTTGAAACAGGAAAAATATTTGATGAAAAGATGATCATCAAATGGGATGGTGTGCAAAGAACCATGCCGGAGTGGAATAAAGATCTTTCCATGGAAGAGGCCTTTAAAGTTTCCGCTGTTCCGTATTACCAGGAAGTGGCCCGCAGTATCGGAAAGGATACCATGCAGAAATGGATTGACAGTTTGGCCTATGGCAATAAAAATATCAGCGGACCCATTGACAGCTTCTGGCTCAACAACCAATTAAAAATTTCACCGGATGAACAATTAGGTTTGGTGAAGCGATTGTACTTTGATCAATTACCGTTTCAGAAACGCACCCAGGAAATTGTTCGTAAAGTAATGTTGTTTGAAGATAACAACCTCTACAAACTCAGCTATAAAACAGGCTGGGGCTTTGATGAAAACAAAAATAATATCGGCTGGATCGTAGGCTGGATCGAAGAAAACCGTCACCCCTACTTTTTTGTACTGCTGGTGCAAAGTGCTGATCCCAACTACGACATGCGGAACAACCGTATGAACCTGCTCAAAGATATTTTAACGCACTACGAATTCATGAAGGGAAAGAAATAAGTACCATCAGTAGCTTACTATTTGATGGTTGGCGCAAGTTTTGCAAGTAGCTGTACGTTATTTGTTATCTTGTAAGTATAAATAAAAAACTTGTTTTCTTTCGCCCACATAGAATACCTTTTATTACTGGTACTTTTAGTTCCGGCACTACTTTTTTTTCTGCTCAACCGGCGCTGGAAGAAAAAATCGGCCCAAAAATTAGGAGACCCCCAACTGGTGCAACTGCTTACTGCAGAGCATGCGGTTAAAAAATTCAACCTCAAATTCTGGCTCTTATTTTTTGCACTTGCTTTTACAGCACTGGGTGCAGCTAACCTGCGCATGCCGGGCGCCACAGAACAGGTAAACCGCAAAGGAAGAGATATAATCATTGCCATGGATGTTAGCAAGAGCATGCTGGCAGATGACATCAAACCTTCCCGCCTGGACAAAGCCAAACAATTTGTAAGCAAACTGATTGATGCCTTACCCGATGATCGTATCGGCCTCGTATGGTTTGCCGGCAAAGCTTATTTGCCTATGCCTTTAACGGCTGATGAAGGCGCTGCTAAAATGTTTGTGCAAAGCGCCAACCCGGATGATATTCCCACACAGGGTACTGTTTTGAGCGAAGCTTTATTGCTGGCAGCCCAGAGTTTTCCAACAGAAGGAAAACGTTATAAGATTGTGGTTTTGATTACAGATGGTGAAGACCATGATGAAAATGCAGCAGAACGTGCCCGTCAGTTAAAAGAAGAAGGCATCCTGCTGCTTACCATCGGGCTGGGTACTGAAGAGGGTTCCACCATCACAGATCCGCTCACGAATGATTTTAAGAAAGACAAATCAGGACAAACCGTTATCAGTAAACTGAACGAAGAGTTACTTAAAAATATGGCCACGGCCAATGGTGGTATGTACGGCAACCTACGGAATACAGATGCAATGGTCAAGGATGTTTCAGCTGTTATTAATCAGCTGGAAAAAAAATCAGCTGAAGGCGCCGGAGTTCCGCTCAATTATATTCATCTGTTTGTTTGGTTTTTAGCAGTAGCATTGCTGTTGTTAGTGATGGAACCGTTTATTTCTGAAAAAAAGAAAAAAGCAAATGAAGCGTAAACAGCAACGATATCTTACCGGAAAAACATGCATGATTGCATTGCTGATGCTTTGTTGCAGACAGATTGATGCGCAAACTACAGAACTCATAAAGGGCAATCGCTTCTATAAAGACAGTGCATTTAATAAAGCGGAAGAACAATACCGCAAATCCATCAGCAAAAAGCCAACCATCGCTGCTCAGTACAATCTCGGGAATACTTTTTATCAGCAACAGAAAACAGAAGAAGCAATAATGCAATACGATGCAGCGGCTACAGCTGCTGAAGAGGCGACACTTAAGGCAAAAGCGCTATATAACAAAGGCGTGGTATACCACCGCAATAACAAACTGGAGGAAGCTATTGCTGCTTATAAAGAAGCATTACGTTTAACGCCTGATGATGCGGAAGTGCGAAAAAACCTGCAACTCGCCTTACAGAATAAACGGCAAAAGAACCCGGAGCAAAAACCTAAAAAAGAAGAAAAAAAACAGGAAGAAAAACCTAAAGAAGAAAAAAAGCAACAACCACCACCGCCAAAACTTTCTAAAAAGCAGGCGGAACAGTACCTGAAATCACTCACCGAAAAAGAACGGCAGCTGCAGGAAAAAATGCAGAAAAAAACCGGTGTACCCTCCCAACCCGAGAAAGACTGGTAAACCCATTCGAAAATTTGAGAATCCGCTCACTCAACCTTGCTGCCCTTTGTTTGTTACATTTGTACCGTATAACAGACAAACGGTAATAACCATTTTCAAATTTCAAATTGATGCTCCTTTACGCCCCTTCCCTCACTCACTATAAACGTCTTGCTACTAAAGAAGTAAAAATCGGCGATGTACTATTGGGCAACTTTAACCCCATACGTGTACAAACCATGACCACGACTGACACAATGGATACCATTGCCACCGTAGAGCAAAGTATCCGTTGTATTGAAGCCGGTGCTGAACTGGTTCGTATAACAGCACCTTCCAAAAAAGAAGCGGAGAATTTACTCAACATTAAGAATGAATTACGCAAGCGTGGTTATCATACACCACTGGTAGCTGATATTCACTTCACACCCAATGCAGCCGAAATAGCGGCCCGTATTGTTGAAAAGGTAAGGGTGAATCCGGGCAACTATGTTGATAAGAAAAAGTTTGAGCAAATCGAATATACAGATGCAGAGTATGCTGAAGAAATTGACCGCATCCGTGAACGTTTTACGCCTTTGGTGAAAATCTGTAAAGAGTATGGTACGGCTATGCGTATCGGTACCAATCACGGCAGCTTAAGCGATCGTATCATGAGCCGTTATGGTGATACGGCCATTGGTATGGTAGAAAGTGCCATGGAATTTCTGCGTATCGCAAGGGATGAAAGCTACCATAACATCGTGTTGAGCATGAAAAGCAGTAACCCGCAGGTGATGGTACAGGCCTATCGCTTACTGGTGCAGCAGATGATGAACGAGTTTGCTGAATGTTATCCCTTGCATTTAGGTGTAACAGAAGCCGGTGATGGTGAAGACGGAAGAATTAAAAGTGCCATTGGCATCGGAACACTTTTGGAAGATGGTATTGGAGATACTGTACGTGTAAGCTTAACAGAAGATCCGGAGTTTGAAATTCCGGTATGTAAAGATTTAGTGAAACGCTATGCGGTCAACAGTCAACGGTCAACGGTCAACGGCCAGGTACCAGCAATCAATTCACTTCCTTACTCCCCCTTCGAATACAAACGCAGAGAAACGTTTGCCGTAACAAATATCGGGGGCAAACAGGTGCCCGTAGTAATTGCAGATTTAAGTAAGATTGAAACCATTACACCGCAACACCTGGAAAGTGTAGGTTACAAATATGATGAAGCAACGGATAAATGGAGCATTGGGGATATGGCAGCCGATTATATTTTCACCGGCAACCAATTACTCAGCTTTCAGCTTCCCGGCACTTTGAAAGTGATTGTATATCCTGAGGCATGGAAAGAAGCACAACGTACTCCATCAGGCGAAGAAAAATATTTTCCCATTTTTATGGACAGCGGTTTTGCAGAAGCCGAACGCAAAAGTGAACTGCTGAATTTTGTAATGGTGGATTGCTTTAATGATGATACACCGCTCAACGATTATACTTACTTTGATCAACTGGCAAATGATCCAACCGTAGTACTCTGTTTAAGCAGTACAAACAGCAATGCCCTGCAAAGTATACGCAGAATGTTTGTGGAGCTGATGCAACGCAACATTAAAAACCCTGTTGTATTAATCACTGATAGTAAATGGCAAACACCCGATGAGCACCTCATTCATTTTGCAACAGAAACAGGAGGTTTGTTGCTGGATGGTATGGGCGATGGTATTTGCCTCGGCTACAGTTCAGCAGCGCAGTTCACCAATAATAAAGTGAGCGGCAGAACCTATCTCAAAGTAAAAGACAATCATCAATTCACCAATAACACAGCGTTCAGCATTCTGCAGGCAACACGTACACGTATTTCCAAAACAGAATACATCAGTTGCCCCAGTTGCGGACGAACTTTGTTTGATCTGCAGGAAACCACGGCTAAGATCCGTTCCGTTACCAATCACCTTAAAGGAGTAAAGATTGCCATTATGGGATGTATTGTAAACGGCCCCGGTGAAATGGCGGATGCAGATTTTGGTTATGTGGGCAGCGGACCGGGAAAGATCACCTTATACAAAGGCAGGGAAATTGTAAAACGCAATGTGGATAGTGAAGTGGCAGTACAGGAACTCATCAACCTGCTTAAAGAAAATGAAGCCTGGGTGGAACCATCCTGAAACAAACCGGCACCTGCAACCTTATTCTAACCCATCGCTTCTATATTTGTACTATTAAACTAAAAATCATGCAAAAACTTTTTGTTTTCTTATCTGCTGCCCTGTTACTGTTTTCTTCCTGTACTATGCATGAAGAAATTGATTTGAGTAAAGAAGGAAACGGCTATTATCAAATGAGCTTTGATATGAGTACAATGGTAGAGATGATGAAGAGTATGGGTGGAGGTCAGGATAAATTACCCGACAGTGTTATGTCCCAGATAAAAGACAGCACATTTTCACTGGCAGATTATGCAGATTCAATAGGTGCAGATTTAACACCCGCTGAAAAATCGTATTTCAAAAACGGAACAGGAAAAATCAGTGTTAATATGCCTGAAAATAAAATGGATATTATAATGCGGTTTCCTGTGAAAGATGCAAATGACTTAAGCAAGTTTTTTGTGGTAATGCGAAAGCTGGACTCAATCAAAACAGAAAAAAGAAATAAAGAAGCAGCGCAAGGTAATAATGAAATGCCCAACGCAATGGGCGGCGGAGGTTTAGAGGGCATGACAGATAAGCTTCCTTTAAAACCATCTCCATATATTGTTACAGATACATCTATTGAAAGAACAGAACAGAGTAAAGAAGAGGTAATGAAAGATATGGGCGAGGAAGCGCAAGGCGCTGCTATGTTCATGAATCAAGTTATCATAACAACAAGCATCAAACTTCCAAGACCAGCCAAAAAACTGGAAGGAAAGAACGCCAAGCTGAGCAATGATAAAAAATCCATCTTCTTCTCCGCCTCCCTGCAAGATATGATGGATGATCCTAAAGCAGCTACGTTTAAAGTGATCTTTTAATTAACCATTTACTTTTGCAAAAGCGGCTCAGCCCTCATACCGCTTGCATCACGATAATCAATGAGCAATCGCTCACCGGTATTAGAAAAATGATAACGGGTGCCTGTTACGCTTCCTTTAACCACAAGCGGTGCAGCACCCGTTAATTCAAACCACACATCATTCCACATAGGTGCAGGCTCCTGCACAAGCGTTTCGTTGGAAGAAGATACCAGGCTTTGCTTCAAGCTTTCTCTTTTGCTGCCACAACAACTCATAGTTGCATGTTTTAATAAGTAATTGAATTTATTTTTAATTCGTTATTGCCTTCTGTACAATACAGGCACCTCCGCTTATGGCGAGCCAATGAACAAAACCATTCTGCCAATTGCTGCTCATCCATACCGCAAATGGTATAGCCATCCATACACTCAAACAATAAAAACAATCGAGCAGGTTTCCGAAGAAACCCTGCCCGAGTTGTTTACGTAAATGAAAAACCAGATCCCAGGGCCCGTCTTCACTGGAAAACAAATGACTGATGCGCCACACAGCAAGAACACTTACCGTTAATTGAAACCAAGGATTCATTTACGGCTTTCTTTGAATATAAAAAGTAGAACTACCCTGGTACGTGCCTTCAAGCCCGCTGTTATAACCGTTTGTACGACGCATATTTGCCGTAAGGTTAAATGAGATTACAGCAAATTCTTCGGCAGGTTGTAACCAGCCACCTGCTGCTACTGATGGTTGCATTTCTACCGTAACAAAATCAGGTTCACCAAAATCACCTCTCGTACCGGTATAGCCGGGGCATCCACCCACATCTGTATTTCCGGGGTTATTGCCGATCTTAATCGTTCCTGTTTTATTTCCTGTAATAGCAACCGGACTTGTAACCGTTACTTCCACATCACTCGGGCATTTACTCATGGTTAATGCATAATCATTCATAAAGCCCCACTTATCACTTGCTTTAAATTTGAGTTGTAATGGTGTGTTCATTTGAGCAGCAGTCATCTTATACAAATTACAAGGCAATGTTTCCAGTGGCGATGTAAATACAACATTGGTTAATCCGAACTGTATGGGTTGATTGTTGATGTATAGTGCAATGAGGTCTTTCGCTCCGGGCACAAGATTGCCGGCTGAATCATATCCTTCAATCAGAAAATAAACCTTTCCCGGTTCGCCTGCTTCGTATATCCAACTGCTCAACTGCATATACCGGTCAAGATTGCTGAACTCCCAGTCAATACCATCCAGGTACACTTCTGCCTGTATGTTAATATAAGCGGGCACTAAAACCGCTGCACCACCATCTACTTTCAAAGAAGTATTGAACGGACCTGTATAATCACCATTGTAAAAAGGAATGTTTCTTTTTGAAAATTTAGGATGACGGTATTGTTCATTTACAAACTGCCATTGCTTACCGGGTTTCCGGAAACGGATGGTATAATACCTGATCACCGGATCATTTTTCTTACGTTGGAGGTTAAACAAACAACCTTTCACATCAATCAGGCTTTTCCAGGCTGCACAATCAATAGCAAAACCCGCCTGCGAATTATGTACAGTGATAACACCGCTTGGTCGTAAATGATTGTTATACCCGTTTCTGTCAAGCGCTGCGGAAGAAGTACTGCCATTTACATTTTGATTACCCCCTATAAACACATTGCCCAAACTGCCTACCAAATTTCCGTTAAAGCAGAAAGAAGAGGGCCGCACAATACTTCCCGGAAAACAGAAATCAATTCGCTGCAGTTGATTTACATTAAAGTAAGGGGCACTTTCAAACAAAATTTTTGTTGGATCAAAACTGTCAGTAATACGAATAAGTACATCCGGCCGTACCTGTATCAAACTGTTTTCTCCCGCTGCCACATCTTCCTCAACTTCATTTACAATTTCGCCCAAGGATTGTGTAAACCGGAAAATATAATTTCCGTTCATGTCTGAAATAGCGCTGCCCAATAATGTTTTATTGCCCTCTCCACTGTAAGCAGCTCCTGCAAGCTCGGCATCAGTACGATCGTATTCATGAAAATTAAGAGTAAGATTACTACCTGCATCAGTAAGACAGATAAACTTTGCTACATCTTTCACTTTTGCAAGTGCTGCTTTGTTGATTACAGTAGAGCTTAATAAAGAAGCACTATCCCGGTTCAATGCTCTTGTACCGGTGAGTTGGAACTCACTTAACAGGTTTTGAGGAACTGCTGTTTCTTCTTTTCCTCTTTTTGATTTTATTGATACATCAGCAGCAGTGTTCATCCGGGTAAAAATATTGGCCAGCTTCGGTGGTATTTGTGCGTCATCAGAAAGATTAATCATCAATGGTGAAAAGAAAGGCGGTGGATCCGGCTGAGGTATCGGAGGAATACGCTCCGGGTATAATTTCTCAATTACTTCCCTTAAACGATCTACTTTCAACGCTTCCTGCAATTGCTTGTAAGTATCTATCACCACCCATCTTCTGCGGCAGGGATTAAACAAGCAGTTACCGCTATATGTGGTGATGTTACCGTACAGTAAATAATCACTTACAGAAGCAACAGATGTACAGGTGAGTACCAAATCATTAAAATCCTGGTCAGCTCCTGCATCATTACTTTCAATATCAAATGAAAACATGCCTCCGCTGAGTATCGGAAACTTAATACGTGTATCAGATTGTCTGAAACCGGAACCGGGATCATTCTGGATGGCAATCAACCAATGACTGCCGCTTGCATTTACAGCAGGTGCACCCATTACACCATTATAGGTACCATTGCCCCTTGCAGCACCTATTACTTTAAACTGTTGGGGGTAGGAAGCGCTTTTAGATTTTACCGTAATCGTCCAGCTTCCCTGCATAGATATAAACATAATGATTCAATTTTAAGAGTGAGAAAATAAAAAGGCCATGTGTGAATGAATGATAGCTGCACATACTCCTTCCTGTATGGCCTCACAGCTACAATAAGAGATCAAGCAAATGGAGTTATCTATTTGTCTGCACACAGTCAAACAACTTGCAATAAAATTCTGCACAAGCCTCCGTCACTGCATGATGCTGACAAGCTAAAGCTTGTACAGAATTAAGAAGTTCTGCATTCAATCGTTGATGATGGGTGCAGGAGGACAACAACGTTACTCCTGAGCTTTTTCAAGCAAATCAATTTGCTTACGCAGCAAATCGTTTTCCAATTGCATTTTTTCTTTCAATAAAGGTTCACATACATCACAATCATCCAGGCATCCTTTTACAATAACGCCGGGTGTGGGTAATGAAAACTCCATTTCAAGATCAATTTTGCTTTTGAGTTCAGTTGCAACTTTTCCCTGCTTATCAATAAGCCCTTTTGCTTCCAGTTGTTCATCAGCTTCCTTTAAAGCCTTAGTTCTTGTATCATTATCAAGTGCTACACCAAAATCCTGGTTAAAACTGATAGAAGATTTAGTAAGTAAAGGTGTCCTGAGCAAAGCAGCAGATACTGCTTCGGTATTTAAATTCACAGCAGCGATTCCTGCAACTGCCGGCACCGCCTGTGTTTTTAAAAAAGCAGTAGCCGGAATATCCTGCGCCACTACAGAAATGGGAAGTTTAGCAGGCGCCGGTGCAAGAACACCCCATACAGGTGCATTGTCATCCACCACCCTGCGTTCAATTGCTACCAGCTCAAACTTAATTTTCTGTTTTTTATTGAGCCGGTAAAACATGTAAGTAACAGCATGACATTTATTGTAATTCACAAATTCACGGCTGGAGGCTTCAAAATGATCTTCGCTTTCGCCTTGAATATGCGTACGGGTGCTCACCTCGCCTACTGATACGGTGTGTGCTTTATGCGTAGCACTTACTGATTGCGCTGCTGCACTCTGTACATGTGAGCGCTGCTGATTAAGGTAATCAAAAACAGAACTGCTGTTGTGATTGCCGGATGCTTTGGTACTGGCACTGGCACTGAGTGAAAATGGATTAATACTTCCACCTGCACTACCGCTGAAATCCCAATGACCTTCTGAAGAACTTTCAGCGTGGCCGCTTTGTGATGCCGAAGCATCGGCCATGTACTTTTGAAAAGCATTCATGTAGTACTGATCTTCACTGATCTGTTCATGACGGTAACTCAGCTTAGTTTCACTGTCATAAGTAAACCGGCTGCGCCTGTCAGTTGTTGCCAGCCGTACTTTCTCACCGGGTAGTAAGGTGGTGCTGTACACAGGATCGCCAAGTGTTAATCCCAGTGTGCAACGACTGAATTTAAAATGAAGGATTACTTCTACGTTTACTCTTCTTCTGTTAGCCACGGCTGTGGTAACAGGATACGTAAGCATCCTGCTGAAATGAATGGTATCACAGTGATCATCCTTGATCAAAGGAGGGCAGCAGGGTATTGCTGATTCGTGTTCGTTGTTCATCTTGATAATGTTTTCAGGTAAATAAATCCTCATGCGTGCTCTAATTGTTTAAAAGCACACATCAAGTGTTAACCGGGGTTGTAAGTACTGTTTACGCTGAGGATTGTGAGATAGGCTTGTTTAAAGAAGGACGGTCCTGTTCAATACATGCATCAATACAAGTTTAGCTAAATCAATGTAAAGCTACTACCTGAAACAGCCTTTGTCAATACCATGAAGCGGTTATTTGCATATAAAATTTTACGAAGTTCTTTTACGATGCTTCAGCGCATTTCAGGAAACAGGTTTCTTTATCTTTGAACTCTATGCAGACAGATTTTTTAGTGATCGGCTCCGGTATTGCAGGTTTAACCTTTGCTATTAAAACAGCAAAAGCCTGCCCTGATAAAAATATCCTGGTGGTTACCAAAACCAATGCCGATGAAACCAACACCAAGTATGCACAGGGCGGTATTGCAGTGGTGAATGACCTTGAAAACGACAGCTTTGAAAAACATATTGAAGATACCTTGGTTGCCGGTGATGGTTTGTGTAATGAAGAAGTGGTAGAGATTGTTGTAAAAGAAGGTGCAGACCGGGTGAATGAAATTATTGATTGGGGCGCCAAGTTTGACAAACAGTCCGATGGCGATTATGCACGTGGCAAAGAAGGCGGTCATAGTGAGCACCGCATTCTGCATCACAAAGATGTTACCGGCGCTGAAATGGAACGGGCTTTACTGGATACTGTAAAACAGTTGCCCAATATTCAGATTGCTAATCATTATTTTATTGTTGATATTATTACCCAGCATCATCTGGGTTACTTAGTTACCAAATCAACTCCGGATATTACATGCTATGGTGTGTATGCACTCAACCTGCTTACCAACGAGATTGAAATCATACAATCAAAAATTACATTGTTAGCTGCAGGCGGTAACGGACAGGTCTATCGTACTACCACCAATCCGTCGATTGCTACCGGCGATGGAGTAGCCATGGTGTACAGAGCAAAAGGAAGAATTGAAAACATGGAGTTCATCCAGTTTCATCCAACTGCTTTGTATCAACCCGGGCAAAGAGGACAGGCTTTTTTAATTACCGAAGCGGTACGTGGTGATGGTGGTATTCTCCGCAATCATAAAGGCGAAGCTTTTATGGAGCGGTATGATGAACGTAAAGATTTAGCACCCCGTGATATTGTAGCAAGAGCCATTGACAGTGAAATGAAAATCAACGGTACAGAACATGTGTGGCTCGATTGCAGACATATTCCTGTAGAAAACTTTATCCATCATTTCCCTAACATTTATGAAAAATGTAAAAGCCTGGGCATTGATGTTACACAACATATGATTCCCGTAGCTCCGGCAGCGCATTACAGTTGCGGTGGTATTAAAACCGATGAATGGGGAAGAACATCCATCAAACATTTATATGCAGCAGGCGAATGTGCCAGTACAGGTTTGCATGGTGCCAATCGCCTGGCCAGCAACTCGCTTTTAGAAGCCATGGTCTTTGCACACAGAAGTTATTTAGATGCTGTTGAAGTATTGAACCAGATCAACAGTTCAGCTTTGTTACCGGATTGGAATGCCAAAGGCACATCGCAACCAAGAGAAATGATTTTAATTACCCAAAGTTTAAAAGAGTTGCAGCAGGTAATGAGTGATTATGTAGGTATTGTTCGTAACAATGTACGTTTGCAAAGAGCATTGAAACGACTGGATTTACTTTGGGAAGAAACAGAAGAACTCTATCGCAGCACTACGCTTTCGCCCCAACTGCTGGAGTTACGAAACATGATTACCGTTGGTTATCTTATTACTAAAGGTGCCGCCTTCCGCAAAGAAAGTCGGGGCCTTCATTACAATACTGATTTCCCGGGTAAGAGTGAATTGCTGCAGAATATTGTGTTGTAAGCTTACTGCTTCTTATCGGCATAAATTTTATATGCCGCTAACACAAGAGCGCTGATGGAATCTGTTTTGCTTTTTTGATTGGTGAGTACATGTTTCAATGAACCATTTTCATAAGAAGCAAGAAACTTCAGTTGCGGTGCTATCCATCCTGCCTGGTGCAGTTCGTGCAGCATAAAAAATTGCCCGGTTTTATAATAACCTGAAAGTAAATCAATCCCTGTTATCCCGTTTACAGGTTTGGTACGATTCAAACCATAAACTGTTGGCACAATATCCTGCAAACTGCAAAGTGCTGTATAAGTGTAGGTTTGTTGCAACCCGGGCTTATAAAAAAGCAAAGGCACATGCAGCAGTTTTAATTTATAGGTATCCCAATCTTCCTGCATACTATGAGCAGCTTTTCCGATAGTGCCATGATCGCCCACCACAATAAAAACGGTATTGGAAAAATAAGATGCAGTGGATGCCCGCTCAAAATACTTCTGCAAACAAAAATCAAGATAGCGCATCGAATTGAATTCCTTTGCTGATTGAAATCCAAACCGCTTTAAAGAATCAACTTCGGGGTTTACAGTTATAAAACCATTTTGTGCTGCTGTTGAAGGAATGGTAAAGGGCTCATGATTGGATGCTGTTTGTATCACTGCAAAAAAAGGAGTCTTACTTTTTCGAAATATCTCATCTGCCTGCTGTAACAAATCATAATCATCAGCTCCCCATACTGATGCTGCTTTAGCTTTCATCTGAGCAGCATCCAGCACCTCTATGTTTTTAACGTTCGACTTTAGAAACCCTTTAACATCAGCCCAGGTACCATCACCGCCCAATAAATAATACGAAGCGCCAAAAGACATTTCATTCAGCAGCACAGGAATGCGGGATGAAGGTGGTTGATGTGTTACCAGTTTACTCCAGTTCACATCCGGTAAACCGGTAAACAAATTCCATACAGCTCTTGCAGTACCGAAATGAGGCGTAAAACAATTGGAAAAATAAAGAGAACTGTCACCAAGTTGCTTTAAAAACGGAGTGGGATGCAAAGGTTGATTTTTTGCAAGGGATGTTTTGTAAGTAGCAAGCGATTCTGCTAACAGGATAACCACATTCAAAGGTTGTTCTGCTGTAGTAAACTGTTGTTTTACGGTTTGCAATTGCTGTGCACGAACAGAATCATATTGCAGGGTGGCAGCAAACAATCTTTGTTCATCATTGGTAGGTGGAGCCTGTGTTTCTTCTTTATAAAACCAACCGTAAAAAAAAGACTCAGGCGGATTTAAGGCAAAGACGCCTGTTGCAGGATGAGCATACGCATCGCTCCATGTAAGCGGGTATTTTTTGAAGGACCCCCAGATAGCTGCTCCGTTCAAAATTAAAATCAATACTAAAAAAAGAATTGTTTTTGAAGAAGTAGCTGATTCAGCTGCTGCCCTGAATATCCGTTTTAACAACAGCTTGTCCATCAACCAGAGAAATGCAATCATTAAAAACAATAATAAAAGCACCGGATAACTTTGCCAGAGCATTTTTACAGCAACACTTACAGGTGTGATCAACTCCAATACCACCGGTGAAACTCTGAAACCGGCATATTGGTAATAATAAAAATCAGCAATAAATAATAACAGCAGCAAGAGCAATAAGAGGCGTGCATACCACCGGGCAGCAGGCTGCACTTTTATTTTAAAGATGCTTTCAAACAGGTAAAAAAACAGAACGGGCAGCTGGAGTAGACCGGCCCAGCGGGCATCAAATCGTAACCCTGTCCATAATAGTTGTAAAAGCCCATCAAAAGAGGAAGTATAAACAGCCAAAAAAAGAAATCGATACGCCGTAAAAAGAAAAAGCAGGAACAAATAGAACCGCAGTACATACACCACCCTGCTTACATATCTTTGTTGCGTCATCAAACATGAATTGTTTTATCAAATATTGCGGTATCACTTTCCTCTTATTTTTTGCAGCCTGTAAAGAAGATCCCTGTACCGCTGCTGAAAAAGCTATACAAAAAGGCTGGCATCAAAAAACTACTTCCGCCCGTTTCTTTCCTGCAAAAGGATTATGGTTGCACCGTACCAACCATCCTGCCAAATTTAGTAAATATGCTGATGTGTATGCAGGTTTTGAAATGGATGTAAATATTGATACAATGCGGATGCTGCTGGATGTATTTCATCCGCCGGAAACATCACAGAACATCAGGGTGGAAGATTTCTTAAATCAAAAAGCGGCAGCAGGCAAATACTTTTGGTTCGATTGTAAAAATCTCAGTCTTTCAAATGTTGCCAAAACACTCACGGTTTTGCAGCAGTTAGACAGCGCCTATCAAATCAAACATCGTTTGGTGTTTGAATCTACCAATGCCGCTGCTTTAAAAATCATTGCTGCAGCAGGCTATTATACTTTTTATTACCTGTCTTTTAAAGAAGAAACTGATTTGTGCACAGATACTGTACTTCTTTCTAAAATGGCAGCACAAATAGATACTTCATTTACCGCTATCAGTGCTGATGGCCGTTATATAAAAACGCTCAACGCTTTATTTCCGCAATGCCGAAAAGCCACCTGGACTTTAAGCACGCTGCGTAACTGGTTTCAAAATGAACAGCAGGAAATGTTACAGGATTCAATGGTACTGATTGTACTCAAACGGGAACGGTAATATTCTTTGGTGATTCTCTATCTTTAACCTCCAATTCAAATCAATATGCGTATCATCTCTTATAATGTAAACGGTATCCGTGCTGCTATTAAAAAAGGATTCCTTGACTGGCTCAAAACCAATCCTGCTGATATCATCTGTGTGCAGGAAACAAAAGCATTGAAAGAAGATGTGGATCATAAACCGTTTAATGAACTGGGATATTATGATTACTGGTTCAGTGCACAGAAAAAAGGATACAGCGGCGTAGCGGTGTTTACAAAAATTAAACCGGACAATGTAGAATACGGTAATGGTCACGGACCAAGTGATGATGAAGGCAGAGTGATTCAATTGGATTTTGGTGATATACGTCTCATCAATGCTTATTTCCCCAGCGGCACCAGTGGCGATGAACGCCAGGATTTTAAATACCAATGGCTGGATGAGTTTTATAAATGGATCTATCAGCTCAAAAAGAAAAAGCCCAACCTCATTTTGTTAGGCGATTACAATATTGCCCATACTGAAATGGACATCCATGACCCCAAAGGCAATAAAAACTCCAGTGGTTTTTTACCGGAGGAGCGTGCCTGGATGACAAAGTTTTTAGAAAGCGGCTGGGTAGATACTTTTCGTACAGTACACCCCGAACCACACCGTTACAGCTGGTGGAGCCAGCGTTTCCCCAGTGTGCGTTTGAATAATAAAGGATGGCGCATTGATTATATTAATGTAACCGAACCGCTGCGCAACCGCATAAAAGATGCAGAAATTTATCCTGATGTAAAACACAGCGATCACTGCCCTGTTTACCTGGAATTAAAAAAGAAATAATGATTGTATACAACGTTACCATAAAAGTAGATTGGAGCATTCATGATGCATGGCTTCAGTGGATGAAGGAAGAACACATGCCTGAAATGGTGCAAACAGGTTGCTTCACTCAGTTTCAATTACTTCGTTTGCTGGAAGTAGAGGAGGAAGAAGGCCCTACCTATGCAGCACAATATGTTGCAGACAGTAAAGCCGATTATAACCGTTATATCGAAACCTATGCAACCGGCATGCGTGAAAAAGGTCTGAACAAATGGGGCAACCGTTTTATTGCATTCCGCTCCGTGATGCAATCGGTACTTTAATTTTTCTATTCACATTTTTCAAGAAAACACGAGCAGTTTTGTGGAAAACTGTTTTGCTGTAATGCTTGCTGCTTAAGGGTTTGAGCGCACAATGCAAAACTTTCAGGTGTATTAAAAAAATTTTGTTGCAGTACAAAACCCTCTATATTTGTCGCCTCTAAAAAAATCACAATATGAAATGCCCGTGATCCGGAAATTCCAATGGAGGATATTCGGGCATACCATGTGACAAAAATTTAAAATAAAATATAAACACATGAATAAAGCTGAATTAGTAGCCAAGATGGCAGATGATGCAGGTATTTCAAAAACACAGGCCAATGCTGCACTCGATTCAATGATTGAAGCCGTACAAAAAACATTAAAAGGTGGTGGTAAAGTAACCCTTGTTGGTTTTGGAACTTTTAGTGTAAGCAAACGCCAGGCACGTACCGGCCGTAATCCTAAAACAGGAGAAACCATTAAGATCAAAGCAAAAAAAGTAGCGAAGTTTAAAGCCGGTAAAGAACTGGCTGAAAAATTATAAGCCACTGAAATAATAAAAACAGGAAACAACGCTGTTTCCTGTTTTTTTATACAGCATTCTATAACTTTACTTCAATAAAAAAATAAACTATGGGAAGAGGTGATAAAAAAACAAAGCGTGGTAAAATTTCAAAAGGTTCATTCGGTAAATCACGCCCTGCAAAACCAAAAAAGAAAGCAGCTCCTAAAAAAGCTTAATGGATCATTTGATAATGGATAATACATTTAAAGTTATTATCCATTATCAACTATTCATGAATGTATTGCTTAAGGTGCCAAGCGTTCAATCTTCCAGCCACCATTCTCCTGTAACGTATACTGAATACGATCATGCAAGCGGCTGGGTCTCCCCTGCCAGAACTCGATCTTTACAGGTTGTATACGAAACCCACCCCAATGCGGAGGCTTTGGTATTTCACCATGCTTAAAGCGTTCTTTGTAATAATCGTAGGTTTCTTCCAGCCATGCCTTACCGGCTACCACCAAACTTTGAGGTGAAGCCCATGCACCAATCTTACTCCCATCGGGCCGGCTGTTAAAGTATTCAATACTTTCCTTGGTTGATATTCTCGTTGCGGTTCCGTTAATACGCACCTGCCGCTCTAACTCTTTCCAGAAAAACAGGAGACAGCATTTTGCATTATCCTCCAGCTGTTGACTTTTAGCGCTGTTGTAATTGGTAAAAAAAACAAACCCGTCTTTATCAAACGCTTTTACCAGCACGGTTCTCGCCTGCGGCATTCCATCAGCATCAGTGGTGGCCAACGTCATCGCATTGACTTCTAAAATTTCAGATTGCATGGCTTCATCCCACCAGAGAGAGAATTGATCAATGGGATGTGCAGCTACATCTTTCTCGTTTAATGCCTTAAGCGAATATTCTTTCCGGATATGTGAAATGGTTGGCATAGATATTTATTTCAAATGCAAAGCTATGGATGCGGCAGGCTTGTACCATAAAATAAATAGGAATGATCCACAACTGAAAAGCAGTATGCTAAAATCAGACAACGTAACGGCTATTAAGCATTTAAAATCTGAGCGAGCAGTGCAGATACTTCCTGCGCCTTTGAAGCAATCATAAAATGACTGCCGTTCTTTACGAGGTATTGATAATTCCTGTTCTTAACCGGAGGCAAGGTTCTGTCGGCTGTGCCGTGAATACGGATGATGTTATCAGGCGCTTCCCTGCGTTGCCATTTCACAATCGAGTGAACAGACCATTGAAAGAGTTGCGGGTTTGTAGTACGCATCATTTGCTGTACCATCTTACGCTGGGCAGGTGTTTTTAATTGAAAGAGATAAGATACAATAAGTGAAGCATTGGCCGCCAGCTTCACCGTTAACAAACGATGCAGCCCCAACGCTCCTGCAAAACGATAAAGCGCCGGCAGCTCATAACGGCATGCCGCACTGGAAATAAGAATTGTTTTCTCCGGTTGCACATAACGGAGCATTTCGGTTGCCACCATGCCGCCAAATGAAAGACCGGCCAGGTAAAAAGGTTGAGAAGTATCAATGCCTGCACTCATGCGTTGGGCATAAGCATCTATTGTTTCGCCGGGTAATGGCGGCAGCCATGAAAGATAAACTACTGAAATGCCGGGAGGAAGTGTCAATTGCTCAAACATCCGTTCATCGGCTCCCAGCCCGCTGATGAAATAAATTGTTTTCAAACCTGCTATTTTGTTTCTCCGGTTATTTTGCTCATCATCCCTTCTATTTCCGTTAACCGGCGCATCTGGGCCACCATCTTTTTATTCTGCTCATTCATTTCCTGCAGGTCATGATTGAGATGCTCGAGGAATTCAATTCGTTTCAACGCCTGTTGTTTCTGCAACTCCATCTCCCGCAGTTTGGTAGCAACATCTGTTAACTCGCTGTTGAGTTTTGAATTTTCTTCGGCCAGTTCTTTTTGTTTTTGGCGTGCATGTTCCAGTTCACCGTGCATAATTCGGTTGGCTTCTTCCAGTTCTTCATACTGCATCATTTGTCCGGCCGGTTGTGCTAATTGTGTTTCAACACGCATCAGTTTTTCCTGCATGTCCCTGAACTCAGCATACGCATGTTCCAGTTGCTCCTTCATGGAACCCGTCATTTCAATCCGTTGCTGTATTTGTTTCACCTCTTCCTCCCGCTGCTGTAGTTGATTTTGTGTGTGGAGTAATTGCTGATTCAGGGTTTCATTCAAAGCAGCAGCCTGCCGGTATTTTTCCTGCAATTGCTCTATGGATTCTGATTGCTGGAGCAGTTTGGCAATGGTTTGATTGTGTTCGGATAAATATTCCTGCGCCATTTTCAACTGGTGCAGGTAGTCCTGTGTATTTACTCCGCCGGTGGCAGCAGTGGTAGAGTGTTGTTGCTCCTGCAATTGACGGTTTCGTTCTTTCAGTTCCTCCAGTTCTTCCTGCATTTCAATCTGCCGGGTAAGTGCACGTTCCAGTTGGGCTTTGAGTCCTTCGTTTTCAGGTGATGGAGCCGCTGCCTGTGCTGTATTGTTTTTAGCTGATTGTTTTAAGTAAGCATTTAATTCCTGCAGTTCGGCAATTTCATCCAGCAGATCCTGTTGTTTGCTTAATGCCTCTTCCAGCTCTTGCTGTAGTCCTGATGCATCACCGGTAACAGATGTGGTTTTGAATTCTTTGGGCGATTGCAGTAATTGTGTGTTAAGCTGCTGTAATTCTTCCAATTCGTGTTGCCGGGTAATAAGTTGTTCTTTCAGTTGCAGCAGTTCCTGTTGTAAAGTGTCTGAGGCAGATTGACGCTGTTCGGTGAGTTCATAATATTTCAAACGCCATTGCTGGGCTTCATCAGCAAATTTCTTTTGCTGTATTTCCTGCATTTCCACGCCACCGTTCCGTATGCTCCACAGGTAGTGTACGACAAACCCGATGATGAGGGCAATCACTCCAAAGAAAATGATTTCTGCCAGGTTGGTTTGAATATCCAGGAAAAAAGTATTGATGAGCATACAAAGGTTTGGTTACAGGTTACGGGCAGTTATTCCAAAAATATCCCTTTGCCCAATGGGTACCTTTCAAAGATACACATCCGCCTGTTACCTGCAAGAGCTGCGGTTAACGTAATAAAAGAAAAATCCGGGAACCTGCTTACAGGCTGAAGATTACTCAGCAGTAACAATGGTACCTACCTTTTCGCCGGTTACCACTCTTTTAAGATTATTGGGTTTGTTCATATCAAACACAATGATGGGGAGTTTGTTTTCCATGCACAGCGTAAAGGCCGTCATATCCATTACACGCAGGTTTTTGCTGAGGCATTCCTGGAAGGTGATGGTATTGTACTTGGTGGCCGTGGGGTCTTTTTCAGGATCAGCTGTGTAAATGCCGTCCACACGGGTACCTTTTAAAATAACATCAGCGTTGATTTCAATGGCACGGAGCGAACCGGCTGTATCAGTAGTAAAGTAAGGGTTACCGGTACCGGCACCAAAGATTACTACACGTCCTTTTTCCAAATGACGGATAGCACGGCGGCGGATGTATGGCTCCGCAATCTGTTCCATTTTGATGGCGCTTTGCAAACGGGTGTACACTCCCACTTTTTCCAAGCCTGCCTGCAGGGCCATACCATTGATAACGGTTGCCAGCATGCCCATATAATCACCATGCGCCCGTTCAATACCTGTTTCTGCTTCGTTCATGCCCCGGTAAATATTACCCCCTCCAATTACAACGGCTACCTGTACCCCTAAGTCAGTGATGGTTTTAATACTTTGAGCGTATTGTGCAATCACTTTGGAGTCCATTCCAAAATTGTTATCGCCCATTAAAGATTCACCGGAAAGTTTAAGCAGAATACGTTTGTACTTGGGAAGCATAGCAGGGTTTTATTGAACTGCGGCGAAGATAGATGATTTGAGGGAGTGAGAAAAAAGTGGTTAAAGATGATACATTCTTGCTGCCATTCATTAAACAGTTTCAATTCCCGGAGTCCCGTCATTTCGACGCAAGGAGAAATCCCTGCACCCGAAAACTGATCGCAAATAATTAAACTTTCCGATTAAACACAAGCATTATTAAACTTCAGAGATTTCTCTCTTCGCCGCAACAGTCTCATTCTTTTAAACTTCTCATGGCTCCGCTCGAAATGACGGAGCGTATTGTTGTCGGATTTCCTGCAACTACGCAAACGCCAGTTCTAATTCTTTAAAGATCTTCAACTATCAGAGTCCGTCATTTCGACGCAAGGAGAAATCCCTGCACCCGAAAACTGATCGCAAATAATTAAACTTTCCATTTGAACACAAGCAATATTAAACTTCAGAGATTTCTCTCTTCGCCGCAACAAGTCTCATTCTTTTAAACTTCTCATGGCACCGTTCGAAATGACGGAGCGTATTGTTGTCGGATTTCCTGCAACTACGCAAACGCCAGTTCTAATTCTTTAAAGATCTTCAACTATCAGAGTCCCGTCATTTCGACGCAAGGAGAAATCTCTGTACCTGAAGACTGATGGCAAATAATTAAACTTCCCATTTTCACAAGCATTATTAAACTTCAGAGATTTCTCTCTACGCCGCAACAATCTCATAATTTAAAACCTCTCATGGCTCCGTTCGAAATGACGGAGCGTATTGTTGTAGGATGGTTGAAAAATCACCAAGACCCAACTACCAGCTTTCAATCTCTTTCCACAAATCCTCCCAATGCGGATTCATAGAACTTATCAACTGATCTTTCTTTTCCCGCCGCCACTTTTTGATTTGCTTTTCAAAAGCAATAGCTTCTATAATGGTACTGTAATGACAATAGTAAACACAAAGCGTACAATTGTATTGATCTGTAAAACTCCCTTTATAAAAATGGGTTCTGTGTTCCAGAACCCTGTTACGTAAATCTGATGTTACACCCACATACAAAACGGTACGCTGCTGATTGGTCATGATATAAACAGAACCGCCTTTATGCATTCAATTCCTGTTTTAGTTATCAATCATAAATCCGCTCAATCGCATCCCTGTATTTTTCCATGATCACTTTGCGTTTGAGTTTGAGTGTGGGCGTAAGTTCACCACCGTCCACCGTCCACTCATTACTGCAGAGTTCAAACTTCTTCACCTGCTCCACATGATTGAACTGCACATTAAACTCCTCCACAATATTTTTGTATAGCTCCAGCACCTTAGGATGACGGATGAGATCATGCACCGTTCCAAAACTCACATTGTTCTGCTTGGCCCACTCTTTTAAGTTTTCAAAAGAAGGCACAATAAGAGCACCGGCAAACTTGCGCTCCGGACCCACCACAATCATCTGCTCAATAAACTTACTCTCCTTCATCTTGTTTTCAATGGGCTGTGGTGCCACGTATTTACCGCCGCTGGTTTTGAAGATTTCTTTTTTACGGTCCGTGATCTTCAAAAACTTATCATTTACAAACATGCCGATATCACCTGTGTGGAAGTACCCTTCCTTATCAATTACTTCTGCCGTTAAATCCGGACGTTTGTAATAACCCATCATCACATTATCACCCTTGCAACAGATCTCTCCGTCTTCTGCAAGCTTCACCTGCACACCGTTAATCACTGTACCCACCGTTCCGAATTTACGGTTCGCTTCCCCATAACGGTTCACACTGATCACCGGGGAAGTTTCTGTTAAACCATATCCTTCCATAATCACCATTTTACCTGCCGTGAAAATGCGGAGCAACCGTACCTGGCAGGCAGCAGCACCTGTAACAATCGCTTTTACTTTACCACCCAAACCTTCCCGCCATTTTTTAAAGATGAGTTTATTGGCAATGGACAACTGCAGGTTGTAGAAGAAGCCATGATTCTTGCCCACTTCATATCTGGATGCCACATCCACTGCCCAGAAAAAGAGTTTGCGTTTTAAACCGGTGAGTTCCTGTCCTTTGCCCATGATGCGTTCATATACTTTCTCCAGTAAACGTGGTACCGTGGTAAACACAGCGGGTTGTACTTCTTTGAGATTATCACCAATCTTATCCAAACTTTCAGCATAGTAAATACTCACCCCGTTAAAGAGGTAGATATAGCTCACCATGCGTTCAAAAATATGATTGAGCGGTAAAAAGCTTAATGCCTTATCATTGCTGGTACAGAAATCAGTAAACACTTCCGTACTGGCAATTACATTGCTCAGAATATTTTTATGACTCAGCATCACACCTTTGGGGGTGCCGGTTGTACCGGAAGTATAAATGATCGTTACCAGGTCATTATAACCCACTTTTGCAGCGGCCGCTTCTAATTGCTGAAAATTTTCAGCGGTAGGTTTACTGAGGATATCTTTCCAATGCAGCGATGGCTGAATATAATCAAAGGTGAACACGGCCTGTACTGTGGGTGTTTTACTGCGTACACTCTGTACTTTATCATAGAGCTCTTTATCGCTTACAAATACCAGCTTTACAGCCGCATCATTGAGAACAAATTCAAGTTCCGGTGCTGCTAACGTGGGATAGATGGGTACCAGCACAGCGCCGATCTTCTGTACCGCAAAATCCAGCATCAACCACTCCGGGCGGTTGTTGGCAATGATGGCAATCTTATCCCGTTTCTCCACACTCATATCATGACCGCTCACACCGAGATGAATAAGACCGGCAGCCAGTTTATCAACCGTTTCCTTTACTTCTTTGGTACTGTACTTGTGCCAGATGCCGCCTTCTTCTTTGGCAGCAAACATATCTTCTTTGGGGAATTGACTTAATTGTACATCAATACAGTCAAACAATCGTTGGGCTTTGTGCATATAAAAGACAGTTGGTTTAAGATAACAGCCTGTACCACTCTTTGTTGTACAAACTCAAATGAGCAAGGAAGTTAGGGAGAAAAGCAATAAAAAATCCGCCCTTTTGAGGGCGGACCTATCAATTTGTTTTTTGATAGTACTGGTTCAAAGGCACTTTAAACAGTTTTGATTTCTGAAACTTTGTAAACTCATTATACTGGACTGTATTAAGCTTGGTCCAGTTATCATAAGCAGCCAGGTTATTGGCCGCTTCAAAGATCCATTGGTTGTAAGCTTCAAACATACCTTCCTGCAATAGCTGGCGGTGATGCTCAAACAAACGGAAAGGCATTTTAGCACCATAATCTTTATACCAGTCCAGGATAAAACGGGTACGCAGCATAATGAGTGTTTCCGTGGTGATACCGTTATTGGTAACCGCAGCGTTCCGGTTCATTACATCTGTAAAAGCAGTTGTAAACTCCGTAACGTTTTTAGAAGGTTTGGCCTTGGGATCGTTGAGGAAAAACTTTTTGTAGGATTCCAGCAGCAGGGTTTTTATTTCTGCCGTACGGCTGGAGTAGCTTTCCATATTCACAAATATTTCGCCATACACAAGGGCCCATACTTTATCAGTAGTGAGGTGATAATAACGTGCTGCAAAATAGTAGTTGCCGGAGTAGTTGGGATCGTTTTTAATGCCTGTTTCCCATTGGTTAATACAGTTAAAATCTTTCTGCAACCATAACAGTTCGCCATACTCTGCATATAAGGCTCCGGCATTAGGATATTTTTTGATGGCCTTGCGGTACATCTTATCTGCTTCCTTAGCATCTTCCAGCTGTTTGTAAATAGTACCGGCTATCTGGTAGGTTTGTACATCTGCATCTTCCCGGTCTACCAATGGCTTTACCGTTTCTCTTGCCTTGGCAAAATCACGCTGATAATAATAGGTCAATGCCAGGTCTTTCTGTATGGAAAAACTGCCGGGTTCTTTGGCCAGTGCTTTATTGAGGATAAGGATGGCATTGGCCCAATCGCCGCTGCGCATGAATTGCTTTGCCGTTTCATGCAGTTGCGCCGCATCAGGGTCCTGTGCCATCAATGTAACTGAAAGGAACAGTGCCGTTACACCAAAAAATAATTGTTTCATATACGTTTCAAAAGTAACTCAATCTTAAAGAAATGCGGTTGTTCCGCTTAAGATTGCATTTTTCTTAAGAGAGTTGCCTGCTTCAACCCGCAGTGTAAATAAGGTGAGTGAGCAATCCGTCCCGCAGCTTGGGTTCAAACCAGGTACTTTTGGGAGGCATGATATTACCACTGTCAGCAATGGCAAATAACTGCTCCATAGTAACAGGATAAAGGCTGAAAGCCACCTGCATCTCGCCACTGTCTACCCGTTTTTGCAATTCGCCCAGTCCACGGATGCCGCCTACAAAGTCAATCCGCTTATCCGTACGCTGGTCATGTATGTTGAGGTGTTTGCTTAAAATATTATTGGATAAAATGGTTACATCCAGCACACCGATGGGGTCTGTAGTAAACGTACCTTCTTTTGCTTCCAGCCGGTACCAGTTACCTTCTGCATACATTCCAAACTCATGCGGCTTGCCTGGTTTAAAAGCTTCTTTGCCAACAAGGCTGCAGTTGAAATCGGCACTGAGTAATTCCAGGAGACCGGTCACCGTTAAACCGTTGAGGTCTTTTACCACACGGTTGTAATCAATGATCTTTAATTCACTTGCCGGAAACAGCGTAGTTAGAAAGTACATGCTTTCTGCTGTAGCCTCATCACCCAATGCATTTTTTACTTTGGCAGCCGAAGCAGCACGATGGTGACCATCAGCAATATAAGTTTGAGGTACCTGCTTTTTAAAAATGGTGGAAATAGATTTGATGGTAGCATCATCATTCACAATCCAGATGGTATGTTGAATACCATCATCAGCTGTAAAATCGCAAATGGGACTTTTTTCTTTTTTCCAGTTGCTGATGAGCGTGTTCATTTCCTCCACATCACGATAAGCTAAAAACACATTGCCCGTTTGAGCACCGGTGATTTTGATATGGTTGATGCGGTCGTTCTCTTTTTCAGGGCGGGTGAACTCATGTTTTTTGATCACATCATTTTCATAATCCTTCACCGCACTGCCGCATACCAATCCTGTCTGGCTGCGGCCATCCATGATGAGTTGGTAGATATAATAACAGGCTTTGTTCTCCCGGAACAATACATCCCGTTGTATAAAGGCGTTGAGATTTTCTTTTGCTTTTTCATACACTTCGGCAGCGTAATGATCCGTTTCTTCGGGCAGATCAATTTCTGATTTGGTGATATGCAGAAAAGAATAAGGATTGCCTTGTGCTTCCTGTTTGGCCTCGGTGCTGTTCAATACATCGTAAGGACGTGAGGCTACCTGTTTTGCAAACTGTGCCTGCGGACGCAGGGCTTTAAACGGAACTATAATTGCCATACTTTTTACTTACTAACCGCTGCAAAGAAACGGATTTTAAAGCAGTAGCCCGCATTTAAATAACTGATAACGGGCAGGTAGTTTAGGATCAAATTCTTACAGCAGGATAGGGGTCTTGCACGCCGCTCTAGCCCCGCACACATTACTCACAAAAAGGCTCGCAATGACGTTTGTATTTTATGTGCATCCTTTGAATCTTGCACACCGCCCCACCCCCGCACGTCATAGCGAGGAGGAGGTACGACGACGTGGCTATCTCCTGAGCTATTGCACTACAGTCATCTGCAAACAAATTCATTCTCCGTAGCAGGAGATTGCCACAGCTTTTTACCCTTACACATTACTCACAAAAAGCCTCGCAATGACGTAAGAATTTTTTGTTCATCCGCTGGAACATGTACTAAAGCCCCACCCCCGCACGTCATAGCGAGGAGGAGGTACGACGACGTGGCTATCTCCTCAACCTTTGTACATAGCTCAGTAATAAGTTAATTCTCCGAAGCAAGAGATTGCCACGGCTTTTACCCTTACACATAGCTCACAAAAAGCCTCGCAATGACGTTTGTATTTTATGTACATCAGTTGAATGATGTACTAAAGCCCCACCCCTGCACGTCATAGCGAGGAGGAGGAACGACGACGTGGCTATCTCCTGAGCTATTGCACACTGTCATCGACAAAGGAAATGCTTCTTCGTAGACGGGGATTGCCACGGCTTTGCCCAGTACACATGGCTCTGTAAAGCCTCGCAATGACGTTTGTATTTTTGAGTTCATCCGTTGAAGACTGCACCCATCATCCACCCAACCTCCCCAGCACAAAATCCCTCCCGTTCCTGAAAAACAGATCCTGCGAAAAAGCTTTTACATCAAAACCGGCAGGCAGTTGCACCTTTACCTCTTTCGCAAAAGAAACAAACTGCTTTTCAAAAGCCTGCTGCAGGTAGTAAATATCATCATAGGTCATACAGTAGTACATAGGATTGATCATGCCATCCATATCCGAGCCGATACAGAGCTGCTTCAATGCTTTACTCACCTCATAATTATGAGTTCGTGCTACTGCAATCACATGTACAATATGCGCCATAAAATGCCGCAGGTGATAATCACCCAACTGCGGGTACACGGTGCCGCCATTGCGTACTTCCTCCCAGTCCATACATGCTTCATTTAAAAACGCATTGCCGATTTCAGCCCCCTGCTGCGACGGTAAAAACAAATCCTCTTCTTCATACGAAACATATTCTTTTTCTACCGGGAAGTCATACTCTGCACGGGGATTGTATTGCTGGTAACCCAGGATGCGTTTGTCCAGCGAAATACCAATCATTCCACCGCTTTGCAAAATGGCCATGATATCTTCATCATACAGATTAATACTGCTGGCATTGAAACAGGGACTCGCTTCCCTTGTATAATACTTCACCGGTTTGCCCTGCAGCAGCATCGTGTAACGCCCGTTGCTGTAGCGTTTGTAATCAAGGATATAATCCGGAATCTGCTGAACACTGATGCCGGTAAAACCCACATGAGTGGCTACAATGGGTGGCAGGTTGGTACCCAGTGCCCCGCTGTTACGCAGTTCATACAAATGCAATCTTGCAGCCAGGCTCATATGCTTTACATCCACCATGATGTTATGATCATAGCAATGTTTCGTAATGGCAATACCATCGGCACTGATGCGGTTGCCACGGGGTACAAAATCAATATGCTCTACAAACTGCATCCCGAAAGCATGATTGCACACCGTACTTTGTTCAATATGGGTGAGGTTGATGGAGAGTAAAGAAAGCCTGCTGCGCAGGTCATCAATGTTTTGAATAATAGTTTCTTTATCATACACACCCAGCTCATCCATAAACACATGACAACCTTCGGCGGTAAACACCACGTGCAGCGTATCAGCATCTGTTTCTTTGTATTCCGCAGCAACACGGAGGGGTTTTACTTTTTTATCGGTGACTCCAAACTGTGCAGCATCCGTAAGGGTGAGCCAATCCTCATTCATCAATAATGCATAAGGATTACCGTTGATGATTTGCTGAATCTTTGCTTCCTGCAGGTAGGTTTTTAAACTGCTTTGCGCTCCCTGCTGTACCAAGCTGTTATCCAGGAACCTCCGTTCCGGAATATAAAGCGCCACGCATACAAGATTGCAATCATTAATGAGCAGTTGCCGCAGGTTGGATTGCGATTGAATGATGTATTCAAACTCGCTGCACCAGCGCAGGGCCAGCGGAATGGTTTCTTTACGCAGCCGCTCCCAGGGACTGAATTTTTGCGTGGTAGCTGTTTGCTCTGAAAACAAACTCTTTAAAGTGTCTAGTCCTAAAATAGCTATACAGGTGAAGTAATTAATCCTGTAATGGCTATACATCTTTTTGAGATGGTCCTAAAAAAGCTATACAGGATCATTTCGTATCAAATTTATGGTTTCACAGATTTTGGATGATGATAGTTTTTCCACCGTTTTTTAAGCGTCCCGGATTGTTGATGTGCCTGGTGAGGTGTTAGATAATCACAGCTGGCATGTGGCCTCAGTTGGTTATAGGCTTTGATATTTTCAGCAACAGCAATTGATGTCTCTTCAAAACCCATTTGACTGCTGTAGAGATTAAATTCTGACTTTATGATGCCGTTGATTCTTTCTGCTAGTGCATTCTCATAGGGATCTCCGTTGTTTGTCATGCTGATGGCGATGTTGTTGTCTGTGAGCAGATCAACGTATTCTCTGCAACAATACTGTGAACCCCTGTCAGAATGATGGATCAACTGCCGCCCGGGGCAACTACGGCTCATTAATGCCATTTGCAATGCTTGTAAACAACCTTCTGAACGAAGGTCTTTTCGCAGACTGTACCCAACAATTTTACGGGAGTAGGCATCCGTTATTAAACTCAGGTATAAAAACCCATTAGCGAGTCTGATATAAGTAATATCACTCACCCACAGTTGTTCCGGGTACTCTGGCTGCAGGGATAAAGTAAGATTGCTGTATTTACGCATCCAGTGTCTCGAGGCCGTTGTTACAACTGTTCTGCGTCTGTTTCTGATTAATAATTTTTGTCTGCCCAGTAAATCAAACAAATAATCACGGCCTGCTTCCAGCCCATGTTCCAAAAGCTTTTGATTAACCAGGTATTGTAATTTTCTGGTGCCGATCTTTGGCAGCTGTTGTCTGATCTCTTGAACTAACTGAAGAACTATCTCCTCTTTTAAAATCCCGTCTTCCTTACGCCAAAGATGATCGTACCAGGCATGTCTGGTTTTGCCAAACAGTTTGCATAACCGTTCTATCCCCCATGCTGCGTTTTCTCCCTTCATCTCACTCACTGTTTGGCTCCAGACTTTTTTCTGATCGCAATTTTAAATTCCTGTTCGGCTATATCAATCATCGTTTCCAGCGCTTTGATTTTAAGGGTTGCTTCCTGCAATTGCTTCTGAAGATCGGACGTTGAACCTATGAATAGAGCAGTTGTGATATTCTCATTTTCTGCAAACAGAAGTGCAGCTTCCTGTTGGGTAGCATTGCGAAGCCAGGTGTTCAGTGCTTTAGAACTCACTTTGTACAACTGCCGGGCCTGTAGTTTGGTGAGTTGCCCCTCCTGTACCTGCCTTACTATTTTTCTACGCTGCTGATCAGAAAATACGTTGCGGCGACTTGCTCCTGATCCGAACTTCCGCATCCACTCATTGATCGTACAATAAGCCATACCGTACATTTTACAGGCCGCCTTACGGGGAAGCCCTCCTTCTACTTCCTTTACAATCTGATCAATCAAACGACGATCAAATCTTGAAGACGAATTACTCCTGATTGGAGTGAGATAATCCCTTTTTTTAACTGACATAACAATACAAGTTAGTGTATAGTTATTTTAGGACGGGACATGGGGCCCTTTTGGTACTAAATGGCTTTTTTGTTTTTTAATGGCAAAAACGGCATGGATGGCCTGTTGACTTTTACAGGCTGACTGGTGATTGTAATCTTGTACTGTGGTTGCAACGCATCAAGTACCTGACTTGTAAAACACAGGAGGCCTGTAACAGAGTGCCTTTGAAACATCTGTATTTTTTCAATTTTCATTTTTAACAAGATGGCACAACAAAAAGGGATCATTCCTTTGAAAGGAACGATCGGGAACATTACATTTTACAAAAGCCAGGATGGCTACCTGGCCCGTGAAAAGGGAAGTTTAGATGCCCAGCGTATTGCCAATGATCCGGCGTTTGCACGTACCCGTGAGAACGGGGCCGAATTTGGCCGGGCGGGAAAAGCCGGCAAGCTGCTGCGCAGCTCTATCCGTTCTTTATTACTTAACACCGCTGACAGCCGCATGATTTCACGACTGACCCGTGAGATGATGAAGGTGATACAGGCAGATGCAGTAAACGAACGTGGGCAGCGTAATGTACTGGATGGTGAAACCGAACTCCTGCAGGGGTTTGAGTTTAACGCCAACAGTAAGCTGGGCACAGTGTTTTTTGCGCCTTTTACGCAGAGCCTGAACCGTACCAGCGGTGTGCTGGATATTGTGATACCACCGTTTGTACCGGCCATTATGATTGCTGCTCCTTCAGGTGCTACGCATTACAAGTTAGTATCAGCCGGTGTGGAGCTGAATTTTGAAACAGAGCAGTTTACGGCTGCCCTCAGCAATCAGACTGCTGCTGTGATTGACAGCACACCTACGGCTGCGCTGACGCTGACGCACACGGTAACGGCTAACAGTACCCGACCGCTGATGCTGGTATTAGGTATTGAATTTTACCAGGAGGTGAACGGGCAACTGTACTCTCTTAAGAACGGTGCTTTTAATGCACTGGCCGTAGTGGCTGTGAGCGGCCAGTAGATTTCTTAATCCTACCTATTCTTTGTTTATGCAATTACTGTTAATGAGACAATATGGTGCTGAAGGCACGAACGGGACCCTTTTCCTGAACGGAAAAAAGGTATGCCATACGATTGAGCTACCGTGGAAGAACAATACCATCCGCAGATCGTGTATACCCGAAGGCACTTATGGTTTAGTCCTGCGCAAGAGTACCTGTTTTGGCAAACATCTATTGGTAAAAAGTGTGCCCGGACGGAGTTTGATTTTAGTGCATGCTGCCAATCATGCTTTGCAGGAATTACAGGGATGTATTGCGCCGGTAATGGCGTTAACAGGTGAAGGGAAGGGAACACAATCAAGGGTTGCCCTGAAGCGGTTGCTTGAGCTGATTGAGCCGGTACTGCAAAAAGGGCAACCTGTTTTTTTAATGATTCAAACCTCCAAAAGATGAAAAAGATTGTAAAGCGTGTAAAACGGCCAACGCCTCGCTTTTTTAAGCAAATCCGCAATGCAGGGATGATGCTTGCAGGTGTAAGTGCAGCGATTCTTGCAGCGCCAGTAGCTTTACCTGTTGTAGTAACAAAAATTGCGGGCTACTTAGCCGTAGCAGGTGCAGTGGCAGGTAGTGTGAGCCAGACGGCAGTTAAGCATGAGCGTGAGTAAATGGAGTATGCACAATTCCTACTTCCTTAAGAGCGGCACCGCAGGCGGTACACTTACGATCCTGTTTGCCAACCTTCATACGAATGATTTTGTAAAAACAGCAGTGCTTGCAGCTGTAGGCGCTGTAGTGAGTATTGTAGTATCTTTTGTTTTGAAGAAGTTGTTGCAGAAATGGAAGTAAGTGGACGTGTGAAGCCCCGCAGCAATGCGGGGTTTTTTATACCCACATTTTCAGTTTAGAGTATCCTTTCATAACCAATGCTTTACTTTTTTATTTTAAGCAGTATTATTATTTGAATACTCCTTTTTTCTTTGTCACTTTTTTGCTTCTCCAAAAAAGTAACCAAAAAAGGAGCCCGGGACTTGATACCCCAAAGTCCCGGAGGGTTCCCTGATTTGGCAAATGTGCTACTGTGGTTAAGAGCTGTAAAACCCTGATCACAGGTGCAAGTGTTTGAATAAACCTGGGCAGCACTTACAGTGGCACTCAAATTTTTTTATTACTTTTTGTTTGCCCAAAAAGTAAAGCAAAAAGGGCACCGATTTCGATTACGGCCCGAAATCGGAGGGTTCCCTGATTAGACTTCAGTACTACTGTTGTGAAGAACTTTTGGGCCCTGATAAAAGGTTTAACAGGCTGACTAAACTTATCATACATGATGTAGCAAGCTGTAGTAATACGAGAAGGACTCTGCCTATTAGAAGGAAGGCCTGATTTGGCAAATGTGCTACTCCCGTTTTAAGCGGGACAAGTTGTGGTTAAGAGCTGTAAAACCCTGATTACAGGTGCAAGTGTTTGACTAAAGCTGGGCTGCACTTACAGTGGCACTCAAATTTTTTTATTACTTTTTGTTTGCCCAAAAAGTAACCAAAAAGGGCACCGATTTCGATTACGGCCCGAAATCGGAGGGTTCCCTGATTAAGCATATCTACTACTTTGATAAACAACTGTTGAGCCCTGATTACAGGTGCGAGTGTTTAACTAAACTTACTATGCATTTAGTATCAAGCTGTAGCAATACAAGAAGGGCCTAGTTAAGCGGGAAGCAGGTTTGATTTAGGATATCAATTACTCCTGATTGAAGCGGGACAAATTGTGGTGAAAAACTATTGAGTTATGTTCTAAGGAGGAAATTGCATCAATGCGCAAGAAAGTCTTTTACCAGGTCTTCATCAATACCGGTGAAGAGGCAGAATTCTTTGATGGTGATGAAATCATTTTTTGATTTACCGAGGGCATCACGGATTTTTTGAAGGAGTTTACGTGCCGTGCGGCCACGACGGCCGGTGATGTTTTCTACATCTTTGGGATAGATGACGACCCGTGCGGGTGTTGTTTGGTTCAGTTTCATAGAGTTGTGATTGGTGGTTTAAAGTTGCTTCAAGTATCTTTTTTATGAAACCGTATTGATGCGATTTGCAGTTCTGTTTTTTATGATGTAATTTTTTGCCTGACGAAGACTAGTATAAATACACCTGTATCTGTCGCATTAATCGGATTGAGCAGGGAAGTATTAAAGCGAAGTTTTGTGGTTCATTAATCCCAATTTTTATGAACCACTTTATTTCACTCCAGGAAGCCATTGAAATGACCCAATTGTACCGTACAGAAAGAGATGCCATTTTGAAGCCTGAATACCAGGATCAAAACATTCTTGCCAAATCAGAAAGTTTTGACAGAGCATCGTTTGAAGTACTGTTGAACAAAGAAGGCTGCGCCGGTATCCGTATTTATTATGGTATGAGCGCTGATTTAAAAGTACATGCTATTATTGTAGCCATCGATGCGAACGGGAATGATCTTTTACCTGCGCAGGCAGGAACGTTATTAACAGAAGCGGGCGAAGACATTCTTGAACGGGGTATCCGCTGCCCGGATTTATGCCCCGGTGTTTCGCCACTTAATCCTTAACAAATTGAAACAATGAATTTTGAGTTGAATGCTTTTTTCAGTTTTACTGTAGGAATAGGAGCTATCATTGGCTGGGTGAAAATCAAAAAGATTGACCCGGCCTTTTTCCCTTTTTTGATTTTACTGCTGACCGGGTTTGTACATGAGGTTATAAGCTGGGTGATTGTACATGAGGGATATTCCAATGCTGCTACATATAATTGTTTTACACTCCTTGAGAGTATACTGATTTCCTGGCAGTTTTACAAATGGGGTTTGTTTGAACGGGTGCAACGATATTACCTTCTACAGTTGTCCTTTACCGTGAGCTGGTTTGCTGAATTGTGGAGCCGTCAAAGCATTCATGTGTTTTTTTCGTTTTTCATTGTTTTGTATGCCACCGTAATTGTTTTGATGAGCATCAGGCTACTGGGCAGGGTGATGTTTCGTGAACCGGGAAATATTTTACTGCAAACCGAGTTCCTGGTTTGTATGGGACTGACACTTTATTTTACCTATACGATTTTAATAGAAGTTTTCTGGCTATATGGTTTGAATAAAAGTGTTGCGTTCCGACTCGGCATCTATGAGGTATTTGGTTACATCAATTTATTTACCAATTTCATTTTTGCATTTGCCGCTATATGGATACCACTGAAAAAACGTTATATACTGCAATCCTTATAAGTGCAGCAATTATAGGCTTTGTACTTTTTTACTTTGCCTATACTGTATACAAGGGACGTATGAATTATTTCAGGATGCTTGCCAGAAACTTAGTTGCTGAGATGGAGGTACTGGAAAGGGAGCGAACCCGAATGGCAAGGGACCTGCATGATGAACTGGGGCCGTTACTGGCAGTTACTAAAATTCAAATTGAACAGGCCGAGGTGGAACATGAACCGACCCGACAAAAATTAAAAAGTGCAGCCGGTAATATAGTACGCCTGATGGAGCGAAGCGGCGAAATAGCCCGTAATCTTACCCCCCGAATTTTAATTGATAAGGGATTAAAAATTGCCCTGGAAGATTTTATTGAGCAATACAATACAGCCGGAACCATTGAAATCAAATTAGTTTACAGGATTCAAAAGGAGTTACAGGATTTTTATGCGCTGCAGCTTTACCGTATTGTACAGGAACTGGTACACAATGCGGTGAAACACTCCGGTGGAAGTATGGCAGAGATACACCTGAAAGAATACCGGAAAAAATTGTACCTGTTTTATACGGATAACGGAAAAGGGCTTGATACTTCTATGCTTACCAAAGAACGTGCGGGGCTGGGCCTGAACAGTTTACAAAACAGGGCTGCGTTATTAGGAGGGAAAATGACCATTCATAAACCTATAAAGAAAGGAACTGATATTGTTTTTGAAATACCGTTATAACATTATGAACCCACCTATTATTAAAGTATTACTTGGAGATGATTACCCTTTGATACTGGAAGGATTTCAACTACTTCTGGAGCAGGAAACTTATATAGAAATTACCGGGCTGGCTACGAACGGGAAAGAATTGGTTGCATTAGCGGAGACAGTTAAACCGGATGTGGTGCTTACTGATATTGATATGCCTGTTATGAATGGTATTGAAGCTACCCGAATGATTAAAGAGCAGCAGCCCGGTATTGGCATTATTGCATTAACGATGTATAATGAACATCATTTAATTGTAGATATGATGGAGGCGGGTGCGAATGGTTATTTACTGAAAAGTACCAGTAAGGAAGAATTGCTGATGGCCATTGACACCGCCAACAGGGGACTAACTTATTTCAGTAATGACAGTTCTATGCGTTTGTTTCAACAACTAGCGAAGAGCCGGGTGCAACGAATAAAGGAAGCTGCTGTGTTTACTGAAAAGGAACTGGAGATTATACGGCTGATTTGTGAACAATATGCCAGCAAGGAAATTGCCAACCTCACGAACCTGAGTAAACGAACGGTGGATAAATACCGTGATCATATTATGGAAAAGACCGGCTCTACCAACCTGGCCGGTGTTGTAGTGTATGCTATACGGCATGGATTGTATGTACCCTAGTGTATTAAAATGATGCTATCAAAACAGTGGTGATTTGAATGCATCGTTATGAAAGAGAGCCAGACTTTTATTTTAAGCCCTGAAGAACGAAAGCAACTCCAATTGCTTAAAAAGCGCTTGCAGCAAGAACCTGCTGCAGATTACCGGATTGCAGTACTAGTGAAAGCAAGCGGCATGAACCGTACCAAGCTGCACAAAGGTTTTTTGTTTTTATTTGGCAGTGGTATTCATGCGTATCTACTAGAACAACGATTGAAAACAGCCCAACGATTATTAAAGCAAACCGATTTACCTATCAAGGCTGTAGCCGTGCAAAGCGGTTTTAAGCAGGAAAAATATTTCTTCCGCTATTTTAAGCAGAAAACTTTTTACACTCCTGCCGGTTACCGTAAACGATTTAAGAAGTGAAGCGGGCTGTGACGATACTGCACTTTTTAGTGACGATAGTGCACCTCTTTTATTTGTAAAAGCATCTTTGAATTCTGAATTTTATGAAGTGATACAGTGGGTGATTCATCTAAACCATAAAGATGAAGATGCCTGTATTTATTACTATTGTTACAAGCCTGCTTATTTTACTTTTTACCTATACTGCCCTGAGTAAGCTGCTGGATCACCGTGTGTTTGTACGTTCATTATCGGAATCACCACTGATTCATAAGGGAGCAGACACTATTGGCTGGTTGCTTCCAGCAACTGAGTTATTGGTTGTTCTGCTCCTGTTTTTTGAACGAAGCCGAAAGGCCGGGCTGTATGCTTCCTTAACCCTGCTTGTTTTATTTACCCTGTATTTATTGTATATGGTTTTGTTTGTGGCTGATTTGCCCTGCAGTTGTGGTGGTGTTTTACGACAACTTAGCTGGAGGCAGCATGTGTGGTTTAACCTGTTTTTTATTATAATTAATGTGCTGGGGCTATTTGCTTTACGCAAACAAGTACAGGCATTTAAAAATATTCAATACTAAAAAAGTTGCGCAACGATGATGAGTATTGAAAACCCTCCTACGCTACTGCTATGGCGGGTGAAAGGGGATTGCTGAAAACCCTGAAGAGAGTAAGCGTTTTATTAAACTAAAGTGTTATGAAAAAGCATTTATTGAGTATTGGAGCTATTATCATTGCTGTTTTACTTGTTGCCTTTACACCCTCAAAGAGCCATCGTTCTTTACAAAGCATGTATGTGTTTGAGTATGATCCTACTGCCTCCGGTGGATACCAGGAAGCCAATGTAGAAAACGAAAGTAATTTACATTGGAAGTTTGTGGGTATTGATGAAGACTTATGTGATAATGACCTGATAAGAGCCTGCCGTGTGGCGGTTACCGGTTCTTATGTAAACAGTACCTCCAACCCTACTGCACTATCCGGTGTAACCATTGAAGCACAGGAAAGCTCTACCGGTGTTGCTTATGTAACCAGTATAACAGCCCCTACGGAGAACCAGTTTTCCAATAAAGAATAAGAACACTCCGGTTAAAAAAAGAGGCCTGCATGGCAGGCCTCTTTTTAGTTTTGCGGTATCCCTGTTTGTTCTATAATATCCGCAGGAAGCGGCAAGGCGTAGTATTTATCATTTGGCAGCAACGTATTTACCTGAGCACCTATTTTCCTGGTTAAAACAATATTTGCTGCTTCTTTATTGAGCCTTTTAATATCCATCCAACGAAGACCCCGCATGCATAATTCTTTGCGACGCTCTGTAAGGATTATTGACAAGGCTTGTTCTTTAGTGGAAGCAGTAAAAGCAGGAAAGGGAACTGTATTTCTCCATCGTTTGATCATGAGTGTATTGAGATCATTCATGGCTTCTGTAATACGATCTGCCCTTGCATTTGTTTCGGCCCTTATGAGGTACATTTCATCTGTAGCAAGCCCCGTAAAAAACAAAGTAGAAGAGGCTGTATAATTTCCTTTAAACTGATAGTAGCCTGCATTTAAACGGAAGAAAGCTGTTTTTCTTAAATCATTATTTTGATAAGACGCATAAAGAACGGTATCTATACGGCCTGCACTTGTACGATGGATGGCAGCGTTTCCGTTCATTTCTGTATAGAAAATGGTTTCTTTATTAAACCTTTTAAACGGAACATTGGCTGTGATGCCACCGCTGATATCACTATCACTGTTATAATTGATGAGATCTGATTTTAACTGCAGACAATGATTGGCATAGACAAAGGCACTATCATAGAGACGCATGGATAAAAATGCACGGGCCAATAAACCATAGGCTGCCATTTTTGAAGGACGCATAACATGCACCGGATAATCCGGTAAGAGCGAAATGGATTCTTTTGCAAGCCGAATTACTTCATTATAAGAATCAGCCAGATTAGAACGGACAGAAGGAACATTAAAATCAGAACTGTTACGAAGTACAATACCCCAATCTGATGCAGCGGTGGGCTGATCATAAGCTTTTGCATAGACCCATAAGAGATTGAGGTAATTATAGCTTTTAAAAAACAGGGCTGAGCCTTTTACATTTTTCCATTGCTGTTCATTTTGTGCTGTAACCGGAATGTTTTGCAACTGTTCCAAACAAAAATTAGCATTGTATACAGGGTGGTAAGCTCTTGACCAATCGTTTTGAAAACGATACTCTCCCCTGTTCCAGGTATAAATACCCTGCTGTTCTACCGGTAATGCATTGAAACGATCCAGTGTTAAAAAATAATCATCTGCCGATGACTCACCAAACGAAGGTGACTGTTGTGTATTCATATACAATGCAAAATCAAGGAGGGCCTGCAAATCTTCCAGCTTTGAAGGCACTGCAAGTTGATTGTCGGGTTTTTTATCGAGAAACTTTTTACAGGCAGTATTGCAAAAGCTTATTGATAAAATTAATAACACTATTAAGTGTGAAGTCATTTGATTCTGTTTCATGTTTTAGAATTTTGAAAGTGATTAAAAAGTGGCTCTCAAACCCAAGGCCATAGAAACAGGTGGCTTAGGACCTGCGGGAAAATCGGGGTCCAGTTTTTCCCTGTTTGCTACCCATATTATACCCAAGCCGGAAAGATTGCACCAAAGCTGCCACTGTGCTTTGTTTTTTGAACCTGCAGCAGGTGGAATTGAATAGCTGAGATTGATGTATTGAAGACGCAGGTGATCTCCTTTCAAAATATGAATGGATGCACCATTGTAAAAGGCATCCCTGTTTGCATCGGCAGGGTATTGAAATGAAGGTACCTCAGTGAACGCTTCATCACCCGGTTTTTGCCACCTGTTACTGTACTCTTTATGACCATTCCCATTTGTAATGAGAGCGCTGTAGTTGATAGCCGGTTTTTTGAAGTAGTACCCCAGTTTATAGTTTATGTTAATGGAGAGTTCTATTCCTTTATAAGCAACTGTATTGATTACTGAGCCAAATGAAACCGGTATAGAAGAACCGACAAAAAATACGGTACCATTTTCCAAGCCTGATTGTGCGCCTTCCAGAAAGATGGATGAATAATCAGTACTAAGCTGCCCGTTTAAATACCCACGGGGATTACCGGCAGCATCCAAACCGCCCCAGCTATAGGCGGCAATACCATACAAAGGTTTGCCAAGCACCGGTGTGAGATTTTTACCTCCTCCAATAAGGCGATTGATACGAAATGCTGCTGTTTCAAAATAACGGGTTGTTTTATTGGTATTGTAATTATACATTACTGTTGTTGACCAATTGAATTTACCCCTGAGGTTGATGGTTGTGAGCTGCAGATCCAACCCTTTGCCTTCCATATTACCGGCATTAGTAGTAATGGTACTTGACAAACCCCAGGCTGTATAATCATAAGGTGTTTGTGCATAGAGATCAGAACCCTTCTTTATAAACCAACCTGCCAGTAGTGAAACACGGCTGTTAAGGGTGGCAGCTTCTATTGCCAGGTTTAGCTGACTTACTTTTTCCCAACGAAGACCGGGGTTATTGATTGTGCCAATTGCTGCCACAGGCAAGCCTGAATTAAAATCCCTTCCGTAAGTGGCTACCGGCAGGGCTGTACGGCTAAGATCAACATTGCCACTATAACCATAGGTTGCCCTGAACTTTAAAAGCGGCAGCCATTTAAGATTATAGAATTTTTCTTTTGAGAGCTCCCAACCAATGCCCGTTGACCAGAGTGGATTCCATTTATCATTTGTGGAAGCCCCGAACAGATTGGAGCCATCCCGACGGGCACTGGCTGTGAAACTGTAACGATCTTTAAAGCTGTAAGAAAGATTGCCATAAAAAGAGAGGAAACGGTTATTGGTATAAAAGAAGGCAGGAGGCCCCGGTATACGCTGCTGATCCCCGGTGACAAATGTGGGATAGCGGTTTACATGATCTACCATTGTAAAACCAAGGGGGTCATTGTTGTAACCGTAATACACAAAGCCATTGCGCTTTGCTATTACTTCTCTTAATTCTGAACCTGCCAGTGCCGACAACTTATGCTGTGACCATGTTTTTGAAATATTGAACTGCGCTCTTGCATTGTGGCTGCCCACAGACCTGTTTGAAATGTTGAGTATATCGCCCACCGGAACAATATAGTTTACCTGCCCGGTGGAACGATTTAACTGACTGAAAAGGTTAATGGTATTACGGGTTTTAAAGCTTTGCAGTGTTGCATTATCTTCTGTAACTCCAGCCTGTAACTGGTATTGATACCTGAGGTCTAAAGCCAGCCCTTTTGTAATTGAATAGTTAAAGCCCAGCATGGCCATGAGTTCATTGATACGTGTAGTACCCCTGTTGTACTTATAATCTTCCAGGGGAATGTATTGCCAACTGAGTAATTTACCTGCCCCGGCAGTATCTACATACCGCTGGTTGTAAGTTGTATTTACGGGAAGCGGGGTACCATCAGCACTAACAAAGGGCATATAAGGTATATAGCGGCCATTGATGCCCGTTAGTGTACTGAAAGGGGGCTTACCTGTAACTGATTTACTGCCGGTGTAATAGACCGACAGGTTGAAGCCCATTTTTTTATGCGGCTTAAAGGTATTATTTACACGGAGGTTGAGTTTATCAAAAGTACTGCTGAGATGATCTGCATTTTTATCATAGGCAGCAGACAGGAGCCATGAATTATTTTGAGAACCCACTCTGAAATTGAGGGCATACTGTTGTGTAACTGCGTTTTGATAAACGTATTTCTGATAAAGCTCCCGGCTGTTTACATTTTTTAATGCGTTAATACCGGCTGCAGAATCTGCAGCAGAAAGAGTACCGTTTTTACGAGCGAGGAACAGTTCTACTGACGGAGAAAGGGCACGGTACTGCTCTGCAATAACCGAATTAAAGTATCCTTTATTAAAAAGAAACTCTTCCAGGTCTATATACTCTGCACTGTTGATTTCAGGCACGGCATTGAGGCCGGGCCTGCCAGTAATAATAAATGATGAACTGAACTCCGTTTTTGTTTTTTGATTGAAGCGGCCCTGTTTGGTTGTGATAACAATAACTCCATTGCCTGCCCGAGCCCCCCAGATGGAAGCAGCGGCCGCATCTTTTAATACAGAAATACTTTCTACATCATTGGGATTGATGTTTTCTATATTGCCTTCGTAAATAAAATTATCCACCACAATGAGGGGATCCAGCGGTCCATTAATGGTGCCGAAGCCTCTTATGGAAATACCGGTTTTACTTTGTGCATTACCGTTTGTATACCCTTCATTAAAGGCAAGGCCCGGTGTTACCCCTTCCAAACGTTTGAGAATATTGGTACCTGCCTGGCGGTTTACATCCTTATTAGAAAGGGTGGTGACGGCCCCGTTTGTTTCATTGGGTTTAAGCTGCTGGTAACCGGTGTTGATGGTAATGGTTTCCAGTTCTTTGGCAGCGGGCTGCAGTATCCACTCCCACTGCTGTTTTGCAGCAAGATCCAAAGCAGTAACAGGTATATAAAGTGGCAGATAGCTGATGTGGGTAATAACCAAGGTATCCGGCAGGGAGCCGAGTTGTAATGTAAATACACCGTTATTGTTTGTGGCGGCAGCCGTTTTGCTTTTTATGGCTTTAATGGTAGCATTTTGTACGGGCTGGTTTTCCTGATTGCGGAGGGTGCCCCGGATGGTTTGTGCATGCGCTGCCAAGGCGTAAAGCAAGCAACAAAAGATGATCGTTTTTCTCATGATTTTTTGATTTGGTTTAGTGAACAATGAACCGGGCTTTATCTGTACGTTTTTTATGAAGGGCCAAGAGACCGGTAATGAAACTGCTTACTGCGAAGGGCTTTTGTTTTGTGAAGCAGGGGGAGCCGCAGGAGCATCGTTTTTTGTTTTTATACTCACCGGATTGCCGGAAAGGATGGCACTTATATTTTCTTTTGTGAGCTCTGCGGTGGCAGTAATGGCCACTACTTTATTTTGATAGAGCCATACATAATGGGGCAGAAAGAGGCGTGGAAAGAGCTGTTTTAACTCTGCCTCCTGCTCTATGGCTACCGGAAAACGGATGGCTGTTTTGGGAGTACTGTTACGCTTTGAAATAAAAGCCGTGATTTTTGAACCATCATCCCCGGTGGAAATGGTATTGTTTACCAATATGGGATAGAGCTGGAGGGGAAACTGCTGCTGCAGGGAATCCAACTTTGCAAAACCTTTGAGGCAGGAAGTACACCAGGTGGCCCAAAAATCCAGTATGACCAGTTTGCCGGAGAGCTCAGAAAGATCTATTTCCTGTAAGTTGCTATTGATTATATTGGATAATAAAAACGGGGGCATGCTATCGCCTACGGAGAGCGGTTTTAACTGATGGTTGAGCGCTTTGTTAAAGCAGCGTTTGAGCATGATGGTTATAAGGCCTCTTTCATTGTTGGGCACGGTTACAGCATAGTAACCGGGGCATGAAATAATTAGGGAATCTGTAAGGGAGGTGTTTGACAATGTGAACTGCCCTTTATTATCTGTAGTAGTAACGTTGTTGCTGTTAAGTACCTGTACGATGGCGCCTGCAACAGGGAGGCCGTGGGAATTAATGACCGTGCCATTGATGGTGATGTGGCTGCACATGCAAAGGAAGGGGCAAAGCATGCACAGCAAGCAATATTTGAGTTTCATTGCAGTGACCAGTTTTGTGTGCCATGCAGGGCATGACGGGTGATTGAATAGCTCCACCTACGCCAAGGCTTTGGTGGACAAGCGGGAAAGTTGTAAGTATGGGAAGTCCTCCTACGCCAAGGCTTCGGCGGACGAGGCTTCGGCGGACGAGGGAAAGGCAGTAGGCTGCCCTGATGGTTATACCGGGTTTTTGGGTTTGCTGGCAAACTTGGTTTGCAGTAAGTAAAAGGCTTTGTGGGGGTGTTGCACTTTCATGTGTGTATGGTTTAGCGCTGAAAGCCCCGTGCGGTAAGAAAAGAAAAACGCTACGGCGTGAACTCAACTTACCGTTCTGAGGCCGTCGGGACCTTGCCACAATAAGAGAGCCCACGCCGTAGCGTGGGCATTCTACTTATCATCCCGTGGCATTGAAATTTCCGACGTTTCAGAACGAGACTCTAAGCGAATGCTTCAAAAAATACTATTGAAGAATCGCAAACTTATAAATACGAAACGAATATAATCAAAAATATTAAGTGGGGCAAATACCCTACAAAAAAAATTTCTCTATCTGTGATCTTTTCACTCTAATAGAAAAGATTAATGGCCAAAGACCCCAAAAAAGAATATTTATTACGGTTTGGCGAAAATTTAAAAACGCTGCGAACTGCAAAGGGGCTTTCACTAAGATCCTTGGCTGCTCTATGTTCAGTTGATCATAGTGACATTGCTAAGATTGAAAAGGGAGAAATAAATATTACTATACTCACTGTATTGGAATTGGCTACAGCATTGGAGGTGAAGCCGAGGAGGTTGTTGGATTTTGAGTGATTATTTATCATTTATTGGACGCTTTTATACATTTCTTGGCTTATAATTTGGAAAAAGGTTCTGTGGGGTCGTATATTCGAGAAATCCAAATTTCAATCAAGCGAATTATGACACAAACACTCATTCAAGAACAGATTAACACGATTAAAAAAGCTACAAAAAAAGCTTCCGAATCGAAACAAAGTGCACTCCGATTCCTGAAGGATGCAGGCATTGTTATGCCAAAACCAGCCAGTAAGTCTTCCTCTAAAAAGAAATAAACTTGCCGCATCACCACCCATTCAGTGTAATCGGGTTCCACAGTTGTGATAAGAAAGTAGGGCTGACCGTATTGAACGGAACTGAAGATTTAAAACACAGTACCAACCCCTGGGATTGGTTAGGTCATGGTATTTATTTTTGGGAACAAAATCCCGAAAGAGCGTTAGAGTATGCACAAGAAAATTCTGAAGGAACTCAGTTTAACAAGACCAAAATAGAAATCCCTTTTGTACTTGGAGCACATATTGAACTACGGAATTGTTTGAACCTTGTAGAAAATCAATCTCTAAAAATTTTAAGCGAAGCCTACACAAGCTTAGAAAAAGTAATGCTTGAAGCCGGTGAGCTAATGCCACAAAACAAGGGAAATAATAAAGCTTTAGATTGTGCAGTTATTCAGTACATCCATCAATCAAACAGAGATGAAGGGAAAGCAATGTATGATACCATCCGATGTGCTTTTCAGGAGGGAGAAGAAGTATATCCTGGGGCGACTGCTTCACAAAGATTGCATATACAGGTTTGTGTATTGAATCCGGATTGTATCAGGGGTTATTTTTTGCCAAGACCGGTAGAGAGATACAATCCACACCTTTAGTTGACTACACTATTCAGAGACTCACGCTAACTTTTATATCATTCAATTCGGTTACATACACCGTCACCTGTCCGAATTGAACTTTCATTAACAGGAGGCAAGTTTCCAATTATTTATATTCCTAAAATCCAATTCAATTTTACTGCCTCTGTTTGATTGTATTGTTCTATTTTTTGCATCAGTGATTTAAGATGGGCGGCACCCACAAGAAAAACAGCTTTATTGTACATGCGTGTTTTACTAAACTTATAAATATTTCGAAGCATTTCATGCTCTCTTTTATCATTGACCTCCTGCCAGGATTTATAAACCTGAAACAACTGTTCATTGTTTAATTTTTCCAATCCTTTTGCGATGGCTTCCTCCACCCGGTTCTGTATGGCAAAACATTCCAAACTATTGAGATATTCGAATCCAACTATTGCACAATTGAGCCGGTGCTTATCAACAGCAGTTCGATAATTGAATCCATTCATGTCTGCCAGGCCCTCTATTTTTTTATTTAGATTTTCCCAGGCAGTGAAAAAATCATCAGACGGAACATTTTCGGAGTCAACCAGTACCTGTATTGCATTGTATTGCTTTCTATAGTTATGAACCGTTATTGATTCTACATTTGAACGTGTTCTGCTTTTATAATACTGATCATAATAAGACGGAGGTTTTTCTTCAAAAATTATTTCAGGTTGTATGTATTCCAGTCTTTTATATAATTCAACCGGGTTACAGGCTCCCAACGCTTCATGTCTCGTACCTATTACTATGATGTGATGCATCGATTTTGAGTTCTATATTTTCCTGATTCAAGAAAGCTTTATTACCCGCACCATTTCTTTTTTCTCTTTTCACACTCATGCAACGGCAACCGTTTATTTCTATTCATTAGTGCCGATACAAAAGCACAGGCCTGTTCGTGACTGATCAGGCCTGTACGTACCAGTTCATCGAGCACCCACAGGATACCACAGACAACAATACTTTTTTGTTCTGCCAATGTTCTCAACCGTTTATCTCCCGAAAGCAGTATTGCCTTTTTTTTCTGTGCAACATAAACAGCCGACCAATCCTGTTCGGACAGTTTTGTTTCCTCAGCGCTGAGTTGTTGTATTACCAGCAGTTCTTCGATTGAAACGGTGATGATTTCAAATTTACCGGAGTTGATATGGGGCTGAATGAGTTCTACCTGCGCCTCATAGAGTTCTGCTAAAATAAGATCCGTGGTAGAAAACTGATAGTTTAAAGCAAGACAATGGTCAAATAGACCCGTGCTTACCAGATCAATGAGGATGTTAGCGTCCTGGATGGCAATTTTTTTCACGTGATAATTTGATGTTTTCTTTAATTGCCTCATGTTATTCGCCAAAAAAATAATCGTCGCTTGCAGTATAAAATAGTCTGCTGATTTTTATGGCTCATATCATTGTCAGCTTTGGTACCCGTTCGTTTTATTGTTCCATTGCATCTAATTGTTCACGAAACTGCGCCAGCTTTATACCCGCCAGATTTGCTGCTTTGCTAATGCTGACAATATCTTCAGCAGCCAATCTGTACACGAGGTGTTCAAAACGATAACTTTTTTCGATACCCGGATAATTACCCAGACCGATTTCTTTTTTATTGGATGCTATGGAGCGCCAGAAGCGATCGGCGGATGCTTTGCTGATGATATTTTTTAATTGGGCCCGCATCATGATTGCCTGTACGGAAATACCAAATTGCTCTTTGATGCTTACCAGTTCGCCCGGGGCTATATTGTTTCTTTTTTCACCTATGAGATTTTCGAGGCAATCATCGGGCAGTAAGAGTGCGCCTGCAAAGGCATGACAAATCCGTTCTTTATCCGCACCGGATTTTATGTTTAAAACCAAATGACCCAGTTCGTGCAGGGCGGTAAATCGTTTCCTTTCAACAACGTAGTCTTTGTTAAGTACAATCACCGGTATTTCACCCACGAAAGTGCTGAGACCATCAAACTCTTCCGGTGCTTCTATTTCAATGACACGCACACCGTTTACTTCGAGCATTTCGATGACATTGGGAATGGGATCGAAGCCGAGGTGCCAACCCTTCATGAGTTTTTTGGCGGCCTCTTCTACCTCCTCCACTGAATGAATGACCATTTCTTTTACCGGATTTTTAAACACGGTTTGAATGTTGAGCAACTGTTCCACTTCGAGATAACGTTCCAGGAAATCTTTGATCTTTTCTTTGATGCTATCGACTTTTTTTTGTGAAAGGCTTGCTTTTTTTCTGAATTCAACCGGCGCCAGTTCTATTTGTGATTCCCTGAGAAAATAATCGGGTTTTACCTCCAATGCCCTGGCCAAAGCCAGCAGTACTTCGCTGGTGGGCTTCATGGTGTTTTGTTCGTATTTGCTTAAAGCCTGTTTGGAAAGATCTATTGAAAGGTTATCGGCCAGTTGCTGCAGGGACCAGCCTTTCATTTTACGGGCAGACTTTAAGCGTTCTGCAAAGGCATGCATAGTTGTAGTTGTTTGGATGGTTGACAAATGTACAATTATTTTTTAATTTGTCAACTAATTTGTATTTTTGGTTCTGTTGCCTGATGTATGGCAATAAAAAACCGTGGCACCGGAGGCGACACGGCTAACGAACAATTCTTTTGGGAAAGGGTGTTGTTTGTTTGACAGCAAATGTAGGGTGAATGCCCTGCAACTGCAAGCCTTCTTGGGCTGAACGGGCAGGTGCTTCAGTATGAAATAACCTGCCTGACTAAATTCTGAGACAAATGGCAAAGAATGGTAAGCCCGGCGACGGGCACAGAAACGGCCAGGTGAAGGAAAGGAGTCAGACCCATAACCCCAAAACAGACAAGTGGGTGAAACGGGATACCGATACAGGCAGGTTCCTGGACGGTAAATCTGACGACAAGCCTTTCAAGGGCGTGCGCAAGGAGAAGTAATATTCTTGTGAAAAACCTAATCCCTCCGGGTAAGAGTGAGGGAATTTTTTTATCCGATAAATTAATCGACATGAAAAATTTATACAACACAAACGAAAAGGCTACCGTATGTGCCGAGGATACCTGTGTAACAGTGTATGGCGATACGGCTAAGCTTATTCAGGCAGTAGTACTGTGTACAGTGCTGGTGGTATCGGTGGCATATATTGCTAAAGCATTACGTTAGACAGCCTGCTTTTATCGGGTATCTTTAATAAAGGAGCTGTATAATGGCAGCTCCTTTCCATTTAAAAACTGTTCATCATTCTGCCCCTGATTGATGAGCAGGCTGATTGAGTTGTATAAAGAGAAAGCGGATATTGTGGTGAAGCGTAAGGAGGATGTTGGTGTTTTTGATCTGTTCTTCTAAGGGAATAGACAATGTATACAAATCATTAATTACAAAGAACTCCATCCCGGATCAAAAAAAGTTATGAAAAGAATCAAAGATTTTCATTGTAACTATCCAATACAAACGAGTAAAAAATTAACTGACTATATTTATTTGAAGCATTTCTACCTATGCCTCTTTACAAAGACTAACTCTGCAGTTATTTTATCATCAACCACTGTTTGCGGAATAACATGCGGGGTCGTTTTATGAAGTACGAATCAATCACCGGCAGATTGTATTTACAAATTGGAATTTTTATGACCTATGATTTGCACATTCATCCATTCTTGACTATATTGAAAACCTGTTTTAAGCATCAGCAACTAACTGGCAACATCCATCATGAAATCACCCGAGATCACATCGCACCTGCTTTCTAAGTCTACATTCATGTATGGCTGCCAATGCCCCAAGCGGTTGTGGCTACACAAGAAGCGACCTGATCTGAAGGATGCGGAAGAGTAAGCACAAACCACCCTCTTTCAAACCGGTACGGATGTAGGGATGCTGGCACGCCAACGTTTTCCCGGTGGTGTGGATGCCAGTCCACCGGATGCGTTTCAATTTCAAAAAGCGGTTGCTGCTACTTACCGTTACATACAGGAAGGCGCCACAGTTATCTATGAAGCGGCCTTTCAATATGAAGGCGTATTGGCTGCGGTGGACATATTGGTACAACGCAAAGGCAAATGGTATGCCTATGAAGTAAAGAGTACCGGCTCAGTTAAGGACCCGCATCTCCTGGATGCAGCGTTTCAATATTATGTGATCAAGAATGCGGGTATCCCACTCAGCGATTTTTTTATTCTGCATCTGAATACAGACTATGTACGTTACGGTTCATTGGATGTAAAAGAATTGTTTACACCTGCATCCGTACTGAACGAAATAAAGGAGCAGCAATCCTTCATTAAAACAAAACTGCCCGAACTGAAACAAGTATTGCAGTTAAAAAAAGAACCGGCCATAGAACCCGGTGATCATTGCTTTAAACCTTATGACTGCGATTTTTATGGTTATTGCACGCAGGAGATGGAAGAAGAGGAAGCAGATTGGGGCGAACCATCCATTAATAAGGACGCCATCCGTTCTTTTGTAAAGCAGTTGCAATATCCCCTATACTTTATGGATTTTGAAACCTGGATGACGGCGGTGCCTGAGCAGGATGGCCACTGGCCCTTCCGGCAGGTGCCCTTTCAATTTTCCATGCACATACAACGAACAAACGATGCTGAAGTGGAGCATGTTGCTTACCTGGCTGAAGGGCCGCATGTGCACCACCGTGAGTTTGCAGAACAATTGCTGGTTGCCGCAGGAACCCAAGGTTCAGTACTGGTGTATAATAAAACGTTTGAAAATGGCATTCTCAAACACCTGAAAGAAGAGTTTGAAGACCTGGCGAAAGCCATTGAACAACTCCAGGAACGATTGGTAGATCTGATGCCTCCCTTCCGTAAGCATTATCGGTTGCCGGAGATGCGGGGATGCTACTCCATCAAATATGTATTGCCTGCCTTGGTGCCTGAGTTGAGTTATAAAGAATTGGAAATCGGAAATGGCACCGATGCGAGCACAGCCTTTTATAGCCTGCGGTTGTTGGATAACAAAAAAGAAATTCAAACCTTGCGGGAAGGTTTATTGAAATACTGTGAGTTGGATACGTGGGCGATGGTGAGGATATTAGAGAAATTAAAACAATTATAATTTATTTTAATTTTCCTAAATCAGAAAGGCTAATATTGTTTTATTACAAATGATAACATGAAATAAAGAAACACTTTTAACAAAAATAATTTGTCATGAATTATAACTCAAATGTTGATACATTTCTAAAAATATACTCGCAAAGCTTGTTAAGTACAGGACTTACGAGAGGATTAGATGAAGCTACTTACATCCCGACCAGGCTTGATACTGAATTGAAAGATGATGTACTGAATGGGAAAAAGAAACTTGTAGTACTGACAGGTAATGCCGGGGATGGCAAAACGGCTTTTATCCAGCTAATTGAAGAAGCTGCAAAGAAGAATGGAGGTGACTTTAAATCAAAAACTGATAACGGTTGTTTTTTTACATTCAAAAGTTTTGAGTTTGAGACTCTTTATGATGGCAGTCAAGATTTTGAAGGCAAATCAAATGACTCGCTATTGAAAGAGTTCTTCAAAGCATTTGAAGGCGAACGAGAACCGTCTGCGAAAATTGTAAAAATCATTGCCATCAACGAAGGGAAATTAAGGGACTTTATTCTTAGTAAGCGAGAATACAAATGGTTAGGCAAACATATTCATCATTATCTGGAATATGACAATTACAAGTTACCGGAATCGCTTGCATTCATCAATTTGAATAACAGGGCTATAGTTGAACTGAATAGACCAAATTCAATCTTTGACGAATTACTTAGTATAATCCTTGATGTTGATGGAATTAAAAAAACCTGGGAGCCCTGCCAAGAACAAAATTGTGCATATGCCAGTCGCTGTTATATCAAATACAATATAGACAGCTTAAGAGACCAAAAGAAAGGAATCGTTGTAAAGCAAAGACTGAAAGAGCTAATTCTGAGTATTTATCTTAAAAAGGAAAAACATATAACTATGAGAGATATACGCTCTCTCATCTCATTTATCATCTTCAATAAATACACTTGCTCACAATTACAAGCCGACATTGATGCCGGCGAAAATTTACTTGATCGTTTCTATTATAATAACGCTTTCAATAAGTATGAAATGGACCGAATGGTTTCGATTCTCAGCGAAGTTGATGTAGCTGATATGCCTCTGCCAAAATTGGAAAATCATCTTTATTTCCTGAATCCAAAAACTGAAATCAACGAACGCCTTACTACCAAAGCAGAATCTGGAAGCAATCCTGATTTAAATTACCTGGAAGAATATTTCATAAACAAGCCGGAAGGCACAAGCGATAATGATGAAACACGAAAAGAGAATGCTGATCTTTTCTTATCTGCTATGAAACGCAAACTTTTCTTTGAAGGCAATAATGATTATCTGGAAGAACAGTTTTCCATCAATCATTACTCGTTTCTACCTTACCGCTATTTTAAACTTTTTATTGAATTTCTCTCTACCGGAAATGACCAGCAAAATGAATTAAGAAATGATATTGTATTAGCTATATCAAAATCGGAAAAAATATACAACGATGAAGTAGGCAGAGAAAATGTATGTATCAGCAGCAATAGCGTAAAGAAATCTACTACTAAAGCATTTTACGGCTTTACAGCAGCAGACTTTGAAGTGGTTTTGCCGGATGTAGGCTATCAAACTAATTATATTGAATATTTTCCCGACCATATTATTTTCAGGCATATCGATAAGACCGCTTCACTAGAAATCAATATTGATTTATTTGAAATCCTGATGCGGATAAAAGAAGGTTATGTTCCTACATCTATCGAAATCAGAACATTCTTCTTAAACCTTGAAATGTTCAAAAGAAGAATATTGGCTAAACGTTCAACAGTGGTCTTCCTTACTGAAGACGACACGAACCTTTATAAATTTGAGAAAGCAACATCAGGTAAATTAGTATTAAGCAAAAGCAAATAAAAATGGCACTAGATAGAAAACAAAAGGCTTTTAGATATTTCTCTGTAATGCCAATTGATGCGAATAACATCAATTTTGAGCAAGCAGTTGTACGTCTTTTAGTATTGCTCCATACCAAAGGGAAAGTAATTGCAAAAACCAACAAAGACACCTTATATCCCGAAAGCTTAGTTGATATTTTAAAAGAAAATAGTCATCACTTTGAAGGCATAACCGATGCGACGAGAGAAAGGCTAATGAAAAATTGGATTTCTGCAGATTTTGCGACAACAGTAGTTGAAGGTAAAGGCAGACAAGGCAGAGCAAGAATATCTAATCTAAAGCCATTGCATTTAAGTACTATAAAGTTGCTCGACCCAAGAATCAGAAGTCAAGATAGAGATATTAGTGTTTTTCTTTACAATGTATTTAAAGGAACTGCGGTTGCTAGTGATAGTGATTATTTGATGTCATATTTACTTGAAGGCACAAAACGTGATGGACAGTTTAATCTTGTAGTTGACAACGAAAAATTTAATGAACTCGACATTGAAACACAATTCCTTTTACGATTGTTGGACAATTTTAGAGTGGACTTGCCATCTACTAATGCCAAATTAGTTCCTGATTATAAATTCTTATGTGAAGCACAACAAAAACAGTTTCTGTTTGACACAATGAAACTTCTTGTTTACAAAGATTCTGTTCCAAGAAGAGAATTATTTCACTACATCACTGTACTTTTCAATTTCCATACGGCTTTATATGCAATGAAAGCATATAATCAAATTAATTATTTAGTCGAACATAGCAAATCAAAATGTGCCACTTGTGTATCAATAAAAAGTGAAGCTGATTTTGGAAAATTATGCAAATGTGATTTTCAACCAAAAATCTTTGTTGACATTACTTTAGGACAAGACAAAATCTGTGATTCACTTTCTAAACGTTCTATTGACAGCGATTATAACGATATGTATCGTTATTTTAAGTCACATTACAAATTAGTTAAACTATCTGAGTTTGCTAAAACGCAAGGAAATCAAGAACCAACTGTTGAACAACTTATTGGTTATTTATCAAATCCTAACTTAGAAGGATTTTTCCTTTTCAAGCTTGGAGAAATTGCAAATGATGAAGATCTAACTGATGATCCAGACGTTCAAGCCATTCTCGGAATGAATATTCCTGCTTTGGATAAGTTTGTAGAAATACTTTGTAATGATAAGTCGAATTGGAAAAATCTTGTTGCAAGACACAAAAAGATGATGAATGGCCTTTGCAACATGAACCGTGAAGATGGCTTTTTACAAGGTGGCAGAGGAAAGAAAAGAAAATATGTTTTAGGTAATGTCCTTTTAGAAGTACTTGTACAATTGGCTGTTGTTAGTGCTGATTTTAAAGGCTTCCGAACCCAACCAATCACCATCGTTCATTTTGTAGAATGGCTTAAAGACCGTTATGGGATTTATATTAATGAATGGCCCAATGGTTCAGATAGTCCTGAAACCGCCAAAGCATTGGCCAATAATTTTAATGCATTGAAAGACCGACTGAGACAACTTGGTTTTTATACCGACCTTTCAGATGCATCAAACTCTCAGGTTATAAAGCCGAGATTTAAAGTTGAACCCGAATAAACTAAATATAATGAGTGAAATAATTAATCTTGTAGAAGATCCAGGTATTGACATCGTTACCAATGTAGAAATACCTGATGGCAAAATAGCCGATTACATTACAGGAAAATATGTAAAAGAAACAGAACAGGAAGCTGTAAGGCAAAACTTTGAACGAACGCTGGTAGAGGAATATCAATATCCAACCACAGATATTCAGGTGGATTACACTATAAAAGTTTGGGATGGCGACAAGCAGAAAAACAAAAAAGTGCCATTAGTAGTAAAGCATCACGAAAAAGATGAGCCTTATGTTCTGGTAATGATTGCCAATCCAAAATCAAATCCAACTGACAAAAATGGTGGTGCAACTGATTTGGAACAAATGCTCATAGATGTACCAAGTGCTGAGTATGGATGTTGGACAAATGGTATTGAAACCATCTATTTTCAAACGAAAAAGAGCAAGTTTGAAACAGATGTTTTCCCTGTAAACGACTTTCCAAGATATGGCGAAGATGCTTCTTCTATTTATACAACTGACCGTAGAAGATTAAGAGTTGCTACCGGCAACAACTTACTATATGCCTTTAAACGTTGCCACGATTACATTCATGCCAATCAGGGCGGAAGCAAGGAACAAATATTTTGGGAGTTCCTGAAAATCTTGTTTGCCAAAATTGAAGATGAAACCCACGGAGGCAGGCCCCGATTTGCTATTCGCAGTGCAGAAGAAAGAAATGATAAGCATGGGCACAAAGAAGTAAAAGACAGAATTGAGACTCTTTTCAAAGAAGTTCGTAAACGGAACGAATTCAACGGTCTGTTTGATGCCCAAACCGAAGGGCTTCTATTCAATCCTGAAACCATTTCTTATATAGTAGCCCAGTTAGAGAAATACGATTTCATTCATTCTTCAGTAGATGTGAAAGGTGTGGCGTATGAAACCATTGTGGGGCCAACCTTAGAAGGTACAAAAGGTGAATTTTTCACGCCAAGGAATGTGGTGAAAATGGTGGTAAAAATGCTTGACCCTAAACCTGGTGACCGTATTTACGACCCTGCCTGTGGTACGGGAGGTTTCATTGTAATGGCGTTTAACTATGTAAGCGAAAAACTTCGCCAGCAGCACAAAGCCAAATGGAAAAACCCCAACAAACCAACCGAAGCAGAGGAAAAAGCTTTGTTTGATGAAGTGCATCAGGCAGGTTACAACATATTCGGAACCGACTTCAACAGCAATTTGGTGAAGGCAGCCCAAATGAATATGATTATGAACAACGATGGCCGTGGTGGTTTGTATGCTGAAAATGGGTTAGAAGACCCCAACGCCTGGAAATCGAAAGAAGCCAAACAGAAAATACAATTAGGTTCTATGGATTTTGTGATGGCCAATCCACCATTTGGAGCCAAGATAAAAATTGACCGAAACGAAATTTTGGAGCATTATGAGTTGGCTCACGGATGGAGCAAAACCGAAGATGGCAAATGGGTGCAGGAAGGCAATTTGAAAAATGCCCTGGAACCCGAAGTGCTATTTGTGGAACGATGCATCAAACTTTTAAAACCTGGCACAGGCAAGTGTGGTATTGTGTTACCTGATAGTATTTTAAGCAATCCGGGCTACGCTTATGTACGGTATTGGATTTTGCAAAACTGTCAAGTTCTTGCCAGTGTGGATTTACCCGTAGAAACCTTTTTACCACGTACAGGCACACAAACCAGTGTATTGATACTCCGCAGAAAAAGCGACCAGGAAAAACTGATGGAAAGTATGAGTGGACAAATGCGGCCTTATGAGATTTTTATGGCCAATGTAAAGAAGGTAGGCAAAGACCGCAGGGGCGGATTTGTTTATAAAAAAGATGAGAAAGGCCGTGAAATTGTGAATCGAGATCTATACAAGCCTTTTGCAGAATCTACCATCCTTGACTTTTTACCAGTGGTAGAAACCACTGGAAGAATTGTTGATGATGAATTGCCACAAGTAGCTAATGAGTTTTTAAAAACACAGAAGAAAAAATGAAAGTAGTAGCTACACCATACGAATACTTTAATGCAAGAATATTCAATGCAAAAAGCGAAAACATTTTGAATAATGACTTTCGTTTTAATGCTGAATATTATGAGGAGGGCACTTCAATCACTATTTCAAATGAGATTGACTTTTTTCCCCTTTCACAGATTGCATCAGTTGTTTTCCCGGGTATTTTTAAAAGATACTTGGTAGACGACATTAAAAATGGTATAAAGTTTCTAACAACATCAGATATTATGATGTTAGAACCTGATACAGATAAAATACTGTCGGAGCATTTAACATCCAACCTACCTATTTATCGAGTTCAAGAGCATACATTACTAGTAAGCAGGTCGGGCACCATTGGCAATACAATTTATGTTGATGATAGAATAAAAGAATTTGCCATTACAGAAGATGCCTTAAGAGTTAAGCCTTTTGATGAGAAAAATATTGGCTTTCTTTATTTTTATTTTACAAGTGAATATGGGAATGGAACAATTACAGGTAAAAAATCAGGTGCAGTCATTGACCATATTTATGAAGAAGATTTATTGAAACTGCCAATACCAAAGCTTGACGAGCAATTGTGTAACCAGTTTTTTGAAACTTACTTGAGAGTAAAATCGAATAGAGAAAAGGCTGATAAAATAATAAAACAAGCACGTATCCTTGTTCTCCAATACAACAACCTTCCCCCACTCTCCGACATCAAACCTGAAACCCTTGATGCAGATGGCGAGGTGGAAATACGAATGACAGGCTTGGAAGAGTTTGAAAATGGATGGCGACTTGATGCTCACTTTTATAATTTAAAAGCAAAAGAGATTATTCGTAAAATTCAAAATAACAGTTCCTGCAATTCAAAACTAGAAGAAGTAAGTGAAGATATTATTATTGGCAAACGATTTAAAAGAAACTATGTTGAATCCGACCACGGAACACCTTTCATAGGTAGCAAAAACATCTTACAAATAAGACCAAGTGACCTGAAATATCTATCCAACTCCGAAATATCCTTTATGGATGATTTAATTTTGAAATCAGGTATGATTCTTATTGCTTGCTCAGGCTCTTTGGGAGGAACATTTGGAAAAACTTGCTTGGTACACAAAAATTTTGAGGACTTTGCTGCTTCCCAACATATTTTAAGAATAGTTCCTAACAATGACAAAATTGACTCGGGCTATTTGTATGCATACTTGAGTTCTGAGTATGGATATTTTTCAATTACACGTTACAGATGGGGTGCATTGATAGATGAAATTGACGATGAGGATATGGCAGATGTAATTATCCCCATTTGTAATGATTCAAAACAAAATGAGATAGGTGATTTGGTTCGCAAAGCATACGAATTAAGGGCAGAAGCCATAAAACTGGAAGATGAAGCCCAGGAATTATTAACCCAAGCACTTACCCAAGTATAAAGTTTTTACGATATGGTAACAATAACGCAAGAAATATACTTTGAAGAAATAGCACAGGCAGTTTTTAACGACCTGAAAGCAAAATTGCTGAACAAGCAACGCAATCACTGTTTGCGAGTAGATTATCTGCCAAAGGATGTAATGCACTTTGCCTGTGAGAAAATAAACACAGATATCGATCTGAAAGCAAAGGAAGTAGAAGCGTATGTTCTAACAGACAAAAGAGCAGAATCTTTTGAAGTAGAAAGTGGTCGTCTAATTGAGTTGCGTAATCGCTTAGATTTTGGAGTTCTAGTAGTTTTCATCCCGCAAGGTTTTAAAGGTGCAGCAGAAGATAGTTATGACATTCATACTTTTGAATCATATGACTTGGCAGGCGTATTGGCACAACACCGAAACGCTATCATCAATAGTTTCCCTGAAGAGCAACAAGCCATTGTAAAATCGGTAATGGAAACATCTGTTGCCCGTAAACAGCGTATTGAAAATCAATTACGTTATCTGTTGGCTTTAAAAAATGACGAATGTACTTGGGAAACAGCAGGTGGCTATTTGCACCATCTCAATTTAATTCCCGATTTGAAATTGAAGGAAGAAGATGTTCAGGCTCGTTTGCTCCGCAATGGCGAATGTGTTGACCAATTAAGTGATACCGACAAAACAATTTTCCTTGCCATAGAAGCAATGGTAAACAAAGGACTTGACCCAAGCCACGGAGATATCAAAAAACATTTGTTGGAGTTTTTCCGCAATCAGAATCAAGTAAAAGTTGGAGAATGGACTGAAAAAATATTAACGGATAAAGATTGGCTTAAAAAAATCAGTTTTGACAAATGGAAGTTTAAAGATCTGGCAGGTGAGCAAATTGAGTTATTCTTAGAACCATTTCGAGATAAAAACTGAGCACCTATAGCTTTTACTGGCTTAATACTAGAAGGCGATAATTTGGTAGCTACCACCAGCATAAAACTGGGTGTAAAATGGAAAACCAATCCCAGAAAAGCATCTACCGTTTCGCAGTTTGTGATAATACTTGAGAGAGAAGAGCAAACCGATTCCAGCAGTGAGATGCTTCGCAAAACCGCCAAAGGAAATGCTGAGCAAGCAAAAATGGATTTGAAAAATGTGGACCTGGAAGAGGGGGAAGAATGGTTGGTGCAAATACGGGTAGTTGCCTTGGATGAAAACAAAGCTAAGATTGCTGAAGACATCAGCGAACCCTTTTACCTGCGTGGAGAGAAAAGCGAAACCACCGGTGGTGAAACCAAGCGATTTAATAGAATTAGAAATGTAGCAGAAGCCACTTTTAAAGCCACCTATCGTTTTAAAAAGCAAATTGAAATAGAAAGTCAGGGGTTGGAAACGGGCAGAATATTGATGTACCGTATCAAAACTAATCCAAAAGAAACGTATCAGATACCGCTTAATAATTTGCTTTATGAGCTAGAAAGAAAATCACTGCAAGACCCTTTTAGCTGTGGAGTGTATGATGTAGACATACGCAATCGTGGGTATATTGAACAATCAGATTTTAAATTAGGAAGAATCAGTCTAACGGTTTTCAGAACAGAGTTCAATGAATTCCTGGAAGCAAGGCGAGAGCTTTTTCATGCTATTACATCTGCAGATACTTCATCCGTAATTGAAACATTGGATTTGCGTCTGTTCCAATCTTATATTATTGATTATGGAAAGAGTTATAAAAAACTGACCGATGCCATTGCAACTGCCATTGCCAAATCACCTGATGCAGAGGTTAATAATCTGCTTACCAATACGCACCTGCTCAACCGATTAGATACTATTCATATCAAAATCGGAACAGCCGAAGAACCGGAGGAAATGATTCTGATGGCGCCTACTCATCCGGTTAAAATACTTTGGCTATTGCAGTATCAATTGATGTTGTTTGATTGGAGTGAGAAATTATTGGAACTTGATGAATCAGAATATAGCAAAGCTGTAGATATTGAAGGATTTGAAAAAATACTTCCTTTGAATCTACCTAACGCATTATCGTTTGAGCAAAACAGCTTTTTCGTGAACACAGATGTCCTGGATTTATTCTGGAGCATTTTCCCAAAAAGCACAACTACAGATATACGTAAAGTAGTGGCAATGATTTCGAAAGCATTGGGCTACAAAAATGACCTTGGCAATATTTCATCTGTTTCACCTGATCAAATAGCAGATAGACTTTGGAGATATTTGCGGCACCATCCTTACATCAAGACCTTAAAACTGAATGTACTTAATCCGGGTGATGGATTACTTTTTCTGAATACCATCCGGGAATTACAGAAGATGGATGAGTTTAAGAATTTGCGGTACGATATTACCTTTTACGGAACATTGGGTTATGAACTGATGGGAAGTGCTTTTGATGAATTAATAAATGATGAAATGCTATCAGAGGGGAGCCGGCCTGATATTGATGAAGAACTATTGGAACCAAGCCATAACCCTTTATTTCCAAAACTCTTTTTTTCGAAAGTAAAAGTTGATCCAGCCAAATGGACCGATGTTGAATTCAGAGAAGCAAATGTTACGGTAATCATTGACCAATTTGTAACTAAGTCCATTTCACGACCTGTTGGAAATGTTCCAGGTTCTTATTTCTTACATAGCTTGTTGGCTGAATATCGTTCTGAGTTTAATGTGATGGAAGATGCAGTTACCTGGAGCAGAAAGGTAGTGCCATCACCAACGGCTGAAATAAAAGAAGGAGACGAAAGCGCAACTTTGATATACAACATTGGGAAAAATGTGCTTGGATTAAGTTGCTCCTACTACGAATGGGGTAAATCCGTCGATTATGTACCAACAATTCAGTTAGAACTCAACAAGCAAGACAGACATATTTTAAGTGAAATTCACAAACGAAGCGATTGGGTTTTCACCATAGACAGAAACTTCGGAATAGAATATTTTGACAATCCCGAAGACTCAAACCCAAATCTGAAAAGCTATTTGATTGACTACACTCCTGAGTTTATGGATGGCGTTGGCCATAGGCTAATCGTTTCAACAGGTTGGTTAGCCGAGATTGAAAAGTTGATTGAAGACGGCTTGAAGAAAATTAATATCCCTACATCCAATTTTAGAGCAATAAAAGTTCTTGACATTATCAAATCTGTTTCAGGAAAATTGGCTCTGAAATTGATTAACAACCCAAATAATGCACGTGAAATAATTGGTTTGGCAATTACCCGTTTAGCCTTGGAAAAATATGGTTTGATACAAAATGGTGTACTTATTCCCGTTGATACACACATTGATATGTTTGCTCAAAGCAAACGCAGAAATAGTGATGAAGAAATTTCGGTTAAGCGTAGTGATCTTATATTGGTTACTGCCAAAAATGGTAAATTAAACATTAACCTGATTGAAGTAAAGTTCCGTTCAGGCGAAGGTAGCATCACAGAAAGCTTGGCTCTTAAAGAAGAAATTGTTAAGAAGAATGATAACTCAGAGAAAGCATTCAGAACCAAATTTATTTCGGATGATGAAAATTCAAAAATTGATGTTCACCTAACAAATAAATCACTTTCTACTCTTATTGGGTTTTACCTTGAAAGAGCCATAAGACATGGGCTTTGCAAGAACAGTATGGAATTAAAAACAATGGTAGAATCCATAAACAAAGGAGACTTTGAATTTGTGTTTGAAAAATCGGGTTACATCATTCATTGGGCTGGAATAACCAAACCGGTTGACAGTTACAAAGGCAACACAGTTTTCGAATTAGGAAATAAAGAAATTTGTGAATTACTCGAAATCCGTGAGACCGAAATTGAAGAAGCATCTGATAAAGGTTCAGATGATGACGAAGATGAAACAGATGATAAAATACCATCTCCTGATGAACCCAAGACACCATCTCCATCTGGAACGGCAATTATTGAGACTAAAAAAGAAGAGGAAAAACTAAAGAAACAAAATAAAGCAGAAGTGAAACCCGAGCCGACAATCACAGAAACACTTGCAACAACAAAACCAAGAATCGTTTTAGGATCAAATGTTGACAATGCAAAAGAAGTAGTATTTGATCCTATTACAATGACACCTAAAAAATTAGCAAACCAACATTTATTGATAGTGGGAAAATCAGGTGCCGGTAAATCACAAACCACAAGTAGTGTGCTTTATGAGTTGAGTAAGCAGGATATCCCTTTCCTTATTTTGGATTTTCAAGGTGAGTACATTTCAAGTGTTTTAACCAATTCAAAAGATGAATCGTTTACAGAAGCTACCAATGCTATTACATTAGACCCGTCTTATGGTATGGATATTAACCCGCTTGAACTTTCTGTTGATGGAAACACAGGGCAGAAAATTGGTTATATGAGCAATGTTTATCAGGTTTCAAGTATTTTAAAACAAATCTACGGACTTGGTGAAATTCAACATCCAATTTTGAAAGATGCAATTAAACGGGCATATCAGGAAAAAGGGTTTTCTGTAACTGATAGGTCAACCTGGAATAATGAGCCGCCACAATTTCAAGACATTTGGTCTATTCTGGAATTTATGGAGCAAAATGAAGGCGCCAATGTGCGCAACTTGAAATACAGAATTGAGCCCTTGTTTGAGAACAACATTTTTGTATCGGGTGAAGGAAGCGTCTCCATAAATGATATCCTTAATAAGAATTCAATCATTGACTTATCAAAGCTGCATACACCGGAATTAATGAAGTCTGTTGCAAGATTTGTTTTGCAAGCTGTGTACAACAGAATGCTTGCAGATGGCCCATCTAAATCAATCAAACTGTATGTTGTGATTGACGAGGCACATAAGCTTTCTTACGACCAGACTTTGACAGACTTAATTCGTGAAGCAAGAAAGTATGGAGTGGGTTTCATCTTGGCATCTCAGAGTGTAAGAGACTTTGCAACCGTTGTATTTGAAAACATGGGCACTAAAATAGCCCTTCAATTAGAAGGAGAAGATGCGAAGTATATGGCAGAGAATTTTGGTGCGACCGACAAGACTTCTAAAGAGGCCGTTTTATCAATGCTACCATCTCAAAAACCACTAAGAGCATTAATCAGAAATAATCATTTTGAACCTTTTGCTCAGGTGGATATAAAACCGTTTTATGAGAAATAGGCCCTTCATAAGCTTTAAATCCCAGTGAAATGAAAATAGATTGGGCAACAATAAAAAATGAGATTAAACTCGAAACAAGGAATATTCTTCCAAAAGAGCCACAACTCAAAATTGACGAAGTTCTAGACCTCTTTATTCAAGTTTTAGAATTTCCCGTTAAAACTAAAGATGGAAAAATAAATGGGTTGTCTGAACGTGTACCAAATGCTTTTCATAAAATTGTTATTGAAAGATTGCCAAGGATTGATATCAATACTTACTTTGGAGATGCTGTTAAAATAGAACCATACTTAAGATAAATTCTTTTTTTGACTAATGAAAGAGCCTATATCCAAATCCATAATGACAAAGATGGCCTTTCATCAATACTTAGGGAACTAGGTTTATTTCAAACTCCATTCAAAACCGAACTCAATACAACATATGATTTAAGAAACGATGAAAGTCATCAATGTGAAAGTTGGAGCACAAGCGAAATTTGGACAAAGCTTAGGAGTGTTTTTGTAATGTACCTATATGCTACATACAAACATCAAAAAGCATTAAAAGTTGCTATTAATCCATTTGATGTTAGTCCATATTTGAATTCAGAAGTTCAAAGAATAAAATTTCTGCAATCCAGATTTGTGCATATTGAAGGCAAAGAAACATTTACTGAAGTAGACCTTTATGCCCGTGAATTAATTGAATTGGATGAAGAAGAGACAGAGAAAGATCAAGAAGTAAGAGAAGGCACAATTAATAATTTACGAAAGACCATAAAAGAAAGAAAGATGGTTTTGCTTGGTGATGTCGGTATGGGGAAAAGTACAACATTACTTTTTCTTCATTTACAAGATGCTCAAGCCGCATTATTAGACAACAAAAAAAGCATACCCGTTTACCTTGAACTCAAAAATCTCACTGATAAAAACTCGATTCTTGAAACAATTAAATCAAAATTGAAACTTGATTCTGCAATTTTTGAAGAACTATTGAACAAAGGCAGATTAAATATTTTTCTTGACGGATTAAATGAGATTGAGAAAAATATAAAGGTTTCGGTATTCAATCAAATCAATAACCTATTGGAAGAATATCCGAACAATTTCTTCTTATTTACCGGAAGACCACAACACTACAACCGAGAATTTGACAACAATCTATTAAAGCGAAAAATTCCTGTTTTTACTCTCCAAAAAATGGGAGACAAACAAATTGATGATTTTATTACAAAAAACGGCAAAACTATAAAAGAATATCTACTAAATGAGATAAATGCCAACGAACGATTAAAGCGAATCATCCAAACTCCTTTGATGCTTACAATGCTAATTGCAGTCGTTTTAAAGGAAGGGAAGATACCAAATGAAAAAGGGAAAATAATACGAGCATTTATGCACAGTCTTTACCTAAGAGAACAGAAACAAATTATTGATTTCGATATCGAATTATTTCATCTGCTGCTTTGCTATTTAGGCTTTCAAACTCGTGATTTGACTGGTTCAAATTCTGGTCTTGATAGAGACGAATATATTATTCCACTCCTGGAACAAAGGAAAGAGCAGTTGGGAGTTCCAATAAACTTACTTGATTTCTTGAGAAAGGCAATTGATCTAAATATTCTAGTAAATGATAACAACCAATACAGTTTTAGTCACGAGCTGTATCAGGAGTATTATGCTGCCGAATTTTTAATGCAATTAAACAAGTCAGGCAATGCCTAAAACTCTTCTTGAAAAATACAAGAATGATCCAGCTTGGGCTGAAACTATCAAATTGTACTCAGGGCTTTTTGATACGGATACTGAAAGGAAAGATTTCATTATTGAGCTAGCTGAAACAGATATTTTACTTGCTACAGAATGCTCAAAAACAGAATTAAGAGCAAATATTGAAGTCGAAGAGAGATTAAAAGAAAAACTAATAAAAACTAGTAAAAACACCTTACAACAAGTAGTTTCGGCAATAAATTTAAATTCTATAAACGAAATTAGTAATAGTAGAAAATCACTGCAAATAGTTAACAAAATTGCACATAACTTAGACGATACCACCATTTTAAAAATATGCAATCATTGGGTTAAATCAAAAGTGAAAGGAAAAGTTCTGATTCATAAAAAAGATTTACAACAGATCAAGATTATGGTAGAAGAAACAACCTTGAAGAGTATTGCTGATGGCGACAAAGAATTTCTAGATAAACTTATTGATAATGTTTATTCTCATTTAAATCTACCAGATAAATTGGGCGTAGATGTCGTAAAAAGAGTATTTGATATAATAAGTGTGTTTAATCATCGAACGGAAGAGTATGCAACAAATACAGTTTCTTTTTTAAAAAGCAAGAAGTCGTCAAATAAAAGAAAAGTATTGGAAGCTTATACAAGTTATAAAAAAAAGCTAGGTTATAAAATTGACCGCACCTAATGGATTCACCAAAACATAATGTAACCATTAAAAAAATAGCCAATGACCCTAAATGGTCAGAAGTTATAAAACTATATTCAGGATTATTTGATGATGATAAGGAAAGGACAGAGTTAATTTACAATTTGATTGATATTAATCCAGATCTAGCCGTTGAATGCAAATTGAGCTCCTCTAAGGAGGAACCTCAAATAACTAGTAAATTAAGAAACCATATCCTAAATGATACCCGTGGATTTAAAAACCCAAAAGTGTTCACGATTAACTTAATTTCTTTGCTAAAAATTTATGAGCCCAAAGACTTACTAGAATTGATTAAGATTAAACGTAGGTATGTTAAAAGACTATGTCTGTTAATTGTTGATGAAAACTACTCTATTATATGGGAATTACTTTTCCTTTTTGCAAACGAAAGAAAGCATAGTCAAAGATTATTGTGGTTCCTAGAGTTCTTACCTAGTAAATCACTACCCATTTTAACGGAAAGGGATAAAATGATATATCACAATGTCTGTAATCATCTCAATACAGAAAAAAGACTGTTTCACTATCGACGATTGAAAAACATAATCGACAAATAACTCATTTAATGAATACTATTTTAAAATACTTACACTTTTCCCACCCTACAGAAGAACAGACTATTGTTCTTAAAGCAATGGAGGAATTTGTTTCATCCGAAAACCCGTACGACTTTATGGTGCTTTGCGGTGCGGCAGGTACAGGTAAAACTTCTATTACTGCTGCTTTAATCGGCTATTTGAATGAATTGGGTAAGCCATACAAAATATCAGCACCAACAGGGAGAGCAGCCAGAATTCTTGGAAGGAAAGCAAAGACCACAACATCAACCATACATTCAATGATTTATGCTCCAACGGCGGACAATGAAACTGGAACAGTCACCTTTAAACTGAAAATAGGACACAATGCTAACCCGACAGTGTACATCATCGATGAAGCTTCAATGATTCCAAAAGATATTGACAAAAAACAAAATCTATTTCAAGTAGAGAAAGGCTTAATCTATGACTTAATTGCCTACATCAAAAAGGCAAACGTAAACAACAAAATAATTTTTCTTGGCGACCGTTACCAACTTCCACCGATTGATGAAGCAGAATCTTATGCTTTGAATAAGGAATTCCTTGAAAAGACATTCAACCTGAAAGGCCATTCCTATTTACTGACTGAAGTGAAAAGACAAGAAGATGGCAGCTATATTCTTGAGAACGCAACAGATATAAGGAAAGCTATTGACAGAGGAGAGAAGTCCCATCCCATTAAAGGAACCCAAAACAGAAACATATACGCAGCAGCAGACAAATACTCAGCAAACGTCAAAAATGACGGACTTGAAAATCAAGTAGCTATAGGTGTTTCGCATAAAGCCAACAAGTTTTTCAATGACTTGGTGAGAGAAAGAATATTTAGAAATGCTAAAAAAATTCTCGAGCAAGGCGACCTTTTAATGGTGACACAAAACTGGTATCGAAACGGAATTCAACTTTACAATGGTGACCACGTTGAGCTTTTAACTGTTGATTGGAATTTACAGGAACAAGTCGCAGGACTACATTTCGTAGCGGTAAAAATCAAAGTTCTATTCAATGAAACTGAAACTATTATTGAAGACTATGCACTTTTAGAGACTATCTTATCTCCCGGTGGAGTTTTAGACGGAAAACTGGAAAATGAACTTCGCAGACAACGATATACAAAGAATAAAATTTTTAGAGACAGTAATATGCCAGGTGACGATAGATACGTTGGAGCTTTAAGACTTACCTATGGACACGCAATAACTTGTAACAAAGCTCAAGGAGGTGAATGGAAAAAAGTTTTTGTAAACACAATGGGTATTCCATCATTAAAATGGCAATATACCGCAGTAACAAGAGGAATAAATGAAATCGAGAAATTTTAATAGCCAACCTTATTTTCTCGCTTTTTCTGTCCTGGTTGGATTTATAACCAATAAGTAATTTCATACAAAACAGTTTCTTTCATGGCTATTAAGACCTTCAAAATCAGAATAAAACTATTGTATATATCTTTTAAAAACTGTTATGCAGCAATACTTAGTGCAAGGTTCTGGATTTTGTAAACAGAATAAAAGTTTCTAAATAGATTTAATGTATTTAAGTTTTAAACTGATTTTATGAATACACTTGAAGAAATCCGTAAATTAAACGCCAGTGGTTTTTATGTAATAGAAACAACAATTGAACCCGGGAGTCATTTTGCTGAAATACGTTCAGTTGAAAACATTTTACTTGCATTAGGCTTAAAACTAAATATGGACCTTGATGACAGTATTCATTTTGGTAAATACTTTGCACAGTTTCATACTTATTATAAAGAAAAAAACATCAAAGAGCATTTCTGGCCTGAAAGCGAAGGCTATTATTTTTTATTTACTGATACTAGTCTTTGGTGCATTCCAAGTTCTCAAGTAAATCCTGTTGCAAATAGAGAGAATCGATTTGATTTATTCAGAAATAAATTAGAAAAACTGGCTTTGGAAATAGGCATAAAAAGCAAAAAGAATGCAGATCAAATCAAAAATGAAAATAATGAACTTAATCAGAAAGTTAAAGAGACAGAGGCTGCAAATGAAAGCTTGAAAAACAGAATAAAATATCTTGAAACTCAAAATCGAGAACTTACAGAGAAAAAAGACTTTTTATTGAAAATGAATTGGCACCTATCTGATAAATTAGGAACCTTCCTTAAACACACTTTAAACCCAATACAACTAGATATAATAAATAAAATATCAATAAATCTGATTGAATATGGTGTTAAAGATTATTTAGACAAATCAGATTCTTATGAAATTCAATATCATGTTTATGAACCTGCTATTCTTTTAAAAATTACTGTCAAAAAACCCGAGACCTGGGATGATCAATTGCAAATTGATGTGCCGAGAGATTATTATTTTAAAGTTTCAGAGTCAGGAGACATCGAAAAAGTTACATTTATGAAAGTTCAAGAAGATTTAAAAAATTATTTAAAGATCAAGAAGCTACCAATTCTGATTAATGAATGCGGTTTTTTTAGATTATCATTTTAATTTAAAATTGACAAATATTAAATTGGATGCGATGTTTACCCTTTTTAGACTGGCATACACTGAAAACAACAACCGCCTTGGCTATTGGTCCTTTCTTAAAAACGACAAGGGCGACAAAGTAAACTTTAAAATCTTTACCTTATTCCAAAATACCAGTTTCCTGCTTTGTACCGGTGATGATAATTACTATTATTTTGATGTAATTACGCTGGAACTCCTGTGCAGCTCTTCCAAAAAACCCTTCAGTGATTTTGAACCACTACGCAGACATTTACGTTCTATGCAGTATAACTTAAGTGAAGTACGGAAAAAATATGTGACATCAAAATACGGGTTGTCTAAGGAGCAGCATTGTTTGAATTGAGCTATTCCCATGGGGATGGGGCTTCGGCGGTATTTCAAGCATCCTTAAAAGTAAAACAGGCTTCCATGGTTTGTTCCGAGAAACTGATCTTAACGATACTACATTGTACAATCTCTCCTTTTTTTGTTGAGTAATTAATGAGGCAGCGAATGGAATGGACCGTGAGGCAGCAAGGCATTACCACTTTGACTGACGGGTAGCATTGAAGATATAAAAATTTTAAGTGAAGAATCTTCAAAAAGGAAAGAGGTTAGGTCTTTACAGGTGTTTTCGATGACAAGTACATTTTGTGAAAAACATGACAGCTTACACCGATGTCCTTGGATTTAGCCAGAGTAAATTTTTAGCTATTGCATAAGAAAAATGAAGAGTTTAAATGGGGATCTATCATTGAATATTTTGAAATTAGAAATGCATTTTTACCTTTAATGTATGAACAAACATCTAAATGATCTTATACAGGGTCTTAACGACAGCTTAAAAGAACAGAAAGATAAAAATTCTCAACTTCATAAAGAACTGCAACTTCTGCAGGATCAAGTTTATCGTCTTAAAAGGCAACTAGATGTTTATAATGTACTGACTCCTTTTTTTAAGGAATACATGACGCTTGCTGCTTGCGATCTGCTGATTGACCCCAGCCCTGTTGATTTGAAATGTGGTGGTGATAAAGCGGGACAGCAGCTAATTTACTCTGTACGATTGCTAGATATCCTGGCTATTGTCAGCAAAGGAAAGTACAAAGAAATTCACCTGAGAACTGCTGTTATTCCAAAAGAAGGGGGAACGCCAAAATCAAAACTCATTTTTGCACAGGATGGGATTGATTTTGAAAAGCTCCTGTTCATGATTCAGCGTAGAGGGGAGCATTTATTAAAAGTACAGAAGTCCGGGTGTATTAATTTATACCATTATGAATTTAAAGAAAGGAACTTGTTTGTGTTGAAGAATCGGTATCATACCACAAGCAATACAGACGTACATCAAATTCGTGCCGGCAGTTTTTTTAAAAAAGATCTTTATCATCAACGGATGTTTGAAATTCAAAAGCTGAAAGACCAGGCTCACAAATCGTTAAAAGTATTTCAGGAGGGTGAAGGAGTCAAGCAAAAACTTTACGATATTGGATTACTGGATTAAAACTTCAGGTTTCGTTACGTCTGCAGGTGTTTTGTTCCTTTTCTGTTTTCCCTTCTGCTTTATTTTCTGACCTTTAAATCAAAAAAATGAAGAAAACAATCAAGATTGCTGATAACCATGCCAATCAGCAAAATGCGAACAAAGGCACAAAAGGAACAAACTTACAGTACAATCAAAACCAGGGAAACAGATGAATCCTAATCAGGGGATCAAGGGAGGCAAGAAAGGTAAATAAAAGAAGGGCAACCGCTCTTCTTTTACCTCGCTTATTTAATTATTCAACTAATCGAGTTCATATGGAAAAAAGGAAAAATTACACTTCAGAATCGCTATCTGTACGTGTACAAGAAGGTCGTGATAAATGGGAACCTTATGTAATTGAAGAACTGAGAAAGCAGGAAGTATATATCAATCCGGCAAACGATCAGGATGACATCATAAATAAAATTGACGGTTGGTTAAATAAAGAACCTGTACAAATTAAAATACGTAATACGACTGTAAAAGAACGTAATGATTTCAGTTTTGAACTCGTGCAGAACTTTAATGCGCTTGAACTGATAAGCAAACAAATGAATAACCCTCAAACAAGGGGTAGAGACTGGAAATCCCCCGCCAGGCACTATTTTGTGCTTAACCGTGAAAGCAGCATTATTTATCACCTAGATGGAACTAAAATAAAAAAAGTTATCAGAGAAGCTGTTGAGGAATTGGAAGAAAAAGATATTGATTTGAGATATGGTTCGTTTGTTTCAAAAAGTTCTATTGAAATAAAAGCAACCAAAGACAGAGATATTAATAGTCATACTCCTTCTAAGATAATGGTATTTATACCTGTTTTACTTGTACTTTTAAAAGAGTATGAAACAACCACGAAATAATTTGCTCAGCGTATTTGCTTATCTAAACAAAATTTAATCTTCAGAATTTATACATCACCACTCCCATCCTCACTTTTACATTCTTCTCTTAAATACCGGCAATAGCAAAACGATTTCATGTTTGCAATTCTTCAACAGGAAAAGATCGTATCATGCATCCGCATTAAATGATTCCGTGTATTGTTTGGGTGCTTCGCAGACGGAGATTGACACGGCTTTTTACCCGCACACATGGCTCACAAAAAGCCTCGCAATGACGTTCTTATTCATGCGCATCCGCACAAAAAACCCCTTTTGCTTTCACAAAAGGGGCAACGTTAAAACTTGTGATTCCTTAATTACGCTTCATACTCCGCACCAGGCCCTCTACCGTTTGCAACTGCTGCACTTCCTGCTCCGGAAACTCCACCCGGTACTTGCGTTCCAGTTGATTAATCAATAAAGTCAGTTCCCAATCGGTCAGGCCCAGTTCATCTTTTAAATGGGTGTCAGTGGTTACAAGGCCGGGCTGCAGTTTGAGCAGGCGGTTAATGGTTTGTGTTAGTTGATGATAAGAAAGGTTCATGGTTTATCGTTTTATGGTTTTAAAATGATTTAAGAAATGTCCTCCTGCTCTTTTACTTCCACACGTGGCGGTATCAGTTTATACACCACCGGTGTTACAATACGGGAAAGAATGGTTGACGAGATTAAGCCGCCGATCAACACCAGTGCCAATGGTGATACCAATGGATTGCTGTTGAGTGCAATGGGTATTAAACCGCCAATGGCTGTTAAGCTGGTTAATACAATCGGCAAAAAGCGCAACTCACCTGCTTCCCGGATGGCTTCATCCAATCCCTTGCCGTTTTCTCTTAACTGGTTGGTAAAATCAACCAGCAGGATGGAGTTCTTTACTTCTACACCCGCCAACCCGATAAAGCCGATGATGGCCACAAAGCTCATGGGGTTTCCGGTAAACCAAAGCATGAGCACACCACCAATAATACCCAGCGGTATCACACTCAATACAATCAACGTGCTCTTGAAGTTTTTAAATTCCAGGATCAATACCATGATGAAAAGAAAAATAGTTGCAATCACCACCGTCATAAAACCACCGCCAAAGGCTTCCTGTTCACTCTCTGCTTCACCTGCTATCTGGTATTGATAACCGGCAGGCAATGCAATGCTTTTCATTTTTTCTTCAAAGGCTTTGTTGATGTTTTGTGCCAGCACTCCTTTATCGGTAAACGCCGTAATCACTACAAAACGTTTTTTATCTAAATGTTTGATCACACTGGGTGATGTTTCAAATTCTAAGGAAGCTACCTGGTTTAATGGAACAGGCGTACCCACGGCATTGTTGATGAACAAACGGTCAAAAGTTTGCAACGTGGCGAATGCTTCTTTGGGTGTGTTTACTACAATATTGTAATCATCCCCTTGATCATCGGTGTACTTGGCCAGCTCCACGCCCGCAATGGCCAAACGGATGGTGCGGTCAATATCGGCTGTTTGGATACCCAGCGTTCTAGCTTTTTCGGTATGAATGTTTACTTTCAGATCACTCTTCAATACATCTACATCATTGTTGATATAAATGGTACCGGGAATGCTTTTTAATACCTGCTCTACCTGCACGGCCAGTTTGCGGAGTGTATCTAAATGATCACCGCTTACCCTGATGGCTACAGGTGCTTCTACCGGCGGACCCTGTTCAAAATCTTTTACTTCAATCTTGGCGCCGGGTATTTTTAAAAATTGTTCCCTGAAGTTGTCAATCAGTTTCTTCTTATTTACGGGATTCACTTCTTTCTTCAGTTGCACATATAACTGTGCATAATCACTTTTTTCATTGGCCGGAATTTCATTGTAATAAATACGGGGATTACCCTTACCCACATTGGTGGTAACATATTCCACTGAAGGATTCTTTAATAATTCCTGCTCCACATACAACGCCATTTTGTTCGATGCTTCGAGGTTGCTTTGCAAAGGCATGTTGATGTTCACCAGGAACTGTGGTTTTTCGGATGTAGGAAATAAACGAAAGCCGATGATTTTAAATACAAATAAAGAAGCGCCAAACATTGCAAAAGCAGCAACCAGTGTAAGCAACGGATGTTTAAGTGAAACATTCAACAGCCTGGTATAACTGCCGCTGATGATTTTTTTCAAACCACGTAAGAAAATATTGCCTTCAGGATTTTCATGTGTTTTCAATACACGGCTGGCGAGAAAAGGTATAATGGTTAATGAAACAAGTAGTGATGCGGTTACAGATGCAATTACCGCCAGTGGTAAAGAACGGATAAACTCACCGGATGCTTCGGGCAGTAAAGCCAATGGCATAAACGCAATGGCCAATGTAGCAGTGGTGCCAAGTACGGCCAGTGTAATTTGCTTGGTAGCTTCTACTGCCGCAAATTTTTTACTGTGTCCTTCACGCAGCCAGCGTTCAATATTTTCAACTACTACAATACTGTCATCCACTAACAAACCCAATGCTACCACCAACCCAACAATGCTTAACTGGTTGAGTGAAAAACCCATAAAGTCGAGTGATACAATACCCAGACCCAATGAAAGCGGTATCGCCACCATTACAATCACTGCTGCACGCCATCCCAAGGGTATAAGTGTAATCATCACCAAACCGATGGCAATTAAAAAATCAATACCCAGACCGCTTAAGCGTCTGCCCACATTATCAGCCTGGTCAAATGATTTGATCAATTCAATATTGGAAGGCAATGTTTTTGCAAACTTTTCAATCACAGGTAAATAAGCTTCCTGTGTTTTGGAAATATTCTCACCACTCTTTTGTGCAGCTAATACCAATACCGAACGATGACCATTCAATCGCACCATATGTTTCTGTTCTTCATACTGAAACGAAACAGTGGCCACATCTTTCAACACAACTGTTTTTCCTCCGGCTGCATACACCACGGTATTCTGAATTTCTTCCAGGTTTTTATACTTGCCGCTTGTTTTTACATTAAAGGTTTTACTGCCGGCACGCACACTGCCTGCAGGTATATTGGCCGCTTCACTTTGAATACTGCCCAACACTGCATTCAACGGAATTTTTAATTGCGCCAGTTTATCTACCTGTAAGTCGATGCGTACCTGCTGCTCACGCACACCCTGCACATCTACTTTCTTTAAGCTTTTGATTTTTTCCAGTTCTTCTTTCAACGCATCAGCATACAACTTCATCTTTTCATCCGATGCGTTTTCTGATACCAGGGCAATCTGTAACACGTTTACGTCCGTAGGTGTTACTTTACGTACTTCAAGGCTGTAGATGTCCTGTGGTAATTCAGTACGCAGCGAATTCATTTCACGAATCAGCTCCTGGTACTTGGCATCTACACTGCTGTTGTATTTGTATTCCACTACAATCACCGCTACACCATCATTGATATTGGTGTTTACTTTTTTAATGTTCTCCAGTTCACTCACCCGTTTTTCAATGGGCTTTACCACCAGCTCTTCCATATCCTTGGGACTGGTACCGGGGTAAATCACAACAATGGGAAACTGTGGCGGATTGATTTCCGGATCTTCTGCACGGGGCATGTTGAACATCGTGGTTATACTCACTACAATCACCATCACAAACACCACCAATGTAAACTGGTAGTTCTTTACAAAAAAGGAAGTAAGTTTCATTACAATTATTTTTTGATGATGATGATTATTTAATGACGTTGATGGCAGCACCGCCGGTTAGGTAAGGACTGCCGCTTACTACTACATAGGCATAACCTTTCAATCCATCAGCAATGAATACACGATTGGTTTCAATAGAAGCAATGGTTACTTCCACACGCTCCACTTTCTTTTGATCATTGGTTACAAATACAAATCCTTTTTTGCCATTGGCTTCCAGCAATGCTTCATAAGGAATACTGAAACCATTGGTAATAACAGAAGGTGTAATGATGGCTTTGCCAAATAAACCTACTGCAGGTTGCAATCCGCCAAAATCAATTTGCAACTCAATCTGGAAAGAACCGCTGGCTGCATCAGCCGCCAGTGATTTTTTACTCACTACAGCATTGAATTGTTTGCCGGGATAAGCATCCACTGTTACGCTTGCTTTATCACCTTCTTTAAGGGCCGACCATTCTACATCGGCTACACCTGCCCGTAACACCCACTTGCTTTGCTTACCTGTTTCACTTACTACTACTACAGGTGAGCCTGGTGAGGCTACTTCACCTGCATTCAATACTTTCTTAACCACAAACCCGTTGGCTGTTGCGTAAATTTTTGCATAACGCAGGTTAAAAGCTGCCTGCTGCAGATTTTGACGTGCAATGTCCAATCCTGTTTTGCTGTTTTGAAACTGCTCCAGTGTAACCACACTGTCTTTATACAGATTGTTTGCACGCTGGTAATCACGTTGTGCTTTTTCAACAGAGAGTTGTACCTGTTGCACCTGTGCAGCAATTTCAGTGGTGTTGAGTGATGCGAGGAGCTGCCCTTGTTTTACCTGTTGTCCTTCTTCTACATATACCTGTTCAATGACACCACCGATTTTAAAGGAAAGACGAGCTTCATTTTCTGTGGTGATAAGCCCGGTGGCCTGAATGGTATTGAACGATGAATCCGTTTGGATGGGTGCAATACGAACGGGGTTAGCATTATTTGTTGTTGTACTTTTTTTCTCTGTTGCATTTGTACCGCAGGCAACCAGAAAAAGAGCAAGTGCTGATGTATAAATGATTTGTTTCATGATGCAATATGTTTATTGGTTGATGGAATAAGTGGCAGCCTGGCGTTCATACTCAGCAAGACTGGCTAAAAATTTATAATGGTTGATGGAGAGTTGCAGTTGTGCACCGGTGTGTTGATTGCGTGCATCTAAGAATTCAATAAAACTGTTTACGCCTTCTTTAAAACCACGGTCAATCAGTTTAAAGTATTGTGCAGTGGCCTGCTCCTGTTTTACAGTTGCCTGGTAGCTGTTGTAAGCATTCTTTACATTGTTGCGGGAAGTAAATACTGCCAGTTGCAGTTGTTGTTTGGTTTGTTCTGTTTGATAACGGATGCGTTGCAGATCAAAACCGGTTTGTTCTGCTTTGTATAAATTGCGTTTGCCGGTATAAATGGGAATTTGCAATTGCACACCACCCAGATAAAAGAAAGAGCGGCGGTCCACTTTAAAATCAAATCCCTGTGAGGCTACATCAAGAAACGCATTCAGTCTTGGTTTGCGAAAGGATTGATTCATCTTTAAAACACTGTTGTTGATGCCTACTGCAATACCCAAACCTTTTAACTCTTCTCTTTTTTGTACATCTTCTTCCCCGGCCAGCAGTGTTTGAAGCTGCAGGTCTTTCATACTTGTTTCTTCTTTAATGATCGTCTCTGTTAAATTGCGGTTGAGTAAGAAATTAAAATAAGCGGTGGCATTCTGCTCCGTGTTCTTTGCATTGAGCAATTGATTCTCTACACTGCTCACTTCACTTTCAGCTCTTGCTACATAGGCAGGTAAACCTTTTCCGTTAGACAGTAATGATTGGTTCAAGCGCAGGTTTTGTTGTACCACAGCAAGAGCGCTTTCAAGAATAGAAATAGCTTTGGCACTCATCAGTACATTATAGTAAGCCAGTTTAATTTCTTTGGCCAGTTCCCTTTTGTAAATCAGGATCTCGTTTTCTTTCAAACGTACTTCCTGTTCTTTGATCTGTTGGTTGATTTTGATATCAGGGTTGAGGATGGGCATGGTGGTTTTAATGCGCACATCATAAAAGTTATTGGGTAGGAACTGCTCTTTCACATTACCGATGGTGGGAAACTGATTGCTGCCGGTTAACTGGTTGAGGGTGCTGTACACGGGGTTGAGCAAATCACCCACCGGGATATCGATGCTGCGTCCGCCTTTCGCCAATGTGTATTGGGTTTCAAACCAGGTAGTGGGTAAAAACAAACTCCTGGCTTCTTTAATGGCCAGCAGACTTTTATCCAGGCCTGTCTTTTTTTCTTTCAGCACCAGGTTGGTACTGTAGGCTTCCTGTATGTACTGGTCCAGTACTGTTTGGGTCTTTACATGGCTTGCAAGAAGCAGCAGCAACACCATGCCGGTTGTTTGTACAAATGCTTTCATATAAAAAGTGATTGATGGAAAAGACAGATGGGGCCGTGCAGGTTGATGATAAGTAAGGTTTACGGCCGCAAGTTGCGTTTTAAAAGCCGTCCTTTTCGCCACATGTTGATGTGAAAAAAGGGGTCGTTTGGGGGGCCTTTGCAGCCTCGTTTCAGTTGATAACCATTCCATAATAAACAGTCATTAGTAAATGAACAATGTTCAGTTTAAGGGCAAAAAAAATTCCTCAGCTTTTCTGGATGATGCTGATGAAATAATCCATACCCTGTCTGAGTAAATCCTGGTCTGATGTGTGTTCATAAGCATGGCATCTGTTTCGGCAATACAGCGCACACATACCATGCAGCGCCGACCATATCAAAAAAGACAGGTATTCGGGATCCATATCTTTAAAATAGCCTACCTGCTTACATTGCGTTAAAATCTGTTTCAGTTGTTCCAACGTTTGATTACCCATTACCCATTTATCCCGGTCTTTTTCAGAGTTGATGGGTGCTTCCATGATAAACATGAGATCGTACAGATCCTTGTTTTCCCATGCAAAATTCATGTATACCCGTCCCATGGCTATTAAGCGCTGCATAGGGTCCTGCACATATTGCAGCGGCGCCATCATCTGGAGCATTTTGGCGAAACCCTCTTCATGCAGGGCATGAAAGATTTCGTCTTTGTCTTTAAAATAGAGGTAAATGGTGCCGGGGCTGTATTGAATTTTCTCGGCAATATTCCGCAAGCTGGTGCTGTGAAAGCCCTTTTCCAGGAAAATGCTTTTGGCGGCGTCCAGTATGAGCCGGCGCATCTCTTCCTTTTCCCGTTGCTTTCTTGCAGCAATTGTCATGCTTGAATAATTAGGTCACAAAGAAAATGAACACTGTTCATTTTTCCAAATATTTTTAATTCTTTCTGCATCCGCTTCGGAAATCCTCCGCCGGAACCACTCCTGCCCGCTGCAATTCACCGGCATGGCAGGAGCAGGGCACAAGCATGGAGAGAGCATAGGGAGAGCATGGAGAGTGTATGAAAATTGCAAAAAGCAGCACCCGGTTGCCACACCGTCCACTTCCATGGTATTTTGCTTTCATAATGCGGCTATCTCCCGAACCTGGTACATAGCTTAGTAATAAGTACAATCTCCGTAGCAGGAGATTGCCACAGGTTTTGGCCTGCTCACCTGCCCTATAAAAACCTTCGCAAAGACGTTCTTATTTATGATCATTCGTTGAATCTTGCACACCGCCCATCCCCGCACGTCATAGCGAGGAGGAGGTACGACGACGTGGCTATCTCCCGGGCTTAGTACATAGCTTAGTAATAAGTGCAGTCTCCGTAGCAGGAAATTGCCACAGGTTTTGGCCTGCTCACCTGCCCTATAAAAACCTTCGCAAAGACGTTCTTATTTATGATCATCCGTTGAATCTTGCACACAGCCCATCCCCCGCAGGTCATAGCGAGGAGGAGGAACGACGACGTGGCTATCTCCCGGACTTAGTACATAGCTTAGTAATAAGTGCAGTCTCCGTAGCAGGAGATTGCCACAGGTTTTGGCCTGCTCACCTGCCCTATAAAAACCTTCGCAAAGACGTTCTTATTTATGATCATCCGTTGAATGGGTTCATTCTTACATCCCTCCCCTCATTTCATAAACCACCCTCCCGTCCATCACCGTAAGCAGCACTTTGGTAGCCGCAATGCGGGCCGGGTCCACCTCAAAAATGTTTTGCGAGAGCACTGCAAAATCGGCCAGGTAGCCGGGCTGCAGTTTGCCTTTGATGCGTTCTTCAAAAGAAGAATAAGCACCACCATAGGTATAAGCGTCCAATGCTTCTTGTAAGGAGATGCGCTGCTGCGGTACCCAGCCACCTTCCGGATATCCCTCAGGTGTTTGCCGGTTTACAGCAATATGTAATCCGTGCAGGGGATTGAGATCAATACAGGCAGGCCAGTCGCTGCCAAACACCAGTGTGGTTTTTTGCTGCAGCATGGATTGCCAGCCAAATGAAAACGGTAAGCGCTGCTCACCCACAGCCTGCACCCATACGGCTACCGTAGCAGGGTCAGCATGGATGGGTTGCATGGAGGGCAGTACATGCAGTTGCTGAAAACGTGGCACATCAGCCGGTTTGCATTGTTCAATATGCTCGATACGATGACGGCTGTTGGTGGTTTTGTTTTGCTGCTGTGCCAGTTCATAAGCATTGAGGGCTTCATGTACGGAACGGTCGCCAATGGCGTGGGTATACATCCGGAAGCCTGCTTTATCAAACGCAGCGGTGAGCTCACGGTATAACGGAATAGGCCAGGCGAATTCCCCATTAGCTGTTTTACCGTTAACACCCGCATCACTGTAGGGCTCTATCATCACCGCTGTATGCGATTCAATCACACCATCCAGCATAAACTTCACCGCATCGGCACGCAGCATAGCATTGTGAGCGTATTTGTTTTTCAATGCAGCAAAGGTTTTAATATCGGCATCACTGGTTTTACTGTTGGTACTAAAAGCTGCAGCATAACGTAAAGTGAGTTTTCCTTTTTGCAACAATTCATTATACAGTTCAAGTTCTTCCATGCTGCCGCTGGCGTTTTGCACACTGGTAATACCAAGTGAGGCAGCATAGCGCATACCTTCTTCAATGGCTTTTAATTTTTCTTCTCTGGTTACCGGGGGTAAGAGTTTGCTCACTAACTGCATGGCGCTTTCACTGAGCATACCGGTGGGTTCACCCTTGGCATCTTTTACAATGGAACCAAAACCGGTGAAAGAAGTTTCTCTGGTGATACCGGCCAGCTCCAGTGCTTTGGAATTCACCCAGGCACTGTGTCCGTCATACGCACGGATGTACACCGGACGATCTTTAATAACGGCGTCGAGCAACTGCTTGGTGGGTTTACCATCAACAAAGGCGGTGTATTGCCAGCCGCTGCCGGTAACCCAGGCTGCTTTCGGATGCCGTCGGGCAAATTCCAGCACGGTGTTAACAGCTTCTTCAGATGTTTTACAGGCGTTGAGATCGGCTGTTTGCATCGCCAGCGATCCGCTGAGGAAATGAATATGGGCATCGTTAAAACCGGGCACCACCAGTTTGCCTTTTAAATCAATCTGTTGGGTAGCAGCACCTGTCATTTTTTGTATGTCGGCAGAACTACCGGTAGCGATGATTTTGTTCTGTTGAATGGCTATGGCTTCGGCAAAAGGTTGTGCGTCATTACCGGTGTAGATACGACCGTTGAACAAAATCATATCAGCTTTACTACTTTTTGTATGTGGGGTAAGAAAAGAGGCAAATGCAAAAAACAATGTGCATACCAGCAACAAGTACCTGAACATGGTGGATTTATTTTAAGCAGGTAAGGTACTGCTTTTTTGAAGGAGCAGGATTGATGGGCGGATTGGGTTACTATCAATGAAAAAGCCTGCTGCCATTTAACCGGCAACAGGCTTCTGCAGTTTGTGGTGTGGGCCGAACCAAAAAACACCTTTACTAATTGTTACTCCTTGTGTCTTACTGTGACTTAAGTATATTGATTATCTGTACTTTATGTCTTAGATGGGGAAAGTGAATTTAAAAGAGAATTAAAAAAAGTGTACCCCACAGTGTACCCCATAATTTATATCTTTAATGAAAAGAGAAGTATGGAAGTTTCATATTATTTAAAAAGGCCCTCAGCGAATAAAGCGTTAAAAACAAATAGAGACGTATTGCGGAAGCCAAAAACCCGCACAGTCATATATGCCAGGATCTGTTATAATAACATCAAATTGAAGTTTTATACAAATGAAACTATTGATCCTAACTTCTGGAATCCTCAAACTCAAAGAGCTAAGCAGACTTCAAAGTTTACTGAACACCCAGAGTTTAATAGACGGCTTGACAATATTGCTGCAGATATACGCAACGCTTTTAGGAATTACAAGAATGAAAATAACGGAGAGATCCCTTCGCCAGAAACTTTTAAAGAGATTCTCAATCGGGAAATTAAAAAAACAGCAGTCAAAAATGAAAAGAAACTAACGCTTTTGAATTTCTTTGAAGAAATTATTAAACGCTCGAGAGAAGGAACCAGATTACATCACAAGACAAGCAAGCCCATCAATGCCAACACACTCAAAACGTATGCTACCACTTTTAAGCATCTAACTGAATTCCAAAAATTAAAAAGGAAGGAGATCGATTTTCAAACTGTAAATCTTGAATTTTACTCTGACTATACCGAATACTTGATTAAAACTTTAAAACTGTCAACAAATACGGTTGGAAAACACATTCAAATTATTAAAATGATTATGAATGAGGCCACCGAAACAGGTGATAATACTAATCTATCTTTTAAAGGCAAACGTTTTATTACAGTAAGGGAGGACTCAGATAATATATATTTAACCCAATCAGAGATTGATGAACTGAGTGAACTGGATTTGTCAAACGACATACGCTTAGATAGAGTCAGAGATTTGTTCTTAATTGGTTGTTATACCGGACTGCGTTATTCTGATTATTCTACTTTAGAACCAAAGCATTTCAAAAATGGATTTATTGAAGTTAAACAATCTAAAACAGGGCATCCTGTCACAATTCCTATGCATCAAAAAGTAAAAGGTATACTTGCAAAGTACGATGGAGAACTCCCAAAGTCTATAAGTAATCAAAAAACAAATGATTATTTAAAAGAATTAGCAAGCGAAGCAACTTTATTAAAAGTTAAAGTGGAAAAAAGCATTACAAAAGGTGGGGCTAAAGTAACAGAGGTTTATGAAAAGTGGGAGTTATTAACTACACACACTGCACGAAGAAGTTTTGCTACTAATCAATATTTATCAGGTGTGCCCACAGTTACCATTATGGCTATTACGGGTCATAAAACAGAAAAATCATTCCTGCGTTACATCAAACTATCCTCTAATGAACACGCCAAGCTTCTCAAAATGCATTGGGATAATCAACAAGAATTGAAAGCGGTTTAAAAATTAGAATAATGAGTAAAATACTTACCGCTGCCGACTATGACGATATACTTAATAATGTCTTTAATAAATCCGTCAATGATATTCATCTCAAAGTTGAAGAGCTTGCAAATGAGCTATTTGCTTATTACAAAGGATATTATAAGACGAATGAACATTTCGTAACTAATATACTTGAAGCAAAACAATATTATAGTGGAAGTGCATTTTTACGATATGCGAAATCCGGGACACTAGAAAGAGCATTTGCAAACTTCTTAAATCAGGCTTACTTATTCAGTAACAAAAATAAACCTCCAATGCATGATGAAGATCGAGAGAAATTAATTTGGAATGGAACACCTGATCAATTATGCTCAATTTTAGGCAATCTTTCTACTTTAAATGAAAAGCCACTAATTGGTAACCATGATGAAAACCTAGCAGATTTTATTGTTCAAAATGTTGCTGGATATGAAACCATCCAGCCCGAGACTATCTTAAATATGCTTATTAAGAATAAAATAGAATCAGGTTCATCTGAAACAAATTTGAATATTGTCGAATCTTCTACAAAACTGATCTGGAACGGGCAGAAAAATCAATTATATTCAATTCTAAGGCAATTGAAAGAACTAACTTATAAAGACAATCCACTTTTGAGCAACTCATATAACAGCCTCGCTGAATTTGTTAAGCAAAACGTTTCTGGGTTTGAAAAGACCAAAAAGGGCAGTATTGAAAAAGAAATCACAAAGCCTAAGCCTCTTCCTAAAAACAAAAGAATTGAAATTAGCAGGTTAATAGAAATATAACTTGAATAAAAAATCATCCCCTCGTATAATACGGGGGGATTTTTTGTTTGTGTGTCTTTGTATCTCTTTGTATCAAAAGAGACACTATGCAAAATATTATTCTTACATCAGTGCCATTAGATGACTTAAAGAATGACCTGGTAGATGCAATTATGAAAGAGATTTCAATCGCATTAAAAGACAAACCATTAAATAAGTCTGAAAATGAGCCCTTAACTAGAATTCAGGTGGCACAGCTCCTGAAAGTTTCACTTGGAACAGTTGATGAATGGACCAAATCTGGCAAAATAACCGGATATCGTATTGGTCGAAGGGTGAGATTTAAAAGAAATGAAGTACTTAATTCCCTTTCGCTAATTAAAACGAAATAATGCCCACATATTCTACTCAAAAGCGTTATTATGGTCGACTTCATAAAGGGGCAAGTATATGATTCAGAAATCATAAATAATCTTAATAGAAATCCGAAACTAACCTTTACGCAACAGATTGAACTGAGAAGTGGTGAACTCATTGAATTTCCCAAAATATGCGTTTATAAGAATTTTAAACTTGTGATTAAAAGTCCCTCATTTTTGGAGATCACTGGTTCACTTCACATATTCTTTACACAGTTAAAGAATGATACTGATTTTACACTTAGACAAATAAAAGAAACAATCCAGCTGTGCGAAAATGAATTTGGGATCAATTCAAAATATATAAAACTGGTTAATCTTGAGTTCGGTGTTAATCTGCAAATAAATTATCCTGCTGTGAATTTCATTTCTAATGCCATTTCCTATAAAGGAAAGAGACCGAAATGGCATTATGATGCAGTTCCTGGGTTTAATTTTATTGAATTTGGGAAAACTGGTTACTATATCAAGTTATATGAAAAAGGACACGGAAAAACTGGGCAGTATTTACTTCGAATTGAAATAAAATATGTCCGGTCAGAGTTTTTAAATCCGTTTGGCATCTTTACATTAAATGATTTAAAACTTGAACAACCCTTTAGATTATTGAGAAACGAACTTCTTGCCATAACAAATAAGTTAATTTTTGACGATTGCTCCATCATAGCAACTAAACTGCCGCCTAAAGAAAGGGAACAGTATTTAATCTTGCGAAATCCCAACTATTGGTCAGATAATTATAAGAAAAGAAGTAGACAGGTGCGATATAACGAAAGCCGGTTTAGGAAACTTATTCATAAATATGGCTCCATAAACTACAATTCAATACTAAACATACTCATTGAAAACAAATTAGATTCCTTGCTGAATGCTTAGTGATTGTCATTTTTGAACCCTAGATTATAGGTTCGAAATTGACAATACTACTTTTACACAGTATTTATAGCCATATTAATATATAAAAAGCTAATTCTGCCAATCTGATAATAAGATGCACAATATTATTTAGCTAGAGCTATTTATCCAAAGAACACGAATTGCCTAAATTACCCAAGCCATTAAAAAGTAAACTTAATGCCATCTATCTAAAGGAAGAACAATTTTGAAGAGGCATAAAAAATGATAAAAACATGGACGATTGACCGAGGGTACATACCCACAGCGCCTAATTTATTATACAAACAAGTTCTTATTGGATTTAAATTCTACATTGAGTTATTTCAATGCCGTTTGTTATTTTAATCTGATAAAACAATCACTTGATAACAACTCTAATTATCTGATAAAGTTTATTAGAATAAAATGCCGGGTTCGTTTTCAGTGGTTTTAACAGATAGGAGCGAAAACCTTCTCAAAAGAATCCCGGCGAACAAAATACAGCATAACCTCCTCCGGCATTTGTCAATTAACGAAAGCAATCCGAACAATCATTTCTGCATGGCCCTACGTATGAAATGAGACGATTGAAACAATTGGTTAACTGAGCAGGCTTAGCCGGCAACCTTCGGGAACTTTTACGAGACGTAGATGTGAAACAGAGAATGAGAATAGGTGAACCTGTTAATAACAAAGAAAATAAGCCGTTCTTTTCCTATTACACGTTCAACTTGGTACCAATGGTTTACCCGGACCCTATCTGCTGAAGCAATACACAAAACACGAAAAGGTGTAACCAATACTTTGATCACACCTTTTTCAGTAACTACCATTAATACATTCTCATCCAGGTAAATCACTCTATTGGATGAGTTCATTTTTCAATTTTTGAAAGTGCCTAATTAAGATACCAGGATTGCGTTTTTGTTTCCAGCGCACCCCTTATCTGTTCTGCCAACTGAAATGCATTAGCGGAACGTTCGAGATAGCTATCGATATAACTACTTTTATTAGCTCCGGTAAACAAATTGAAAAGGCGCCAAAGGTTAATATCACCATTGATATTCCTGCAAAAGCTCGCATCCCTGTAATAATCTCTCACAACAGCATTGATTTGCTGATCTCCAAATAGAATAGGCGGAATCTCAGATTTTAGATCCGGAGGTAAATGCTGATACATTCTGCAACGGCCTATCATGTGTGCAAATTGAGATTCTGAAATTGAATAGTCAGCCAGTTTTTTCAAATGATAGAGATGAAACCCCTGATTGTATCCTTCAATGAGCGTTTTGATACCAGCTTTCAATTGATTAATATTCTTCACTTTGAGATTATCCATCAAACCATCAGTCCAAACACAAAGATTGGTACAGACTTTATTCTGAAAACCGATGAACACTTTAAAATGCTGATCGCAAATGCTACGGCTGTACAAATTATCCTGGTTGTAAGCTTTTATACCACCTACGGTTAAACTCAGTCTGTTACCATCAATGAAATCATAAACGGATTCCACCTCAATCATAAAAGCCATTCGTTCATAATAAATGGTCTTTTCCCGATCTGTCAAGAGGTTGGCAGGTTTGTCTTTAGCTTCCGGAATACGACCTTTAACAGGGTGAGATAATCTTATTGCGGGTGATGCAACCTGTTCTCCCCTGAATAAATGGTTAACCGCATCAAATGCAGATTCTATAAAATCAGTATGCGAGATTAACGGTTCATTGTCTTTCGTAAATACCGGTATGATATGGCTTTGCTTTATTTCCTCCAATGAGGACTCAACGGTATTGGCTAAAATAAAGGGCTGCCTTTCCGGGTTTACATCCTGTGGAGGCTGGTTATCAGCATCGATACTTCTAACCAGAGTCATGTTATTCTGTTCCATTCATTGTTGCTTTTGAGTTAAAAGATTGATTTGCATGTTGATTGATGAGTATTCGACGCTTCTGTTGTTCATACTCCTGTTTTAAAACCTCTTTGAATTGAGGAAAGCATTTGTAAAGCGTGAGCAATTCATCAATTCTTTTACATTCCCCGATGCGCTTTGACACATCATCTACTGATATTTCTGCACCTGAGGTACACCATTCCAGTATTTTCCTGCCTGTTTCAGCAGTAATCTTAAATTCAGGTTTATCAGCAAAGAGGAATGTACGGTCCTTGGAAACTGATGCCATGTGTTTTATATCCAACTCAAACACGACGGTGAATTCATAATCCATGCCTTCCCGGGTAATTCCTTTAAGGCCTACCTTCTCAGGAACCATCTTACCATTCTTATCAACCAAAACATAGTCCTGTTTGGTACGCATGTTAGCGATGATGTGAATGGGGCTTTGAAGCATTTCCTGAATAAACGCATTGTGCCTAGGCGTAAGCTTTGCCCATGCGGTAAATGAATTACCGGGCATTTGAGAATGCATATCCAGAATTCCTCCAGTTCCCTCCCATTCATGGCTTATAGAATCGATGATGATGACATCTACCCCGGCCTGTAAACAAGCCTCCACCGCTTCTATATATCGTTCCGGGGAAAATGGAGCTGACAACGAGAGTACTTTATACTCCCCTAAATTGGCGTATAAGTCAGCCGAATGATTTTCAGTATCAATAACAGCTACTTTTGACCAGTCATTGGTTAATCCAAATGCTATAAGAAGTGCACTGTAAGTTTTACCGGAACCGGATGGCCCCTGTAAACCCATTTTGATTTTAGCCCTTTTACGGGATGCTGTTTGTAATTGCATAAAAGAAATATTTAAATGAAGTAATGTGACACGTTTACGTGTCATTTTAAATGAAAAGCGGCCGTAGCCGCTTTTTGTTAACTGATCTTACGGACATAACTTTCAGGCAGAGCCTTAAGAAATTCCTTTCCTTTTTCAATGATCAGTTTCCCTTCCAGTTCGAAGTTGCGCAGTGCTTTAACCCTGCACAGGATCAGTTCTTCATCAGTTTGCGGGTTACCGTCTTTATCATGCAGCAAACCGGCAAAAGCAATCCCACCATCAGTCATTCGCATAGCAAGTGTAAACTGATTGTACTCTTCATTGTAGCAAAAACCTGCTTCTTCAGATTGTAATGTTTCCCGGATTTCATGAAACGACTGAAATGCTGTGTCAATCGTGTTTGAAACTTCCAGTTTTCCATAAGCAGTGATTAATTCATACAAGGGCGCACTTTGTGTTGAATAAATCACGATTTCAAAATCAGCGACAGCTGCAGCAAAGGACATGCTGTTTACATTCCCTAATGTTGCTTGAGTTGAAGCAATTGTTCTTTTCCTTTTCATTGTTGTTGACATAACTTTTTGTTTTTGTTGTTATCTAATAAAATGTCAACCTTGAAGGGGCGGGAGTGATTTGTGGGAGGGGGTGTCTATGGGAACGCCAGTATAGGGGGGTGTTTCTAATAGATCCTTGTATTTATAAATGCAATGTTTCGTTATTTTCACGCTTAGTTATGAAGAAACTAACGCTTCCACAACTTGAACAACATCTTGCCAAAGCCGCCTGGATTTTAAAGGGACCGGTAGATGCTGCAGATTTTAAAATTTACATTTTCCCCTTACTGTTCTTTAAACGGCTTTCCGACGTTTACGATGAAGAATATGCCAGTGCACTGAAAGAGTCAGGAGGAGATAAAGAGTATGCGGCATTAGCCGAATTACATCGGTTTATTGTTCCTTCAGGAGCTCACTGGAACGATGTACGCCAGATAACTACGAATGTGGGAAAAGCATTGCAATCTGCTTTTCGTGAAATAGAAAAAGCGAATCAACATTTGCTCTATGGTATTTTTGGAGATGCGCCCTGGACGAATAAAGAAAAGCTTCCCGATTCATTACTGATTAATCTTATTGAGCACTTTTCGCAATATAATCTGAATAGTGAATCTGTTGATCCTGATATTCTTGGCCAATCTTACGAATATCTTATCAAGCAGTTTGCTGACTTGACAAATAAAAAGGCTGGTGAATTCTATACACCTCGTTCAGTAGTACATCTGATCGGGTTAATTGTGGATGCCAAAGAAGGCGAATCAATTTACGACCCGGCGTGTGGTACCGGAGGTATGCTGCTTGAATGTATTGAGCACTTGCGGCAGGAAAACAGAGATTACCGCACTTTAAAAATGTACGGACAAGAAAAAAACCTTACCACCTCGACGATTGCACGTATTAATATGTTCCTGCATGGAATTGAAGATTTTGAAATTGTTCGTGGGGATACCCTTCGAAACCCTGCCTTTCTTGAAAACGACCAATTGAAACAATTTGATTGTGTGATTGCGAACCCACCCTTTTCGTTAAAAGAATGGGGAGCTGACATCTGGATTAATGATGCTTTTGGAAGAAACATTGCAGGAGTACCCCCTAAAGGAAATGGCGACATGGCTTGGGTGCAACATATGATTCGCTCCATGAAAAAAGAAACAGGGCGTATGGCCGTTGTGCTGCCACATGGCGCTCTTTTCAGAAAAGGAGCTGAAGGTGCCATTCGTGAACAACTCATTAAACAGGATTTACTGGAAGCCGTAATTGGCTTAGGTCCCAACATTTTCTATGGAACAAGTTTGGCCGCCTGTCTGCTTGTATTCCGTTCCAATAAGTCAAAAGACAAAAAAGGGAAAACACTATTTATAGACGGCTCAGATCAGGTTCGGATAGGACGAGCACAGAATTTCCTTGAAAAAGAACATGTTGATCAACTATTCAATTGGTATAGTGACTTCAAAGATGTTCCGAATTCTGTAAAAGTTGCTACTCTTAAAGACATTGAGCAAAAGGATTATAACCTGAACATCCCTTTATATATTGAGAAAGAAGTGAAAGATGATTTACCGAGCCTTGAGGAAGCTTTGGAACAATTAGAAAATGCTGCAAAAGAAGCGTGGATTGCAGAAGATAACTTTAAGAAGCTACTGATTAAATTCAACCTTGTAAAATAATACCCAGATGTCATATCAAACCGCTATTACTATTAAAGACGCTATCACTTCAGTTCAAAAAAGAAAGTATGTACTGCCCTCCATTCAACGTGAATTTGTTTGGAGCACTGAGCAGATTGAAATGCTTTTTGATTCAATCATGAGGGATTATCCCATTAGTACGTTTTTGTTTTGGAGTGTGCAGAAAGACCGTGTAAATGATTTCCAGTTTTATGAATTCCTGAAAGACTATCATGAAAAAACAAATCGCCATAATAAGAAAGTCGATCTGAGTAATGATGAAGATGTGATAGCGGTTTTAGACGGACAGCAACGACTCACTTCTCTATACATTGGCCTTAAAGGATCTTACTCAGAAAAGATGCCTTATCACAAATGGGATAGTCCAAATGCTTTTCCCAAAAAGAGATTATACCTGAATTTAATTGCGCCTGCTGATGATATTGAAGCTGAGTATAACTTTCAATTCCTTACAGACAATGAAGTAGCCACAAAACCGGGATTTTGGTTTTTGGTTGGTAAGGTTTTAGATTTTACAGATATCACTGCTGTAATGCAATACCTCATGGGAGAAGGATTAACCGATACTTCTAAATACTCACAAGAACAAACAAGATTTGCACTAAATACATTGAGTTCATTATTTAATATTATACATCAGAAAGGAACAGTTAGTTATTTTCTTGAACAGGGAGAGGAACTCGATAAGGTTTTACAAATATTTATCCGCATTAACAGTGGAGGAACAAAATTGAGTTATTCCGATCTGTTGCTTTCAATTGCAACTGCACAATGGTCAGAATTAGATGCAAGAGAAGTAATTCATCAATTTGTGGATGAAATTAACAAGATCGGATCTGGCTTTGATTTTAATAAAGATTTCGTTTTAAAATCCTGCCTTGTATTGGGCGACTTCAATGATATCAAGTTCAAAGTCGACAATTTCAGCAAAGAGAATATGCTGAAGATTGAGCAAAGTTGGAATTCAATTTCTGCAGCCATCCTAAATGCCGTTAAACTTATTGCCAAGTTTGGATTTAGCAGGGATAATCTTACAACTACAAACGCTGTTATTCCTATTGCATACTACTTATATAAAAACAATTTAGACGAGTCCTATCTTTCCAGCGTTCATGCGTCAGAAGACAGAAAGAGAGTTAAAGAATGGCTTTTGCGTGTAATACTGAAGAAAGTGTTTGGTGGTACACCTGATAATATCTACCCGGTAATGCGACGTTTAATTAATGAGAATACCGGAGCATTCCCGCTGGCCAAAATTATTGAGCACTACAGAGGGCATGTTAAAAGTATCATTTTCACAGACGATGACATTGAAAGCTTACTTAATGTTCAATATGGTAGTGCCTTTGCGTTTTCAGCACTTTCGCTCTTATACGATGGATTAAATATGAGTTTCAAATATCATCAGGATCATATTCATCCCAAGACATTTTTTAACGAGAAGAAATTGAGAAGTGAAGGCATTGAACCGGATAAGATTGAAACTTATTTGAAGAGCTTTAATGCCCTGGGAAATTTACAGTTAATTGAAGCTGTAGAAAATCAAGAAAAGAATGCAGCACCGCTTGCAGATTGGTTAACTAAAACACAAGCATCTGAAACGGCACTAAGGACATATAAAATGCAGCATTTCATCCCTGTGGATGCAGATTTAAGCTTAAATCATTTTGATGTATTTGTAGAAGAAAGGAAAAAGTTAATCAGGTCGAGATTCAGAGCAATTCTGAATGTTGAAAAAGAACAAACGGCAGAACAAATGTCTTAATTGATTTCGGGAAAACTTGATGTTATGCTTTCTGTAATAAATTCAATCAGAGTTCAAATTGGCCTACCAATTAAAGAACTTGAAGCGGAAAAAGGAATTAAAGCAGCAGAAGGCTTCTTCTGGGGTTTTCCTGATGGTACAGATACATTGAAAGATGGCAGTTTTATATTTTATGAAATCGAAGAAGGACAACAGCATCCCAGTACCAATGTTTTAAAATACTGGCCGGTACTTGAAGAGAATAACAAAATGAGTATCATTTTAATTCAGTGGCTTATCAAAAAAGCCAAAAGTAAAAACAGGTGGGAACTTTCAATGTTTACCGGCAATAAAATGATGCAGGCATTTCCCGGAAGATTTGAATATGTTTTTCTGATGTTAGAAGATGATGTAAACAAGGAGAAACTAAAGGAATTAAAAAATAAGATATATAATCGTATTTAATGACTCAACAACAACTCGAAAAATATCTCTGGGGAGCAGCCACTTATCTACGTGGGCATATTGATGCCGGCGACTATAAGCAATTCATTTTCCCTTTACTTTTCTTTAAGCGGATCAGTGATGTTTGGGATGAAGAATATGCAACTGCCTTAAAAGAAAGTGGTGGTGATCTCGATTATGCTTCTTTTGCTGAAAACCATCGTTTCCAAATACCTGATGGTGCACATTGGAAAGATGTAAGACAGGTAACCCGCAATGTGGGCCAGGCCTTGCAAAAGGCCATGCGCACTATTGAGAAAGCAAACCAGGAACAGTTGTATGGAATATTTGGTGATGCAAACTGGAGTAATAAAGACCGGTTGAGCGACGAAACTTTGATAAATCTGATTGAACATTTCAGCGAACATAAACTGGACCTGCAGCATGTGCCGCAGGATGAATTAGGAAATGCTTATGAATATCTGATTAAACAATTTGCCGATGATAGCGGTCATACTGCAGCAGAGTTTTATACGAACCGTACTGTCGTTCGGTTAATGACGTTGATTGCCGATCCTCAACCAGGTGAAACGGTGTACGATCCAACTTGTGGAAGCGGTGGTTTGTTATTGAATGCAGCATTGCAACTAAAAACAGCAGGTAAAGAATACCGCAGTTTAAAATTATATGGACAGGAAATTAATCTCATCACTTCGTCTATTGCACGCATGAATATGTTTTTACATGGCATTGAAGATTTTGCTATTGTAAGAGGAAATACACTAAGCAATCCCAGTTTATTGAATAATGATGAATTGCAAACCTTTAATGTAATACTGGCAAACCCACCTTACAGCATTAAAGCATGGGATCAAAAAGCATGGGCGAATGACCCATGGGGTAGAAATATATGGGGCACTCCGCCACAAGGCTGTGCCGATTATGCATTTCAACAACATATTCATAAAAGCCTGGATAAAAAGAACGGCCGATGTATTGTTTTATGGCCGCATGGTATTCTTTTTCGAGATGCTGAAATGGAAATGCGTAAGAAAATGATTGAAGCTGATGTAGTGGATTGCGTTATTGGGTTAGGACCTAATTTATTTTATAATAGCCCGATGGAAAGTTGTCTGCTGATCTGCCGAACAAATAAACCAAAAGAGCGAAAAGGAAAAGTCATATTTATAAACGCAGTTGAAGAAGTAAGAACAGAAAAGGCTATCAGTTATCTGGATGAAACACATATACAACGAATAGTAAATGCCTATACAACCTATAAAGACGCTGAACGATTTGTACGGGTGGTTAACAATAAAGATATTCTGCAGAATAAGGCTAGTTTAAACATGACAAGCTATGTTTCTAATGTAAAACAGTCTGGTAAGTCTGAAAAAAGTCTGAAAGAATTAATTTCTGAATGGACTGAAGATTCTGATACATTAAAGAGCAGTATAAAATCCCTCTTAAAAGACTTAAGAACCAACTAACTGATGAAATTTGACATAAACAATATTGATAAGAGTAAGTGGAAAAAATACCGCTTTGACGAAATTGCCAAAAGTATTTCTGAAAGAGTTGAACCGGGTGAGACAGATTTAAAAGTGTATGTTGGCTTAGAACATTTAGATCCCGAATCACTTCATATTAAACGAACAGGTACACCGTCAGATGTTGAAGGCACAAAGTTGAAAGTTTACAAAGGTGACGTAATATTCGGAAAACGAAGAGCATATCAACGAAAAGCTGCTATTGCTCACTTCGATGGCATCTGCTCTGCACATGCGTTGGTATTAAGAGCAAACGAAAATGTCATTGAGCCACAATTATTCCCGTTCTTTTTACATTCCGATTATTTCATGCATAGGGCGATAGATATTTCAGTGGGCTCTTTATCGCCAACTATAAACTGGGGTACATTAAGATCGCAAGAATTTCTACTTCCACCAAAAGGCCAGCAGGCAGAATTGGCTGAGTTATTTTGGGCGGCCGATGACTTAAGTTCGAAACTTGAAATTTCAAACAATAGATTAAACAATCTTAAACTTAGGTATTTGCAAGAGATCATTAACCCTAATTTACCACAAGATGAGCTTCAACAAACAATTTTTGGCTTAATACCAAAAAGTTGGTCAGTCAAAAAAGTTACAGAAGTCAGTGATGTTGAGTATGGGATTTCTGATGCAGTTGCAAACAATAATGACTCTACAATTGGTTGCCCGATTTTAACTGGTGCAAATATCAATATAGATGGCACCCTTAATATAGATAACCTTGTTTTCTATGAAACTCCAACTAAAGAAAGGTTTTTATTAAAAAAAGGAGATTTGCTTTTCAATTGGCGATCAGGCTCGCCATTTCACGTTGGAAAAACTGCATACTTTGATTTAAATGGGGTTTATACTTATGCCTCTTTTGTATTGAAAATAAGAGCTAAAAAAGACTTTGATTCTCGTTTTGGATGGTATCTATTCAATTACTTAAGAGGAATTGAGTATTTCACAAAAGGAACATCTCAACAAGTCAATTTTAAGTTAAATGCAACAGTATTTAGAGAAGTTGAGTTGCCAATACCTCCGATTGGCGAGCAAAAAGAATATGCAGAAAAACTAGAAAATATGAGATTGAATTATTTAAAAAATGATTCATTTAAAAATTCTACAGATTTATTGAAAAAAGAATTAATCAATCAAATCTTTTCAGAATAATGGAATATCATCAGCCCGATGATCGTTGGGAACTATTTGCATTAAAAGATTTTGAAGCTTACAACAAATCACTTGTTGTAAAAGGTCAATTTCACCCCAAGGTTCATAAAGATGTGGCCGATAGTTTTGTTTTATGTGAGTATATGATGGCGCATGCCTATTACCACTACCCTCTTTATGATGAAGCATTGTCAAAATTGCTACTTATTCTTGAAATGGGTGTTAAGCTTCGCTGTAAAGAATTGGAAATTCCTTTACAGTATGAGATATACAATAAGAAAAAAGGGATAACGGAGGAAAGAAAGAAAAAACTACATCAGTTAATAGAAGATTTAGATACAAAAGAGCCTCAAAAAAAGATAAAGGATGCTTTACACCGTTACCGTAGTTTAAGAAACATGTTCATGCATCCGGAACAATATCAATACTCTGGCATCGGGGGTAAAAAAGCAATCGTTTTTGGGATATGTATTTTGAACATGCTGTTCTTAAATGAAGCATTATTTGTTTCCATTGAAAATGAGGTGAAACGCCTGGAAGAGTTTCACGCACAATTCAACAACGATTTATATGTAATGGCCTATGCTGATCAACGGATACTTGTGGAAGACATTGGAATCATGGGCGCAGTGCCAATTGAAAACATATGGCGGTATTTATTAGTTGTGAGCCCTGTTTTAGAACTGGCTGATGTTGATGATTTTTCTTACCCTGTGCCCATAATACTTGAGATTGATTCCGTTTCCTTTAATAATGGAAAGCTTGAAGTAAAAGAATCTGATAGTGAACGAATCATTTCATTTGAGGTTACGGATCATCCGACCAACCTTGCTAAGTATCAGAACTTCTTAGCCAGAAAAGAAGCTCTTCCTGAAGATGAAAGCTGGGCTTATAAGTTGGCTATAAAATCTGACATATCTCTTAAAAAGGATGAGTTTTGGTATAAGTGGCTTTGGAAAATTGATACTTGCTAATTCAAATTATAGATATTATTGCCATAAAAGGCGAATTTTTGTATATTTTATGCAATTTATTGAATTATTTTAACAATTAATGCGGTTGTTTCAGTATATTTTGCATACTTTTCGACAAATTTCACACTATGTTACTGGAGTTTACGATAAGTAATTATCGTTCTATAAAAGAAAAAACAACTTTTAGCCTAATTGCTGAACCTGCAAGAAGTAAAAGCGATAACATTTTTGCAGCTGAAATTGCTAAAAAAGAAAAAGTAAGGCTTCTTAAAACAGCAGCAATCTATGGCCCTAATGCATC